>DAOUAE010000001.1:0-33527 GCA_034433795.1 Chloroflexota bacterium
GCAGGCGGACGCGGGAGGCGGCCTCGTCGATGAGGTCGATGGCCTTGTCGGGGAGATGGCGGTCCGGGATGTAGCGGGCCGCCAGTTCTGCCGCCGCCTTCAGGGCCTCATCGGTAATCTCCAGCTTGTGGTGCTGCTCGTAGCGCTCCTTGATGCCGCGCAGAATGGCAATCGTCTCCTCAACCGTCGGCTCCTCCACCAAAACCGGCTGGAACCGCCGCTCCAGCGCCCCATCTTTCTCGATGTACTTGCGGTACTCATCGAGCGTGGTGGCCCCGATGCACTGCACCTCCCCCCGGGCCAGGCTCGGCTTGAGGATGTTGGCCGCATCCACCGCCCCTTCGGCCGCCCCGGCCCCCACCAGGGTGTGCAGCTCGTCGATGAACAGGATGCAGTTGCCCGCCGCCTTGATCTCCTCGATGATCTTCTTGAGCCGCTCCTCGAACTCCCCCCGGTACTTGGTCCCGGCCACCAGCGCCCCCATATCCAGCGTCAGCAGCCGCTTGCCCAAAAGCGTCTCCGGGACCTCGCCGGCCACAATCCGCTGGGCCAGCCCCTCGACGATGGCCGTCTTGCCCACGCCCGGCTCGCCGATGAGGGCCGGGTTGTTCTTGGTCCGGCGCGAGAGAATCTGGATGACCCGCTCGATCTCCTTCTCCCGCCCGATGACCGGGTCGAGTTTCCCCGCCCGCGCCGCCGCCGTCAGATCGATCCCCATCTGGTCGATGAGCGGGGTGCGCACCGGCCGGCGGGTATCGCCCTGCTGGGGGCCACTCTGGCTGACCGCCTGCAGGACCTGGGCGCGGACGCGGTCGAGGTTGACGCCGAGGCTTTCGAGGACGCCGGCGGCGATGCCCTCGCCCTCACGGATGAGGCCGAGCAGGAGGTGCTCGGTGCCGATGTACTGGTGATTGAGGCGGCGGGCCTCGTCCACCGCCAGTTCGATGACCTTCTTCGCCCGGGGAGTCAGCCCGATCTCGTGCTGAACGACCTGGCTGCCGAAGCCGGTGACCAGCTCCACCGCCGAGCGCACCTTCATCAGGTCGATGCCCATGTCGCGCAGGACACGGGCGGCGACGCCCTCGCCCTCCCGGACCAGGCCGAGCAGGATGTGCTCGGTGCCGATGTAGTTGTGGTTGAGACGCTGAGCCTCTTCCTGGGCGTAGAGGAGGGCGCGGCGTCCCCGTTCGGTGAAGCGTTCAAAACCGCTCGGCATGGCTTCCTCCCCCTCGTCTGCGGCAACACCTGCCCGCAATCCTATTATAGCCCAAGGGGCCGGCCATCGCCAGAGGCCGGCCCGCCGGTGACGGGGCGGACAGCGGAGGCTCTGGGCGCCGGTCCCACGGTCGGGGGCTCGGAGAGGGCGGCACGGCCTCACCCTGCTCTCAGGCGATGAGCCCAGGCGACCAGGGCCGTCACCACGGCGCGGAGACGCTCCCGGACCTCGGGGTCGCGCAGGTTGCCGTCGGCGTCGAAGCGGTCGCGGGCGTTGGCCACCAGCAGTTCCGGGCGCGGCAGGACGTACGACTCGGTGTAGACGAAGACCTGGCGCAGGGCCAGCTGGGCCCGGACGGTGCCGAACATGCCGGTCGAGGCGCCGATGAGCGCCACCGGCTTCTGGCGGAGGGGCGAATCGGCGGGCGGTCGGCCGGCCCAATCGAGGGCGTTTTTGAGGACGCCCGGGATCGAGTAGTTGTACTCCGGCGTGGCGATCAGGAGGGCGTCGGCCGCCCGGATGCGCTCTTTGAAAAGGCGGACGGGCTCCGGGTCGCCTGCGGCCTCAACATCGGCGTTGTAGAGGGGGATGGGGGCCAGGTCGAAGATCTCGACCTCGACGCCCGGGGGTGCCACCTCCTGGGCGGCCCGCAGCAGTCCCTTGTTGTACGAGGCCCGGCGGAGACTGCCGGCGATGCCCAGGATTCGGAAAGGACGAGCGATCTCCATCGGGACGCGACTCCCCTCACCAAAATCGTCGGCGACCACCGGCGATCATAGCAGACCCGAGGCCTCGCCGACTGTCGCGTCTGCGGGAGAGAGCCCGCTGCCTTTCTCGGTCTGACGGTGGGCTCCGACCGGGTCGGCCGAGCCCGGGTCCCGGGTGTCAGACGGGACGGAGGCGCGGCCAGTCGAGCTCGATGCCCTGGGCCTGGAGCAGGCGCTGGAAGTCTGCCAGATCGGCCGGGTGGTCGCGCACCTGGCGCGGGGCGAGGCCCCGTCGCAGGCAGTAGGCGGCCAGCGTGCCGGCTGCCTCGCCGATGTTCCACTCCACCGGGTGCAGGCGATAGCAGCCATTGGTGATATGGGTGGTGCCGATGTTCTTGCCGGCCGGGAGAAGATTCTCCACGCGGAGGGGCAGGAGAGCGCCCAGCGGGATCTGGAAGGGCAGAGCGCTGATGTCGATATAGTTGTCGCCGCCGGTGCTGGGGTGGAGATCGATGCGGTAGCACCCGATCCCCACGCTGTCGAAGAAACGCTCGGCCTCACGGCCACCGCGGGCCTCGGCCCCGACGTGGAGTTCCGTCACGGTGAAGACGGCGCGAATCCGGCGGGATTCGCGGATATAGGGGTACTTGGCCAGGCCATCGGCCGTGCCGACCAGGTCGGGGCGCAGGAAAAGACCGGGGTAGCCGACCCCCCCGTCGGGACGGGGGGCCTCGGTCTGGAGCCAGTAGAGAAGACTCAACGACAGCTGCCGGGCCTCATCCAGCGCCTGAGCGACGATCTCCGGGGGCTTGTCGATGATATTGATGCGGAAGTAATCGTTCTGGGGCCAGTTGACCAGCGTGACCTCATAGGGCATCGCTCCTGGCGGATAGTGGTCACGCGCGATGATCCGGCGGTAGCGCCAGAGGCTCTGGCCTGGCGTCGTTTCTTCCTCGGGGAAAAGCACCCGTCGGCGCGGCTCCAGTGTGATCGGGTGGGGATGGGTCCAGTCGAGCAGGCGGCCGGTCCAGGGTGGACGGACGGCGGGGATATAGTCGCGCCAGCGCTCATACTGGGCTGGCTTTTCGATAATGTGCTCACGGTGGGGGTCGTAGGCCATAGGGAAGCACCAGGTGATGGCCTGGACGTTCTCCGGCTGGGCGGGTCCAGCGACGGCGTGAGGCTCGCCGGTCTCGGCCTGGGACTCGGCTCCGGTGACATACTCGACACCGGCGAGGGGAAGAAGGTCGCCCAGTTCGGTGGCATCGAGGATAAAGGGTGCGCTGATGATCTCCTCGGCACCGGTCTCCCGGTCGCGCAGCCAGACGGCCAGGACGCGGTCGCCACTGGTCTCGACGCGCATCGGCTCCCGTCGCAGGCGGATCTCCAGGCGCCCGGTGGCCAGGGGATAGGCCAGCATCTGCTGAAGGACGGCCAGTGCGACGCGGGGCTCGTGGCAGAGGCGGGAGACCGAGCCGAGGCCAGGATTCAGCGTCGGATCCGTTCGGGCCTCGGGGGTCAACGGGTAGTGGTCGCGGTAGTAGCGCCGGACTCCCTCGCGGAACTGTCGGTAGCGGCGGGTGCAGCCAAACTGTTCGATCCAGGGATGCTCGTCGGGGGGGACGGCCTGGCTGGTGAGCTGACCGCCGATCCAATCGGTGATTTCGGTCAGGATCACGCGAA
The DNA here is from genome assembly GCA_034433795.1 of Chloroflexota bacterium. Taxonomy (GTDB): domain Bacteria; phylum Chloroflexota; class UBA6077; order FW602-bin22; family DAOUAE01; genus DAOUAE01. The sequence continues at coordinate 3,607 of DAOUAE010000001.1, forward strand.
AGCCAAGAGCGGTTGCGGCCATCGCGGCCGCACAGCCGCCAACACCGCCGCCGACAATCAAAATATCGGTCTGAGTCTCGCGTGGCATACAGTCCTCCTGCGCAGACGGGACGTGTGGGTGGTATCAGCCCTTGAGGCCGCTCATGGCGACCCCACGGATAAAGTAGCGCTGGCCGAAGGCAAAGACAAGGAGCACCGGGATGATCATGAGGACCGACATGGCCATCAGGTAATGCACCATCGGCAGTTGGCCGGGCATATTGCGAAAGTAATAGAGGCCGACTGCCAGGGTCCGCAGTTCAGGGCGGTTGCCCATGTAGATAAGTGGGGCGAGAAAATCGTCCCATGCGCTCTGGAAAGCAAAGATGGCGACAGCGGCCATGGCCGGCTTGGAAAGCGGGAGAATGATTCTCCACCAGATGCCGAACTCGCTGCAGCCGTCGATGCGAGCCGCATCTGCCAGCTCCTCGGGGATCGTCCGGAAGAACTGGCGGAACAGGAAAATGTAAAATGGATTGCGAGCAAGAAGCGGCGGAATAATCAAAGGTAGAAAGGTATTAATCCAGCCGAGTTTGGTGTAAATCACAAAGAGAGGTATAAGCCGGACGATATATGGCATCATCATTGTGCTCAGGAGAAGCATGAAGAAGAAGTCTCGTCCGGGAAAACGGAGGCGAGCGAATCCATAGGCGACAAATGAACAGCTGATAAGGCCGCCTATCTCCCAGGCAGCGACGACAATCAATGTATTTCGCAAGTAGAGGGGAATTGGCTGGATCTCAAACAGTTCACGGTAGTTCCACCAGGCGACGGGATTGGGTATCCACGAAGGCGGATAGACATTCAACTGGTCAAGTGTCTTAAGGGAAGTCGAAATAGTCCAGAGCAGAGGAATTAGAGTCAAGATAGAGCCAGGTATTAAAACAGTGTAGACAAGTCCGTGCTGAACGAGTAAGGAGCTAAGACGACGGCTCATTTTCCACCACCGTAGTAGACCCAGCGCTCGCTGGTACCAAAGATGATGGCCGTCAGCCCGAGGACCAGTAGAAAAAGGATGACCGCCATCGCAGCGGCGTAGCCCATACGGAAGAAACTGAAGGCGTTATTATAGATATGCAACATATAGAAAAGGGTTGCGTTAAGAGGGCCACCACCAGTCATAATAAAGGCGGCGTTGAAAACCTGAAAAGAGGAAATGATGCCCATGATAAGCGTGAAGAGAATGGTGGGGGTCATTAGCGGGATAGTGATGAACCGGAGTCGCTGCCAGGCGCTGGCCCCATCGATGGCCGCCGCTTCGTAGAGTTCGCCTGGGATACCCTGAAGCCCGGCAAGGTAGATGACCATGCTGCCACCGATGCCCCAGAGCGACATAAGAATGAGGGCGGGCTTAGCCCACTCCGGACTGCTCAACCAGCGGATGGGCTCAAGGCCCAGGGCGATGAGCGGCAGGTTCAGAATCCCCCGGCGCGTGTCGAAGATCCAGAGCCAAACGATGGAAGCGGCGACTGTCGGGACTACTGCCGGCAGGTAGAAAAGCGTTCGCAAAAGAGCGGTCCCTCTTACTGGCTGGTTGAGTAGCAGAGCCAGCGTGAACGCGGCCGCGATCCCGAGCGGTACGGCGAAGACGATGTAGAAGACAGTGTTGCCCAGACTGATCCAGAAGAGCGGGTCGCGGGTGAACATCTCCCAGTAGTTGGCGAGGCCGGCCCAGCGCATCGGACCCACGACCGAGTACTCGGTCAGACTGAAGACGAAGGCCATCACAAGGGGGATCAACTCGAAGAGCAGAAAGGCGAGAAGCCAGGGGCCGATGAATACGTAGCCGAGAGCGGCCCGGCGGAGCCGGGCCCAGCGTCGGCCCGGCCACACGGCTGAGGCGGTGGCTTGGCCTTCTCTCATCGCTGCTTGCTCCACCACTCATCCAGCACGCGCTGGGCCTGTTCGGCCGCCTGAGTGAGCGCCTCTTTAGCGGTCTTTCGACGAAAGAAGGCTTCCTGGACCTGTTGATTGAGCGCCTGGTAAAGTTGTGACTGGACGGGTGTGATTTTCATCGGAATATCGCGGGCCAGCGATTCTTTCACAACGTCCCAGTAGGGATTGATCTCTTTGTACTTCGGGTTCTCATTGCACTTTTTGAGCGGTGACGGCCGCATCTGTTCGAACATAAAGCGGCAGGCCCCTTGCTCGGTCGTTGTGATCCACTCGACCAGTAGATAGGCCGCTTCTTCGGTCTCACTATCCAGCCCTTTGGGGATAACATATCCCCAGCCGAACGTCAGCGCGGCGACGCCGTGGGAAGCGGCTTTGGGATTAGTCCCGTTGTACGGGCGAAGGGCGAGGCCCCACTGAAGATTCGGGGCAAAGTTCTTGATGTGGAAGAAGGCCGAGACATTGGTGAACCAGAAGGCGAGGCGGTTCTGGTAAAAAGGAAACTGCCCGGCCTCGCCGGTCGCGGCCTGCCAAAAGTCATTGACGTTTTCCACGCCGCCGTTGATCTCGTTGGTGAATTTCAGCATCCATTCCAGTGTCTGAACGCCTTCTTCGCTATGGAATGTTACTTTGCGTAAGTCGTCGCTCATAAATGTCCCGTTATTGGTGTAGAGCCAGGAGATAAACGCGGTCCCATTCGTGCCAACATCGGCTCCCATGACCTCAATGCCTTTAGCGGGGCTCCGTTTGGTGAGAGTCCGCGCCGCCTGCTCCAGTTCCTGCCAGGTCTTCGGAGGGCTTTCCGGCTTCAGGCCGGCCTGTTGCAGGAGGGGCGTGTGGACGAACATCAGGCCGGTTTCGCCGCCGGCCGTTGGCATAGGCATAGAGTAGAGTTCGCCTTTCCACCACATACTTTCGATCTCAGACTGGTAGAACATCTCATTGACGTTCAGGTTTCGGCTTTTGACATACTTGGTTATTGGGACAATGAGCCCCTCGGCGGCGAACCTGACGATCTCCTCGCGGGTGGCCATGATCACCTGGGGCGGATTGCCGCTGGCCAGGGCGGTCAAGACCTTCTCCGCCCGCCGGTCCCAGGGCTGGACGACATTGTTGACCGTGATCCACGGATAGGTCTGGCTGAACTGGGCGAGGATCTCATCCATCAGCGGTTTGCGCTGAACGCCCCACCAGTTCCAGAACTCCAGCGTCACCTTCCGGCGCTGGCCCGCGGGCTGGCCGACAGGCGCGGCCGCGGGGGTTGGCGTCGGGGTCGGCGCCGGTTTAGCAGGGGCTGGTGTGGCCGTCGGGGTCGACACTGGTGCTGGTCCACAGGCTGTTAAGATACCCCCAACAAGAAGGCCGGCGGTAGTTCCCAGAAAACGGCGGCGACCGTAGCGTAGGGTCATGAGAGCGCCTCCTTCACCCAAAATATGCCACCCCTACACTGGCGGGGCGGTGCTCTCGCCAACAACAAACTCGCAAGGTACCCGAATGTGCTGCGGGCTGCAAACACGTCCATTTAATCGGTCAAGGAGCAGGCGCACCGCACACTCACCGACCTGAACTCGATTGAGGCGAACGTGCGTAAGAGAAAAGTCGAAAATAAAGGGTGGATCGCTGTCCCCGAGGGAAACGATGGAGAGATCGCGCGGAACCCGTATCCCCGCCGATCGCAGGCACGGCAGAAGAGCAGCGATAATCTCCGGGGTGGTGCAGAGAACAGCCGTGATTTTCGATTGGCGCAGCGCGGCCACTAAAGATTGCGGCTCGGAGAGAAGCCTCTCCGGGAGAGTGATTAGTAGGCCGTCCGATGTCTCCGCCACAGCTGCCTGACAACCGAACAGACGGTCTTCATAGGATTCACGCGCCTGCTCACACCCGACGAACGCGAGCCGTCGGTGGCCGAGGGCGAGCAAATGACGGGTGGCGGTCATGCTGGCCGTGGTGTAGTCGCTGGCTACCCAATCAATCGAGCAGCCCGGGACCTCGCGCCGACCGATGTAAACGAAGGGATAGCCTTCCTGAACTAGCCGGCGAAGTTCGTCGCGGTCAGGGCAGGCTCCCAGAAGGATGGCCCCATCGGCCAGGTGGAGAGTATTCTGGCCATCGACGTAGATCTGGCGTCGATGGCCATGGCGGTGGCGAGTGAAGAGCAGGACGTTGTAATCCTGACGACTGGCCTCGCGCTCGATGCCAAGAAGGAACGGCTGGTAAAAGTTTTCCTGTTCATAGGGGAAGTGCGGCTCATAGGTAAAGACACCGATGATCTGGTGGCGCCCGCGTGCCAGCATCTGCGCCGCAGGATGCGGGGTGTAGCCGAGCAGGCGCATCGCCTCAAGCACCCGCTGGCGGGTGGCCGGACTGATCCGATGGCTCAGGCGCCTGTTCAGCACCAGAGAGACTGTGCTCCGGGACGTCCCGGCCAGCTGCGCAACGTCGGCCTGGGTTGGGCGTTTTGCCGGCACCGTGGTCTCCCGTCTTTTGCTAACGCGCGTTAGCAACACCAGCATAGCAGCAGCGCACGCCCCTGTCAAGGGGTCAGACCGAGCGCTCGAAAGCCGTAGTGGTGTAACAGCAGGCTCTCTCCCCGTCTTTGCGCTTTTGCGTTACCATGGCCTCCAGACATCAGGGTGAGGCGGTCATCGCCTTTATCGGGAGCAACGCTGTGGATCTTTTGCCGTTAACCCCCGCTGACGAGGCTCTGGTCGAGGCGGCGCGGGCGATCATTCGCCAGCATTACGCCTACGGCCGCCACCATGTCGGCGCCGCTCTGCGGACCCGCCAGGGCCAGGTCTTCACCGCCGTCAACCTCGAGGCCCGGGTGGGCCGGGCGGCCATCTGCGCCGAACCCCTCGCCCTGGGACAGGCCCTCCTCGCCGGCGCCCGTGATCTCGCCGCCATCGTGGCCGTCCGCCACCCACGCCCCGACGAGCCCGACCAGACGATCCAGGTGGTGCCCCCCTGCGGGCTCTGCCGCGAGGTTCTCAGCGACCACGCCCCGGACCTGGAAGTCATCCTCGCCGATCAGGGACGGCTCGTCAAATGCCGCCTGCTCGATCTGCTGCCCTTCAAGTACCGGCGGCCACAGGAGGGCTGGCGATGACCACCGCTCCTGAGCCCGGACCCCGCGGGAGGCCAGGACAGACCCCTTGCGCCCCGCGCCGGCTTGGCCGGCGGACGTTCGCCCAGGCGGTGCTGACCGGCCTCCTCGCCGGCTGCCGGCCGTGGCCTGTCGGTCCGTCCCGCCAGGGACCATCCGGCCGTCTCCCTCCCTTCGACGCCGCCCGGGCGTTTGCCGATCTCGAGCGCCAGGTGGCCTTCGGGCCCCGGGTGCCCGGCACCCCGGGCCACGACCGGTGCCGGGCCTTTCTCGTCGCGACGCTCGGGGCCGCCGTTGACCGCCTCACCCTCCAGCGCTTCACGGTCCAGACCAGCGCCGGTCCTCTCGCTCTGGTGAACATCGTCGGCCAGATCGCCCCCGACCGTCGGCCCCGCGTGCTTCTGTGCGCCCACTGGGACACCCGGCCACGGGCCGAGCGTGACCCTGACCCGGCCCGGCGGTCTCAGCCTGTTCCCGGCGCCAACGATGGCGCCTCCGGGGTGGCGGTCCTGCTGGAGGTGGCCCGGCAGGTGTCCGGTCTCGCTCTGATGGTCGGCCTGGATGTCGTCTTCTTCGATGGCGAGGACTGGGGCGAGACGCCGGCGGAGATGTTCCTGGGCTCGCGCTTCTACGCCGCCCACCTGGGTGACCCTCTGCCAGCCTGGGGACTGCTGCTGGATATGGTGGGCGACCGTGACCTGGTGCTTTACCCCGAAGCCCACTCCCAGGACCGGGCCCCCGCTCTGGTCGACCGGATCTGGACCCTCGCCCGCGACCTAGGGTACGCCGCTGTCTTCCGCCCCGAGCCCGGGCCGGCCATCCTGGACGATCACCTGCCGTTTCTGGAGCGGGGCATTCCGGTCATCGATCTCATCGACATCGACTATCCGTACTGGCACACCACCGCCGATACGCCGGAGAAGTGCGCTCCCGCCAGCCTGGCGGTGGTCGGCCAGGTGGTTCTGGCCGCGTTGCCCCAGCGGGGCTCCTGAGCGGGTGACCCGGTCTCGTCAAATCGGCGCCGGTGCGCTACAATCAGACAGGACACACGGCGAGGCGCCAAGGAGGAGGTCTGATGCAAACGCTGGTCCAGCAGGCGCAGTTGTACATCAACGGCGAGTGGCGTCCGGCCCGCAGCGGCCGGACCTTTGCCGTGCGGAACCCGGCCACCCGTGAGGTCATCGCCGAGGTGGCCGACGGCGACCGTGAGGACGCCCGCGCCGCCATCGAGGCGGCCCACGCGGCTTTTCCGGCCTGGGCGCAGACGCCGGCGGAACAGCGAGCCCGCCTCCTGATGGCGGCGGCCCAGCGCATGCAGGAGCGCCTGGAGGAACTGGCCCGTCTGCTTACTCTGGAGAACGGGAAACCGCTGACCGAGTCGCGGGTCGAGGTCCAGGTGGCCGCCGCCTTCCTGCAGTGGAATGCCGAGGAGGCCCGGCGGGTCTACGGTCAGGTGGTGCCCCCGGCGGCGACGAACCGTCGAGTGCTGGTGCTGCGCCAGCCGGTCGGGGTGGTGGCGGCCATCACCCCCTGGAACTTCCCGGCCAGCATGGTCACCCGCAAGCTGGGACCGGCGCTGGCGGCTGGCTGCACGGCGGTCCTGCGGCCGGCCCGGGCGACCCCGCTCATCGCCGCAGCCATCTTCCAGATCTTCGACGAGGTCGGCTTCCCCAAGGGCGTGGTCAATCTGGTCACCGGCACCGATTCGGCCGGGATCGGTGAGGAGTTCGCCACCCACCCGCTGGTGCGCAAACTCACCTTCACCGGCTCGACCGAGGTCGGCAAGCGGCTCCTGGCCCTGGCCGCTGGCACGGTCAAACGGGTCTCGCTGGAGCTGGGCGGACACGCGCCCTTCATCGTCTTCGACGACGCCGACCTCGAGCAGGCGGCCCGGGCCGCCATCCTCTCACGCTTCCGCAACGCCGGTCAGACCTGCATCTGCGCCAACCGGCTCTTCGTGCAGCGGCCGGTGGCCGAGACCTTCGCCCGGCGGGTGGCCGAGCTGGCCAGTCAGTTGCGGGTGGGGAACGGACTGGAGCCCGGCACCGATATCGGACCGCTCATCGACGAGCGGGGCTTCCAGAAGGTGGTCGAGCACGTCGAGGACGCGGTGGCCAAAGGGGCGGTGGTCCTGACCGGTGGCAAACCGGCCCGGGTCGACGGCCTCAAGGGATACTTCTACGAGCCGACCGTCCTGGCCAACGCCCGCCCCGAGATGCGGGTGATGTACGAGGAGACGTTCGGCCCGGTCCTGCCGATCATGGCTTTCGACACCGAGGACGAGGCCATCGCCCTGGCCAACGACACGCCGTATGGGCTGGCCGCCTACTTCTTCGCCCGCGACGCCGGCCGGATCTTCCGGGTGGCCGAGCGGTTGGAGTACGGGATCGTTGGCGTCAACGATCCGCTGCCAACCGGGCCGCACATCCCGTTCGGGGGCTTCAAGGAGAGCGGTCTGGGCCGCGAGAACGGGAGCGAAGGCATCCTGGAGTTCCTGGAGGTCAAGGCCGTCTCCATCGGTATTTAGCGCGGATCCGGCCTCTGTCAGGCGCTCCCCACGTGGGGAGCGCCTTTTATTTTATCCGCCTCCTCCGTACCAGGCCAGGCGCCAGGCTCGCAGCTGGGCCTGCTCGGCGGTGAGCAGGGAGACGGTCTCCCGGGCCTGGTGACGCAGAGGGTCCGGCGCGGTCTCGGCCAGCGGCACGACGACGGTGAGCATCTCGTCGGTGAAGGGCAGAAAGAGGTCGATCCATTCGCGGTCGAAGGGACGGGCCCACTCCAGCCGGGCCCGGAGTTCTGGCAGGCGGGCGGAGGGGCGGAGCGGGTCGGCGTCGGGGGCAGGCGGCAGGGGGAGACTCTCTGGGGGGAGAGAACGAAGCAGGTCCTCGCGGGCGGCGATGGCCTGGCGGGCGAACCGGCGGAGCTCGGGGTGTTCGGCCCGCTCCTGGGCGAGGAGAGCCAGGTCGCGGCCGATGCGAAGGTAGGTGGCGAGGGCGACGGCCGTGGGGGTGACGGTGGGCGAAGGGGAAGGAGGGGCGGCGGGTGGAACAGGTAGACAGGCGGCAAGAAGGGCCATGGTCAGTCCGAGCGTCAGAACGAGGAGTCGGTGGCCGGGCGGGCCTGCCGATAGATAGGGACTCACCACTCCTCCAGGACTCACCATCGACCGGAAGAAAGAGGCAGGAGACGTGCCTGGCCCGCAGGTCACCGCAACCGGGGTAGCCGGCCTCAGCGGGCGAACCTCTCAGCCACCGGGGCCGAGGCCCTGGTCCGCGGTCAGCGGGCCGGCGGCTTCAGCCAGCCGCCGGTACTGGGGCAGAATCGTCTCGGCGCTCGGCGGCGCCAGTCCCAGAAGGTCGAGGAGCGCGCGGTCGTGGGCGGCCCGGGCGGCGGCGCGGTCGGCCGGGTGGGTCAGGGATGCCTCCCGGGCCAGACAGCGCCGGAGGAAGGCGACCGCGAAGGTGTTGCGCAGGTCCTGGGCGCTGACCGGGCGGGTGATGCCGGCCTGCCGGGCGTAGTGTTTCAACCGCCAGTCGAGCGTGCGGACCGGAACCGCGAAGAGCCAGAGACCCGGTTGGGTGGCCAGATGGCGGGCCAGAAGCGGTTGGAGGCGTGGGTCGAGCGGGACGACGCGATCACGGCCGGCCCGGCTGGCTCGCCGGCGCCGGACGATAAGGTGCGGACGGGGCGGCTCGAGGACGACATCGTGGCGCTGCAGGGCCAGGGCCTCGCTGACCTTGAGTCCGGCGTAGAGGAAGACGCCGATGAGGGCGGCCCAGAAAGCATCGTCCTGGGCGACAGCGAGGAGGCGCTCGACCTCGGCGTCGGTCAGAATCTCCGGCAGGGGCTCGGTGAAAGAGGGATAGAGGAGAGCGGCGGCCGGATCGTGCGGGATCAGGCCGCGGGCGGTCAGGTAGGCGAAGTAGTTTTTGTAGGTGGTGATCTTGCGGTCGATGGTCTTGAGGGCCGCTCCCCGCTGGCGCAGCTGGCCCAGGACGAGGGCCAGGTCGGCGGTGGTGAAGGCGGTCAGCGGGCGGTCGGGGTAGAAGGCGGCCAGTTGCCGCAGGTCGCTGAGGAAGACGCGGACGGTGGCCGGGGCCTTCTGCGCGCCGACGAGATAGGCAGCGTAATCGGTGAGGGTGGCGGTGATGGTCAGGGGCGTGGAGGCTGACGGTGGAGAGAGGCGACGGGAACGGGCCGGCGGGGGCGGCGGTGGGGGAAGATCGGGGAAAAGGGGGAGCTGGACGAAGTCGCCGGTCGCCGGCGACGGTGGCACCCGAGCCATCACTCCTCCCCACAGATGTCTCCCGTGACTTTATATAACATGCCTGTCAAGCCCCAGGGAGACCGGCTGTCCGGCCGCGGCGGCCCTCTCTGCCGATAGCCATGTCGACCGGGCCCCGGCAGAAGCCAGCGCCGCCCGCCGGCTGCTGTGCGACTGCACACTCCCTCCCGCCGGGGAGCAGCCGGCACGCTTGACAGGCCGATCGCCGGGAGAGTATGATGGGAAAAGTTCAGGTTCTCGATCAGCGAAGTCCGTTTCTGCCCGGACGGCTGATCCCGGCACCGGTGATTTCCTTCAAGGAGGAGCCCCATGGGCCTGCCGTTGACCGTCGACCCGTCGTTCTTCCCCTCGCCCCGGCTGGCGGCCCAGGCGCCGCCGGAGAGGCTGGCCTACGTGGCCGGCCTTTACGTTGGTGTCGGACGGCCAGACTTTCTGGCGGTGGTCGACGTGGACCCGGACTCGCCGACCTACAGCCAGATCGTCGGCCGCGTCGACCTGCCGCATATCGGCGACGAACTCCACCACTTCGGCTGGAACGCCTGCAGTTCGGCCCTCTGTCCCTCCGCTCATCCCCATCTGGAGCGGCGCTACCTGATCGTGCCCGGGCTGCGCTCCTCGCGCATCGCTATCATCGACACCAAGCCCGATCCCCGTGGGCCGCGCCTGGTGAAGGTCATTGAGGGAAGCGAGGTTGCCCGCCGGGCCGGTTACACCCGGCTTCACACCGTTCACTGCGGTCCCGACGCCATCTATATCTCCGCCCTGGGCAGCGCCGAGGGCGGCGGCCCCGGCGGCGTTCTCCTCCTCGACCACGACACCTTCGAGGTCCTGGGCCGCTGGGAGATCGACCGTGGCCCGCAGTTCCTGGCCTACGATTTCTTCTGGCACATCGCCCAGGACGTGGCCGTGAGCAGTGAGTGGGCGACGCCCGATATTTTTGAAAATGGGCTGCGTCTGGAGGACCTGCTGAACAAACGCTTCGGCCACCGCCTGCATTTCTGGGACCTGCGGCGCCGGCGCCACCTGGCGACCGTCGATCTGGGTGAGGAGAACCAAATGGTGCTGGAGCTGCGGCCGGCCCACGACCCGACTCGCCTCTACGGCTTCGTCAACACAGTCATCAACCTCACCAACCTCGCCAGCGGGATCTGGGTCTGGTACCGCGAGAACGGCGCCTGGCGGGCCCGTCAGGTCATCGAGATCCCGGCGGTCGCCGCCGATCCTGCCACCCTGCCGCCGCCGCTCCAGCCCGTGGGCATGGTGCCGCCGCTGGTCACCGACATCGATCTTTCGGTTGATGACCGGTTTCTCTACGTCTCCTGCTGGGGCACCGGCGAGCTGCGTCAGTATGATGTGCGCGACCCCTTCGCCCCCAAACTGACGGGCCTGGTCCAGCTGGGCGGGATCGCGCACCGGGCCGCTCATCCGAGCGGCCGGCCGCTCAGTGGGGCGCCGCAGATGGTTGAGATCAGTCGGGATGGTCGGCGGGTCTACGTCACCAACTCGCTCTACAGCACCTGGGACGACCAGTTCTATCCGGAGGGGATCCGTGGCTGGCTGGTGCGGCTGAACGCCGAGCCGTCGGGCGGGCTCCGGGTGGACCCGGAGTTCCTGGTCGACTTTGGGGAGGCGCGCGCCCACCAGGTGCGCCTCCAGGGAGGCGACGCCTCCTCGGACACCTACTGCTTCCCCTAGACCATGGCGCCGTCTGAGGGTGTCCCGCAAACCGCTCTCAGCCAGGGACCGACCGCGCGCGATCCGGATGACCAGCGCCGGCCGCCAGGGGTCGGGTCTCTGTGAGCGGCCCGGCCGCGCCCGGTGCGGAGGGGAGAGCGTCGTGCCCGAGGTCCTGACGCACGGTTCCTGGCTGACCCCGGCCCTGCTGGGGGCCTTCCACGGGCTGAACCCGGCGATGGGCTGGCTCTTCGCCGTCTTCCTGGCGCTCCAGCGTCAGCGCCAGCGGGCGCTCTGGCTGGCGCTGGTGCCGATCACGCTCGGCCACGGGGCGGCGGTCGCCGGCGTGGCCGGCCTGGTCGTTCTGGCCCGGTCCACACTCCCGCTGGAGCCGGTCCGGTGGGGGACAGCCGGGCTGCTCCTGATCTGGGGGCTGGCCCGTCTCTGGCGCGGGCTCCGCGGCCCCCGCTGGGTCGGGCTGAACGTCGGCTACGGCGACCTCGCCTGGTGGTCCCTGCTTATGGCGACCGCGCACGGGAGCGGTCTGATGCTGGCGCCGCTGGTCCTGGGGCTGACCACGGCCGACACGGCGCTGGGACTGGTGGCTGTGCACAGTCTGGCCATGCTGGGCGTGATGGCAGTGGTCGCCTGGCTGGTCTACGCCCGGCTGGGGGTGGTCATCCTGCGACGCTTCTGGGTCAACGTCGACCTCCTCTGGGCGCTGGCGCTCTGCGGTGCGGGAGGGCTTTCCCTGGGCGGACTGGCACTGGGGCCGGCCCATTGAGAGGCGAAGGGTGGCCTCCCTGGCCCATCAGCCTGTCGCCCGGCGGTCGGTCCGGCAGACCGGACGGTGAGAGAGCGTATTAGCATCAGGGGGAGCCGGGGGCCGCCGGCGTTGTGGTCGGTGTGGGACGTGGCGAGGGCGTCGGGCCGAACGGAGGCCCTGACCGTGGGGTCGGCGAGGGCCTCGGGGTGATGACCAGGATATAGGGGGTGCGAGTCGGCGAGGGCAGCGGGGTCCGGGTCGGCCGGAACCGGGGCGGCTCGGGCGCGGGTGTCGGGGTGACGGTCGGGGTCGGGGATGGGGTCCGGACCTCCGGGGACGGCGTGGGAGTGGCAAAGAACAGATCGGGTGTTGGGGTGGACGTTGGCGTCGGCGGCGGCGTGGGGGTGACGGTCGCCCGGGTGCTGACCACCACCACCGGCGCTCCGGCACTCGTCGGCGTGAGGGTGGCCGGTGGAGTGCCACCTGTCCCACATCCCAGGCCGAGAAGCCCGACCACCACCAGCAGTCGTCCCGCCCGCACCATGCCCTTGACGCTCCGACGCGCTGCTCCCGCTGTGGTCTGGACTGTGCGCCGGGGTCAATATAGCCGGAGAGCGCGCCAACGGGAAGACCGGACTTGCCGGTGGCCCCGGCCGGCGCTACAATCCCTCCAGCATCCCCTGGCTCCCACGCCGGTGGAGACCGGGAACGCGGAGGGGTGGCGGTGGAAACCGTACGGTCCGCTCTCGAGGCTTACGGTCTGTGGCTCGCCCTGGGGCTGGGCGGGCTCCTGCTGCTCTGGCACCTGCGCCTCACCCACCGGCTGAACCGGCTGGAGCGCAGCGCCCGTCTGGCCCGCCGGAGTGAAGAGACTGCCGGGTCTTCGGCCGAACAGCTCGCCGAGCTACGGGCCCGACTGCTCCGTCTGGAGGAGCGCGCGCAGCAGATCGAGCGGACGCTGGAGCGCAGCCTTCAGGGGGTGGGTCTGGTCCGCTACAACCCCTTCCACGATACCGGCGGCGACCAGAGTTTCTCGCTGGCTCTTCTCGACCGTCAGGCCAACGGCGTCGTTCTCAGCTCTCTCTTCACCCGGAACGCCTGCCGTCTCTTCGCCAAGCCGCTGCGCCAGGGACAGTCGCCCTACCATCTGACCGCCGAAGAGGAGGAGGCCATCCGGCTGGCCCGCGGGCAGACCAGCGGGTCTGACGGGCAGCCGGCGGCGCGTCGCCGTCCCTGAGAGGGGCCGAAAAGAAAAAACACGCCGAAGCCAGAACGCCCCGGCGCGTCGTCAGCGGGAAAGGATCTCTCAGGCCGCCGACCGCCGGGCGGCCTTCAGCGCCTTGAGCATCCGCTTGCGCTCGGCACGGCGGGCCTTGGCCCGGGCCTTCTCGGACTTGCTGATGAAGGCCTGGTGGCGCTTGTACTCGCTGATGATCCCGTCGCGGGCCACGCCGGCCCGGAAGCGCTTGAGAAGGCTCTCGAAACTCTCGCCTTCGCGCAGTACCACCTGCATCCCTGCGGTCAACTCCTCTCACAAAGTGCGGCGGGGCACGGCAACGGCCCCGCCGGCCTGTTCACCCCACGCCCTGTAATTCTACCGCATCCACGTCCAAAAAGTCAAAACTCACTGCTGACCGCCCGACGGCTGGCCTGATTCAACCCAGGTGAGGACCAGCAGGCCCAGCAGCAGCACCCCGCCGATCAGCGTGCCGCTCAGCAGCGTCGTCGCCAGATCGTGCAGCCGCTCGAACTCCAGACGAGCGGGGTGGTCTGGCGGGACCTGCTCCCATGGCCGGCCGACCGTGGTCTGCAGGCGGGCCATGGCCGGTATGATACCCCACCCGACGATGAGGTGCGGAAGAAGCATGACCACGACCAGCCCGTACTTCAGCCGGGCCAGGCCAGAGAGAGGGCGGCCGCTCAGGCGCAGGACCAGACCGACGCCCAGCATCACCAGTCCACAGGCCAGGGCCAGCGGTTGGAAGCGCTCCAGGACCGCGCCGAACGCCCGGCCCGCCTGGTCGCGGCTGAGCGTCCGAAAGAGGGTGGGGGCCACCAGTCCCCCCAGAACCGCGAGCCCCCCGATCCAGAGGGTGAAGGCCAGCCACTCGAGGCCGGCGGCCAGTCGCCGCATCCAGATGGTCATCCCATGCCTCCCGCCAGATTATACCCGTTGACACTCCCCGACGCCCGCGCTATGCTGGCCCCAACCGGTGGGGGTGGTGTCGTCACGGTGGGCCTGGGTCGCCAGCATGGACTTCTCCTCCTTGTCGCCGTTCTGATCCTCGGCAGCAGTGGGTGCCTCGCCCCGGCGACCCCGTCGCCCGTCAGCGCCCCCACCCCCACGCCGCCCCCGGCCATCACGCCCCTCCAGCACGACCCGATCCTCCCCTCGCCATCGCCCAGCCCGACACCCTCTCCCGTTGAGCAGCCAGCCTCGCTCCGGTCAGACAGCCTGGCCCTGGTGCCTCTGGAGCCGTCCCCCAGCCCCACCGCTCAGACGACGCCGGCGCCCCGCCCGCCGGCGACGCCCACCCCGGCGGCCCGGCGGCGCCTCTTCGCCTACTACGTGCCCTATGATGGCACCGCCTGGCGGTCGCTCGCGGCGTACGCCGACCAGATCGACTACCTGGGAGTCCAGTGGGTCACCGTCGATGCCTGTGGCCGCCTGAGCAGCCAGGATGACCAGACCCTTCTGGCCTTCGCCCGCGCCCGGGGCCTGGCCGTCCTGCCCTCGCTGCTCACCCTCTCCGGCCCCCTCAACCACCGCCTGCTGACCGACCCGGCAGTCGCGAACCGCCTGATCGACGAGATCGTGGCCTACGTCACCGCCGAGGACTACGCCGGCTTCGATCTGGATCTCGAGGGGATCGAGCCAGGCGACCGCCCGGCCTACAGCGCCTTCGTCGCCCGACTGGGTGCGGCCCTGCGGGCGCGGGGGAAGCTGCTCACTCTGGCTGTCCCGGCCAAGACCGCCGATGTCACCACCGGCTGGGCCGGCGCCTACGACTACGCCGCCCTGGGGCCGCACGCCGACCTCATGACCCTGATGACCTACGATTATCGGGGCCCCTGGAGCGGACCGGGCTCGATCGCCCCCTACGACTGGGTCGAGCGGGTGGTCCGGTTCGCCGCCAGCCAGCTGCCGGCCCAGAAGATTCTTATCGGCCTGGCCTTCTACGGTTACGACTGGAACCTGACCACCGGCCAGACCCGCTCGCTCCACTACCGCCAGGCCACAGCCCTGGCCGAGCGCTACGGCGTCGCCCTGACGTTCGACCCTCTCGCCCGTTCGGTCACCTTCCGCTACCGGGCCCAGCCCACCGACCCCCCGCCGCCACAGACCAGTCTGCCGCCACCGGCCCACGTCATCCGCCGTCGGACCGCCCCACCCTGTCCGGTGGTGGTGCCCTCGCCCACGCCCTCTCCTCCCCGTCCACCCCGACCGACGCCCACGCCGGCTCCCTTCCACGACCACGTGGTCTGGCTCGAGGACAGCGCCAGCGCCGCCGCCCGCCTGGGGCTGGCCGACCGCTACGGCGCCGCTGGCGTCGCCGCCTGGCGGCTGGGCCAGGAGGACCCGCGGGTCTGGGAGGTCTTCCGCCGCTGGCGCAAGGCTCCGTAACCGGCGAGGAGGCGTCGATGGTCTTCGCCCCCGGTTTCTGGATCTGGACCGACGCACCGACCCCGGCCCGCAACGCCTTCGTGCGTTTCCGCCGGCGCTTCTTGTATCAGGGCGGGCCGGCCCGCCTGCACCTCACGGCCGACTCCCGCTACATCCTCTTCGTCAACGGCCGCTGGCTGGGGCACGGGCCGGTCCGGGCCTGGCCGGCCCACTGGCGCTATGATACCTACGACCTCGAGCCCTGGCTGCAGCCCGGCGAGAACGTCCTGGCGGTCCTGGTCCGGCACGAGGGCGAGGGCAACTTCCAGTACCTGCCCGGGCCGCCGGGGCTGCTGGCCGCCCTGGAGCTGGCCGATCAGAAACTGGTCACCGACGCGACCTGGCGGGCCCGGCCCGATCCTGCCTTCCGCAGCGCCACCCCGCGGATCAGCGTCCAGCAGGGCTTCGAGGAGCAGTACGACGCCCGCCTGGCCGAGCCCTGGACGGCTCTGGACTTCGACGACCGGGACTGGCCGCCGGCTGTACCGCTGCGGCCGGCGGAGGACGGCTGGCACCGTGACCTGGCTCCGCGGGGCATTCCCTTTCTCACCCAGGAGCCGGTTCTGCCCCAGCGGGTGCTTTCCGTCGAGGCGGTGCGCTCCCGTCCCTACCGCTTCACCCTCAACGTCCGCCCCTATCTCACCCCGGACGACCGCTCGTCGAACTTCGTCCTCTGCCACGCCTATTTAGCCACCCAGGTCTGGAGCCCACAGGCCTCCGAGATCGTTTTTCTTCTCCCTCGCGCCGAGGCTGGCTGGGCGACCGCCCACAAGCGGCCGGGACCGATCCGGGTCAACGGCCAGCCCGTGACTGCTGGCCGGGCCACCCTTCAGCCGGGCTGGAACAGCCTGGTCGTCTCTCTCCATGGGCTCTTCCATCTTCTGGAGTTTGTCATTGTCCTGGACGGCCCGCCGGGCCTGCGTTTCAGCGCCACCGGTCAGGAGGGTGGCAGCCCCTGGGCGGTGGTGGGCCCCTTCGACCTCACCGCCGAGGACCTGGCCCGGGCCGAGAACCACTGGGACGCCAGTCTGATCCTGGTCCGGCCGTGGGTCGCCGGAGCCACGGCCCCGGCCGGCGAGGCGTTCTGGGCCCAGGGACTGGTCCCGCCGGTGGTCGGGGCGGCCTTCTTCCAGCCAGTCCGGGCCGAGGACCTTTTGCCCGACGTCTTCGTCCAGGCCTACACCGATCAGGTCGTGGCCACGCCGGTCCAGGTCGAGAACGCGGAGGCGCTCCTCGCGGGCGCCGGCTGGACGGTGATCCAGCCGCCGGCCCCGGGCTCCGACGTCCGGCTGCTCCTGGACTTCGGCCAGGAGGTGGTGGGCTTTCAGCGCCTGACCATCGTGGCTCCGGCCGGCACGGTGGTCGACGGGCACAACTTCGAGTTCATCCAGCCCGACGGACGCTTCAACTTCGCCGAGGGCATGAACAATACGTTCCGGTATGTCTGCCGCGAGGGGTATCAGGAGTATCAGACGATCGTCCGGCGGGGCTTCCGCTACAGTTACCTCATCCTGCGTGACCTGCGCGGCCCGGTCCGGCTGGGCCAGGTCGCCACGGTCTTCAGCACCTATCCCCAGCAGCGTCAGGGGCACTTCGCCTGCTCCGATGCGCTGCTGACACGGATCTGGGAGGTCGGCGCCCACACCCTGCGCTGCTGCGCCGAGGACACCTACACCGACTGCCCGACCTACGAGCAGACCCACTGGGTCGGGGACGCCCGCAACGAAGCCCTCGTCGACTGGGTGGTCAACGGCGATCCCCGGCTGTGGTACCGCTGTCTGGAGCAGGCCGGCCAGAGCCTGGAGCGCTCGCCCCTGGTCGAATCGCACGTCCCCAGCGCCTGGCAGAATATCCTGCCGGCCTGGAGTTTCCTCTGGCTGCGCTCCTGCCGCGAGTATCTCCTCTTCACCGGCGACCGGGAGGGGGCCCGGAGGCTGTTCCCGTGGGTGGTGCGCAACATCGACGGCCTCCGTCAGCATCTCAACGCCGACGGTCTCTTCGAGATCCGGGCCTGGAACATGTTCGACTGGGCGCCGATGGACACCCCCAGCCGGGGGGTGGTAACCCATCAGAACTGCCTGGCCGTCCATGCCCTCCGCGACGCAGCCGACCTGGCCGCCTGGCTGGGCGAAGAGGCCGTGGCCGCCGAGTGGCGGGCGCTGGCCGACCGATTGAGCGCCGCCATCAACCAGCACCTCTGGAGCGCGGAGAGGGAGGCCTACGCCGACTGCCGCCGGGGCGCCGTTCTCAGTACGGTTTTCAGCCAGCAGACCCAGACGGTGGCCTACCTCTCCGGGGTGGCCACCGGCGAGCGGGCCGAACGCTGCCGGCAGCTGCTGCACAGCCCGCCGCCGGACTTCGTCCGGGCCGGCAGCCCATTCTTCGCGTTCTTTCTGCTCGAAGCCTACCAGCGCGAGGGACGGGCGCAGGAGTTCCTCGACACGATCCGCCGTGACTGGGGCTTTATGATCGACATGGGCGCCACCACTTTCTGGGAGATGTGGTCAGGCCGGCAGGGACGGCTGACCCGCAGCCACTGCCACGGCTGGTCGGCTGCTCCTACCTACTTCCTCAGCACCTTTGTGCTGGGGGTTCGACCGGGCGGGCCGGGCTTTCGGCCGGTGGTGGTCGAGCCCCATCCGGCCGACCTGCGCTGGGCCCGGGGAACGGTGCCGACGCCCGGCGGACCGGTTCAGGTCCGCTGGGAAAATCTCCCCGATCGGCCCTTCGGGCTGCACATCCAGGCCCCGCCCGGCTGGCCGGTGGTGGTGCGACTTCCCCGGCCGGGCACCGCCACTCTGAACGGTCAGCCGGTCGGCGAGACCGGTGAACTGTCATCCTGAGCCGAGGAGGGACGATGACGCACATCTTCGAGCGTCTGGGCATCCGACCGGTGATCAACGGCGCGGCCACGCTGACCCGTCTGGGCGGATCGATTATGCCGCCGGAGGTCTGGGAGGCCATGCGCCAGGCCGGCCAGTACTACGCCGATATCACCGAGGTCCAGCGGGCGGTGGGCCGTCGGATCGCCGAACTGACCCACAACGAGGCGGCCTATGTCTGCGCCGGGGCGGCCGCCGGCCTGACCCTGGCCACCGCCGCCTGCATCACCGGCACCGATCCAGAGAAGATCGCCCGTCTGCCGGAACTGGCTCCAACGAAAGAGGTCATCGTCCACCGCAGCCAGCGCAACGGCTACGACTACGCCATCCGCCAGGTGGGGGTGCGGCTGGTCGAGATCGGCACGGCCGCCGGGACCACGCCCGCCGATCTCGAGGCCGCCCTCTCCGACCGGACGGCGGCCGTCTTCTATTTCGCCGGCGCCCACTTCGCCCAGGGGGCGCTGCCGCTGGAGACCGTCATCGCCATCGCCCACCGGGCCGGTGTGCCGGTCATCGTGGACGCGGCCGCCCAAATCCCTCCGGCCAGCAATCTCTGGCGCTTCACCCAGCAGGGGGCGGATCTGGCCATCTTCAGCGGCGGCAAGGGACTCTGCGGCCCACAGTCCACCGGGCTCATCGTCGGCCGGGCCGACCTCATCGAGGCTGTCGCCCGCAACGGCAACCCCTACCACGCCATCGGCCGCCCGATGAAGGTCAGCAAGGAGGAGATGGTCGGCCTGCTGGCGGCTCTTGAATGGTATCTCAGCCAGGACGAGGCGGCGCTCCTCGAGCGGTACGAGGCAGTGGTCCAGACGATCCTTTTGGCCTTTCGCGAGGTCCCCGGCGTTCGGGCCGAGCGCGCCTGGCCCAGCGAGGCCGGTCAGCCGCACGCCCGGGCGCTGCTCATCTTCGACACTGCCCGACTGGGGCTGAGTCGCGACGCGATCCTGCAGGCCCTGCGGAACGGCACCCCGGCCATCGAGCTGGCCCCGGCCGGAGCTGACGGCCTCTACATCAACCCGCAGACGCTTCAGCCGGGCGAGGAGCAGATCATCATCGCCCGGCTCCGGGCGATCCTGGCCGGCCAGGCCTGAACCGGGCTGACCCGGCGTCCAGGAGAGAGCCGTGCGCATCGCCGTCGTTGCCGATATCCACGCCAACCTGCCGGCCTTCGAGGCGGTGATCGCCGACTGGGGAGCGGTCGACGAGGTCTGGTGCCTGGGCGACCTCGTCGGCTATGGCCCCTTCCCCAACGAGTGCATCGCCCGCCTGCAGTCCTTCCCCTACCGCTGTCTGGCTGGCAATCACGACTGGGCGGCTATCGGCAAGATCTCCACGGCCGATTTCAATCCCGAGGCCCGCCAGGCGGCGGAGTGGACCGGCCGCCAGCTCCTGCCGGCCCATCGCCGCTTCCTGGCCGACCTGCCGACCACCCTCGTCGTCGGCGCCTTCACCCTCGCCCACGGCAGCCCCCGCGCCCCCATCTGGGAGTACGTCCTGGACCCGGTCCAGGCGGCCGAGAACTTCGCCGCCTTTCAGACTCCCTACTGCTTCATCGGGCACAGCCACATTCCGGTGGTCTTCGCCGAGCGGCCTGGCCAGCCGGAGGCTGATGTCGCCCTGCCCACCCACGGCACGGTGGTCCCGCTGGGCCCGACCCGGCTCCTCCTCAACCCCGGGAGCGTCGGCCAGCCACGCGACGGCGACCCCCGGGCCAGCTACGTCCTGCTGGACACCGACCAGCAAACGGTCACCTACCGGCGAGTCTCCTACGATATCGCCCGGACCCAGGCGGCGATGCGGGCGGCAGGGCTACCCGCCCGTCTGTGGCTGCGCCTGGCCCACGGCTGGTAGTTTTGCGGTCGGAGGCCGCCATTCGGTACAATGGGAGAGAACGCTCAGGCCGCACCACCCGAGGGATTCGATGACACACCTGGCGCTGGGGGCATCGTGGTCGCAGGCTCTCCGCGCGCTGCTGGCTGAAGCCCCCACCGAAACGCTGGTCGACTTCGTCGAGGTGAGTCTGAACACCACGCTGGAGGAGATCGCCGAGCTCCGGCCACGACTCCCGCTGGTCCTCCACTGCGCCGGCTCCCCGGTCGACGAGGAGACGCTGGCCCCGGCCCGTCTGGCGCTTCTGCAGCGCTATCTGGCCGCCACCGGCAGTCCCTTCCTGGTTCTGCACGTCGGCTCCTCGGCCGCCCGCGTGCGGCTGGAGCGCAACGGCATCCGCATCCGGGCGGTGCCGGCCGGACCCGTGCTCTCCTACGAGGAGACGCTCGACCGGCTGGTCCACGCGGTCACGGCCCTCCAGCGTCAGCTGGCGGTGCCCCTTCTCCTCGAAAACTACCCCTACTACCCCACCGGCGCCTACGAGCACATCTGCCGGCCGGAGTTCCTGGCCGCCGTGGTCGCCCGGACCGGCTGCGGCCTGCTCCTTGACCTGGCCCACGCCCGCATCGCCGCCGCCCACCTCGGCCTGCCGGTCAGGACCTACCTCGACGCGCTGCCGCTCGAGGCGGTGCGGGCCGTCCACGTCTGCGGCCCCCGACGGTCCCAGGGCACTCTGGAGGACGCCCATGAGCCGCTTCTCCTGCCCGACTACGCCCTCCTCCGCCGGCTGCTCGGCCAGAACCGGCTCCCTCAGGCGACCCACCTGACCCTGGAGTACTGGCGGGATCCCACCGCCCTGATCGGCCAGATCCGCCGTCTGCGGGCCATCCTGGCCGCGACCGACCATCGTCCCGAAGCCGTCCGGTCGCCCGTGGAGCAGGAAGCGCTGGCGCCACCACCCTCCTGACCGGCCGGCGCCAGGCACTCCCCCTCAGCGCCTAGCTCCCGAGGGTCACGACCGTCAGGTCCTGCAGACGGCGGCCGAAACTCCAGTCGAAGACCTGAACGGTCACCTGCGAGAGCCGCCGGCCGGCCGGCAGCGGGTAGACCAGGCGCTGGCTCTCCCCCACGCCGAGGGTGAGGGGATAGACCCAGTCCTCAACGAGCGTCTGGCCGTCTGGAGCCACCGCCCGGACCCAGAGGCCGGCGTTCCGGGCCGGCCCCTGGACCACCCCGACCGTCACGGTCAGTCGCCGGGCGGCCGGGTCCGGATCGAAGTCCAGGGCGAAGACCGGGTCGCGGGGGCGCTGGGTGGCCGCCTGGAGCGCCAGCCCGACCAGAACAATCAGGGTGGCCACGAGCAGGCCGAGCACCCCCCAGGTCGGCCGTGGCCACCGCTCGGCGATGAGAAGCCCCAGTCCTCCCAGAATCAGCACCCCGAGCCATGGGAGGAACGTCCAGACGCCCGTCACGCCGGTCGCCAGTTCCCCCAGCGAGTGAATGAAACGGCCGCCCAGCGCGTTGGGGAGCCAGACCTCAACCAGCGGGAAGGGTCGCTGGTCTGAGACCAGGAGAGTGGTCACCTGGGCCAGCCCCATCTGGCCGACCGCGAGCATCCCCAGCAGGGCGAGCCAGCCAGGGGGGCCGGCGTACCCCGCCAGGGGTAGGAAAAGATACGGCAGGGCCGGGACGAGAAAGCGCGGTCCGGGCGTCCAGCCGCCGGACCAGAGGTAGTAGGCGCTGGTGGAGAGCCAGAAGGCGACCCCGACACCGGCGCAGAGGAGGCAGCGGGCCCGCTCGCCGGCCCGCCACCACCGCCACCAGCCCAGCGGAGCCAGCAGGAGCACCGGCGCGGTCGCAAAAAGCCCCTTGCCCCCGACCAGCAGCGCCAGCATGGCCTCTGGCTGTGGCACTGTCAGGCCGAAGAATCCCTGGCGCATGCCGGCGAACTGCGGCTCCTGCACGAAGCCGTATCCCAGCCGTAGCGGCGAGCCGAAAGCCAGGGTGCTGTAGCCGGCCTGGAGCAGAACCGCCGGGAGGCCGCCCAGACCGAACCAGATCATCCGCCAGCGCCAGGTCCAGCTCCCCATCAGGGCCAGGGCCCCGGCGATGAGCGCCGCCAGGTATTCGGTCAGCCAGGCCCAGCCCGCGCAGAACCCGGCCAGCGCCAGCCAGCCCCGCCGTCCGCGACTCCACTCCAGAGCCGCCAGCGCACCGATCCCCCAGGCGGCCGCGGCCTGGTGGCCAAAGTACATCGTGGCGAAGGCGAAGGCCGGGGTTCCCAGGGCGTAGATCACGGCCAGCGCGGTCGCTCGCCCGGCCGGCGTCCCCCAGCGTTGCAGCAGCCCTCTCAGGAGCGCGGTCGCCACCGCCGCCGGCAGAGCGACGCCCCACAGGACGAACAGGTGCACCACGTACAGCGTGTCGTGCTCGGGCCAGGGGGGCAGTCCCAGCCGCCGGAGCAGCCAGTAAAAGGGGGCGGTCCAGAGAGCGAGCCCGATGGCCTTGTCGCTGTAGTAGTGGCCGTCGGCGAAAGCCCGGTCGATGGTGTTGTCCTTGTAGCGGTCGATCCGGACGGTCCCCTCATCGACCAGCGCCAGAACCAGGTCGTAACGGCTCAGGGCGTTGGCGCCGGGCGGCTGGACGCAGTAGCCGTAGGCCACCAGCAGGAGCCCGATCAGGACGAGTGACCGCTGCCTCATCGCGACGACCGCAGCCGCAGGATGGCCAGCCGGGCGGCCTCGATCGCTCCCACGTCGGCCTGCCGTCGGGCGCTGGCGATGTAGTCGGCGATGGCCTGGGCGCGGCGGTCGAGCACCGCCGCCAGGCGAGCCCGTCGCAGATAGGCCTCCGGATCGGCCGGGTCGAGTTCAATGGCCACGGTGTAGGCGGTGAGGGCGGTGGACCAGTCGCCGGCTGCAGCCGCCACGTCGCCCAGCAGCAGATAGGGGTCGCGCCAGTTGGGGCTGAGGGCGAGCGCCCTCTGGAGGTCACGCCGGCTTCCGGCCAGATCCCATCGGCGATACCGCACGAAGGCCCGGCGCTGGTAGATCCAGGCGGCCTCGGGCTGAAGGGCGCTCAGCCGGGTGTACAGGTCCTCGGCGGCGGCGAAGTTCTCCTGCCACTCCTCGGCGGCAGCCAAGGCGCTCAGGACCTGGGGGTTGTCGGGGAACGCGCGGGCCAGCGCCCGCAGCTCGCTCAGGGCCACCCGGTCACGCAGCTGGAGGGAGGCCAGCGCCCGGCCCAGGCGGGCCGCCGCCTGGCCTGGGTCGCTGGCCAGCGCCCGGTTGAAGTACCAGAGAGCCCCGTGCCAGTGACCACGGCGCCAGAGGCTCCAGGCCTGCTCACTCTCGCTGTGGCTGATCCCCTGGTCTGGCTCGGGCGGTCGCGCCGCCAGCGACCGCGCCGGCCAGAGCAGCCCCAGGACCACGAGACCCGTCCCGACCAGCACGGCCGGGTGGGCCCGGACTCTCGGCCGCCAGCGGCCCAGCCGCGACCAGGGGAGGAGGACCAGACCGGGCAGCAGAAACACCAGGACCAGGCCGCCGTCGCGCAGGTCCCGGTACTCGGCGGTCCAGTCCAATCCCTCAAGGATGTACACCAGAAGGGCCGACCACCCCAGAGCGATCAGCAGCCGGCCGGCCCACCGGTGGGCGACCAGCACCGCCAGCGCCAGCCCCCAGGTGATGTACCACGGGTAGAACCAGGTGAAGAAGACATAGTAGCTGCCGAGGAAGACCAGCGTCCCCCCCAGCCAGAGCCACTCCAGATCGCGGGCGCGCCAGGCGGCGACCGTCCAGAGGGCGAGGAGCAGGAGGCCGCCGGCGGCTCGTATCAGGCGATTGGCCAGCGCGGCGGCCGGTGTGGTGCCCGGACCGTAGGGGAGCGGAAGGGACCGGGCGGGCCAGTGGGCGAACTGCTCGGGAGGTGGTGGGGCCGGCTGGAGCAGCGCCATGGGCGCCTGATCCACCCGCCCGGTCGCCGGGTCGTAGACCGGTACCCAGCCGTCGGCCCCGAGGCCGATCACCAGGAGCGACCGACCGGCCGGCATCGTGGCCTTCTGGTCGCCGGTCCAGAATCCCACCGTCACCTCGGCCCAGTAGGGTGTAAAGCCGAGCGGCCCCCAGGCGACCGCGGGGGGATCGCCCAGGAGGACCCGCAGGGCGCGGTAGGGGCGTTCCAGCAGCGAGTTCTTGAAGGCCGCCGGCGCCGTGCCGAAATGGAGAACCCCCAGACTCTCCGGTCCGAGCCAGGGGCCGGCCACCGCCAGCGTCAGCCCGGCGGCGGGGAGAAGCCCTCTCAGCAGAAGAGGCCAGAGGGGCTGCCGCTGGCGCAGCAGCAGCCAGCCGTAGAGCAGAAGCAGCAGGACGGTCACGTACTTGGTCAGGGCCGAGAGCGTCAGGGCCAGGAGAGCGCCGGCGGGCCGGCCCCGCTGGTGGAGCCAGAGCGCCAGCAGCAGCAGGGTCACCATCAGCAGATCGTTGTGGGCGCTGCCGGCGGCCTCGATGAGCGGGAGCGGGTGCCAGGCGTAGAGCAGCGTGCCCTGCGCCCGGCGCGCGGCCCCGTACGGGGCCAGGAGAGACCAAATGAGAGCGATGTTGACGAGATGGCAGGCCAGCGCCAGGAGACGGAAGAGCACGACCAGCAGGCCGACGTTCGCCCCGCCCAGCAGGGCGAGGCCCGCCGAGAGCCAGGTCCAGAGTGGACCGTAGTTCGAGGGCTGTCCCCGCCAGAAGACATAATGAAAGAGGGGGTCGAAGCCGAAGTCGGCCGGCGTGGCCCGGTAGGGGTTGGCGCCGTACAGGGCGGTCATCCGCCCGTAGAACAGGTAGCTGAAAACGTCCTGGGAGAGCAGAACCGGGTGGAGCAGGAGAGCCAGCCCGCTCAGAGCCGCCCCGACGAGGGCAGGGCGGCACGCCGGAAGGCCGGTCGGCTGGGCAGCGCTCCGCACGGCGTGGAGGTAGAGGACGAGAAGCGCCCCGAGAAGGAGGCTATAGACGGTGGCCGCCAGGCCGTAGCGGACGATCCAGGGGAGGCTGGCGTCGGTCAGACCCGGCCAGGAGAGCCAGTCTGGCCAGGCGGCCAGCGGGAGCAGGTCGCTGGTGTGAGCGGGCCAGGTGTGCAGCCAGACGAGCGGGGCAGCCAGCAGCGTGTAGAGGAGCGGCTGGGCCAGGGCCGCTCCCCAGAGAAGCGGAACAGCGACGGCCCGGACGCCGTCGGTCAGCACGGGCGAGCGGGCGGTCGACATCCCTCCGGTCACCGTGGTGGCTAGGAGTCGGTCGTTGGTGTGGTCGAGGTCAGCGGTCGGGCCAGCCGGACCTCGGCCCGGCGCAGGCCGAGGAGCAGGCTCAGCCAGCCGCCCAGATACAGGAGCGCCGCGACCAGAAACAGAAGGCGCACCCCGAACGTGATCGCCCCCATCATCGCCAGGACCGGCCCGACGACCGAGGCGCAGGCGTTGACGGCCCAGGCCCAGGGCACCAGGTCCGGCTGGTGCCGCTGAAGCAGCCGCAATCCACCGGGGAAGGGCAGCCCCAGGAGCAGCCCCGGCCCGGCGACCAGCAGGAGCGTCAACCCCAAGCGCGCCAGCCAGGGGGCGGCCAGGAAGGCCGTGGTGGCGACGGCCGTCAGCGCCGGCCAGATGACCAGGCAGCCGGCGAGGAG
This sequence comes from Chloroflexota bacterium, assembly GCA_034433795.1. Taxonomy (GTDB): domain Bacteria; phylum Chloroflexota; class UBA6077; order FW602-bin22; family DAOUAE01; genus DAOUAE01. The sequence goes on from DAOUAE010000001.1 coordinate 29,410, forward strand.
CAGCATGAGGGGTGTGAGGGATGACGGGCTGCAGTCAAGACGATCGCTCAATAGACTCCCAAGGCCGGCGCTGACGAGGAGCCCGCCGAGGACCACCGCCATGGTGACGGTCGGAGCGCCCAGGAGGAGGGTGGTCTGGGTGAGGAGGGCGATCTCGACCGCCATAAAGCCCAGCCCCAGGGCGGTGAAGTAGGCGAACCAGCCCAGCGTGGCGGTCCCCGGCGCCGGCCGCCGCCGCCCAAGAGGGAGGAGCACCAGCAGGGCGCTCAGAACCGTGGTCTGGCCCAGGATGAGGAGGAGGAGCGTCTGACCGGTCGTCAGGCTCCCGAAGCCGGCGAAGTCGGGGGCGTTCCATGGCCAGACGAGCGATCGCCAGCGTCCGAACTGGAAGAAGAAGGGGCGGTCGTCGGTGACCGGGTCGATGGCGTAGGGCGAGGTGGCGATGAGGGTGTCGCGGTCTGGTCCGAGGGCCTGGGCCAGGCGGGGGTCGCTGGCGGGCTCGCCGGGGGCCAGGAGGAGGTGGTGGCCATATCTATCGGCAAAGCGCCGGGCCGTCGCCACCTCCTCCGGACTGAAGGCCCCCCGCCGCACAAACACCGTCGCCTGCTCACCGTTGCCCATCACCACCACCTGCCGCCCCGGCTCAGCGACCCCCGCCATCTCCAACCCCGCCGCCACCGTGGTCAGCAGCCGCAGGAGCTCCACCGGCGGCTGCCGCTCAAAGCGCGTCAACACCACCAGCCCCCCCGGCTGCAGCCGCCGGTAGTAGTCGGCCAACGCCTCCCGCGTGTACAGGAAGTTCTCGGTCAAACTGTAGGCTCCGGTCGTGACCGCCGCCCAGGTATCCACCAGCGAGAGCACAATGAGGTCGTAGGCCGGACCAGGCTGGGCCACAAAGTGTCGCCCCTCTCCCACCACCGCCGTCACCCGCGGATGGCGGTACAGATCGCCGGTGAAGCCCCGGAAATGCTCGCGGACCAGCGCCACGACCAGGGGATTGACCTCAACCGCCGTCACGTGCTCGGCTCCCAGTCGGAGAGCCGCCAGGACATCGGGCCCCCCACCCGCCCCGATGACCAGCACCCGCGGCCCCGGCCGCCACCAGTAGGCCAGCGCCGGGAGCGCCCGCTCGAAGTCCGCCAGCGCGGTCAGATCGCCGTCGAAGGCGGTCAGCGCCGTCAGCGCGTCGCCGTCGATCCGCACCGCCAGCTGTGGCGGCAGCCGCCCCTGACGGAGCCCCGGCGCATAATGGGCCAGGTCGCCCTGGGTGACATCCACCCGCGAGATGGTGTTCCACCCCGTCCAGAGCCAGCGGGCCCCGCCGGCCAGCGCCTGGGCCAGCCCTTTGCTGGCCGGGACCGGCACCGGCCAGCGCTGCCCCCACAGGATGGCGGCCCCCACCAGCAGCAGCGCTCCCAGGCCGAGCCCGGCCCGCACCCCCATCGCGGCTCGCCCACCGCGAGAACGCCCGCCCAGAAAACAGAGCGCCGCCACCAGCCCCCCTGCCGCCGCCAGCAAGGCGGCCCCGGGCGCTCCGACCAGCGGCAGACAGATCACGGCCACACCCGCACCCATCCCGGCGCCAGCCAGGTCGGCCGCGTAGAGCCGGCCAACCGCCGCCGCCGGCGCGCTCAGCAGGCGGGCGATCGTCAATCCGGCCCAGAAGAAGGGCAGGGCGGTGGCGACCGTGTAAACGAGCAGCCCCAGCCCGCTGGCCACCGGCGCCGTCCGCAGCGCAAACGGGTCGACGGGCACAAGGCCGATGACCCCCAGCAGGCCGAGCACCGCCCCCGCGAAAAGGCCCGCCGTTATCGCCAGCGCGCGCGCCGACGGGTGGGCCAGCGGACGGCCGGCCAGCCAGGCTCCCGCGGCCCCGAGCCCGAGCAGGGCCAGGCTGATCACCAGGAAGGCGAAGTGGTACCACAGGCTGACGGAGAAAAGGCGCCCGACCGTGATCTCCAGCAGGAGAACCGCGCCGGACAAACAGCCCAGACCGACCAGTCGCCCGCCCATCATCCCTCCTCGGCCGGTGCTGGCCGGCGGGCAGTGCAGAAAACATACCAGTCGCCCGGTCTCCCTGGTACAGAATCTGCCGGGCTCGCCACGGGGGTACGCGTGGCGACCAAGGAGTGGCACTGCCCGGCCTGTCAACGCACCTTCATCGTCGCCGAAGAGGCCCGCCAGGATACCTGTCCGTGGTGCGGACGGTGTATCATTGAAACTGAGGGGCGGCTGGTCGTTCAGACCCCGACCTCCCCGTCCGCTCAGGCGGAGACGCCCGGCCCTGAGATCACGTGCTAGCCAGGGAGGGAGCCATGGCCAGAGTCCGCGGTGGCCGGCACCAGCGGCTGAAAGAGCACCCCGCTGAGATCGACGTCGGGCGGACCAAACCGCCGCTGAACCCCACGTTGCGCGGGACGGCCAAGAAGGCGGGCAAAGAGGGGAAAGGGGCCGGGGGGCAGCGCGGTCACAAGACCTGAGCGCCCCTCCGCCGCCGCCTCCTCTCCTCCTCGGATTCTCTCATTCTCACGTCTCCCTCCCCTGAGGAGGGATGGCCGGTTGCCAATAGCATCGGCACGATGGTCGGCGTCCAGCCGGTCGGGGTTGTGATGGGCGGCCACCAGCCCGTCCCGGGCCCGTACAGCCGCCTGAACCAGCGCTGACGGCCCGTGCATGTACACCGCCGCTGTCACCGTCGGGCTGGCATGCCCCAGAGGCTCCGCCACCACCCGCAACGGCACCCCGCCTGTAAACACACCGTCGCGGCAACCCCGCCACCTGTGCTGTGGCCACAAAGTGCGCGCACATCCTGGAGCGCGAGCGGGTTCCTGGACGCCCCCGCCAGACCAGCCTCAAAGGCTTCCGTCCGGCCGCCCGCTCTTTCGCCCACAGCGCCCGCGGGGCCAGCGGCACCGCCCGCTCCCGGCTGGTCTTGAGCGGGCCGAACACCCAGCCCTGCCGCGGCACCCGCTGCGCCCTCTGCCGCACCCTCACCCCGCGCTCCCGGTCGACAGCCTCCGCCCGTCGCCCCGGGCTTTCTGGACGTGGGGATTCTGGGGCTGAAGACAGGATGCTCCTTTGAAGGAGTGCGCTATCACTCCCGGCCGTGGAGGCCCGTCCCACTGAGGCCAGTGGCCGCCCGGTGTGTCCCCATCGTCGATATCCTGCGCGCGGGCCGCGGGCGGTGACTCTGGCCACCGGCCAGGACAAACAGTCCAGTGGACTGTTTGTCCCCCTGCCGACGCCCCCCGGTCGGCGCGGAGGCCGCGGTTCTGCCTCGTGCCCTGGTCCGGCCCCGGCGCGGGCGCCGTCCTGGCGGAAGTCCGGCAGAACGGCGCCCCCATTTCCCCCGGCGGCTGGCCCCGAGCACATTCACCCGCCGAGTCCGCGGGCTCCGGGGAGCTGGCGCGGCCCTACGGCCGCACCGGGGCAGGGACCTTCCCGAAGACGCCGGGCTGCAGCGCGCCACTACCGCCCTCCCGGTCAAGCACCCCCGTCAGGTGCGGGGACCGGATGGCTGGCAGGAGCTCGACGGACTGCGCGTTGGCTTTGGGCGCGCTGCGGCCCCCGACGACGAGGTCTCCGGCGTCCGCTTGGCGCGACGCGGGCCGGGGGAGTGTGCCGTGACGCGTCCACCGGACGCGTCACCGGTGGACGAGCGCCCGGGGCCGAGGCCCCCTGACCGGGGGCGTGCTCCGCGCTCGGGGCGCACAGGTCGGGCGTGGGCCGCCGCCCAGGAAGCGCCGGGCCCGTGCATCGCCCTGACCGGGGCGGGCCGAGCGCCGACGCCTGCCGGCGGCCGCCGGGCGCTGTCCTGCGCAATCGCCTCGCGGCGACGACCGGCGAGCGGACCGCGCGGCTGGGGGAGAACAGTCTGGTGGACTGTTCTCCCCGGCATGGGGCCAGGGTCTTCTGGAGGCTTCCCCGCACCGCCGCGACGATCCTGACCCAGACGCTGCAGCTCCTTGGCCTGGTTTGAGCAATCGATATAATGCGCCTCAGGCGCATGATGTGGGTTCGTTGTTCACACCAGGCGGAGGCGCAGAAGAGTATGGGCCAAGATCGTCGCGGCCGTGCGGGTGAGCAAGCCCCAGAAGGTCCTGGCCCCATGCCGGGCC
>DAOUAE010000002.1:0-225586 GCA_034433795.1 Chloroflexota bacterium
GCCCGGCCGCTGCGGCGGACGATTCAGACGCTGGTGGAGGACCCGCTGGCCGAGGGGCTGCTGGCTGGCCGCTTCAAGCCCGGTCAGACCATCCTCGTCCGCCTCGACAACGGCGAACTCCAGTTCGTGGTCAAAGAAGCGGTGCTGGCCTGACCGCGCCGGTCAGCACGGGGAGGCCGCCTGGGAGCCAGGCGGCCTCGTTATTTTTGCCTCTCGGCCCGACCGGATGAGAGGTCGGTAGAAGAGTCCTGTCCTTCGCTCAGACGTCCCCGGCGAATGAGATACCGGATGAACTCGGCCCGACGGCGCTCCTCACGGGTCAGGGACACATGTTCCCCCGGCGCGTTCCAGCGCAGGCGGTAGATCTGGCGTCCGTCCGGGCCCTGTTCGGGCTCAAATCGCCCCGTGCGCATCCGCCACCTCCCCTCCACCCCGCTGAGGGTTGTTCGCGGTTCGGCTCGCGTTCTGTATATACCAGAGTGTCGGAGCGCGTGCAAGGCCGCCACAAGCTATGGTTCGCCTGCTCTCTTGCAGCGAAACCGGCCACCGACTATACTTGGGATGGAGGCCGTACAAGGGCGTACCCCCTCCGGGCAAGCAGACGCCGGGACGCCCTGCTGTACGGTTCTTCGTGCTTTACCATCATGTGATCGCGAAAGCGGGTATGGTGACGACGCTGCAGACACCCTCCACGGCCGAACAGCGCGGGCTGGAGAGCCTGCTGGCCCAACTGAAAACGTATTTAAGCGAGCCTGAACTGGAGCAGGTGCAGCAGGCCTATGCCTTCGCCGCCCGGGCCCATCAGGGGCAGACCCGCTGCAGCGGCGAACCCTACGTCACCCACCCGCTGGCCACCGCCCTTATTCTGGCCGACCTGCGCCTGGACTGCGCGGCCATCGTCGCGGCCCTCCTCCACGACGTCCCTGAGGACACCGGCGTCCCGCTGAGCGAGATCCAGACCCGGTTCGGCGACGAAGTGGCCCGCCTGGTCGACGGGGTGACCAAACTCAGCCGTATCCACTGGCGGAGCCGGGAGGAGACCGGGCGCGGTCCCAGCAGCGACGAGGCGGCCCTGTGGGCCGAGAACGTCCGCAAGATGTTTCTGGCGATGGCCGAGGATATCCGGGTTATCCTCATCAAGCTGGCCGACCGCCTCCATAACATGCGGACGCTCCAGCACCTTCCTCCCGAGCGGCAGCGGCGGGTCGCCCAGGAGACGCTGGAGATCTACGCCCCGCTGGCCAGCCGGCTGGGTATCTGGCAGATCAAATGGGAACTGGAGGATCTGGCCTTCCGGTACCTGGAGCCGGAGAAGTACCGTGAGATCGCCCGGCTGCTGGCTACCCGACGGGTCACCCGCGAACGCTACATCGCCCAGGCCATCGCCATCCTCGACGCCGAGCTCAAACGGGCAGGCATCCAGGCGGAGATCTCCGGCCGGCCCAAGCACATCTACAGTATTTACCAGAAGATGCAGCGTCGGGGCGTGGACTTCAACCAGGTCTATGACCTGCTGGCCATCCGCGTCCTGGTGAACACGGTCCAGGACTGCTACAGCGCCCTGGGGGTGGTTCACGCCCTCTGGCACCCTATCCCGGGCCAGTTCGACGACTACATCGCCATGCCCAAGCAGAGCCTCTACCAGTCGCTCCACACCACGGTCATCGGCCCGGAGGGCAAGCCGCTCGAGGTCCAGATCCGCACCCACGAGATGCACCGGATCGCCGAGTACGGCGTGGCCGCCCACTGGCGCTACAAGGAGGGCGGCAAACGCGACGTCAAGTTCGAGCAGAAGATCGCCTGGCTCCGGCAGCTGCTCGACTGGCACAAGGAGATGGCCAGCAGCGCCCGCGAGTTCGTGGAGTCGCTCAAAACCGATATCTTCCAGGACCAGGTCTACGTCTTCACGCCCCGGGGGGAGATCCGTGAGCTGCCGGCCGGCGCAACCCCCATCGACTTCGCCTACCGCATCCACACCGAGGTCGGCCATCGCTGCATCGGCGCCAAGGTCAACGGCCGGCTGGTCTCGCTCGACTACCAGCTGAAGAACGGCGATATCGTCGAGATCATCACCGCCAAAGGCCCCAAGGGCCCCAGCCGTGACTGGCTCAACCCGAGCCTTGGTTATGTCAAGACCGCCCACGCCCGCGAGAAGATCCGCCAGTGGTTCAAGCGTCAGCAGCGTGAGGAGAACATCGCCCGTGGGCGCGAGCTCCTCGAGAAAGAACTGGCCCGCCTGGGGATCGACCAGGTCAAACTGGAGGACCTGGCCGCCCAGCACAGATTCGAGAAGGTCGACGACTTCCTGGCCGCCCTGGGGACCGGTGAGCTCTCCCCCCAGAGCGTGGCCCTGCGCCTGGTCGCTCCGCACTCCGTGGAGACCGCCCCCGGCACCCACCCGCCCACCGCCACCGTCAGCGGCGATGGCACCGGCATCCAGGTCATGGGCGTCGGCGGCCTCTTCACCCGCCTGGCCAAATGCTGCCACCCGGTGCCCGGCGAACGCATCGTCGGCTACATCACCCGCGGGCGCGGGATCACCGTCCACCGTGAGGACTGCCCGAACATCCTGGCCGGCGTCGAAAAAGAGCGCCTCGTTCCGGTGGACTGGGGCCGAACCCAGCAGGTCTACCCGGTGACGATCCGCATCGAGGCCTGGGACCGCGATGGCCTGCTGCGCGATGTGGCCGCCGTCGTGGCCGAGGACCGGATCAACATGACGGCGGTCAGCGCCGTCACCCACCCCGACCGCCGGGCGACCATCCGGGCTACCCTGGAGATCCCGGCCCTCGATACCCTGAGCCGCCTGATGGCCAAGCTGGAGAGCATCCGCTCGGTTATCCGGGTCGCCCGCGACGGCTGACCTCACTCGGCCAGCAGCTGGATGTTGGTCACGTAGCTCTCGAACTCCCAGCCGCTGGCCTCGATCTCCACCCAGAGCAGCACCGCCGGCCGGGGCGAGACCTCCTCCGGGTCGAACAGGTTCACGGTGAACGGCACCCACATCTGCGCCGGCACCGCCACCCCGTTGGTGGTCAGCCGGTTTTCCTCGTTCCGGAAGTAGAAGCCGCGCACCCAGGTCTGCTCGTTACTGGCGGCGTCACGGTAGCGCAGCCGGACCAGCAGCGGGTACTCTGAGCCCAACCAGCCACCGCCGGAGAGCGACTGGTGCGTTAATTTCAGGTCGAAACTGAGACGCAGCACCTGGAAATCGGTCACATCGCGGTTGAGCGCCTGGTAGAGATACCCCTCGCCGTGCTTGTTCGAGCCGGTCCGGGCGAACCGCACTACCGTCCGGCCGTCTTCACCGCGCAGCTGAACGGTGGCCGCCACCCCGTCCTCCTCGTTGCGCGACCCGTACTGCCAGCCCTCCAACCCCCGGCTGAAGTCGCCGTTGACAATGAGATTCCGCAGGGCCGGCAGGGGAGCCGCCGGCGCCTGCCCCTCCGCCACCACCGTGCGCTCGTGCTGGAGGAGCTCGAGGGTGTGATCCTGGGCGGAGACGCTGGCCGAGCCGGCGCGGACGCTGATCTCGGTGATCCGCTCGTTCACTTCAATCCGGTAACTGCCCTCGCGGAGCAGAGCCGAGGCCTGCGGCGTCTGGACCTCGAAACGGCGCTCCTCGGTCACCGGCACCGCCACCTCGTAGCGCACCACCCCGCTGGCCTGGTAGAGCCGGAAGATCGTCTGCTGCTGGGTGAAGCGGCTCATGGCCAGCCGCTGGATGACCACCGTGCTCTCTGGCCAGAGGCGCAGATTGCTGCCATCGGGCAGCGCCAGCAGCGCCTGAGCGTCGGCGGTGGTCCGGACGCGCGCCCCTTCGCCGACCGCCGCCCCGCTCTGGGCGCTGATCTCCCGTCGCGCCCCCGGCTCCAGGAGCAGCACCGTGCCGCTGATGACCTCGAGGGTAGCCTGGCGAGCGCTCAGCGCCGAATGATAGTACCAGCGGACCGCGAGCGGTATGCCGAGGGCCAGCAGACAGAAGACCCCAAACGCGCTCAAAAGCACCGCCCAGGCCAGCCGCTCACGCCGGCGGATCGCCGTGGCCTGATCCATGGTGTCTCCTCCGGTCCGGGCCGACATTATACCAGAGATCCGGCCGACAGGCGTCCCGGCCACACGCTCTCCAGGACCCCCGGCACGGCCAGCCCGGCGGGCCTCGGCTGCCGGCGGCGCGGTCGCCGACAAGCTCTGCCCCGGCGAGGTCCCAGGCACCCGTCGCCGGGCTCCGCCCGGCCGCCCGCTCAGCCCGACGCCCCGAGCGCGCGCTGAAGGTCGGCCCGGAGCCGGGGCACCTGGGTGGCCAGCACCGCTCGGTCGGTCAGCGTCTCCCAGAGCGCTCCCACCCCGCCGTACTCCAGAGCCACAATGGACGGCCGGGACCAGGCGCCGGCCCGGATCCAGGCCAGCGCCCAGAGGACAAACGCCCAATCCGTCTCGGTCAGCGGGAGATGGTCCATCGGCTGACGGGTCCAGCGCTGAACGGTGGCCTCCTCCACCCCGGCCTGGCGCAGCGCCGCGGCGGCCTCCGTCCCCAGGTGCTGAATGCCGGTGAGATGCAGCTCACGGAGCCGCTCCACCGGCAGCCGGGCGAGGTAGTCCTGAACCGGCTCCCCCAGGTGCATGGCCGCCAGGCGGGCGTGGGAGAGGTCGAGCAGAAGGCCACACCCTGTCTCCCGGAGCAGCCGGCTCAGCGCCTCGGGGACGGCCCCGGCCACCGCCCGGGGCAGGTTCCGACCGGGCAGATTCTCCACGATCACCCGCTCGGCGCCGAAGCGAGCGACCACCCCGGCCAGATCCCTCAACCCGTTCGCCACCAGCCACTCCTCAACCGCCCCGGACGGTTCGGCCACGGGCGGTGGCCGGAAGTGCAGGTTGACAAACGGGGTCGCGGTCTCCGCCAGCAGCCGCTCGATCCCGGCCCAGTCGGCCGGCTGACCGGTTTCGCTGTTGACGACCTGACCGGTCCCCTGGCCGATGACCAGGGGAAAGTGGATGTAGACGGGGCCCGAGCGCCGGGCCTCGACCACCAGGGCGGGCCAGGCCGGGCACTTGAGGAGATCCACCACGACCTGGCCGGCCGCCACCAGCTCGGCCAGCGCCCGCGAGTAGTTCACCGCCAGTCGCATTTCCTCGCCGCCTCGGAGAATCGGCCCGCTTCAGCGCTCCGGACCGGCCGGGACCACCAGCCGCACCGCGTGCAGATCCTTGTCGTCGCGCCAGCGGACCGGGCCGGGCTCCACGCGCGCCGGCTGCCCCCCGACCAGAAATTGCACGGTCTCCTGAGGGCGCATCCCCGGCAGTCGGGGTCCGGTCGTCTCTTCGCCGTAGACGCGCATGTAGCCGAAGAGTCCCTCATAGCGGACGACAAAGCAGCCGACCCGCTCGCCGCGCGGGCTGCGCGCCTCAACCACCGTGCCCACCGGCGCCGGCCGGTCCTCGACGGTGACCTGGCCATAGTAGTGGGTGAAGAAGGGCGTCGGGACCAGCCCAGCGCAGGGCCCGGCCTCCGCCGCCGGCCTGGCCACCGCCGGTGGCGGTGACGGCGACAGCCCGCGACAGGCCGCCAGCAGACCGAACGCGAGCAGGAGCCCGGCCAGTTCCCCCATACCATACCGCCCGCGGATCGCCATGGCAACCCCCATGGGGAGCGATAGCTGGGAGGATAGGCCAACGACGCCCCTCTGGCCAGGCGAAATCTCACAGCGCTCCCCTCTCGTGCGCCCCGATTTTTGGTCGACTGAAACAGAAGGACGATGCTCCCGCGCGCTGTGACCTTTGACCGCCGATCCCGGCTGGCGGCCTGGGCGGCTCCGGCCCTCTCCGACGAGATAGGCGGCTGCAGCCCCGCGTCCACCCTTTGCGCCCGAACCCTGGCGGCCCCGGCCGTGGCCCCGACGAGGCGGTCCACAGCGGCGATCAGCCGGCCCTGGACCCCCGGGAGCCCGCTAGGCCGGGCGGCGGTGCACGCTCTGCGCTTCCACGGGACGGCCGGCCAGCGGACCCAGGCCTGACGCCACGACCACCCGCCTGCCAGATCTTCCACCGCTCGACGACCGGGCCGAACCGCTAGTTGACCGGGTAGCGGATCAGATAGCCCAGGCAGAGGCCGCAGGAGCAGGGACCAAGAACCGGCCCGAAACGGCGACAGAGCCGGCAGCCGTAGTGCCGTAGATACAGCGCCAGATGACGCAGGGGGACTGGTCGCACGGGACACCTCCCAGACCGCCCCCTCACCGGCAACTCCCGGACCAGCCCACGGGAATCAGGAGACTGTCTGGTCGGCCGGCAAAGGAGGCAGGTCGGCCAGACTGCGCAGGCCAAAGGCCTCTAAGAAGGCCGGAGTGGTGCCAAAGAGGGCCGGCCGACCAGGAGCCTCCGCCTGGCCCACAACCGCGATCAGCCCCCGCGCCTCCAGCGTCTGGAGCACGTGGTCCACGCTGACCCCACGGATCGCCTCGATCTGGGCGCGGGTGATCGGCTGGCGGTAGGCGATGATGGCCAGCGTCTCCAGCGCCGGGGCCGAGAGACGGGGCGGGGGTGCCAGACCCAGCAGACGTTCGATATAGGGGGCGGCCGCCGGAACGGTCCGGAGAGCGACCGCGTCGCCCTGCCGCAGCAAACAGATCCCCCGGCCGTCGAGAGCGGCAGCCAGCGCGGCCAGCCCCTCCTCGACGGCCTCTACGGTGCACCCCAGAACCGCCGCCAGCTGCGCAATCCGGACCGGCTCCGACGAGACGAAGAGCAGGCTCTCCAGCAGAGCCGGAAGCGGCAGCGCGTCCGACGGGGTCGCCATCACCCGATCAGGCGATCCGGCGGAAAGCCCGGCTGGTGTAGCCGGTCACGTAGTCGGCGTACTGTCGCGAGAGGCGCTGCAGACGCTCGGCGACCTCCTGGTCCTGAGCGTCCGCGACCTCCAGCACCAGGCAGTAGCGGGGAGAGCCGTCGCGCGCCTCCAGCAGCTCGTACGAGACAACCCCCGGCATTGTCCGCAGAATCGGGCCGATCTCCATGGCCACCTCATCGCTGGAGGCGTAGGCGTCGAAGAAAACCAGCCGGCGCATGGCTTCCTCCTGGCAGTGAGAGACTAGCGCGAGGTCGGGGCCGGCACCTTGTAGACTGGCGTGCACCAGTGCCGATACCGGGGATGCCGACCGCGCACCACCTGGAAAAACAGCTCCTGGAGCCGGGCGGTGATCGGACCGATCGTCCCGCCACCCACCGGCCGCCGGTCGATCTCGATCACCGGCGAGATCTCGGCCGCCGTCCCGGTCAGAAAGCACTCGTCGGCAATGTAGAGCTCACTCCGGTCCACCTGGCGCTCGACGGTCGGGATGCCCAGCTCCTCCCGGGCCAGGGTGATGACCGTGGCCCGCGTGATCCCGGGCAGGATGTTCTCCGAGGCCGCCGGCGTGACCAGCACCCCGTCGATCACCAGAAAGATGTTCTCCCCGCTGCCCTCCGACACATGCCCTTCATGGGTGAGCATGATGGCCTCGTCGAACCCGTTCAGCTGGGCCTCGGTCTTGGCCAGGGCCGAGTTCACGTAGATGCCGGTGACCTTGGCCCGGGCCGGGATGGCGTTGTCGTCCACCCGCCGGTAGGAGGAGACGCAGCAGCGAACACCCTTCTCCATCGGCAGGTATTTGCCGAAAGGAGCGGTGAAGATGGCGAAACCGTCCTCCAGATCGTGCATGCGCACGCCGATGGCCTCGGAGGCTTTATAGGCGATCGGCCGGACGTAGACGTCCTCCCGGTGCCTGTTGCGACGGATGAGCTCAACGGTGATCTCGCAGAGCTCCTGCGGAGTGTGGGGCAGCTTGATCCCCAGGATCTTGCCCGAACGCTCCAAACGAAGGTAGTGGTCCAGCATCCGAAAGAGATAGATCTCTTCATCGTCAGGGTTCCAGTAGCCGCGGATGCCTTCAAAGCAGCCGGTCCCATAATGAAGGGCGTGGGTGCGGATACTGATCTTGGCCTCGGCAAGCGGCACAAAACGCCCTTCGAAGTAGGCGTACGCGGTCATTCCAGGAGCCTCCTCAGGTGCGCCGTTCCCGACAGGCCGTGCGGCCAGGCGTTGTGGCAGAGATTATAGCACCGACCATGGCCGCTGTGTAGACGCCCGATCCACCGACCCCTCTGGACGAGGATTCGCCGCCACCGCCCCGACCCAGGGGAATCCGGGCTCCCGCCGCGCGATCGCCCGTCCCGAGGCGAGGGGAGCCCTTGCCACCCGGCTGTCCAGCGGCTACGATGGGAGGAGAGTTCGCCAGAGGAGGAGGCTGATGCTGGAGTTCCTGACCTGGCTGGGCCACGCCGCCTTCCGGCTGACGGCCGACGCAACGGTTATCTACATCGACCCCTTCCAGATCCAGCGCCGGGAGACGGCCGACCTCATTCTCATCACCCACGACCATTTCGACCACTGCTCGCCCGACGACATCGCCCGGCTGCGCGGACCGGCCACCACCATCGTCGCCCCACCCGCGGCCGCCCAGAAGATCGGCGGGCCGGTGACCACCATCAAACCAGGCGACCGGCTGACCCTCAAGGGCATTCCCCTCGAGGCGGTCCCGGCCTACAACCTCACCAAATTCCGGGCCCCCGGCCAGCCGTTCCACCCGCGCGCGGCCGGCGGCGTCGGCTATATCCTGACGGTGGCCGGCCAGCGGGTCTACCACGCCGGCGACACCGACCCAGTCCCGGAGATCCTCGGGCTCCAGGTCGACGTCGCCCTGCTGCCGGTGAGCGGGGTCTACGTGATGACGGCCGAGGAGGCGGCCGATCTGGCCAACCGACTCCGGCCGAAGGTGGCCGTGCCGATGCACTACGGGGCGATCGTCGGCTCCGAGGCCGACGCCCGCCGCTTCCAGCAGCTGGCCCGGGTGCCGGTCCAGATCCTCCCCCGCCAGGCGTAACCCCCGCGCCCGGCGGCCGCGCCCGTGTCACCGGGCGGTTAATAAAAGAGCTGCGCCAGCTCGTAGAGTTCCAGGTCGACGGTCTTGGTCCGGGCGACCGCGTCGGCGAGTTTGACCGGCACGATCTTCGAGCCCTGCAGGCCGGGCATATAGCCGAAGCGGCCCTCTTTGATATAGTCGACGGCGGCGACGCCGGTCCGGGTGGCCAGGATGCGGTCGAAGAGGACCGGCGACCCGCCGCGCTGGAGATGGCCCAGCACCGTCACCCGCGTCTCGAAACCGGTGCGGCGCTCGATCTCTCGCCCGACGATCTCCCCGATGTTGCGCCGGTCAAGCCGGACGTGGCCGAAGGCGTCGCGCTCGCCGACCTCCGGCACCTCGACATCGGTGACCACCGCCCCCTCGGCCACCACGATGATGCTGAAGTCCTTGCCCATCTGGCGCCGCCGCTCCAGGTGCTCACAGACCCGGGCGATCGAGGTGGGCACCTCCGGGATGAGAATGAAGTCGGCGCCACCGGCCAGCCCCCCGACCACCGCCACCCAGCCGGCATCGCGCCCCATCACCTCGCAGACGATCACCCGGTGGTGGGAACTGGCCGTCGTGTGGAGCTTGTCCAGAGCGTCGGCCACGATGGAGACCGCCGAGTGGAAGCCGATCGTGTAGTCGGTGCCCATCAGATCGTTGTCCATCGTCTTGGGCACCCCGACGACCTTGACGCCGTCCTCATAGAGCCGGGCGGCCACACTGAGGGTGTCGTCGCCGCCGATGGCCACCAGCGCGTCCAGGCCGAACTTCTCGATGTTGCGCATGACCTGGCGCATGTGCTCCGGGTTCTTCAGCGGGTTGGTCCGCGACGTCCCCAGAATCGTCCCCCCCAGCGGGAGGATCCCGGAGACGCTGCGCAGGGTCAACGGCTCGACGCTTCCCTCTCCCAGGAGACCAGCCCAGCCGTTGTGGATCCCGGTCACGCTCCATCCGTAGTAGTGCGCGCGTCGCACCACCGCCCGGATCGCCGCGTTCAGCCCCGGGCAGTCACCACCACCAGTCAAGACCCCAATGTTCACTGGCCCTCTCCTCCGCTCCGCACGGGCGCACCGCCTGTCCGCGGCGCCACATCAGCACCACGGCTGCTATAATCGCCTTTCAAGGATACCTCCGTCACGGTATCCGCAAAAATATTAGGTGGCGACGGGTGGAAAGTCAAGGCGACCCGGTTGAGGCCCCGGAGAGCGCCCTGGTCGCAGCGGCCCGCCAGGGAGAAGCCGCCGCCTTCAGCGCCCTGGTCGCCCGTTACCAGACCCCGGTCTACAACCTGGCCTACCGGATGCTGGGCGACCCCGACGAGGCGGCCGACGCGACCCAGGAGGCCTTTCTGCGCGCCTATCAGGCCCTCGGACAGTACCGCGGGGGACCCTTCCGGGCCTGGCTGCTGCGCATCGCCGCCAACGCCTGCTACGACAGCCTGCGGCGGCGACAGCGCCGCCCCACCGCCTCGCTCGACCGCCTGCCCCATGAACAGGTCGCCGGCGCTCAGGTCAGCCCCGACCCGGAGGAGGTGGTCCTGCAGCGCGAACACCAGGCCCTTATCCAGCGGTGTCTGCTGGCTCTGCCGCCGGATCAGCGCCTGGTGGTGGTCCTGGCCGATATCCAGGGGCTCAGCTACGAGGAGATCGCCGTCGTCACCCGCTCCCCCCTGGGGACCGTCCGGTCGCGCCTGAGCCGTGGCCGCGCCCGGCTGCGCGACCTGCTCCGGGCCCAGCCGGAACTTTCCCCGCTCTTTCAGCGTCCCAAAGACAGATCGCTCCCCCCGTGAGGTGGCCGGATGACCTGGTGGCGCCGACTGTTCCGAGACCGTTCGCCGACCTGCGCCGAGATCCGCCCGCTCCTCTCCGCCTTCCTGGACGACCAGGTGACCCCGGCGGAACGGGCGCGGGTGACCGCCCACCTGACCGGCTGCCCGCGCTGCCAGGAGGACCTGGCCACCCTCCGGGCGACGGTGACGGCCCTCCGCGCTCTGCCGACCATCCCGGTCCCACCGGCCCTGGCCCGGAGGCTGGCCCAGACCCGCCCGGCCCCACCGGCCCGGCCGCTGGTCCCGGCCCTCCAGCGGGCCAGCCTGGCCACAGCGGCTCTGACGGTCCTGCTGCTCCTGGCCAACGGTCTGCTCAGCCCCGGGCCGGCGGCCACCGACCTGGCCCGGCCGGCCGCCGCGCCCGCGCTCCCGGCGCCCGCGCCAGCCCGGCCCGTCGAGCCGGGCCCGGAGGTGGCGCCCGCGGCCCGGGCTCTGACCGCCCCAACCCCCCGGCCGGCGGTCGGGGCCCCGGCCGCGCCAGCGGGGGAGCAGAGCCTATCCCCCGCCCGGCCGGCCGACACGCAAACCGTCCCGGCGCCAGCACCACCGCCCGCCGAGCCGGCCTGGCCGGAGCGTCTGCTCCGGCCCTCACCGCTCCGGACGCTGGCTCTGGTCGCGCTCCTGACCAGCCTGCTGAGCGGCGCGGCCGGGCTCCTGCTGGGCCGACGCCGGTCGGCCGGCTGACGGCCCTGAGGGGACGCTCGCCGGATGGAAGAGGACCAGGGGGTCGACCGGCCCGCTGACACGGGGGAGCGAGGGCGGGAGTCGGTGGGCCAGGATCTGATCGGCCGTCACCACCACCCGGGCCGGGACCGGCCCGGTGGGGGTGGCGACGAGGACGACCGCGCCGCACGGCAGGTCCTGATCGCCGGCCAGGCAGAAGAGGACCGGCCCCCAGTATCCCCGACGCACCCCGACCACGCGCACCGGCTCACCTCCGGGGCAGGGCCAGGACCAGGCTCTCCAGGGCCAGCCGGGGGTTCACATTCTGGGCCAGATAGTCGGCCGTCTGCGCCACCTGGCTGGCCACCGCCCGGGCGGTGGCCAGCGGGACCGTGGCCTGAAGCGCCCGCAGGGTGGCCTCCCGGTCGACGTTGACCACCAGGTCGGGACAGCCCAGATGCAGGAAGATGAGGTCGCGCCACCAGCCCAGCCAGCAGTCCAGCCGGGCCAGGGCCCGGTCCGGATCGCGTCCGACGAGCTGGGCCCAGTGCTCGGCGTAGGCCAGCCGCTCGCCGGTCTCGGCCCCGAGCAGCCGCTCCAGGTCGGCCAGCGCGCTCTGGCGCTCGTCCAGCAGGGTCCGGTCGCTCAGCGCGGCGACCGCCCAGCCCAGGCGCCCCTGGGCCAGCCGGGCCAGGAGAGCGGCATCGGGGGGAGCGGCGCCGAACCGCTCGATCAGGGCGCGCTCGATGACGGCGGTGGCCAGAAGGCCGAAGCGCAGCGTCTGGCAGCGGGAGACCAGGGTCGGCAGGAGGGCCTCTGGCTGGCGGCTCACCAGAATGATGATCACGTGCGGGGGGGGCTCTTCGAGGGTCTTGAGGAGGGCGTTGGCCGCCGGCAGACTGAGCCGCTCGGCCTCGTCGATGATATAGCCTTTCCAGGCGCCCAGGTAGGGCTTGAGGGTGCAGTCGTGCTCCAGCGCCCGGACCTGCTCGATGGCGATGGCCTGGCGGCGTCCACTCCCCTCGCTCTCGGCCAGCCCGAACAGGCGAATGTCGGGGTGCTGACCGCCCGCCGCCAGCCGGCAGGAGCGACACCGGCCGCAGGGGGGCGCCGGGTCGGAACAGTTCAGCGCCCGCAGGAGCTCCAGGGCCAGGAGGCGCTTGCCGACCTGGGGAGGACCGGCGAAGAGGTAGGCGTGAACCAGCCGGCCCTGCCGCCAGGCCCGCTCGAGGGCCGCCTTGACCCGCTCATGCCCGATGACGTGGTCTAGCCGGAGCGTGGCCACGCCCGCTCGGCTCCCTCCAGGGCGGCGATCTTGGTCAGCCGGCGCTGGTGGCGCTCGGCCCCCGAGAACGCGGTCTGGAGCCAGACGGCGACGATCTCCTGGGCTAGCCCCGGCCCCAGCACCCGGCCCCCAAGACAGAGGACGTTGGTGTCGTTGTGCTCACGGCTCATCCGGGCGGTATAGGTGTCCGTGCAGACGACCGCCCGAATACCGGGGAATTTATTGGCGGTGATGGCCATTCCCACCCCGGTCCCACAGATGGCGATCCCCCGGTCGGCCTGCCCGCTGGCCACGGTCCGGGCCACGGTGGCGGCGACATCGGGGTAATCGGCCGGCGCGGGGCTGTGCACGCCCACGTCCTCGACCGTGTGTCCCTGGGTCTCCAGATAGCGAACGATCTCCTGTTTGAGCGCAAACCCGGCGTGGTCGGCGCCAATGACGATCTTCACGCCTTCACCCCCGCCGGGCATTATACCACGGACTGCTCGTCGGCCGCCGTGGCGGTGAGACCGGCCGGATGCTCCCGGCGCTTCTGCGCCAGCAACCAGTCGGTCGCCCGCACCAGCCGTCGCTCCAGTTCCGCCAGCCCCGTTGCCTTCGCCGCCGCCAGCCGGTCGAGAGGCGCCTTCAGCTCACGCTCGCCGAGCGCCGCCAGCGCGGTGGTCAGGACCCGGTAGCGGAGCGCGGCCAGGTGAAGAGCCACCGCGGTCGCCGTCAGCGCCCTGACCGGCTCGTCGTCCGTCCCGGACAGAGCCAGCCCCCGCAGGGACCGCTCAACCTGCCGCCGGGCCGTCCAGAGGCCGACCGGCTGGCCACCCAGACGCCGGAGGAGGTCGGCTAGCACCGCGGTGTGCCGGCTGGCGACCGCCGCCTGCTCCCGCAGGAAGGTCTGCAGGCAGGGATGGTCGTGGAGAGCGTCGGCCAGTCGCCGGACGACGCGGGCGGTGGCCCCCTCCAGCGCCAGCCCCTCGGTCAGCCAGGTGACGATGATCGCCCGGTGCGGCACGCTCCCTCCCGCGGTCGACGGCTCCAGGGCAATTCCGAGACCACCGGTTGCACCCCAGGCACAGCCGGTCCCGGGCCGGACGGTTGACAGAGCAAGGGACGATCGCGTAGTCAAGGTATAGACCACAACCGCCACGAACCATCGCCCCAGATCGAGAGCCATGGAGCGTCCAAACATTCTCCTCATCATCTCGCACGACACCGGCCGTCACCTGGGCTGCTACGGCCGGCCGGTCGCCACTCCCAACCTCGATCGCCTGGCCCGCGAGGGGGTGCTCTTCACTCAGGCCTTCTGCCCGGCGCCCCAGTGCTGCGCCAGCCGGGCCAGTCTGCTCACCGGCCGTGTTCCTCACCGCCACGGCCTCATCGGCCTGGTGCACCGTGGCTTCCGGCTCCGTCCCGACGTTCCCCGCCTGCCGGCCCTGCTGGCCCGGGCCGGCTACGCCACTCATCTCTTCGGTCTCCAGCACGAGGCCTCGGACGCCGCCGACCTGGGCTACACCCACGTCCACCCGGCCGCCACCACCCATTGCGAGGATGTGGCCCCGCTCGTCGCGGCGTTCCTGACCAGCCGGCCCACCCAGCCGTTCTTCGCCGCCGTCGGCGTCTTCGAGACCCACCGGCCTTTCCCGGCCAGCCCCGGTCCCTGGGACACGGTCGTTGTCCCCGCCTTTCTGCCCGACGCCCCGGAGATCCGTCGCGACATCGCCGACCTCAACCTGGCGGTGGCCCGGCTGGACGCCGCCGTCGGCCAGATCCTTGCCGCTCTCAACCGCGCGGGGCTGGCCGAGCGGACGCTCGTCCTCTATACCACCGACCACGGCATCGCCTTTCCCGGCGCCAAGGCGACGCTCTTCGAACCCGGGATCGAGATCGCCCTTATCGCCCGTGGCCCCGGCGGGTTCGGCGGGGGCCAGGTCATCGAGGCCATGGTGACCATCATGGACCTCTTCCCGACCCTGCTCGGCCTGGCCGGTGTCCTGCCGCCGGCCGACATCGACGGGCGCGACCTCGGGCCGCTGGTCCGGGGTGAGGTCACCTGCCTCCGCCAGCGCGTCTTCCTGGAACTGACCTACCACGCCGCCTACGATCCGATGCGGGGCGTCCGCACCCCCCGCTACAAGTACATCCGCAGCTTCGAGCCGCGTCCCTGGTGGTTCCCCCCGAATATCGACGGCGGTCCCCGGATGCAGGGCTACACCAAGGACTGGTTCCGCCAGCACCGCCCGGAGGTCTTCGAGCGGCCCCGGCCGCCGGAGCTCCTCTTCGATCTGACCGCCGACCCGCTGGAGCAGCACAATCTGGCCGACGACCCGGCCATGGCCGGGGTCCTGGCCACCCTGCGGCAGGAGGTCGCGGAGTGGATGGCCCGGACCGACGATCCTCTCAGCCGGGGGCCGGTTCCCCCACCACCGGGCGCCCGGGTCACCCCGCCAGAATCATGGGATCCGTAGCCGGCTGTCTTGACAGCGCCCGGCCGGAGGCGTACCCTCTCAACGATGGCCCGGGCCGGCCAGCGGGCAGCACGGCGACGGTCCGGGGAGAAGACTCAGGCGAGGGGAAAACCGGTGAGCGAGACGTTTCGCGTGGCCATTATCGGGGCCGGCCGGCGCGGCGAACGCCGGGGCGGGGCCTATGGCATCGCCGAGGCCCACGCCGCCGCCTACGAGGCCTGCCCGGCCACCGTGATCGTGGCCGCCGCCGACATCAACGAAGAGAATCTGCGTCCCTTCCTGGCGGAGCATCAGATCCCCCGTGGCTACCGCGACTACCGCGAGATGCTCGCGCGCGAACGTCCGGATATCGTCAGCATCTGTACCTGGCCCCAACTCCACGCCGAGATGGTCATCGCCGCCGCCCAGGCCGGGGTCCGGGGCATCCTCTGCGAGAAGCCGATGGCCCTGACGCTGGCCGAGGCCGACGCCATGCTGGCCGCCTGCGCCGCCAGCGGTACGGTCCTCTGTGTCAACCACCAGCGCCGCCTGGGCGAGCCGTTCCGCCTGGCCAAAGAGATCGCCACAAGCGGCGCCATCGGCGACCTGGTGCGGGTCGAAGGGTATGTTGGCGGCTCCAACCTCTACGACTGGGGCACCCACTGGCTCGATATGTTTGCCTTTTTCCTCGACGAGCGACCGGCGCAGTGGGTCATGGCCCAGGTCGACCTGCATCCCGCGACAACCAACTGGGGACTGCGGGTCGAGGCGCACGCCATCGTCCATCTCCAGTACGCTGACGACATCCGGGGCTATCTGGAGGTGGGCGTGCCCATCAAGGGGCAGCCGGCCCTGCGGCTCATCGGCACCGAGGGGCTGGTCGAACTCTACGGTCCCAACACCGGCTACCCCACGCTCCGGGCCCGGCTCCCCGGCGAGGCCGGGTGGACCGTGCCCCCCACCAGCGAGACGATCCACGAGCGGCGGAACTTCCAACGGGCGGTGGAGGATCTGGTCCAGGCCCTCCAGACCGGCCGCGAGCCGGCGCTGAGCGGCCGTCGGGCCCGGGCCACCACCGAGATCATCGTCGCCGCCTACGAATCGGCCTACCGCCGGGGCAAGGTCGTTCTCCCCTGCGCCATCTCCGACCTGCCCCTCGCTCGCCTGGCTGCAGCGATAGAGGGGTGATCGCCGTCCCGGTCTCCTCTGGCACCGGAGGTGCACGGAGGGACCGCACCGACCGGCCCGGGGCCGGCAGAAAGGACAGAGGGCCATGCCCAACCGCCTGATCAACGAGGCCAGCCCGTACCTGCGCCAGCACGCCGACGACCCGGTGGACTGGTACCCCTGGGGACCGGAGGCGTTTGAGCGGGCCAAGCGGGAGGACAAGCCCATTCTCCTCAGCATTGGCTACGCCGCCTGCCACTGGTGCCACGTGATGGAGCGCGAGTCGTTCGAGGACCCCGAGACCGCCCGCATTATGAACGAGCACTTTATCAACATCAAAGTCGATCGCGAGGAGCGGCCCGATATCGACGCCATCTATATGGAAGCGGTCCAGGCCATGACCGGCCAGGGAGGCTGGCCGCTGACCGTCTTCCTCACCCCCGAGGGCGTTCCCTTCTACGGCGGCACCTACTTCCCTCCAACCGACCGCCACGGGCTGCCCAGCTTCAAGCGCGTCCTGCTGGCGGTGGCCGAGGCCTACCGCACGCGCAAAGACGAGATCCAGGACCTGGTCGCCCAGACCCGCGCCTACCTCCAGGCTCACCCGGCCCCGGCCACGGTCGATCTCGGCCCCGCCCTCCTCGACCAGGCGCTGGAGACCCTGGCTCAGCAGTTCGACCCGGTCTCTGGCGGCTTCGGCGGCGCCCCGAAATTCCCCCAGGCGACCGTTCTGGAGTTCCTGCTCCGCAGCGACCACCGGACCGGCCGGCCGGCGGTCCGCCAGATGCTGACGCTGACCCTGGACCACATGGCCCGGGGCGGGCTCTACGACCAGGTCGGCGGCGGCTTCCACCGCTACGCGGTCGACGCCCGCTGGCTGGTGCCCCACTTCGAGAAGATGCTCTACGACAACGCCCAGCTGGCCGCTGTCTACCTCCTGGCCCACCAGGTGACCGGCCAGCCCTTCTATCGTCAGATCGCCGAGGAAACGCTGGCCTTCGTCGCCCGCGAGCTGACCAGTCCCGAGGGCGTCTTCTACGCCTCGCTCGACGCCGACAGCGAGGGGGAGGAAGGGAAATTCTACGTCTGGAGCGCGGCCGAGTTCGACGCCGTCCTGGGCCCCGACCTGGCCCCGCTGGCCCGGCGCTACTTTGGTGTCACCGACCACGGGAACTTCGAGGGCCGGAACGTCCTCCACGTGGCCACCGACCTGGCCACCCTGAGCCAGGAGTTCGGCCTCCCGCCCGAGGAGGTCGCCGCCCGTCTGCAGCAGGCCCGCGCCCGCCTTTTCGCCGCCCGGGAACAGCGCGTCCGCCCGGCCCGCGACGAGAAGGTCATCGCCGCCTGGAACGGGCTGATGATCCGGGCCCTGGCCACCAGCGCCTGGATCCTGGACCGCCCGGCCGACGCCCGCCAGGCGACACGGGCGGCCGAGTTCCTCTGGAGCCACCTCTGGGACGGTCAGCGCCTCTGGCACTACTGGAAAGACGGCGCCGCCCGCGTCAACGGCTTCCTCGACGACTACGCCTGCCTGGCCGAGGGGTTCCTGACGCTTTACGCCGCGACATTCGACCTGCGCTGGTTCAGCGCCGCCCGGACCCTGGCCGACCGGCTGATCGCGCTCTTCTGGGACGACGAGCACGGTGGCTTCTTCGACACCAGCCACGACCACGAGCCGCTCATCGCCCGCCCCCGGACGCTCTACGACGCCGCCACCCCCTGCGGTAACTCGGCGGCGGCCATGGTTCTCCTCCGGCTGGCCGAGCTGACCGGGCACGACGACTACCGCCGGCGGGCTGAGGCTACCCTGCGGCTGGTCGCGGCGGCGCTCCCCAGGCATCCCACCGCCTTCGGCTGGTTCCTCAGCGCGCTGGACTTCCTCCTCGGCCCACCCCTGGAGGTGGCCATCATCGGCGACCCGGCCGCCTCCGACACCCGGGCCCTGCTGGCCGTCCTGCGCCAGCGCTACCGCCCCACCACCGTCTGGGCCTGCGCGGCTCCCGACGACCAGGCCGCCCGGACCGCCATTCCGCTGCTGGCCGACCGTCCGCCGCTGGACGGCCGGGCCACCGCCTACGTCTGCCGCCAGTTCGCCTGCCAGGCCCCGACCACCGACCCGGCGGTCCTCGCCGCCCAGCTGGACTGAGAGAAACGGGGGGGGCGGGCACCGGCCCCCCGCGGTGGCGCTGCTACTCCTCCGCCACCACCGGATTGCGCAGGCGTCCCAGCCCCTCGATGGCGATCTCCATCACATCGCCCGGCTTGATGTTCCGGGTCTCCCAGCGGCGGTACATCGGCACCCCGGTCAGCACCAGGTCGCCGGGGAGAAGCGTCATGATCTTGGAGGCCTCGTGCAAAATCCGCGCATCGTCCCAGATGCGGTCGCTGGTGCGGTCGTCCACCGCCACCTCGCCGTTCAGCCAGAGGGTGATCCGGAGGTCGCGGGTGTCGAGGTCGGTCTCCAGGAAGGGACCGCAGGGGCAGAAGGTGTCGAACGACTTCGACCGGGCCAGGTGGATGTCGCGGCCGTGGACGTTTTCGGCCGTCACGTCGTTGGCGATGGTGAAGCCGAGGAGGTAGTCGCGGGCCTCAGCCAGCGGCACGTGCCGGGCGCGCTTTTTGACCACAAAGGCCAGCTCCGGCTCGTGCTGGACCCGCGTGGCGATCGCCGGGTAGACGACCGGCTCCTCCGGGCCGATGAGACAGGTGGGCGCCTTGAGAAAAAGCAGCGGCTCGTAGGTGGCCAGATCGGGCAGCGGCCGGCCGTCGCGGGTGATAAGACGCTTGTAGTTGCCGGCGTAGGCCACGATCTTGGTCGGCTCGGCCGGGGCCAGGAGTTTCAGGCTGGCGAGCGGCCCGACCCGTGGCCCCCGGGCCGGCGCCTCGTAGACCGACCCCTCGACCAGGTACACCTCCTCCCCCTCGACGATGCCCCAGGCCGGCTGCCCCTGATGGAGAAAGCGAACGAGTCGCATGGCGATCTCCCTCTGCAGAGTGGTCTGGTGTTACGGCGTGCCCCGAGCCGCTCCCTGGCCATCGCCGGGTGCGGCCACCGTCTCCGGCTGCAGCACCGCCCGCTGGTGCGGCGGCAGAACCGCCCAGGGCTGCAGCGCCGGCTCCGGCTGACGCCAGAGCACCCGGCCGTCCCGCATCGTCAGGACGTTGACCAGGCGCACCCGGCCCGGCCGGGCGGCCATAAACACATCGTAGAAGGTGAACGCCCCCTGCTCCAGCCGGAAGACGGCGATATCAGCCGGCGCCCCCGGCCGCAGCGTCCCCAGGTCGGTCAGGCCCACCGCCCGGGCTGCCCGGACCGTCGCCCGCTCGACCACCGCCTCCAGACTCAGCCCCAGATTGAGGAATTTCGAGAGGACGGTCGGCAGGTCGTACATCGGCCCCTGAACACTGATCTGGTGGATGTCGCTGCTGATAACATCCGGCCAGACCCCCTCAGCCAGGAGGGCCTCGGCCACCTCGTAGGAGAAACTGCCGCTTCCATGGCCGATGTCCAGGATGAGCCCCTGGTCGCGCAGCCGGCGGACCTCCTCCCGCAGCCGCCGCTCCTCGCTGAGGATCCGGTGGCTGTGGCCGGTGAAACAGTGGGTCAGGATGTCGCCCGGACGGAGCCAGCGCAGGATCTCCCCCAGCTCCGGCGGCCCCATCCCGATGTGAACCATCAGCGGCAGCCCGACCTGGTCGGCCAGCGCCCGAGCCCGCTCCAGCCCCAGCAGCCCGGTGCCGCGCGTGGTGTTGCGATCCACCCGGGCTTTGACGCCCACGATGAGATCGCGATGGCGCTCGATGATCGTCCGGGCCAGGGGCACATCGAGATAGTCCGGGTTGCTGAGCTCATAGGTCGGGGCGGTCAGCCCGATACAGGAGATATTGAGAAAGGCCCGGATACGGCACTGGCTGCGCTCGATGATGAACCGCCGGAGACCGGGGAAGTTGTAGGCGCCGGCGCTCCCGGCGTCCAGCCAGGTCGTCACCCCACTGCGGGCGGCGACCGGGTCGGGCTCGAGGCCCCAGTAGGTCGCCCCCCAGTACACATGGGTGTGCAGATCGATCAGCCCCGGCGTGACGTAGCAGCCGGAGACATCGTAGACCTCACGGGCGCTCTCCCGGGGGATGGCCCGGTCGACGGCGGCGATCCGCCCCTGGGCCACCGCCACATCCAGCCGCCCCTGCTGGCCACCGCCCGGGTCGACCACCTCGCCGCCGGCGAGCAGGAGATCGAAGCGCATCCCTGCGACCTCCTTCCGCGAAGGCCTCGCCCGGCCCACCCGGCCGGGAAGAGATCGGCGTTGACAGAGGGGGGGCCGGTCGCGCGACCGGCCCCCCAGTGGGCTCAGCGGCTCTGAATGGCCCGCCAGATCTTCTCCGGCCAGAGCGGCATATCAATGTGCCGGACACCGAAGGGGGCCAGAGCGTCGATGACGGCGTTGACCACCGCCGGGGTCGAGCCGATGGTCCCGGCCTCGCCAACCCCTTTGGCCCCCAGCGGGTTCACCGGGGTCGGGGTCTCGGTCCGGTCCAGTTCGAATGCGGGCAGGTCGTGGGCGGTGGGGACGGCGTAGTCCATCAGGCTGCCGGTGACGAGCTGCCCGGACTCATCGTAGTGCACGCCCTCGAAGAGGGCCTGGGCCACCCCCTGGGCGATCCCGCCGTGCAGCTGCCCTTCGACCAGGAGCGGGCTTATCACCCGCCCGCAGTCGTCCACGGCGACGTAGCGGCGGAGGACCACCCGCCCGGTCTCCGGGTCCACCTCGACGATGGCGACGTGGCAGCCGTGCGGATAGGTGAAGTTCGGCGGCTCGAAGAAGCTGCTGGCCGTCAGCCCCGGCTCCATCCCCGGCGGCAGCCGGCGGGCGTCGTAGGCCTCGGCGGCGATCTCCTGGATGGTCACCCCCCGGCCCGGCACCCCCCGGACCACGAAGCGGCCGTTCTCCCAGACCACGTCCTCGACCGCCGCCTCCAGGAGATGAGCGGCGATCTGGCGGGCCTTCTCTTTGACCTTGTTGAGGCTCATCACCAGGGCGGTGCCGCCCACCGCCAGCCCACGGCTGCCGAACGTCCCCACCCCTTTGGGGACGATGGCCGTGTCGCCGTGCAGGACCACCACATCCTCAGGGGTCACACCCAGTTCGTCGGCCACGATCTGGGCGAACGTCGTCTCCTGCCCCTGGCCGTGGGGCGAGATCCCGGCCAGGACGGTGACCTTGCCCGTTTTCTCCACGACCACGGTCGCCTGCTCCCAGCCCTGGCCGCCCATGGCCTTCGAGGGGCCCATGCCGCAGATCTCGACGTAGAACGAGAGGCCCAGCCCCAGGTAGCGCCCCTGAGCGCGCAGCCGGGCCTGCTCCTCACGGAACTGTCGGTAGTTCACCATCGCCAGCGCCCGCTCCAGGGTCGGACGGTAGTTGCCGCTGTCATACTCGGCGCCGGTCGGGGTGGTGTAGGGGAACTGGTGGGGCTCCAGCAGGTTGCGGCGCCGGACCTCGGCCGGGTCGAGACCCAGATCGCGGGCGATGACATCCATCAGCCGCTCCAGCAGATAGGTGGCCTCCGGCCGGCCGGCTCCCCGATAGGCGTCGGTCGGCGTCTTGTTGGTGAAGACGCCGACGATCTCGTAGTGGACATTGGGGATCTTGTAGGGGCCGACGGCCATCAGCCCGGTGAGGGGCGCGATCCCGGCGGTGAACAGCTGATAGTAGGCCCCGAGGTCCGAGAGGACCCGCAGCCGGAGTCCCAGGACCGTGCCATCGTTCTTGACCGCCGCCTCGACAAAGTCCACCTGCCCCCGGCCGTGGCTCATGCCGACGAACTCCTCGCGGCGGTCGGCCGTCCACTTCACCGGCCGGCCCAGCTTCAGGGCCAGGGCGACGGTCATCACCTCTTCGGCGTAAATATCGGCTTTGGCGCCGAAACCACCGCCGACCTCCGGCGCGATGACCCGGATCTGGTTCTCCGGCAGGCCGAAGATCTCGGCGTAGTAACTGCGCGCTCCGTGAGGAATCTGCGTCGAGAGCCAGACCGTCAGCAGATCCCCCTGGCGATGGGCCAGGACCGCTCGCGGCTCCATCGGCAGGGGAACGACCCGCTGGTTCTCCAGGCGAAGGGCGATCACCCGGTCGGCCTCACGAAAGGCCCGTTCGACATCGCCGCCATCGTGGGTGATGACAAAGGCCTGGTTATCGGGGAACTCCTCGTGGACCCGTGGGGCTCCCGGCGCCAGGGCCTGTTCGACCTCCACCACCGCCGGCAGCGGCTCGTACTCGACCGTGATGAGGTCCAGGGCGTCACGGGCCGCCTCACGGCTGGTGGCCGCCACCACCGCCACCGGCTCGCCGACGTGCCGCACCCGGTCGATGGCCAGCGGATACCGCCGGACCATCCTCATCCCGGGCTGGGTTGAGGCCACCGGCAGGGGACCGGCCAGGTCCTTCACCTCGGCGCCGGTGACCACCGCCACCACGCCGGGGGCGGTTCGGGCCCGGCTGCTGTCGACCCGCACGATTCGGGCGTGGGCGTAGGGGCTGCGCAGGAAGGCCAGATGCAGGGTCCCCGGCAGACGGACATCGTCCACATAGGTGGCCCGGCCGGTGATCAGCCGGGGGTCCTCACGCCGGCGGACACGGGCACCCACGAACTTGGGGATGGTGGCCATGGTCCTCCTCCCGCACGCATCGGCTGGTCCGTCTCGCTGGTGGCGGCCATTATACCACCGTCGCGCCGGTCAAACAAGCCTGCCGGCTGTCTGCTGGCTCAACTGCCACCACTGCCGGGTGAGTTCGGCGTGGGCCAGATGCTCCCGCGTGTGCAGGGCGGTCCGCAGGAGCCCGCCGAGAACGGTGAGGCGCCGCTCCCGGATGACCACCGGCCGGCTGAGATCCGCGCCGCGCAGCCGCTCCCGCGTCTCCTGCACCCGCTGGTCGGCCTCGTCGAGCCACCGCAGGAGCTCGTCGGCGCTCTGGACCCGCACCCGGAACTCGGCCTCGCGGTCGCGCGCGACCGCATCCCCCCGGCAGATGAGCAGCGTCTCTCGCTGCGACCCGAGGGTGTGCGCCACCAGGACCGCCAGACTGTTGATCTCCGGACCGGGCGACCAGTTGAGAGCGGCCGCGTCGAGGTCGCGGACGACCGCGCGGAACCGCTCGTGGCTCTCCCGCAGACTGTCCAGAAGGAGATCGACGACCTGCTCCGGGCTCATAGCCTCCTCCCCCTTCCAGGCGCTGGCGAGACCGAGTGTAGCACAGCCGCCCTCTGGGCGCTACTGGCGCCGATGAGAAAGAGCCTGGCGGCCATCGCCCGGGACGCGGGGGCTCAGGCGGAGCGGAGCGGGAAGCGCAGAGCGACGTCGGCGCAGGCCCTCTCCCAGTTGAGGGCCCGAACGTCGCAGTCCAGCAGATACCGGGCCGCCGCCTCGGTCAGCCGGGCAAACTGGTCCCGCATCACCGGCACGTGGACCAGACGCTGGCTGAAAACGTAGCGCAGCCGCTCGTCCAGGAAGACGAGGACGAAACTGTCCTCCGCCATCAGACGGCGGAGCAGGCGGTGGTCGTGGGGATCGGCGATGTTCAGCCGGGCCGCCATCACGAGGGGGCGCGGCTCGATCAGGAAGGTGAAAACCAGCCGGACGACCGGGCCGTAGTCGGTCGGGAACAGCTCGCCGGCGTACTTCACCGGCGCTCCCCGGAGCCGGTCGATCTCGGCCCGGGGGGCCTTGATCACGAACCCCACTCCCAGCGGGGTCTCCAGGCCGAGGCAGGCCCGCGCCTGAGAGCGCAGCGTCCGCGCGATCTGCTCGGGCACCATCCTGGACCTCCCCCGGCTACGGGAAGATGCCGCGCGTGCTCATCGCCTCGGCCACCCGGGCGACCGCCAGCATCATCGCCGCCGTCCGCAGGTCGCTCTCCTGCTCCTGGGCCATCTGCCAGACCGTGGCAAACGAGCGGGTCATGATCTTTTTCAACTGGCTGTCGATCTGCTGGGCGTCCCAGGAGAACATCTGCAGATCCTGAACCCACTCGAAGTAGGAGACGGTGACGCCGCCGGCGTTGGCCAGGATGTCGGGCAGGACGACGATCCCCCGCTCGAAAAGGATCCGGTCGGCGGCGGGCGTGGTCGGGCCGTTGGCTCCCTCGCAGATCAGCCGGGCCCGGATCCGGGGGGCGTTCTCAGCCGTGATCTGGTTGGCCACCGCGCAGGGGGCCAGCACGTCCACCGGCAGTTCCAGCAGCTCGGCGTTGGTGATGGGCCGGGCCCGGTCGTAGCCGACCACGGTGCCGGTCTCCTGAACGTGGCGGATCAACCGCTGGGGGTCCAGTCCCTGCGGATCGTAGACCCCGCCCTGCGAATCGCTGATGGCGACGATCTTCGCCCCGGCTTCGTGGAGGAAGACCGCCAGCGGCTGGGCCACATTGCCGAAGCCCTGGATGGCCACCGTCGCCCCCCGCAGGGTCAGCCCCAGCCGGCGGGCCGCCTCCTGGATGACGAAGAAGCAGCCGCGCCCGGTGGCCTCCCGCCGACCGATGGTCCCGCCGATGCTCAGGGGCTTGCCGGTGACCACCGCCGGCACCGAGTAGCCGCGGTTCATCGAGTAGGTGTCCATAATCCAGGCCATCTCCCGCGCCCCGGTGTTCATATCGGGGGCCGGGATGTCACGCTCCGGGCCGATGAGAATCGCGATCTCGGTGGCGTAGCGGCGGGTCAGGTTCTCCAGCTCCCGCAGCGAGAGGGCTTTGGGATCGCAGACCACGCCGCCTTTGGCGCCGCCAAACGGCAGCCCCACCACCGCGCATTTCCAGGTCATCCACATCGCCAGCGCCTTGACCTCGTCCAGCGTCACCTCCGGGTGGTAGCGGATCCCCCCTTTGGCCGGCCCACGGGCGATGTTGTGGTGCACCCGGTAGCCCTCGAAGACCCGGATCGTGCCATCATCCATCTTGACCGGAAAGTGGACCACCAGCTCACGCTTGCAGTGGCGCAGGATCTCGCGCAGACTGGGGTCGAGCCGCAGACGGTCGGCGGCGATCTCGAACTGCTGCAGGGCGATCGCCAGCGCCGACGTGGGGGAAGCGGGCTGGGCGGCGGACGTCAGAGCGGAAGCCATCAGGTCTGTGCCTCCTCGTCGAGTCTCGGGAGACGCCGTTGTCCCCACCCTGATTCTAGCATACGTGGGGCCACCACACGCCATCCCTCACATCAGGTGAATGGTCCGGAGGCGCGACCCCTCCTCGGTCTTCACCACCTCAATGCGCACCGGGAAGGCGTCGCGCAGCTCGTCGATATGGGTGATGACCAGAATCCGGGCGAAGTCGTCGCGAATGGCGGTGATCGCCTCGACGATCCGCTGCCGCCCGGTGCTGTCGAGGGCGCCGAAGCCCTCGTCGATGACCAGCGTCTGAAGCCGGGCGCCCGCCCGCCGGGCCAGCAGCTTGCTCAGCGCCACCCGCAGGGCGAAGTTGACCCGAAAGGCCTCGCCCCCCGAGAAGAGCTCGTATTTGCGTGTCCCCATCTCGTCGGCGATGCGGATCTCCAGCGTGTCCACCACCCGCCGGTCCACCGTCTCGCGCTGGGTCTCCAGTTTGACGGTGAACCGGTGGTCGGTCATCCGGGCCAGGAGGAGATTGGCCTCCTCTTCGATCTCGGGGATCACGTTCTCGATGAGGGCGAGCTGCACCCCTTTCTTGCCGAACGCCTCGGCCAGTTCGGCGTAGATGCCCTTCTCGGCCTCGAGGCGCTGGCGCTCGGCCTGCTGCTCCCGGAGCTCCTTCTCTTTGGCCCGGACCCACTCCAGGAGCTGGACGTAGCGGGTGACCATCTCCTGGGCCCGCTGCTCGGCCTCGATGCAGGCGTCAAGACGCCGCTCGGCCTCCGCCAACGCCCGCTGACAGGCCGGGAGCCGGGAGGCCTCCGGCTCCAGCCGCGCCAGCGCACGGGCGATCTCCTCTCGCTGCGTCAGCAGCGTCTGGACCTGTTCCCGGGCCCGCTCCCAGCGCTCCACCGCCGCCTGGTATTCACGCTCGACCAGCGGCAGGGTCGCCGCCTCCTGCTCACTGGGCAGGAGCTGGCTGATCGTCTGGCGGATCTGCGCGTGCTCCTGCGGGTCGTAGCCCAGAGCGGCCAGCGAAGCGCGGACCGCTGCCAGGCGCGCCCGCTCGGCGGCGGCATAATCCCCGGCGGCCAGGCGCTCGGCGATCGCCTGAGCCTCGGCCGCGAGATCGGCGATCTGCTGCCGCTTGGCGGCCGCCTGCTGGATCTGGGCCTCCAGCTGGGCCAGCCGCCGGCCCAGCTGCTCACGGCGCTCGCACTGCTCCTCCGCGCTTTTCACCCGCTCCTTCAGCTGAGCTAACTGGGCGTCCAGGCTCTCGATCGTCTGCCGGGTCTTTTCGGTCTCGGCCTTGAGGGCCAGGCCCTGGTCCGTGAACTCCTGGATCAGCCGTTCGCGGCCAGCCGGGTCCAGCGGCGAGCGGCAGACCGGACAGACCGGCTGCTCGGCCGGCTGGCGGAGGAGC
Source organism: Chloroflexota bacterium (assembly GCA_034433795.1). Taxonomy (GTDB): domain Bacteria; phylum Chloroflexota; class UBA6077; order FW602-bin22; family DAOUAE01; genus DAOUAE01. Next base: position 26,844 of record DAOUAE010000002.1, read on the forward strand.
CGCAGCCGTTCGCGCAGATTGGCCAGTTCGCGCTCCTGCTGGTTGAGGAGCGTACGGTGCGCCCCCAGTCGCTGCTGGGTCTCCTCCAGTTCGTGGCGCAGGGCCTGAAGCAGGGTTGGCAGGCTCTCCAGCCGGGCGATCTCGGTCCGGAGCCGCTCTGCCTCCTCGCGCCACTTCCCCTCGGAGGCGCACTCCCGCTGGAGGGCCGCGATCTGGGTCTGGATCTGCTGCCGCTGGCCCTCCAGCCGGCTCCGCTCGGCCTGCATACTCTTCTCCAGGTCGGCCAGAGCCCGCTGCCGCTCCTCATACTGGGGACGGGCTCGCTCCAGGGCCTGCTCGCGCGCGCGCAGGTCGGCCAGCTGCCGGAGGTCCGCCTCGATCGCGGGCCGCCGCTCCAGCCGCTGCCTGTACTCGGCGATCCGCCGCTCCTCCTGGGCGACGGCCTCCTCGGCGGCGGCCAGGTCGCGCTGCAGCCGCTCCGCCTCCCGCCGCCGCCGCTCGCACTCCTGAACGATCACCTGGACCCGCTGCAGGTCCTCCAGCGCCGCCTGCCAGGCCTGCCTGGCCGCCTGCGTCTCGCCTCTGGCCGCCTCGAGGCGCTCGCGCCAGTGCTGCAGCTCCTGTTCGTACTCCGCCCGCCGGGCGATCTCTTTCTCAAGATCCTGGAGGCGGACCGCGATCCCGGCCAGCGTCTTCTCACACTCGCGGATCTTCTCGCGGGCCCGGGCCTCCAGGTCGGCGTACACCCCCAGGTTCAGCAGCTCGGCCAGAATCTCGATCCGCTCGGCCGGCCGCTTGAGGGTGAACTCGTCGGCCCGGCCCTGGAGAATGAAGGCCGAGTTGATGAACGTCTCGTAGTCGATCCGCAAAAGATTCCGGATCTTCGCCTCGGTCTCGGCGATGGAGTTGCCGGAGAGGGGGCGGAAGGCGTTGTGCTCCGGGCTGTAGATCTGGAGCTCGAGCGTCGTCTGCCCCCGTCGAGCCCCGCCACCCGACCGCAGCGACCGTCCCCGGATGACCCGGTAGTGCTCGTTGTCCAGCAGGAACTCGAACTCGACCAGCATCTCGCTGCTGCCGAGGCGCAGCAGCTCGTCGTCGCTGCGGGCCCGGGCCCGCCCCCAGAGGGCCCAGGTGATGGCGTCCAGCAGCGCCGATTTGCCGTGACCGTTCTCGCCGGCCAGACAGGCCACCTGCCAGCCGCTGAAATCGAGGTCGCCGCCCTCTTCGCCGTAGCTGAGGAAGTTGCGGAGGCGCAGGCGAACCGGAATCATCGCTCCTCCAGCAGCCGTTGGGCGTACTGCACCAGCGTCTCCAGCCGGTCGGGCGGAGTCTGCCGCTGCTCCAGGTAGCGGCGCAGGGCCTGAAGGGGCGAATCGCCGATCCCCGGGCCGCCGGGTCCGCGCCCGCCCTCGGGGCGCTCGATCCGCCGCTGGATCGTCGCCACCGTGTGGGCCGGGGCCAGCGCCCGGCGGATCGCCGTCATATCCAGCCGGGTCGCCGCCTCGGGGGTGGTCTCGATGAAGAGGCGAACGATGGCCTCGCCGATCTCCGCCCGGGCGATGGCCTGGAGGACCTCGGCGGTCGGATTCTCGCCCCGGGCCCGGACCGTGATCGTGCGGAACGGGCGGGCCGGCACCGCCACGAATTCGGAACGGGCCCGCCCGCGTTCGAGGTCGACCACCAGGAAGCCCTTCGGCTCGTCCTCCTCGCTGAAATCCACCCGCTGCAGGCTGCCGCTGTAGACGATGGCGGGCTCGGCGCCGAGAATCTGATATTTGTGGATATGGCCCAGGGCGATGTAGTCGAAGGCGGGCCGGCGCAGCACGCTGGGCAGGACCTCGTAGTCGCGGCCAAGGAGGAAACTGCGCTCCGAGCCGTAGTCGGCGCCGGTGACCGTGCAGTGCCCGACCAGGACCGTCGGGAGCGCCGGGTCAAGGGTGTCGACCAGCTGCCCCAGCGCCTGGTCGATGTGGGCGGCGATGCGCTGGTTCAGCTCGTCTGGCGGGAGGTCACGGGTCTCGTCCTGGGCCAGGACCGCGCTGCGGGTGATCCAGGGGAGGCCGACGATCTGCACCGGTCCCCGCCGGGTCTCCAGCCGGTAGAGGCCGATCCGCCGGCACACCACCACGCCGGGGACCTGCAGCGTCTCGAAGATCTCGACCGAGCTGGCCCGGCCGGCCGCGGCCGGGAGATCGTGGTTGCCGACCAGGAGGAAAACGGGTATCCCCGCCTCGCTCAGACGGCGGATCCGGCGGGCAAACTCGCGCTGCTGGGTGGGAGTGGGGTCACGAGTTTTATAGGCGTCGCCGGCGAAGACGACCAGGTCGACCCCCTCCCGCAGGGCGTGGTCGACCAGAAAGTCGAAGGCGCGGGTGAAATCGAGCAGCCGGGTCGAGAGCCCTGTCTGGGGATCGGTCCGGCCGTAGGTTTCGACGCCCAGATGGAGATCGGCGAAGTGCAGCAGCCTGATGCCCACCGGTCCTGCTCCTCGCCGGGGAAGTCTACCAGCAGAACCGACCGGGCGTCAAGGAGAAACGGCCGGGCGGAGAGGGCCAGGCTGGCCGGGCGCTCGGGGGCCGAAGAGGTCAGGCGACGGGGAAGGCTTCCGGCTGGCTCTCGACTCCGTTCAGCCCGGCCCGGCAGCAGAGGGCCACCAGACCCCGGCGCATCAGCCGGAGGCCTTCCGCCAGTTTCGCCAGGAGAGGCGAATCGGGCCAGTTGCGCCGGAGCATATCGCGCAGCTGGCGCATCAGGTCGAGCGTCTTGTTGAAGGTCAGGATGAGGTCGCCTTCGGGCAGGGCCGCCAGGTCCAGGAGGTCGGCGAAGCTGGCGCCCTGGCACCAGGCGTAGGCCAGCCCGTAGAAGGAGAAGGTCAGGCCCGGCGTGAGGTCCAGGCCGTGCTGCCGCTCGCAGCGCAGCACCTCGCGCTGGATGGCCATGATCTCGTCGCGCAGGGCGACCAGGGCCGGCGACAGGCTGGCCCGGTTGATAAACGTGCTGTCGCGGTCGTAGGCGAACCAGCTCAGGACCTCGACCAGTTCGGCCGGCGCCAGCGCCTCCAGACTGCGCCGCTCGATCAGTTCGCAGAGGATGAGGCCGTTGGGATCGAAGAGGTCACAGAGCCAGCGCGCCTTGGCGGTCAGCCGGCCGTCCTGCAGGTAGCCCAGAGCCTGCAGAACCCGCTGGAGGCTCCGCAGCGTCTGCCGGATGTGGGTCCGCTTGGTCTCCTGCAGTTCGGCCAGCTCCTGCCGACGCTCGAACAGCCGCTGGCGCAGACGCTCGGCCCGGTGGACCAGCAGCTGGGCCTGCTGGCGGGCCCGGCTCGGGAAGCAGGGGTTGGCCCGGAGCGCGGCCTCGAGGTCGGCGATCCGGGCCTCGATCTGGGCCAGTCGCTCGCGCAGATTGGCCAGCCGGGGCTCCAGAGCCGCCCGGCGCTCGGCCTGGACCTCGGCCGCCCAGGCCGCCAGGTCGGGCAGGGCCAGAGCGGCGATGGCCTGCTGCAGGGCCGCCCACTCTTCGGCGGTGAGGAGCGTGCGCACATCGTCGACCGGCCCGCTCAGGCTCTGGAGGGCGGCCGGCAGGTCCACCCGTGGCACGGCCGGCGGCAGGTAGGCGATGGCCGTGTAGCGGTCCAGGGTCAGAACCCGCGTCCCCACCAGGACCAGAGCCACCTGGTCCAGCGAGGGCCGGCCCAGGTAGATTCCCCAGCCGTGGTCGGCCAGGTAGACCGCCTCGCCGCCGCTGAAGCCGCGCAGGCGCTCGCGGATCTCGTGCTTCTCCGGCTGGGGCCAGACCGGTTCGGTCACCGTGGCCAGCAGCGCCTGCTCCTCCTGGCGCAGCCGCTGGGCCTCACGGCGGGCCTTCTCCAGCGCCCGCTCCTGGGCCCGGTAGGCCCGCAGCTGGGCCTCCCAGGTGGCGGTGTCGGCCGGCAGAGCGGCCAGTTCACTCTCCAGGGCGGCGATCTCGGCCTGGAGGGCCCGCAGCCGACCGTCGGTCTGGAACTCGCGGAAACTGTTGGTGAGGAGATGGACCAGCCGCTCGCCCGTGGCCGGGCGCTCCAGATCCAGCAGCCGTCCGTCGGCCGGCCAGAGGTTCAGAACGGTGTTGTAGCGGAGGGTGAAGCCGCTCAGCACCGGCAGAATGGGGGCGGTGGCGATGGCCAGCGCCTCCTCCAGCGGCACCCACGGCGAGTAGGGGATGACCGCCACCCCGCGCTCATCCATTCCGCGCCGGCCAGCCCGGCCAGTCAGCTGCTGGTACTCGTTGGGCAGGAGCAGCCGGCGGCTCTCGCCGTCGAACTTGGTGATCTCGCCGATGACCACCGTCTTGGCCGGCATATTGATGCCGAGGGCCAGCGTGTCGGTGGCGAAGACCACGCCCAGCAGCCCGGCGTTGAAGAGCTCCTCCACCAGCACCTTGAGAACCGGCAGGAGTCCGGCGTGGTGGAAGGCCACCCCCAGCGGCAGGAGAGCGGCCAGGGTGGCCACCTGCCCCAGCGCCCGGTCCTCCGGCGGGAGCTGGGCCAGCCGCTCCTCGACGAGCGCCTGGATCTCCCGGCTCTGGGCCGGCGTGGTCAGCCGCAGCCGGGCGCAGCTTTCGGCCGCCAGTTCGGTATCGCGCCGGCTGAAGAGGAAGTAAATGGCCGGCAAAAGCTTCTGCCGCCGCAGCGCCCGCACAATCTCCACCGGGGTGGCCGGCGGAGCCCCGCCCCGCCGCCCATTCAGCCGCGAGGCCTGCCGGTCGAGCGCCCGGGCCACCTTGCCCAGTTTCAGCACCACCCGCCCCTGGGCGTCTACCGCCCGGTACAGCTGCCCGTCAAGGTAGACGAAGTGCTCCAGCGGCACCGCCCGCTCGTGGTGCGTGATCAGCCGGACCGGACGGTGCACCGTGCTGATCCAGGCGGCCAGCTCCTCGGCGTTGGCCACCGTAGCCGACAGACAGACGAGCTGCACGTGCGGCGGGCAGCAGAGGATGGCCTCCTCCCAGGTCGTCCCGCGCTCGGGGTCGGCCAGATAGTGAATCTCGTCGAAGACCACGCAGGCCACGTCGTCCAGGTCCTGCGGCCGCTGGAGGAGCATATTGCGCAGGACCTCGGTGGTCATGATGAGCAGCCGGCCCTCCGGGTTTTCGACGATATCGCCGGTGAGCAGGCCCACGAGGTCCCCGTACTGCCGGCGAAAGTCGCGGTACTTTTGATTGCTGAGGGCCTTGATCGGGGTGGTGTACATCGCCCGCCGCCCCTGGGCCAGGGCACGCAAAACCCCGTACTCGGCCACCACGGTCTTGCCGGTGCCCGTCGGGGCGCTGACCAGCACCGAGTGGCCGGCCTCCAGAGCGTCCAGCGCCTCCCGCTGGAACGGGTCGAGCGCGAACGGATATTGAGCTTCGAAGTAGGCCCGGAGATCCGTGTCCGCTGGCCAGGGTCGCAGCGTCGTCATGTCTCTCACCACACACAGAAAAGCGACCGCCACTGCGACGGTCGCCCTCATCGGTCCGTCTTATGCCCTTCCTGAAAAAGAGTATACTCAATGTCGGGGCCGGATGGCAAGGTCCGGCCCACCACCCGTTGAGGGAGCGCGATGCCCGAGCATCAGCACGAGCAGCCCCCAGCCCGCCCTACCGGTAAGGAGCGCCCCCGCTGTGAGATCTGCGGTCGGCCCGGCCACTTCTACCAGGAGCAGGATGTGGCCACCGGCAGCCTCCACATCCACGCCTTCTGCCACGAACACGGGGCCGGCCTGACGCCGGTGGCCCTGCCCGAGCACCTGGAGTGATGGTTGACGCCCGTCTGGCTGGCGGCGTATGATCCTCTCTGGAGATGTGGACGCTGCTCAACCGCCACTCGCTCCTCCTGCTCGCGGCCGTTCTGGGCGCTCTGACGGGCGGCCTGGTCGGCCGCCCGCCCTGGCGGGGACGCCTGATCGGGGCGGTCCTGGCGCCAGGAGCGCTCCTGGGCCTCAGCCTCTGGCGACGGAGGCTGGAGCCGGCCGGTCTGGCCGGGCTGGCCGCTGGCCGGCCGGTGCTCCTCTTCTTCGCCGCCGACCTCTGAGCCGGCTGCCTGGTGGTGAAGCCTGTCGTTGACAGGCTACAGCGACGCTGGGCGGGGCGGCTGACGGTGGTCCGTGTGGAGGTCCAGACGCCGGCCGGCCGCCGCCTCAGCCGGGAGTGGCGGGTCGAGCAGGTGCCGACCTTCGTCCTGCTGGACGCCACCGGCCGCGAGCGCTGGCGACGGACCGGCTGGCCGCCGGATGACCGGCTGCTGGCCGACTGGCTCGCCCGCGGGTGAGGAGCGGAGGAGAGCGTGGTGAGAACATGACCTGGACCTTTGTCCGTGGGACAGCCGATCAGCCGAAAGGGCACGCTCTGCTCTTCTTCCAGGGCGAGCCCTCGGGCCAGGTCCTGGCCACCTACCTGGTGGTCCTGCCCATCCGGCTGGATCTGAGCAAATATATCCCGCCGCTGCTGGCCGGCCGGCTGCCGACGGTGGCCAGCCTCTCGGTCGTGCCGTTCCCGCCGGTGCCGGAGCCGGTCGAGAGCCGCTCCTGGCTGGAGCGGCTGGCGGCCCGGCGCGCGGACGATCTGCTCGATGGCGGGACGGTCAGCGAGACGCCCGAGACGCTGATGCTGCGGGTGGCCGAGATCGCCCAGGAGTACGCCCGGCTCTACGACGAGCATCTGCAGCGGCCGCCGGCGGAGCCCGAATCGGAGCCGGCGGTGCCCGTCCCGGCGGTCCTCTACCGTCTGCTGAGCGAGCAGGAGCGCCTGGCCGAGCTGGCCAAACTGGTGGGCAAACTGCGCTACGCCCTCGACTGCGGCGACCGGGCGCTGGAGCAGGAGGCGCTCCTGGAGATGCACCACCTGGTCCAGGCCCTGCCGGCCAAGTATCGGCCTGAGGAGATCCTCACCGCGGTCCGGCAGCCCGGCCCGCAGGGGCAGCGGCTGGCCGAGCTCTACATCGACCGCTGCTACCGCCTCTACCACGAGGACTACCAGGCGGTCCAGGCGATCGACCGCGAGATCGCCCGGCTACGCGGCGAGCGCCCGCCCGACGGCTAATCCTCGACGGCCACCGCCGCCACCCCGGCCGGCGGGATGTACCGGACCAGGGCGACGCGCAATCCGTCGACCGCCTCGACCCGCAGCCGGCCGCCATTGGCCGGCACCTCGTCGCCGACCTCGGGCTTGCGACCCAGCTGGCCGAAGACGTAGCCGCCGACCGTGTCGTACTCCTCCTCCGGCAGGTGGAGTTTGAGACGCTCGTTGACCTCGCCGATGAGGACCAGCCCGTTGATGAGAACGGTGCCGTCCGGCTGGGGCTGAATGTCGATCTGCGGCGGCTCGAACTCGTCCTGGACCGTGCCCACCAGCCGCTCCAGCAGGTCCTCCAGGGTCACCAGGCCGGCCGTCCCGCCGAATTCGTCGACCACGATGGCGATATGGGTCTTGCGCCGGCGCATCTCGTTCAGCAGCTGGGTGGTGGTCACCGTCTCGGGGACGACCAGCGCCGGGCGCATCAGCGGCCGCAGGTCGAAGGGCTCATCCCGCGGCAGGCGCTCGGCCAGGACCCGCAAAAGATCGCGGATGTGCAGGATCCCGACGATGTTGTCAATGGTGTTCTCGTAGACCGGGAAGCGGGTGTGCGGCGACCGGGTGACCAGATCGAGCAGCTCCCCCAGCCGGATGCCGATGGGAATGGCCACCATCTCGGTCCGGGGCACCATCACCTCGCGGGCGGTCAACTCGCCGAAGTCGAAGGCCCGCTCGACGATCTCCTCCTCGGCCTCCTCAAGCACGCCCGCCTCGCGGCTGGCCGTCACCAGCATCTTCAACTCCTCGACCGAGTGGACGAGATAGTGCCCGACCGGAGGACGGAGCCCCAGCAGCCGCAGAAGCAGCCGGGTGGCGCCGCTGATCAGCCAGATGAACGGCCAGAAGAGCCGGCCGAAGAGGAGCGTCAGCGGCGCGGTCGCCAGCGCGACCTGCTCGGCGTACTGGATGGCCATGACCTTGGGCACCTGCTCGGCCAGGATAACATGGAGCGCGGTGATGATGGCGAAGGCGATGGTCACCGCCACCGAGTGGGCCGAGATGGCCGCCCAGGGGGCCGGGAGAAAGGCGAAGAGCGACTCCAGAAGAGCGGCCAGCGTCGGCTCGCCCACCCACCCGAGGGCCAGGCTGGCCATGGTGATGCCCAGCTGGGCGGCGGCGATGAAACTGTCCGGATCGAGCACGCCGCGCTGGACCGAGCGGGCCAGCGGCACGCCCTCCTCGACCATCTGCTCGACCTGGGTGCGGCGGATGGTGACGATGGCGAATTCGGCCGCGACGAAGAAGGCGTTGACGAAAAGAATGGCGAAGACGACGCCGAGGCGAAAGGCGGCGTCGACTAGCCAGGCGTCGCTCAACGTGCGCTATCCCTGCCCTTAAGAAAACGGCGGGTGGAAGGCTCCGCACCACCCGCCGCCGGCCTTCAGCGGCTGTAGAGATAACTGCTCGGCCGCATGGCCATCTCCCGCAGGCGGGCGACGCGCTCGGCGACCGGCGGGTGGGTGCTGAACAGCTTGAGCAGCGTCTCCCCGCTCAGGGGATTGACGATAAACAGGTGCGAGGCGGCCGGGTCCACCGCCATCGGGTAGAAGCGGACCGCCGCTTCGATCCGCTCCAGCGCGCTGGCCAGCGCCAGCGGGTTGCCGGTGATCCGGGCGCCGGTGGCGTCGGCCTCGAACTCGCGGGCCCGCGAGATGGCCAGCTGGATAAGGGTGGCGACCAGCGGCGCAAACAGGATCATGAGCAGCGCGCCCACCGTCTCGGCCAGGCCGGCGCGGTCCTCGTCGTCGCGCCGCCCCATCCCGAACATGAGCGCCCACTGGAGCATATGCACCAGCATGGTGATGGCCCCGGCGATGGTCGCCACCACACTGGCGATGAGGGTGTCGCGGTTCTTGATATGGGCCAGCTCGTGGGCGATCACCCCGGCCAGCTCCTCCCGGTCGAGGAGACTGAGCAGACCGGTCGTCACCGCCACCGCCGCGTGCGCGGGGTCGCGCCCGGTGGCGAAGGCGTTGGGGGAGGGCGAGTCGATGAGGTAGACCCGCGGCTTGGGCAGCCGGGCGTACTGGGCCAGCTGCTCGACCAGCCGGTGCAGGTCCGGCGCCTCCTGATAACTGACCTCACGGGCCCCCGCCATCGCCAGGGCGATCCGGTCGGAGAACCAGTAGGCGACAAAGTTCATCAGAAAGGCGAAGGCCAGGGCGACAACCATCCCCTCCGGACCGCCGATCAGGCGACCGATCACCAGCAGGAGACCGGTCAGGGCCGCCAGGAGAACAACGGTTTTGAGGGTGTTCCGCGACGTCATCGTGGCGCTCCTCCGTGAAGAGACTCCCCCGTCTTCTCAGACTCCCTTCCATGATACCATATCCGGAGCAGCCAAGGTAGAGGGAGGTCGCCGTCTCCCCGTGCGGTCGGCCCCTCGCCGCGACGACCCGCTTGACCGGCTGTGGTATAATGCGCGGGGTCCGTAACCAGCGGCGGCTGGTGGTGTTTGTCCTGACGAGGAGACGCCGCCACGGAGGAGACTGTGCACCGCCGGGTCGTTGTCACCGGTCTGGGGGCGGTGACCCCGCTCGGGCTGGATGTGCCCACCACCTGGGCGGCCCTCTGTGCTGGCCGCTCGGGCATCGGTCGCATCACCCTGTTTGACCCCTCGCCCTTCGCCGTGCAGATCGCCGGCGAGGTCAAGGGCTTCGACCCCCTGCGGTACATCGACGCCAAAGAGGCCCGGCGCCTCGACCGCAACGTCCAGTTCGCGGTGGCCGCCGCTCAGGAGGCGGTCCGCGACGCCGGCCTGGAGATCGGCGAGGCACCCGAGGAGGTCGGCGTCATCATCGGCAGCGCCGTCGGCGGGATCAAGACGCTGCTCGACGCCCAGAAGACCCTGGAGGAGAAAGGGCCGGCCCGGGTCAGTCCCTTCTGCCTGCAGAACCTCATCCCCGACACCGCCTCGGGCCAGGTGGCCATCGTTCTGGGAGCCAAAGGCCCCAACATGGCCGTCGTCTCGGCCTGCGCCACCGGCGGCCACGCCATCGGCGAGGCGGCCGAGACCATCCGCCGGGGCGACGCCCGGGCGGTCATCGCCGGGGGCACGGAAGCGGCCCTGGTGCCGGTGGTGCTGGCCGGGTTCACGGTGATGCGGGCTCTGGCGATGGACAACGAGTGCCCGGAGCGGGCCTGCCGCCCCTTCGACCGCACCCGCCAGGGCTTTGTGATGGCCGAGGGCTGCGCCATCCTGGTCCTGGAGGACTACGAGTACGCCCGGGCCCGGGGCGCGCGGATCTACGCCGAGGTCATCGGCTACGGCTCCACCAACGACGCCTACCACCTGGCCGCTCCGGCCGAGAACGGCGAGGGCGCCGCCCGGGCCATGGCCATGGCGCTGCGCAAGGCCGGCCTGCGCCCGGAGGAGGTGGACTACATCAACGCCCACGGCACCGGCACGCCGCTCAACGACAAGTTCGAGACCGCCGCCATCAAAACGGTCTTCGGCGCGCACGCCTACCGGCTGGCGGTCAGTTCGACCAAGTCCATGACCGGGCATATGATGGGCGCGGCCGGCGCGGTCGAGGCGATGGTCTGCGTCCTGGCTCTGCGCGACCAGATCATCCCGCCGACCATCAACTATCGCTACCCCGACCCCGACTGCGACCTCGACTACGTCCCCAACCAGGCCCGCCCGGCCCGGCTCCGGGTCGCCCTCTCCAACTCGCTCGGCCTGGGCGGCCACAACGCCTGTCTGATCTTCCGCCGGCTGGAGTAGCCATGCCGACGAGCGGCCACCGGGCCCCCAGAGGAGGCAAGGCGTGAAAAGGTACGCCGAGATCATCGGCTGGGGCAAATACGTGCCGCCCAAGGTCCTGCACAACCGCGACCTGGAGCGGCTGGTCGAGACCACCGACGAGTGGATCCGGACCCGCACCGGCATCGTCGAACGGCGCATGGCCGGCCCCAAAGAGACCACCGCCACCATGGCGGTCCGCGCTGCCCAGGAGGCGCTGGCGGTGGCCGACTTCAACCCGGCCCGGCTGGAGTTCATCATCGTCGCCACCTGCACGCCAGACTACCCCCTCCCGGCCGTCGCCTGCCAGGTCCAGGACGCCCTGGGGGCCGGTCGGGCCGGCGCCGTGGATATCAACGCCGGCTGCTCCGGGTTCGTCTACGCCCTGGCGATGGGCACGGCCCTCATCGCCGCCGGGATGTACCGCAACGTCCTGGTCATCGGGGCCGACACCCTGACCCGTATCCTGGATTTCACCGACCGCCGGACCTGTATCCTCTTCGGCGACGGGGCCGGGGCGGTCCTGCTCCATGAAAGCGACCGGCCGACCGGGCTTCTGGCCTACACGCTGGGGGCCGACGGCTCGGGGGTCGACCTTCTCTACATCCCGGCCGGGGGCTCCCGCCAGCCGGCCAGCCTGGAGACGGTCCAGAACCGGCTGCACTACCTGCGGATGAACGGTAACGAGGTCTACCGGTTCGCGGTGAACACCGTCGTCCGGGCCACCCAGCAGGTGCTGAAGGAGGCCGGGCTGACGGTGGAGGACCTGGCGCTCTTCATCCCCCACCAGGCCAATATCCGCATCATCCAGTCGGCCGCCCGGACACTGGGCCTGCCGCCGGAGAAGGTCTACACCAACGTCGACCGCTACGGCAACACCTCCGCCGCCTCGATCCCCATCGCCCTCTGCGAGGCGATCGCCGAGGGGCGGGTCAAGCCGGGCGATTACCTGGCGATGGTCGGCTTCGGGGCCGGTCTGACCTGGGCGGCGGCTGTCGTCCAGTGGGGGGCCCCGGCGGCCGTTCGTCACCCCTGGTGGAAGCAGGTGCTGCACAGCCTCTGGGGGCCGGAGGCGGGGCTGCGCTCCCTGGCCCGGCGGACCAGCCGCCGGCTGGCCGCCCTGGGCGGGCGGGAGAACGGCCTGGCGGGGCCCAACGGCCACCGCCGGACGCCGGCGCGGCCGCCGGCGGGCGGGGAGCCGAGACCGGAGCGGTGAGGAGGAGGCGGTGGAGTTAGCCGGACGGGTCGCCCTGGTGACGGGTGGGTCACGGGGCATCGGGCGGGCCATCGCCCAGAAACTGGCGGCGATGGGCGCCAGGGTCGCCATCAATTACCGGGCCAACGCCGCGGCCGCCCAGGCGGTGGCCCAGGAGATCAGCGCCGCCGGCGGGAGCGCGCTGCTCCTGCCGGGGGATGTCGGCCAGGCGGGCGTGGCCGACGATCTGGTCGGCCGTGTCCTCGCGGAGTGGGGCCGGCTCGATATCCTGGTCAACAACGCCGGCGTCCTGCGCGATACCCTGCTCATCCGGATGTCCGATACCGACTGGGACACGGTTCTGACCACCAACCTCCGGGGGGCCTTTCTCTGCACGCGGGCGGCGCTGCGGCCGATGCTGCGCCAGCGCTGGGGCCGGATCGTCAACATCTCCTCGGTCGCCGGGCTCGTCGGCAACGCCGGCCAGGCCAATTACGCCGCCGCCAAGGCCGGGCTTGTCGGGCTGACCAAGGCCACCGCCCGCGAGGTGGCCAGCCGCAACATCACGGTGAACGCCGTGGCCCCGGGCTTCATCGAGACCGATATGACCGCCGGGCTCCCGGAGAAGGTCAAGGAGAGCATTCTCGCCCAGATCCCGGTCGGCCGCTTCGGCCAGCCTGAGGAGGTGGCCGAGGTGGTGGCGTTTCTGGTCAGCGAACGGGCGGCCTACATCACCGGGCAGGTCATCCAGGTCGACGGCGGACTGGCGATGTGAAGCGGTCAGGAGAGGAGGCTTGACCCGAGGAGGTCGAGAGTGGAGACAGGGTCATCGCACCTGGCGTTTGTTTTCCCCGGGCAGGGGTCACAGTACGTGGGCATGGGCAAGGACGTTTACGACGCCTCGCCCGCCGCCCGTCAGGTTTTCCACCAGGCGGAGGAGATCCTGGGGATCAGGCTCCGCCAGCTGATCTTCGAAGGCCCGGAGGAGGCGCTGCGTCAGACCATCAACGCCCAGCCGGCCATCCTGACCGTGAGTGTGGCCATTCTGGCCGCCCTGCGCGAACGCTGGGGCCATCGGAGCTCCCTCCTCCAGCCCCAGGTGGTGGCCGGCCACAGCCTGGGCCAGTACGCCGCCCTGGTGGCCAGCAACGCCCTCGACTTCCGCGAGGCCGTTCTGCTGGTCCGCGAGCGGGGCCGGCTGATGCAGGAGAGCGGCCAGGAGCGTCCCGGCGGCATGGCGGCGGTCATCGGGCTGGACCACCGCATTCTGGAGGATATCTGCCGGCGGGTCCAGAACCTGGGGCTGGTCTGGCCGGCCAACTACAACGCCCCCTCGCAGATCGTGCTCTCCGGCGAACTCCCGGCGCTGGCGGCGGCCATCGAGCTGGCCATCGCCGAGGGCGCCCGCCGGGTGGTCCAGCTGGCGGTCAGCATCGCCGCCCACTCGCCGCTGATGCGCCGGGCCGCCGAGCAGTTCGCCGAGATCGTCCAGCGCTTCGGCATCCGCGACGCCCAGATTCCGGTCATCTCCAACATCACGGCCCAGATGATCCGCTCGGCCGAGGAGGTCCGCCGCGAACTCGTTCACCACATCTGCGAGTCGGTCCGCTGGACCCAGTCGGTCCGGGCCATGGTCGAGAGCGGCGTCACCACCGTGGTCGAGATCGGGCCGGGGGACGTGCTGGCCTCGCTGAGCCGGCGCATCCAGCGCAACCTGGTGGCCATCAGCCTGAACGACTGGGAGAAGATCAGCGCTTACCCGACCTTGCTTCCGGCCGGCCCGACGCCCCCGGACCCCGCCTGACGGCCGCCGTCCGGGCCGGCCCGCCGGCGCCTCCCCGCCAGACGCGCCAGCCGACCTGTCTTGACACCGGCTCCCCCGCCACTCTATAACCGAGGTGACACCGTTATCGCCGGGAGAGCCGCGATGTCGTTTCTGGTGATCGCCATCGATCCGGTGATCGTGCGCCTGGGCCCGCTGGCCGTCCGCTGGTACGGGCTGATGATCGCCCTGGCCATCGCCCTCGGCGTGAGTCTGGCCCTGCGGGAGGCCCGGCGCAAGGGCCTGGACGAGGAGAAGGCCTACTCCACCGCTCTGTGGGGCGTGGTCGGAGCGGTCGTCGGCGCCCGCCTCTTCCACGTGGTCGACCGCCTCGACTTCTATCTCCAGAACCCGACGCTCATCCTGGCCGTCCAGCAGGGAGGGCTGGCCATCTGGGGAGGGATCATCGGCGGCCTGGCCGGTGGCCTCCTCTACGCCCGTCTGAGCCGCCTGCCGCTCCTGCCGGCCCTGGACGCGGCCGCGCCGGGCCTGTTGCTCGGCCAGACGGTGGGACGGCTGGGCTGCATCATCAACGGCGACGCCGCCGGCGGCCCCAGCACTCTCCCCTGGTCGTTCGTCTACGTCCATCCGGACGCCCTGGCTCCGGAGCTGGGTCAGCCGACCCATCCCTACCCCGTTTATGAGATGCTCTGGAACGCGCTGGTCCTGGGGCTGCTCTGGCGGCTGCGTCTGCGCCCGCCGGCCGACGGCCTGGTCTTCCTGACCTACCTCAGCCTCTACGCGCTCGGTCGCTTCTTCCTGACCTTCGTCCGGCAGGAACAGGTGGTGCTGCTCGGGCTGCAACAGGCGCAGGTCATCAGCCTGGTGGTCTTTCTGGTGGCCACGCCGCTGCTCCTCTGGCGCTGGTGGCGGCTGGCCCGCACCGCCCCGGCGGCCTGAGCGCGCGACCGGGAGGGGCCATGGCCCAGACCATCGATCTCTACACCGCTCGCCTGGACCGACTGCCGCTCTCGCGCTTTCACTGGAAACTCGTGCTCCTGGCGGGCCTGGGCTGGATGTTCGACGCCATGGACATCCTGCTGGTGGGCGCGGTGGTGGCGGCGATCCGGGCGACCTGGGGGCTGGACCCACAGACCGCCGGGTTCATCATCAGCGCTAACCTGGCCGGGATGTTTGTCGGAGCGGCCGTCGCCGGCTTTCTGGCCGACCGGTGGGGGCGCAAGGCTGTCTTCCAGGCGACGCTGCTGCTCTACACGCTCCTGACCGGCCTCTCGGCCCTGGCCGGGAACGCGGTCGCGCTGGCCGTCATCCGCTTCCTGGCCGGCATCGGGCTGGGAGGCGAACTGCCGGTGGCCAGCACTCTGGTCAGCGAGTTCGCCCCGGCCCGTCACCGGGGCTTTCTCCTGGTCATCCTGGAGAGTTTCTGGGCCTACGGTTCGGTCCTGGCCGCCCTCATCGGCTACCTGGTCATCCCGACCTGGGGCTGGCAGGCGGCCTTTCTCATCGGGGCGCTGCCGGCCTTCTATGTCTTCATCCTGCGCCGGGGCATCCCGGAGTCGCCGCGCTACCTGCTGAGCCGGGGGCGGGTGGCCGAGGCCGAGGCGGTGGTCCGGGCCATCGAGCAGGAGACGGGCGTCGCTCCGCCGGTCGCCCCGACACCAGCCGTGCACGCCGGGCCACGGCCAGCCCCGCGGGCGACCCTGGCGGCGCTCTTCGGCCCGGGGCTGGCCCGGCGGACGCTGATGCTCTGGATCCTCTGGTTCGCTATGGTCTTCTCGTACTACGGCATCTTTACCTGGCTCCCCAGCCTGCTGGTGGCCAAGGGCTTCGGCCTGAGCCAGGCCTTCCTGCTCAACCTGGTCATCTCGGTCCTTCCAGATCCCCGGCTACTTCAGCGCCGCCTACCTGGTCGAGCGCTGGGGGCGCAAGAGCACGCTCGTGACCTTCCTCCTGCTGAACGCGCTGGGGGCCTTCTTCTTCGCCCAGCAGAGCCTGAGCCCGACCCCCGACGTGGCCCAGATTCTCCTCTGGGGGGCGGTGATCGCCTTCTTCAACCTGGGCGCCTGGGGCGTGGTCTACACCTACACCCCCGAACTCTACCCGACCCGGCTGCGGGGCACCGGGGCCGGCCTGGCCGCCGCTGCGGGCCGGTTCGGCGGGATCCTCGGCCCCTCCACCGTCGGGCTGCTCCTGGCCCTCTTCGGGGGCAGCCAGTTCGCGGTCTTCCTGGTCTTCACCGCCCTTCTGCTGATCGGCGGGCTGGTGGTCTGGGCGCTGGGCGAGGAGACAAAGGGGCGCAGCCTGGAGGAGATCTCCGGCTTCTAGGGCACCCGGTCCAGGGCCTGCTCCAGGTCGGCGACGATGTCGTCCGGATCCTCGATGCCCACCGAGAGGCGGACCAGTCCGTCGGTGATCCCCATCGCCCGCCGCCGCTCCGCTGGCACCTGATGGTGGGTGGTCGAGGCCGGATGGGTGATGAGCGTCCGGACATCGCCCAGGCTGACCGCCAGGGTGCAGAGGCGCACGGCGTTGAGGAGCGCCCGCCCGGCCGCCAGACCGCCGGCCAGTTCGAAGCAGACCATGCCGCCAAAGCCCCGCATCTGCCGGCGGGCCAGCGCATGCTGGGGATGCGAGGGCAGACCGGGGTAGCGGACCCAGGCGACCTTGGGGTGCTGGCTGAGGTACGCGGCCACCCGCTGGGCGTTGGCGCAGTGCCGCTCCATCCGCAGGGCCAGGGTGGGAAGGCCCCGCAGGACCAGGTAAGCGGTCAGCGGGCTCAGGGCGCCGCCGAAGTCGGCCAGCGTCGCCTCCCGGCAGGCGGCGATGAACGCCCGCCGGCCGACGACGACCCCGGCCACGGCGTCGCCGTGGCCGCTGAGGTATTTGGTGGCGCTGTGGACCACGATGTCGGCCCCCAGGGCCAGGGGCTGCTGGAGATACGGGGTGGCGAAGGTGTTGTCCACCACCAGCGGCAGACCGTGCTGACGGGCGACCGTGGCCACGGCGGCGATGTCGGTGAGGGTGAGCGTGGGATTGCCCGGCGTCTCGACGTAGAGGAGACGGGTCTCGGGGGTGATGGCCCGGGCGAAGGCGGCCGGGTCGGTGGCGTCGACGAAGGTGGTGCGGATCCCGAAGGCCGGCAGCCGGCGGGCCAGGAGGTCGTAGGTGGCCGAGTAGAGGGCGCCGGTGCAGACCACGTGGCCGCCATCGCCCAGGAGGGTCAGCAGGACGGTGGCGATGGCGGCCATCCCCGAGGCGGTGGCCAGGGCCGCCTCGCCGCCCTCCAGATCGGCCACCTTGGCCTCGAGGACGGCCACCGTCGGGTTGCCCAGCCGGGTGTAGATGTAGCCCGGCCGCTCGCCGGCGAAGAGGGCCGCCCCGGCCTCGGCCGAGGGGAAGGCGAACGTGGTGCTGAGGTGGACCGGCGGAACCACCGCCCCGGTCGTCGGGTCGGGGTGCTCGCCGGCGTGAACGGCGCGGGTGGTAAAGCCGGGTCGTTCGCCGGTCATCGGCGTGCCGCCTGATTATTTGGCCGCGCCGGCCCGCCCCTCCATGGCGGCGATGATCTCCCGGCAGAAGGCCGGGAGATCCGCCGGCACGCGCGCGGTGATGATGTTCCCGTCGCGGACCACCTCGCGGTCGACGTAGGTGGCGCCGGCGTTGACGATATCATCCTTGATGGCGCTGACGGCGGTCACCGTCCGCCCACGCAGGATGCCGGCCGAGATGAGCACCCAGCCGGCGTGGCAGATGGCCGCCACCACCTTGCCCTGATCGTGGAGATCGCGGACCAGCTTCAGGACCGCCGGGTAGCGCCGCAGGCGGTCCGGCGCCCAGCCGCCCGGCACGATCACCGCGTCGAAGTGGTCGGCCGAGACCTCATCGGCCTGGACATCGACCTTGACCGGGTAACCGTGTTTGCTGTGGTAGACCGAGGCGCTCCCGGAGCCGACGATGGTGACCTCGGCCCCCTCCTCGCGCAGGCGCAGCATGGGATAGAGAAGCTCGAGGTCCTCGTAGTCGTTCTCGGCCAAGATCGCCACGCGCTTTCCCACCAACCGCATGGGGCTCCTCCTTCATTCAGTGCTGGTAACCGCCCGCCAGACCGCCTGCAGGTTCTCCGGCCGGCTCTGGGTCGGAATCGAGCAGCTGCCGGCGACGATCCAGCGCCGGCCGTCGGTCTGCCGGAAGCCTTCGTAGATCTCGGCCTCGACCTGGGCCGGCGTCTCGGCCAGGAGAGCGGCGTGGCTGACGCCGCCCATCACCGCCCCCGGAACCAGTTTCAGGCCGTCGGCCAGGCAGGGATTGCTCGGGTCGGTCGCGGCCCAGTTGACGGCCGCCACCGGATAGTCGGCCAGGAGATCGAGCATATTGTTCTCGCCGCAGACGTGCAGGACGTTGAACGGGGCCTCGGCCACCGCCGCCAGCACCTGCAGGTCGTAGGGCCGGCCGAACTCCTGGTACTGAGCGTCGGTCAGAACATTCCGACTGGCCCAGGAGGTGGTGGCAAGGAAGATGCCACTGGCCCCGGCCGCCAGGCAGGCCCGGGCGTAGCGGACAAAGGTGTCGGTGATGGCCTCGAGCGCCCGGTGGACTGCCCGGGGATGCTCCTGGAGGTCGCGCCGCAGCTGGGCGTCGGCGCCGACCAGGTCGCCGGCCAGGGAGAGCGGGGTGAAGATGGTCATGATGAAGGGGACCTCGTCGCCCAGCGCCTGGCGGATCAGCCGGAGGGCCCGGAGATGGTCGCCCAGCACTCCCTGGTCGATGGGCAGGGGCTCGATCCGGGCCCAGTCGGCCGGGGTCTTGACCGGATAGTCGACGACCGTGGGCTTCAGGTGGGGCTGACCGCTGAAGCGCACCCGCACGCCCCAGTCCTCGACGTGGTAGCTGGCCCGCGGGTTGACCTTGAGGAGGTCCCAGCCCCAGGTCCGGGTCCAGGCGACCATCGCCTCCGCCAGGCCCTCGACGGTGTCCTCGCGCTCGTAGAAATGGCGCCAGAAGGCCACCGGCGGCCGGTCGACCGGCTCGCCACGGACCGCCGCCCGCAGGCGCTGCCATCGGGTCATCTGCTCGGTCATCAGCGCGTCTCTCCTTCCGCTCGCCTTGGGGGGATTATAGCACGGGGCCACGGCCGGCGCTCAGGCGAGAGCGGCGAAAACAGCGTCGTGCAGGCGGGGGCGAAAGGCGATGATCCGGGTGTTTTGCCGGCAGGGGTGGACCCGGTTGCTGAGGAGGATCACCGCCAGACCGCGCTCCGGATCGACCCAGAGCGAGGTCCCGGTGAAGCCGGTGTGGCCGAAGGCCCGGGGCGACATCCGCTGGCCCGCCGCGTTGGTGGGCGACGGGGTATCCCAGCCCAGCGCCCGGCTGCTCCCCGGCACCAGCCCGGCGCGGGTGGTGAAGAGACGGATCGTCTCGGGGTGAAGCCACGGCTGGCCGTCGAGCCGGCCGTCATTGAGAAAGAGACGGGCGAAGCGGGCGAGATCGGCGGCGACGCTGAAAAGGCCGGCGTGGGGCGCGACACCCCCCATGGCGAAGGCGCACTCATCATGGACCTCCCCGATCAGCAGGCGCCCCCGCCAGGGGCAGAGCTCGGTCGGGGCGCAGCGGGCCCGCCAGGCCCGCGGGGGATTGAAGCCGGTCTGGACCATGCCGAGGGGGGCGAAGATCTCCCGCCAGAACCAGAGGTCGAGCGGCCCGACCAGAGCCTCCAGCAGGCGGCCCAGGACCAGGAAGCCCAGGTCGCTGTAGACCGTCCGGGTGCCGGGAGGATATTCCAGCGGCCGGCGGGCCACCTCCTCGTAGATCTCCTCCCGGCTGGGCGTCCGGCCCCGAAAATACACCGGGAAATGGCCCGGAAAGACCGGCGGGAGGCCGGCGCTGTGGGTCAGGAGATGGACCAGCCGGATCCGGGCCCGCTCGCCCACGGCGAACGCCGGCCAGTCGGCCCCGACCGGCCGGTCGAGGTCGAGCAGCCCCCGCTCGACCAGCCGCATGACCGCCGTGGTCGTCCCCACCACTTTGGTCAGCGAGGCCAGATCGTAGAGCGTATCGACCGCCGCTGGCGGCGCATCCGGTCCGTAGCTCAGCTGACCGTAGGCCGCCAGGTGCAGGAGACCGTCCGGCCCGACGACGGCCAGCACCGCCCCCGGGAAGACCCGCTCGGCGATGGCCTGCTCAATGAGCGCCTCCACCGCCCCAAGACGCGGATGACGAACGACCGCCACGACTCCCGGCTCCGCGACCACCACGCCCTCCCTGGTGATCTTCCTCAGCGGAGGATAGCACCGGCGAAGACGGGTGGCAAGTTCTGTTCAGTCGGGGTAGGCCTGAAAATAGGCCTGGATGGCGCGGTGGTAGCCCTGGGCAATGGCCTCGAGGGTCCGCTCCTGCCGGAGCATGGCCGCATCGCCCGGATGGGAGAGAAAGAGCGATTCGCCCAGAACGCCCGGCATCTGGGTCGGCGGATGGGGACGCGGCCCGGTGCCCGGGCCGAGGACATAGATGTTATAGGTCCGCCCGCGGAACACCCGGAAGTGGCTGTCGTCTTTGATGCCCCGGTCGCGGACCGGATAGCCCAGCGCCCGGATCGCCTGCACCAGGTGGGTCTGGACCAGGCGGGCCAGCGCCAGGTTGCGGTCCGCGAACGGCCGGTCCCGGTTGTACCAGACCTCGGTGCCCGACTCGCTGGGCGGGCCGCCGTTGTTGTGGATGGAGAGAAAGAGGTCGGCGCCGGCGTTGTTGGCGATGTCGATGCGGGCCTGGAGGTCGTACTGCAGTCCACCGGCATACCCCCCGCCACGGTAGAGCGGGCTGACGGCCCGGTCGCTGTCGCGGGTCAGGACCACCGCAAAGCCCGCCGCCCGCAGCCGGGCCGCCAGTTTCAGGGCGATCTGGAGATTGACATCCTTCTCTCGGAGATCGCCCTCCGGCGAGACCGCCCCGACCTCTGGTCCCCCGTGGCCGGGGTCGAGGGCGATGACCCGCCGGCCGGCTGGCCGGCGCGCCGGCGGGGGCGGCGTGGCCGTCGGGAGGAGGCTCTCGGGCGAACCCGACCCCTCCTCGGCCGTGGCCCGCGTTCCCTCCGCCGGCGTGGGAGTCGGCGCCATCGCCGTCGGGCGGGCGGTGGGCGCCGGCGGGGGCGAGCCCGGCGTTGGGGCGACCGGAGCGTTCGTCAGGGCGGCCGGGGTGGCCACGGGCGTCGCGGTCGGCCCGGCGACCGGGTCCGCCGGCGAGGGGAGGGTCGGCGCGGGCGGGGCCGGCGGAGGGGTCGCCGGCGCGCCACAGCCCACGAGCAACCCACCGATCAGGATCAGGCCGCGGAGCGTCCGGCGGAGCACGGCCTCCCTCCGTCCGCGAAAAGCGATCAGGCCAGCGCCCGACGGACGGCGGTCAGGGCCTCGCCGACGGCCTGGCTGAGGAAGCGCAGGTCGCTGCCGAGGGCCAGGAACTGGAAGCCCTCGCGCTGGCGCTGGAGGAGTGAGGCGACGTCGAAGGTGTGGATGCCGGCCGCCTTGCCACAGCGGCGGGCGGCGGCCAGGACCGTGGCCACCGCCTCCTGGAAGCGCGGGTCAGCCGGTCCCGGACCGGGCAGCAGGCCCAGCGAGGCCGAGAGGTCGTTGGGGCCGATGAAGCAGCCGTCGACGCCGTCGACCGAGAGGATGGCCTCGGCGTTGCGGACCGCCTCGGCGTGCTCGATCTGCACGAGCAGCACAATCTCCTCGTTGGCCTTCTCCAGGTAGTCCGGTCCCCCGTAGAGACGCCCGCGCGTCCCGCCGATCCCCCGGCTGCCCATTGGGGGATACTTGCTGGCCTGGACCGCCCGCTCGGCGTCGGCCCGGCTCAGCACCATCGGCACGACCACCCCATAGGCTCCGGCATCCAGCACCCGCTTGAAATAGACCGGATCGTTCCAGGGGATCCGCACCATGGGCACGGTGTCGGTGGTGCTGATGGCCTGGAGCATCGCCTGGACGTGGGCGACATCGGTCTCGCCGTGCTCGCAGTCGACGACCAGCCAGTCGAAGCCGGCGTGGGCCAGGAGCTCGGCCAGGAGCGGGCTCTGGGCCCCGATCCAGGTGCCGATGGCCGGCTTGCCCTCGCGGAGCAGTCGCTTGACTTTATTGGGCCGCATCCTCTGCCCCTCCCGTCGGTGCAGTCGCTGCCCGCCAGCATAGCCGGCCCGGTTGGGGGCGTCAAGGGGCCCCGGCCGACGATCTCACTTGACAAAAATCCGGGTTGGCAGTATAGTGAAAAGAGAATTTCATTCAAGTTAAATTTCCGGCGCGGGAGAGCCGATGAGCCAGCCGGTCGAGGACTACCTCAAGATCATCTACAAGCTCCAGCGGCAGCAGGGGCGGGTGCCCACCTCGGCCATCGCCGAGAAACTGGGGGTGACCCCGCCGGCCGCCACCAACATGGTCCAGCGGCTGGCCGAGCTGGGGCTGCTGCGCCACACTCCCTACCGGGGCGTTGAACTGACCGAGAAGGGGGCGCGCATCGCCCTGGAGGTCATCCGCCACCACCGCTTGTGGGAGCTCTTCCTGGCCCGGGCCCTCAACATGCCGCTCGACGCCGTCCACGCCGAGGCCGAACGGCTGGAGCACGCCCTCTCGGATCAGCTGGAGGACACCATCGACGCCGCCCTGGGCCATCCGACCACCGACCCCCACGGCGATCCGATCCCCACCAAAGAGGGCCGGCTGGAGGAGACCCGCTACGCCCCGCTGGCCGATCTTCCGGCTGGCGCCCGGGCCTGTGTCCGCCGGGTGCCCGACAGCGATGCGGCCCTCCTGCGCTATCTGACCAGCCTGGGGCTGGTCCCCGGCGCCGGGGTACACATCCTGGCCGTCGCCCCCTTCAACGGCCCGGTCCACCTCCGCGTCGGCGACCAGGAGCACGCCATCAGCCGCGAGGTGGCCAGCCGGATCTTCGTCGAGGCGGTTCCCGACGACTGACCGCCCGCCGGGAGGCACACCATGGGGCGCGCCCGCCTGAATCTCTGTGCTCGCCGACCGGTCAGCCTGGCCCACGCCCGTTCTCTCTGGCGATGGTCGGGGCTGGGGTTCCTGCTGGGGTTGCTGACCCTGGCCGTTGTCGCCTGCGCGCCTCTGGGGCGTCCGGCCGACGCCGCCGAACTGGCCGGACGGCCGGTGCGGGTGGTGACCACCACCAGCCTCATCGCCGACGCCGTCCGTCAGGTCGGCGGCGAGCGGGTCGCGGTCACGGCGCTGATGGGGCCGGGCGTCGATCCCCATCTCTACAAGGCCCGTGAGGGCGATGTCCTGCGCCTGGCCCGGGCCGACCTCGTTCTCTACCATGGTCTGCACCTGGAGGCCAAGATGGCCGACATCCTGGCCCAGCTGGACCGCTGGGTGCCCACCCGCGCCGTCGGCCAGGCCATTCCGCCCGAGGACCTCCGCTACCCGGAGGGTTCGGGCGGGAACCCCGACCCGCACATCTGGTTCGATGTCCGTCTCTGGCAGCGGGTGGTGGCTTTTATCGCCCAGGTGCTGGCCGAGCGCGATCCGGCCCACGCCGCCCTCTACCAGGCCCGTGCCGCCGCCTACCAGCGTGAGCTGGAGGCCCTCGACGCCTACGTCCGGGCTCAGGTCCAGCGCCTCCCGCCCGAGCAGCGGGTGCTGGTCACCGCCCACGACGCCTTCGGCTACTTCGCCCGGGCCTACGGCTTCGAGATCCGGGGCCTCCAGGGAATCAGCACGGTGGCCGAGGCCAGCATCGCCGACGTCCAGGAACTGGCCGATTTCATCGCCCGCCGCCGGATCCGGGCCATCTTCGTCGAGAGCAGCGTTCCGGTCCGCAACATCGAGGCGGTGCAGGAGGCGGTCCGGGCTCGCGGCTGGGAGGTGCGGATCGGCGGGGCCCTCTACTCCGACGCCCTGGGCGAGCCCGGGACCCCGGCCGCCACCTACATCGGGATGATGCGGACCAACGTCGACACCATCGTCCAGGCGCTGGCCGCCGAGACCACCACGACCGGAGGCCCTCCATGAGCCAGCCGCTGCCCGCGAGCGCTCCTCTGGCCATCGAGGTGGCCGACCTCACCGTCGCCTACCGCGACCGGCCGGTCCTCTGGGACGTGGACGTCCAGGTGCCGGCCGGGGTGCTGATGGGGATCGTCGGGCCCAATGGAGCCGGCAAGACCACGCTCCTCAAGGCCATTCTCGGCCTGGTCCGCCCGGCTGCCGGCACGATCCGGATCTTCGGTCAGCCGGTCGGGGCGGTGCGCCGGCTGATCGGCTATGTGCCCCAGCATCGCGAGGTGGACTGGGACTTTCCGACCAGTGTTCTCGACGTGGTCATGATGGGCCGCTACGGCCATCTGGGCTGGTTCCGCCGCCCCGGCCGACGGGAGCGGGCGCTGGCTCTGGCCGCGCTGGACCAGGTGGGCCTGCGGTCGCTGGCCGACCGCCAGATCAGCCAGCTGTCCGGCGGCCAGCAGCAGCGGGTTTTCCTGGCCCGGGCGCTGGTCCAGGACGCCCAGATCTACCTGATGGACGAGCCGTTCGCCGGGGTGGACGCCCTGACCGAGCGGGCCATCCTGACCGTTCTGCGGAATCTGCGGGCCGCCGGCAAGACGGTGGTGGTCGTCCACCACGACCTGCAGACCGTCCGCGAATACTTCGACTGGGTATTGCTCCTCAACGTCCGTCGGATCGCCTGCGGTCCGGTGGCCACGGTCTTCACCGAGGAGAATCTGCGGCGAACCTACGGCGGTCGGCTGGCCGTCCCCGAGTCGAAGGAGGTGGTCTGAGATGGCGATCATGCCGCTTGAGCTGGTCGCCGACCACACGGTGCGCACGGTCGGCGCGGGCGCGCTGCTGATGGGCCTGACCAGCGGCGTCCTGGGGACCTACGCCCTGCTGCGCCGTCAGAGTCTGCTGGGGGATGCGATGAGCCACGCCGCCCTCCCCGGCCTGGCGCTGGCCTTTCTTCTCACCCAGAGCAAAGAGCCGGCCCTGCTGCTCCTGGGGGCAGCGGCTGCGGCCTGGCTGGGGGCGCTGCTCATCATCGCCACCACCAGTTACACCGCCCTCAAGCCCGACGCCGCGCTGGGGATCGTCCTCTCGGTCTTCTTCGGAGCGGGCCTGGTGCTCCTGACCGCCATCCAGCGGCTGCCGACCGCCGCCCAGGCCGGCCTGGACAAGTTCCTCTTCGGCCAGGCCGCCACCCTGTTGCAGCGCGACGTCCTGACCATCGCCGCCATCAGCGGCCTGGCCCTCCTGGCGGTGCTGCTCGGCTGGAAGGAGTTCAAACTGCTGACCTTCGATCCGACCTTCGCCGCAGCCCAGGGCCTGCCGGTGCGGCTGCTCGACGTCGTCCTGACCAGCCTGGTGGTTCTGGCCATCGTGGCTGGCCTGCAGACGGTCGGCGTGGTCCTGATGAGCGCCATGCTCATCGCCCCGGCGGCGGCCGCCCGCCAGTGGACCGACCGGCTGGGGGTGATGGTCCTGCTCGCCGCCCTCTTCGGCGCCCTGGCCGGCCTGGGCGGGGTGCTCCTGAGCAGCCTGAGCGACGGTCTGCCGACCGGTCCGACCATCGTGGTCTGCGCCAGTCTGCTGGTCTACGGCTCGCTGCTCGTGGCCCCGCACCGTGGGCTCCTCTGGCGCTGGCTGCTGGCCAGTCGGCGGGAGCGAGCGCTCCGGCCGCTGCGGATCCTCAGTCAGCTCTACTGGCTGGCGGTTCAGCACGGCGACCCCTTCCACCCGCACCCGGTCCAGGCCCTGCAGGCGCTGGGCGGACGCGGCACCAGCGCCGTCCTGCGCGACCTGGCCGCGCGGGGCTGGGTCCGCCCGGCGGGCGACGACCGCTGGGTCCTCACCTCGGAGGGCCTGGCCGCCGTCCGGGACTTTCTGGGGCCGCTCGTCGTGGAGGATGAACAGCCGGGCCTGAAGCCAGCCGCAAGACAGGTCCCGGCGGAGGGTGGGCTGTGATCGGTCTGCAGCTGGAGATTCAGCTGGTCGCCGTGCTCACGGCCGTCGCCTGCGCCCTCTCGGGCACCTTCCTGGTCCTGCGGCGGGTGGCGCTGCTGAGCGACGCCATCAGCCACGTGGTGCTCCTGGGGATCGTGGTGATGTTTCTGCTGACGCGGGACCTGCACTCGCCGCTGCTCATCGTGGGGGCGGCCCTGACGGGGCTGCTGACCGTCGGGCTGGTCTCGCTGCTGCTGCGCACCGGCCTGGTCCGCGAGGACGCCGCCATCGGGCTGGTCTTTCCGCTGCTCTTCAGCCTGGGGGTCATTCTGGTCTCGCGGTACGCCGAGTACGTCCACCTGGACGTGGACGCGGTGCTGCTGGGCGAACTGGCCTTCGTCCCCTTTGACCGTCTGACCATGGGCGACCTGGACCTGGGGCCACGGCGGGCCTGGCTGATGGGGGGGCTTTTGCTCCTCAACTTGGTCTTTGTCCTGGGGCTGTACAAGGAACTGAAGCTGACCGCCTTCGATCCGGCTCTGGCGGCGGCCCTGGGTTTCTCGCCGGCCCTGGTTCACACCCTGCACCTGGGCGTGGTTTCGCTCACCGCCGTCGGGGCCTTCGACGCGGTCGGGGCGGTGCTGGTGGTGGCGCTTTTCATCGTGCCGCCGGCCACGGCGCTGCTGCTCAGCGAGCGGCTGGCGGTGGTCCTGGTTCTGGCCGTCCTTCTGGGGGGAGCTGCGGCCGTCGGGGGCTACTGGCTGGCCCACACCTTCGACACCTCGATCGCTGGCTCGATGGTCAGCCTGAGCGGGCTTCTCTTCGCCCTGGCCTTCCTGGGGGCTCCGCAGCGGGGGCTGCTGGTCCGCCTCTGGCGCCACCGTCGGCAGCGGTGGGAGTTCGCCCTGCGGCTGCTGGTGATGCACCTTCTGACCCACGAGGGCACGGTCGCCGAGCGCGACGAGGCGGCCCTGGCCGCCCTGCCCCAGCACCTGCGCTGGGAGCCGGCCTTCGCCCGCGAGGTCGCCCGGCGGGCCGAGCAGGCCGGGCTGGTCGAGCGGCGGAACGGTCTTCTGCGCCTGACCGCCCGGGGGCGGGCGCTGGCCCAGCAGGCGCTGCTCGACGGCCAGGATTGACCGCCCCTCAGGGCAGCCGTTCCAGCGGGGCGTAGCCGGCCAGCAGACGCTTCTCGCCCACACGGGGAAAGAGGACGGTGACGATCTCGTCGCCCCCGCTCAGGGTGCTCTGCAGCACCACCCCCTCGCCGAAGGTGGCGTGGCGCACCCGGTCGCCGGGGCGGAAGCGCGGCTGGGCCGGCCCGGCCGGGACGGCGACCGGCGCCGGCTCAGGGGACCGCCCCAGGCGGGCGGACGGGCGGGCTCGGGTCCGGACCAGGTGGGGCGGGATGTCGCCGAGGAAGCGCGAGGGCTGGCTCTCGGTCACCCCACCGTAGAGGCTGCGGCGGAGGGCGTAGACCAGGTAGAGCCGCTCGCGGGCGCGGGTCATCCCCACGTAGAAGAGGCGGCGCTCCTCCTCCAGCCGGACCGGGTCGTCCAGTGAGCGGCTGTGGGGGCAAAGTCCCTCCTCCAGACCGACGATGAAGACGACCGGGAACTCCAGCCCCTTGGCCGCGTGCAGGGTGAGGAGCCGCACCGCGTCGCTGTCCTCGCGCAGGGTATCCACCTCCGAGGCCAGCGCCGTCTCCTCCAGGAAGGCGACCAGCCCCTGGGGCGGCGGCAGGTCGACGTAGGGCAGGGCGACCGTGGCCAGCTCCTTCAGGTTGCGCCAGCGCTCCTCGCCCTCCTCGGTGCCGTCGCGGATGTGGTCGGCGTAGCCGGTGCGGTGGAGGACCAGGTCCATCAGGGTGAGGAGGTCGGTCTGGCGGGCCGCCGTCTGGAGGTCCTCGATCAGCGCCAGGAAGTCGAGCAGGCACTGGAGGCCGCGCGCGCCGATGGGCGGGGGCGGGGCGGCGGCCGGCTCGTCGCCCCGCAGCCGGCGCAGGGCCGTCCAGAGCGAGACCCGCTGCTGGCGGGCCCAGAGGTCGAGGGCGCCCAGCGTGCGGTCGCCGATGCCCCGGGGAGGGACGTTGATGATCCGCCGCAGGCTCAGGCTGTCCTCAGGGTTGTGCAGGAGGCGGAGATAGGCCAGCAGGTCCTTGACCTCCTTGCGCTCGTAGAAGCGCAGCCCCATCACCGTGTGGGGGATGCGCCGGCGGACCAGCACCTGTTCCAGCACCCGCGACTGGGCGTTGGTCCGGTACATGACGGCGATATCGCCGTAGCGGTAGGGGCCCTCCTCGACCAGCCGGAGGATCTCGCCGGCCACGTAGCCGGCCTCCTCTTCTTCGGTGGCGGTCTCGGCCAGCTGAATGGGCGGCCCCTGCTCGTTCTCGGTCCAGAGCCGCTTCTCCTTGCGCAGGAGGTTGGCGGCGATCACGTGGCGGGCGGCTTCGAGGATGGTTTTGGTCGAGCGGTAGTTCTGTTCGAGGTAGATGACGCGGGCGTCGGGGAAGTCGTCCTCGAAGTGCAGGATGTTGCGGATATCGGCCCGCCGCCAGCTGTAGATCGACTGGTCCTCGTCGCCGACCACGCAGAGATTGCGGTCGCGGCTGGCCAGGAGTTTCATCAGCGTGTACTGGGCCCGGTCGGTGTCCTGGAACTCGTCCACCAGAAAGTAGCGGTAGCGGTCCTGGTAGCTGGCGAGCACCGCTGGCTGCTCGCGGAAGAGGCGGATCGTCCAGTAGATGAGGTCGTCGAAGTCGAGGGCGTGGGCCTCGCGCAGCAGATCCTGGTAGCGGCGGTAGACCCGGGCGGCGACCTGCTCGCGGAAGGTGCTGGCGAACTCGGCGAACTGGTGCGGATCGCGCAGTTCGCTCTTGGCCTCGCTGATCAGGGTCTTGAGGACGCGGGGGACGAACTGGCGCTCGTCGAGGTTGAGGTCCTGGAGAGCCCGGCGGACCAGGGCCACCTGGTCATCCTCATCGTAAATAACGAAGTGGGGATCAAGGCCGAGGGCGGCGCCGTCGCGGCGCAGGATGCGGGCGCAGACGGCGTGGAAGGTGCCCAGCGTCAGGCCGTTGGCCCGCGGCCCCAGGAGCCGGGCCAGCCGCTCACGCATCTCGCGGGCGGCCTTGTTGGTGAAGGTGACGGCCATGATGCCCTCGGGTCGGGCGACCCCGGTGCGGACCAGGTAGGCGATGCGGTGGGTGATGACGCGGGTCTTGCCCGAGCCGGGCCCGGCCAGGATGAGGACCGGACCATGGATGGTCTCGACGGCGGCGCGCTGGGCCGGGTTGAGGCCGGCGAGAATGTCGCTGCCCTGCATCCCTGCTGCTCCTCTGGTGCGCAGGGGATTATAGCATGGGGAGAGGCGCGCTCGCGTCCTCTTTCTCCACCGCCTCACCCGGCAGTTGACACCACGCCGCCCCCGGCCTATGATCCGGTCCGGTCGACTGGCAGGAGACCACCGGTGACCGACTCTGGACTCTCAATTGACCATCTTCCGGCGCAGCGCCGGCCGCTCGGCCGGTGGCTGGTGGCCGGCCTGGGCCTTGGCGGCGGCCTTCTGGCCTGGCTTCTCGGCCAGGACAGCCTGCAGACCGGCCTGACCGTCACCGGTCTGACCGACTGGGTCGTCGGCACCGGCTCGCCGCTGCTGGCCCGGGTCTGGCTGGTGGCGCTTGATCTTTTCGTCTGGGACGACGCGCTGGAGAGGGCGCTCGCCCTTGTCGGGCTGGGGAGCGCGCTTCTGGCCCTGGGCTGGCCGCGGAGGTGAGCATGCCCGCGGTGGGACGCTGGCGCCGACGGGTGGCCCTGGGCCTGGGCCTTTTGCTCGCCTTCATCATCTTCTGGGGGTTTGTCACCCAGATCTACGAGGCCACCGGCCACGGCCCTACCGCGCTGGTCTCGGCCTTCCTCTTCGCTCTGGGTGGCTTTATTCTCTATCGCCGGGCCCTGAGCGACTATCTGGCCCCGCCGGCCGATCCCGACGATAAGCAGCCAACTTGACAGGACCATGGGCGCTGTCCATAATTAAAGCGCATCGGCCGCGTGAGGAGGGCCTCCATGGAAGTTGCGCTGCTCACGCTGATCTTGATGATCGGGGCCGTGTTCCTGATGTCACGGTTCATCACCGGCCCCAAGATCGCCTGCACCCGTTGCCAGGGCACCGGCCACGTCAACGAACGCTGGCCCGACCCCTCGAAGCCGGGCGGCTGGCACCGGCTGGAGGGCACCTGCCCCAAGTGCAAGGGGAAAGGCAAGGTCCCGGTTCGTTGACCGCGCCCACCGCGACGGTCTTCTCCACCCTCGTCCAGCGTCTGCTGACGGTCTACGGCCGGCCGGACTGGCGTCCGACCGGCGATCCGATCGGCGTCCTCGTTCAGACCATCCTCTCGCAGCACACCAGCGACCACAACAGCGCCCGGGCCTATGCGGCCCTGCGGACGGCCTACCCGACCTGGGAGGCGGTGCTGGCGGCGCCGGTGGACGATCTGGCGGCGGTCATTCGCTGCAGCGGACTGGGGCGGGTCAAGGCCCGGCGGATCCAGGCCGCGCTGGCGGCCATCCGGGCGCGCTTCGGCCGGCTCTCGCTCGACCATCTGGCCGACTGGCCGCTGGCCCAGGCCCGGTCGGCGCTGGAGAGCCTGCCCGGGGTGGGGCCCAAGACCGCAGCCTGTGTGCTGCTCTTCGCCCTGGGGCGGCCGGCCTTCCCCATTGACACCCACATCCACCGGGTGCTCCAACGGCTGGGGATCATCGGTCCGGGCGTGCCGGCCGAGGCCGCCCATCGCCAGGTCGAGCCGCTGGTCCCGCCAGACCTCGCCTACGCCCTGCACGTCCTGCTCATCCGGCACGGGCGCCGGATCTGCCGGGCCGGGCGTCCGCGCTGCCATCTCTGTCCGCTGACCGACCTCTGCGCCGCCTACCAGACCGGCGCCGTCGGGGCCGCGCCGGCTCAGGCCTCGCCCTCGTAGTGCAGGGCCACCTTGATCACCTCATCGGGCCGGGTGTCCAGCAACTGATAGGCGGCTGGCGCCTCCCGGTAGGGGAAATGGTGGGTGATGAGGCCGTCGGTGCGGAGCCGGCCCTGGCAGAGAAGCTCCTCGACGGTCTCCAGGACCCGGGCCTCATCCCAGCGCGGGTAGGCCCGGTGGGGGCAGCCCCAGACGATCATGCTCGAGTGCAGCGTAAGACGGTTGTGGTGCCACTCCTCGCCCAGACGCAGGTCCGGGGCGCCGTCGGGGTAGTAGCCGAGCGTGACCACCTCGCCGCCCAGGTGGGTGGCCCGGATGGCCTGGTGGAGAGCGGCGGTGACGCCCGAAGCCTCGATGGCCACATCCACCCCTTTGCCGGTCAGTTTCTTAATGGCCAGGCCGGCGTCCTCGGCCGTCGGATCCAGGGTGACATCGGCGCCAAACGTCTCGGCCAGGGCGCGGCGGCGGGCCACCGGGTCGACGGCGATGACCTGGCGGGCGCCGGCCAGGCGGACCAGTTGCACCACCAGCAGCCCGATCGCCCCCAGGCCGAAGACCGCCACCCGGTCGCCAATGCGGAGCCCGGCGTCGTGGACGGCGGTCAGGGCGAACTCGGCCGGGTCGGTGCAGAGGGCCGCCAGCGGGTCGAGGCCTGGAGGGAGCGGCTGCAGGCGGTCTTCGGGGAAGACGTTGGTGGGACGGTGGCGCATCGGGCCGTGGACGCGGTCGCCGGGCCGGAAGCGGGTGACGGCTGCGCCGACATCCATGACCTCGCCCACCCCCCAGGAGCCCAGCCACATCGGGTAGCGCCGCTCGGGCGGTTCGGGGAGAAAGACCCGATAGGTCAGGTCGAAGCGCTGGGCGTGCATGGGAGCGGTGCCGCGATAGAGGTTGAGTTCGGTTCCCCGCTTCATCCCCGAGACGATCGTCCGCACCCGGACCTCGTGGGGGCCGAGCGGTGGCTCCTCGTAGGAACGGTACTCGATCCGGTAGGGCCCGGTCAGCACGTACTCGATGGGCATGGTCGTCATTCCTCCGGCAACACGGCGTAAGGGGGCCACAACTCAACCCGCTGGACGACGTCCCGGGGTGCGCACCACACCACCGGGCGTCGTTCCCCAGACCGGCGCCGATGATAGGCGGGGGAGCGCTCCCTGTCAACCGCCCTCCCAATCCGGCACTGGCAGACGCTGAACACCGCTCGCCGGGGGCGAGCGGATCCGGCCAGTCGGCGCTCAGTCGCGGATGCCGATCGAGTTATGGAGGCCGACTGCGCCGAACTTGTTAATAAACATCACCCGTTCGACCACCGACGGCAGACTGGTCGTGACCCGCGCCGAGACGGCATCGTTGGGGATAATGTCGTCGACCCGGACGACCAGGTTGCGCGTCGGGCCGAGGACGATGTCACGACCGATAACCTGCCCGTTGGGCAACTGAAAATCGATATGAACGCTCATCGCCGCTTCGTGCGGATTCAAAATTGAAATGATCTCATCGAACGGCGGGGTGGTCGCCCCTTCGGCCAGATTCCAGGCGGTGGCCAGGTCGCTGGCTCCCTGGGTGGCGGCGGCGCCGCGCGGCTCGCCGCCGAAGAAGAGCGACTTTTCGGCGATGATCGGAGCGCTGGCCGTGATAGTAACCCCGAACCGGGCGCCCGGCAGCACCTGATTGACAAAGAGGCTCTGGCGACTCTGCGGCGGCAGGAGCAACGGCCGGGTCACCCGCTGCCCAGTCGACAGCAGGAAAGTGATGGTGGCGCTCACCGGCGTGGAGTGCGGGTTCTGCAAAAGCAGCCAGGTATCCCAGCCAGTGGTGGTGTTGCCCTCGGCGAAGTACCAGGTCGCGCTGGGGGCGTTGACGCCAGAGACCCCGGTGGCGGCGTTGCCGGGGAAGCGGTACATCGCCCGCTCGACCACGATAGGCAGGGGGCTCTCGACCCGGCTGGAGAAGGCCGCATTCGGCAGGACCTGATTGACAAAGACGCTGGTGCGCGCATTGGGGGAGAGAACGAGCGACTGGACCACTGGCGGGCCGGCCTCGCGCAGATAGGTGATGGTCGCGGTCGTCGGCTCGCTGTTCGGATTCTGCAAAAGCAACCAGGTGTGGAAGGGCGGCTGCGTTGAGCCCTCGGCGAAGAGCCAGAGGCGGTTCGGCCCGGCGATGCCGGTGACATTATGGCCGTCGAAACTCACATACATCGCCCGTTCGGCGAAGATCCGACGGTCGGCGTCGATGCGCGTTGAAAAGGCGACATTGGGCAGGATCGGGTTGGCGAAGAGACTGAAGCGGGCGCGAGGACCGACGGTCGCCTCCTGGACCACCATCCCGGCCGGCTGCAACTGGAAG
This sequence comes from Chloroflexota bacterium, assembly GCA_034433795.1. Classification (GTDB taxonomy): domain Bacteria; phylum Chloroflexota; class UBA6077; order FW602-bin22; family DAOUAE01; genus DAOUAE01. The sequence goes on from DAOUAE010000002.1 coordinate 59,913, forward strand.
GTGAAGCGCACCTGGGCCGGCTGGTCGGTGGGGTTCTGGATCAGGAACCAGGTATCGAAGGGCGGCTGGGTCGAGCCCTCGGCAAAGAACCAGCTGACCGCCGGCTGGAACGGCGGCGCCGCGAAGGTAAAGGCGAAGGGGCCGCTGTCGGTCCCGGCGTAGAGGGTCTGGGGGAGGTCCGGTCGAGGGCCAGACTGCGGACCGTTTGAGTGCCGAGTTCCGGGCCGAGAGGGCTCCAGGAGTTCCCCGCGTCGGTGCTCTGAAAGACGCCGCGTCCGCGCGTGCCGATAAAGACCTGGCGGGCCTCAAAGGGGTTGAACAGCACCGAGAGGACGGTGATCTCGCCCAGTTCCTCGGTGGTCTGTTGAAAGGTGAGCCCCCCATCGGGGCTGCGGAAGACGCCCGTCTGAGTGGCCACCAGGACGACGTTGCCAACGGCTGGGGGAGCGAAAGCGACGGCGAAGACCGAAGGCAGGTTGCCGAGCACCATCGTCCAGGTGGTGCCGCCGTCGGTGGTGCGGAAGACCTGGCCGGTGCCGCCCTCAGTATTGCCGACGGCCACGACCAGATTGGGGTCGAGCGGGCTGACGGCCAGGCCGCGCACATCCACACCGACCGTCGCCCGGTTGAAGCCGGTCAGGCGGGTCCAGGTGGCTCCGCCGTTGGTGGACTTGAAGACGCCACCGCCGCCGGCGTAGACCACCTGCGAGTTCTGCGGGGTGCGGGCCAGGGCGAGGACCGCCTGGTTGGGCAGGGCGACCGTCCAGGTCTCACCCCGGTCGAGGGAGCGGTAGACGCCGGCTGTTGGCTCGCCCACCAGCGGGCCCAAGCCGGTTCCGGCCAGGATGACAAGCGAGTTGGCCGGGTCGATGGAGAGATCGTTAACCACCAGGTTAGCCAGACCGCGGTTGACGGGCTGCCAGGAGCGGCCGGCGTCGGTGGAGCGGAAGACGCCGGCGCCCTGGGAGCCAGCGAAGAGGAGGGCGGGATTGGTGGGATCCACGGCCAGGCTGTTGATCCGGACGCCGTCGAGATCGAGTTTGGTCCAGGTGGACAGACCGGCTGGGGGGCCGCCTGGAGCGTCCCGCCGGACAGGAGAAGCAGGGCGACGACGAGCGTCCCGGTCAGGAAGCGGGGCCAGACCGCCCGTCGGCTCAGGCAGGGCATGACTTTTCCTCCCGAGTCCTCGCCCGGGAGCCATGAGCCGGTCCACGGGCGGGTTGTTTTGTCGCCTGACCGGGGCAAGATCCGTACCGTTGGGCTGGCCTCCCGGATGCGAGCAAACTGCCCTATCTTTATCCTTCGCTGGCGAATTGCGTCGACCGATGCCTCTCCGCCCGGAGAGACGATCGGGTCGGCCAGCGGGAGCGAGTCGTCCGAGAACCGAGTCCGGTCAGCACCGGATCTGAAGACCGAACCTCTGCCGGCGCCTGAGGGACCGGGAAACGGGGAAGCCAGCCTGGCCGCTTCGGGGCCTCACCGGCCCCGGCCGAAGGGGAAACAGACAGCCAGCTTTTCCCAATTCCTGAGGCTTTAGGGACTGGGAATTGGGAAAGCATGCCCGTCTGCTTGACGCACATGCACAAACACAAAAAAAGCCCCGGCGCTGTGGTGGCAGCCCAGGGCGTCGGCCGGACTGGTGCGGCGACTTGACAGGATGCGGGTAGGGCCTCCTAGCCCGTCGGTCAGGGTGGTCAGCGGTTTTGCTGACCCGCCGGCGACGGTTTTTCCCGGCGGAGAGGGAGGGATTCGAACCCCCGAGGCTTGCGCCTTGCTGTTTTCAAGACAGCCGCCTTCAACCACTCGGCCACCTCTCCAGCCGTAATTTTGCCGAACTCCCCCCATCGCTGTCAAATCCCAAGTCCCCCCGGTCCTCCGGCCACGGCCCACGCCACCTGCTCACCGGGCCGGAAGGTCGTAGCGCTCCAGCCCCCACCGCTCCAGCAGCGCCAGCAACTTCTGACTGTAGGCCGGGTCGGTCGCGTAGCCGGCGGCATGGATCCGTCGGATGAACTCCCGCGGCTCAGCCATCACCGCCAGCGCCGCCGCGTAGCGCGGATTCTCCACGAAAAACCAGCCGTGGTCGATGACGCCCTCCCGCAGGGTCGCATAGGCCCGAAACGGCGCCACCACCATCACCCGCTGCCCACCGACGACCTCCCAGGTCGGCAGCCAGACCACTCCGGCCGTCCCCCCTCGGGCGGTGGCCTTGATCCCGAAGTAGTTCCGCGCCTCTCGCGCCAGCCGGCTTCGCCCCCAGTCCGACTCCAGAATCGCCTGGGCCACCGTCACCGAGGCCGGCACCCCGGTCAACACCTGGGCCACCTGCGCCACCGGCACCAGCTGCTGGAAAAAGGCCCGCTCCTCTGGCCCGGCCCCCGCCGGCAGCACCAGATCCTGCCCCGCCCGCGCCAGCCAGGCCTGGACCAGCGGGTCCGGCGGCGGCCGTCGGAGCACCTGCCCCGGCGACACCCGGTACGGCGGGGTCAGCCCGTTCAGCGCGATAATCGCCTGCACGGTCACCGCCCACCGCTCGGCCAGAAGCGGGACGGTCTCTCCCGCCTGCACGGCGTAGACCGCCAGCGCCCCGGCCGCCGCCACCGGCCCGCCCGGCGTCGGCACCGGCACGGCTTCCACCACCTCCGGATCGCGCCCGGACCGGCTGGTCAGAGCACCCCGTTCGGCGTCAGCCGCGGACCCCGGTGCCGCTCCGCTCCCAGAAGGGAGGGCCCCGGCCTCTGTCGCGCGATCGGACGCCGCCACAGCCGGCGATGTCTCCGCCGGTCCCACGGCCACCGGCAGGGCTGTGGTATCGGGTGTCTCTCGCTCCACCCCGACAACCGGGCTCATCCCGAGGGGGACGCTGGTCTGGTAATTGCCGACGATGGCGCCGAATCCCAGTAGCGCCAGGACCAGAGGCGTCACAAGCGGTCGAGTCGGTCGTGGCACGTCTCCTGTCTCCGGTGTGAGCGTCGGTGGGCCGGGAGTCAGACGCCGCGGGGCGCGCTGGCCAGGGGTCGCCAGCGGGGACAGCGACCACCCGCCGGTGCGACGGTCGCGGGGAAAACCGCTCGCGCCCACGCCGGCCCGCTGGTCTCTACCAGCCGGCCGCGCGGTCGGCCGGCTCGATTGACCGGTGGGCCCATGATGCTGGTGACGACGGCCGCTGTCAAGAGGACGCGAGGAAAGGACGGACAGTCGCCGGAGCCCGCCGGGCTGGACGGAACGGCGAGCCGGCGGGCTAGGATTTTTAATAGGGCTTTTCCTTGATCACCCGACGCTGCGGCCTATGATCCACGGCGAGGTCGAGGACCACCGATGAGCACGTCAGCGCCGACGCTCCACGTGCCCGTTCTCCTGGAAGAGGCGATGACCTATCTGGCGCCTCGCCCCGGCGGCCGCTACATCGACGCCACGGTCGGCACCGGCGGGCACGCCGTCGAGATCCTGCGCCGCTCCAGCCCGGATGGACGGCTCCTGGGGATCGACGCCGACCCGGAGGCCCTGGCGGTCGCGGAGGCGCGTCTGCGCCCCTTCGCCCCCCGTTATGTCCTCGTCCACGGCAACTTCCGCCATCTGGAGCGACACGCCCGCTGGCACGGTTTCGTCCCGGCCGACGGCATCCTGTTCGACCTGGGGATGTCATCGTTTCAAATCGAGCGGCCGGAGCGGGGATTCAGTTTCCAGGTCGAAGGTCCCCTGGATATGCGCTACGACCCGCATCAGCCGCTGACCGCCGCCGAACTGGTCAACACGCTGGACGAGGCGGCCCTGGCAGACCTCATCCGCCGGTACGGCGAGGAGCCCCGCGCCCGGGCCATCGCCCGGGCGATCGTCGCCGCCCGGGCCCGTCAGCCCATCACCACCACGACCCAGCTGGCCGCCATTATCAGCCGGGTGGTCCCGCCCCGCCCGGGCCGGCTCCATCCGGCCACCCGTACCTTCCAGGCCCTGCGGATCGCGGTGAACGACGAACTCAACGCCCTGCAGGAGGCCCTGGAACAGGCCGAGGTCATCCTGGGCGAAGGAGGACGACTGGTCGTGATCTCGTTCCACTCGCTGGAGGATCGCCTTGTGAAACGCTTTCTGCTCAGTCGGGCCAGCCCGTGTACCTGCCCGCCGGAGATCCCGGTCTGCGTCTGCGGCCGCAGGCCCACCTTCCGCATCCTGACCAAACACCCGGTCACCCCCACCCCGGAGGAGGTCGCCCGCAACCCCCGCGCCCGCAGCGCCAAGCTGCGGGCCGGCGAGAAACTGACGCCCGCCCTCGTCTGAAACCACCGGACAGGAGAGCACATCCCATGGCCTTTGTCCTGCCGCGCCCGGCCACCACCCGTCTCACCGTCGGCCACCGGCCTCTGGCCTGGCCCACCCGCCAGACCCTTCCCCGGCGCCTGCTGCTCCTGGGCCTGGCGGCCGCCGCCCTCAGCCTGCTCTACCTGACCCTGGCCAGCCGGGTGGCCACCACCGGCTACGATCTCCAGGCCCTGACCGACGAGGTCCAGCGCTGGGAGGCCCGTAACCAGCAACTGCGCCAGCAGATCACCCACCTCCAGTCGCTGGAGCGCGTCGAGCGCGAGGCGAAGGCCCGCCTGCACATGGGCCCGCCCGCCCAGGTCCTCTTTACCCCGCCGCTGCCGGCCCTGGCCAGCCCACCCGCCCCCTCCCCCACGCCAACACCGGGCTGGCCCCACCGCCTCTGGCAGAGCCTCCGACCGGCCGGCGGGGGAGGCTAGGTCATGCGCGAGCCCGCCCTCTCGCCCTGGCGACTCTCCGCCATCGGCGCCCTCATCGCCGGCTTCCTCGGCCTCCTGCTGGTCCGCCTGGCCTACCTCCAGGTTTACCAGCACGAGTACTACCGCGAACTGGCCCGGGCCGAACACTGGAAGCGCGAGACGATCCCCGCTCCTCGTGGGCGCCTGCTCGACCGCTCTGGCCAGCCGCTGGCCCAGAGCGTGGTCTTTGACGACCTCCTGGTCGACCCGCGGGCCAGCGGCGATCCGGCCGCCCTGGCCCGGCGCCTGGCTCCGCTGCTCGGCGAGCCCCCCGACCGGCTGGAGTCGGTGCTGGCGGGGCGCGGCCCGAGCCCGGTCCTCCTGAAACGCGCCCTCCCGGCCGAGGTCGCCGACCAGATCCGTCGGCTCCGTCTCGCCGGGGTCTCGCTGACCCCAGCCCCCCGACGCCTCTACCCCCAGGGCAGTCTGGCCAGCCAGGTCCTGGGAGTGGTCGGGGCCGACCACCAGGGTCTCAGCGGGCTGGAGGCCGGGCTCAACCACCTGCTGGCCGGCCAGCCTGGCGAACTCCTGGCCGAACGCGACACCGGCGGCGAGGCCATCGCCCTGGGCCGGCAGCACTACCGTCCACCGGTCCCCGGCGCCGACGTCGTCCTGACGCTGGACCCCTATATCCAGCGCCTCGCCGAGCGCGAGCTGGAGGCCGCCCTGGAGCGGCACCGGGCGCGCAGCGGCACCATCGTCGTCCTCGACCCCCGGACCGGGGCGGTTCTGGCGATGGCCGCCCGCCCGACCTTCGATCCCGCCGACCCCAAACTCTTCGAGCCGGACCGCCTCGGGCTGCTGCGGGTGCCGGCGGTGACGGACAGCTACGAGCCGGGCTCGGTGTTCAAGGTCTTCACCATGGCAGCCGCCATCGACGCCGGCGCCATCACCCCCGAGACCCCCTACTACGAGACCGGGGTCTTCCGCTACGCCGGCGGGGTGGTGCGCAACGCCATCTTCCGTCCCCCGCATACGGCGACGATGACCCTGGCTCTCCAGCGCTCCTCGAACGTAGGGGCCGCCATCGCCGCCACCACCCTGGGCGCCGAGCGCTTCTACCAGTACATCCGGGCCTTCGGCTTCGGCCAGCCCACCGGGATCGAACTGCCCGGTGAGGCCGCCGGCCTGGTGACCCCGGCCGGCGCCCCCGGCTGGCACCCCTTCAACCTGGCGACCAACGCCTTCGGCCAGGGTCTGACCGTCACCCCCCTCCAACTGGCTGCGGCCCTGGCGGCCATCGTCAACGACGGCCTGTATCTCCAGCCCCACCTGGTCGCCGAGGTCCGCCACCCCGATGGCACCGTCACCCGCACGACCCCCCGACCGGTGCGTCAGGTCATCGCCCCGGCGACCGCCCGGACGCTCCAGCGCATGCTGGTCTCGGTGGTCGAGTTCGTCGACCGCGGGGTGCCGCGGGCCTATCGTCTCCCCGGCTACCACCTGGGTGGCAAGACCGGCACGGCCGAGATCCCCACTCCCCAGGGCTACACCCAGGACCGCACGATCACCTCGTTCATCGGCTTCGGGCCGGCCGAGGACCCGCGCTTCGTCATCGTGGTGCGTCTCGACGAGCCCCAGGACAGTCCCTGGGCCGACGTGGTGGCCGCTCCGGTCTTCAAGGCCCTCGCCCAGCAACTCCTGCTCTACTACCGCATTCCACCCCAGGAGGCCGTGGCCAGTGGCTGAACGGGCACCCAGCGCAACGACCCCGGCGTCGGAGACGGCGCTGACCGCTCTGGTTTGCGTCGGGCACGACCGCACCGTATACTGGTCTGGGAGACCATGCTCAGCCTGAGCGATCTCTGCCAGAACCTGCCGGGCGTCCAGCCAGCCTATCCCTGCGCGGGCGACCTCGTCTTCGCCCGCGTGGTCCACGACTCGCGCGAGGTCCAGCCGGGCGACCTTTTCGTCGCCCTGCGCGGCCAGCGCGATGGCCACACCTTCATCCCTGACGCCTTCCAGCGCGGGGCCCGCGGGGTGCTGGCCGAGCGGCTGGTGCCGCTCGACCCCTGGCTGCCGGCCGCCGCCCGTCCCGGCTTCGCCTATCTTCTGGTGCCCGCGACGCTGCCGGCCCTCCAGACGCTGGCCGCCTACTGGCGGCGGCGGTTCGCCCTCCCCGTCGTGGCCATCACCGGCAGCGTCGGGAAGACCAGCACCAAAGAGGTCCTGGCCGCCGTTCTGGAGACCGTCGGGCCGACGCTGCGCAGCCAGCGCAGTTTCAACAACGAGATCGGCGTCCCGCTGACGCTGCTGGGGCTGCGGCCCGAGCACCGCTTCGCCGTGCTGGAGATGGGCACCTACGGCCCGGGCGAGATCGCCGCCCTCTGCCGGATCGCCCAGCCGACCATCGGGGTTGTCACCAACGTCGGACCGGTCCATCTGGAGCGGATGGGGAGTCTGGAGACGATCGCCCGGGCCAAAGCCGAGATCGTGGCCGATCTCCCGGCCGACGGCTACGCCGTGCTGAACGGCGACGACCCGCGCGTCCGGGCCATGGCCGGGCAGACCCGCGCGCGCGTCGTTCTCTACGGTCTGGCAGCGGGGAACGCGCTGCGGGCCGAGGCCATCGAAAGCCGGGGACTGCACGGGCTGCGCTTTGCGCTCATCGCCGGCCTCGAGCGGCGAACCATCACCACCCCGCTCATCGGCCGGCACCTGGTCTACGCCGCCCTGGCGGCCGCCGCGGTCGGGCTCTGCCTGGGGCTCTCCCTCGACCAGATCGCCGAGGGGCTGGCCCGGGCCCGCGTCGGCCTGCGCCTGCAACCGGTTCCGGCCCGCAACGGCGCCCTCCTCCTGGACGACACCTACAACGCCAGTCCGGCCTCCTGCCGGGCCGCCCTCGATCTCCTGGCCGAACTCCCTGGGCGAAAGGTCGCCATCCTGGGCGATATGTATGAACTGGGAGCCTACGAGGAGGAGGGCCACCGCGAGGTCGGCCGCTACGCCGCCGGCCGGGTGGACCACCTCATCGTGGTCGGCCCCCGGGCCCGCTGGATCGGCGAGGAGGCCGAGCGGGCCGGCCTCAGCTCTGTCGAGTACTACCCGGACCGCCAGGCCGTCCGCTTCACCCCCCAGCCCGGCGATGTGATCCTGGTCAAGGGGTCGCGCGGGATGCGCATGGAGGAACTGGTCGCCGCCCTGCGGGCGGAGGCGAGCCCGTGATCGGCCCTGTCATCCTGCCGCTCCTGGTCGCCTTTCTCCTGGGACTGCTGGCCGGGCCGCCCTATATCCGGGCGCTCCGGGCCTACCGGCTGCGTGAGCGCATCCGGCAGGAGCTGCCGGCCGATCTCCACGCCAAAGCCGGCACCCCCACCATGGGCGGCTGGCTGATCATCGGCGCCGCCTTGCTCAGCGCCCTGGCCCTCAGCCCCGACCGCTCGACGATCTGGCCGGTGGCGGGGGCGATGCTGGTCTTCGGCCTGGTCGGGGCGGTGGACGACCTGGCCAAACTCCGGAACCGGGCCGGGGTCGGCCTGGCCGTGCGCTTCAAACTGGCCGGGCATCTGCTCCTGGCCCTGCTCCTCGCTCTCTGGGTGGTCCTGGGCTACGGCCAGACCACGGCCTGGCTGCCCCTCGCGGGCCGGCTGGACCTGGGACCCTGGCTGGTCCCCATCGGCACCCTGGCCATCTTCTTCGGGACAGCCGGGGTCAACGAGGTCGACGGCCTCGACGGCCTGGCCGCCGGGACGACCGCCCTGGCCTTCGCCGCCCTCCTGGCCCTGTCTCTGCAGGCCAGCCAGTGGGCCCTGGCCAGCCTCTGCGCCGCCCTCATCGGGGCGCTCCTGGCCTTCCTCTGGTTCAACGCCCACCCGGCGATGGTTTTCATGGGCGACACCGGCGCCCTGGCCCTGGGCGCGGCGCTGGGGATGATCAGTCTGCTCGGCGGCTGGGTCCTGCTGCTCCCGGTCCTGGGTCTGCTCTACGCTCTGGAACTGGTCTCGGTCATCATCCAGGTGGCCTACTTCAAGGCCACCGGTGGCCGACGTCTTTTCCGCATGAGTCCGTTCCACCACCACCTGCAGCTGAGCGGCTGGCCCGAGGTCCAGATCGTCCAGCGCTTCTGGCTGCTGGCCGCGCTGCTGGCGGTGCTGACGGTGGCCCTGGGCACACTCTGAGGGGAGAGACCGTGGACCTGCGCGGGAAACACGCCGTCCTCATCGGGCTGGGCGCCCGGACCCACGTCGCCCTGGCCCGCTACCTCATCAACGAGGGGGCGCGGGTGACGATCAGCGACCGCAAGCCGGCCGAAGAGCTGCAGAGGGAGATCGCCCTCCTCGGAGACCTGCCGGTCCGCCTCTCGCTGGGCGGCCACCACCCGGAGGACATCCTCGGCGCTGATATCATCTTCGTCAGCCCCGGCGTCCCCCGCAGCCTGCCGATTCTGGCCGAAGCCCGGGCCCGGGGCATCCCCATCTCCAGCGAGATCGAGCTCTTCGTCGCCCGTTGCCCAGCCCGCCTCATCGGGATCACCGGCTCCAGCGGCAAGACCACCACCACCAGCCTGGTCGGCGCGATGCTGGCCACGGCCGGCCGGCGCACCTTCGTCGGCGGCAACATCGGCCGCCCTCTTATCACCGACCTGCCCACCATCACCCCCGACGACTGGGTGGTCCTGGAACTGAGCAGCTTTCAGCTGGAGCCGCTGGTCCAGAGCCCCCACATCGGTGTGGTCCTGAATATTACCCCGAACCATCTGGACCGCCACGGAACGTTCGAGAACTACGTTGCCGCCAAGGCCAACATCATCCGCCACCAGCGGCCGGACGACTGGGCCATCCTCGGCTACGACGATCCGACCGCGCGCCGGCTGACCGCCCTGGCCCCCGGACGGGTGGCCTTCTTCAGCCTGACCGAGCCGGTCGCGCAGGGAGCCTTCCTGGCGGGGTCAACGCTCGTCCGGCGCTGGGAGGGCCGGGAGGAGGTCATCTGCTCCCGTTCAGCCCTCCGCCTGCGGGGCGAGCACAACGTCGCCAACGTCCTGGCCGCCTGCGCGGCGGCCACCGCCGCCGGCGTCCCGGTCGCGGCGCTGCGGGCGGTCGCCACGACGTTCCCGGGCGTCGAGCACCGCCTGGAACTGGTCCGCGAACTGGACGGTGTCCGGTACTACAACGACTCCATCGCCACCAGCCCCGAGCGGGCCGTGGCCGCCCTCAGGGCCTTCGACGAACCGGTGGTGCTCATCGCCGGCGGACGCAGCAAACACCTGCCGCTCGACGACCTGGCCGCCTGGATCTGTCGGAAGTGCCGGGCGGTGGTTCTCCTGGGCGAGATGGCCGACGACCTGGCCGCCGCCATCGCTGCCGCCGGCGGCGGCCTGCCCCTGGTCCACGCCGCCGATATGGCCACGGCGGTGCGGGCCGCCCGCCAGCTGGCCCAGCCGGGCGATGTCGTCCTCCTCTCGCCCGGCGGCACCAGTTTCGACCTGTTCCGCGACTTCGAGGACCGCGGGCACCAGTTCAAGGCCCAGGTGCTCGCGCTGCCGGAGGGGCCATGCGCCTGATCCGTCGTCGCCTCGGCCAGACCGACTACGCCCTGCTCGGAGCGGTGCTGGCGCTGCTGGTCCTGGGGCTGGAGATGGTCTACAGCGCCAGCTTCGTCATCGCCCACAACAATCCGGCCCTGGGGAGCGACACCTACTTCTTCACCCGTCAGCTCCTCTGGGCTCTCCTCGGCGGGATCGCTCTTGTGCTGTGCGCCCGGCTGGACTACCACTGGTGGCAGCGGGCCGCGCTGCCCCTCAGCGCCATCGTGGGGCTGATGCTTCTGGCGGTGGCCGCCACCCACCTCGGCCACAGCGCCTACGGCGCCCAGCGCTGGCTCCGCCTGGGACCGCTGCCCCCCATCCAGCCGAGCGAGTTCGCTAAGCTGGCGCTGGTCCTGGGCGCCGCCACCTGGCTGAGCCGGCACCGCGACCGCCTGGCCAGCCTGCGATCCGGACTCCTTCCCTTCTCCCTGGCCCTGGCCGGCGTGGCGACCCTGATCATGCTCCAGCCCGACCTCGGCAGCACCATCGTCCTGGTGCTGACCGCCTGGACACTGCTCTTTCTGGCCGGAGCCCCGGTCTGGCACATCCTGCTGGTGGGAGGCGCCGGGCTGGCCGCCATCCTGGCGCTCAGCCTGAGCGCGCCCTATCGTCTGCAGCGGGTAATGGCCTTCCTCGACCCCAGTCAGGACCCGCTGGGGATCGGCTGGCACATCATCCAGGCGACCATCGCCCTGGGCTCGGGCGGCCTCCTGGGTCGGGGGCTGGGCGCCAGCCGGCAGAAGTTTTACTACCTGCCCAGCGCCCACACCGACGCCATCTTTGCGGTCATCGGCGAGGAGCTGGGCTTTCTGGGCACCACCGCCGTCCTGGGTCTCCTGGCCGTCCTGGCCTACCGGGGTCTGCAGATCGCCCTCCAGGCGCCCGATACCTACGGCGGCCTCCTGGCCGCCGGGATCACCACCTGGCTGGTCTGCCAGGCGCTCATCAACATCGGGGTGGTGACGGCGGTCCTGCCGTTCACCGGCATCCCGCTGCCGTTCGTGAGCTTCGGCGGCTCGTCGCTCGTCGTGAGCCTGGCCGCTATCGGCATCGTCCTGAACATCGCCCGCCAGTCGGTCCATGAGGAGTCGTCGTGAGGCCGCTGGACCTTGCGCCATCTCCTGAGGCACCGCCCGCCCGCCCGCTGCGCATCATGGCCACCGGCGGGGGCACCGGCGGGCACGTCTACCCGGCTCTGGCCATCCTGGCCACGGCCCGGCCCGCAGCCATTCTCTACGTGGGCACGGCCGGCGGTCTGGAAGCGGCGATCGTCAGCCGGGCCGGCCTGCCCTTCGTCTCCATTCCGGCCGCCCCGGTCCGGGGCCAGGGCCCACTCGGCCTGGCGGCCGCCCTGCTCACTCTGGCCCGGGGGCTGCTGGCCGCGCTGCGCCTGGTGGACCACTTCCAGCCCGACGTGATCCTGGCGACCGGGGGCTACGTTTGCGTGCCGGTGGTCCTGGGCGGCTGGCTGCGCCGGCGGCCGGCCCTCCTGTTCCTGCCGGACGCCGCCCCGGGCCTGGCCGTCCGCTTTCTGGCCCGCTTCGCCCGCGCCGTCGCCGTCAGCACCCCGGCCGCCGCGCGCTTCCTCCCGGCCGCGAAAGCGGTGGTGACCGGCTACCCGGTGCGCCCGGCGTTGCGCGGCCGCGATCCAACGGCCGCCCGGCGGCGCCTGGGGATCCCTGCGGCCGAGCGGGTGCTGCTCGTCCTGGGCGGCAGCCGGGGAGCGCGGGCCCTCAACGACGCCGTGGCCGGGGCTCTCCCCGCCCTCCTCGATCTGGCCGTCGTCATCCACAGCAGTGGCCAGGGCGACTTCGCCGCCCTGGCCGCCCGGCAGGCGGCCCTGCCGCCGGCGAAGCGTGAGCGTTACCGTCTCTTCGCCTATCTGCACGACGACGATCTGTTCGACGCCCTGGCCGCCGCCGATCTCGTGGTCTGCCGGGCTGGCGCCTCGGTCCTGGGCGAACTGCCAGCCGCCGGCCGGCCAGCGATCCTGGTCCCCTACCCCTACGCCGGCGCCCACCAGGAGCAGAACGCCGCGGTCCTGGTCGAGGCCGGGGCGGCCGTGCGGCTGAGCAACACCGATCTCCGCGCCGGCGGGCTGCTGCCCCTGGTACAGCAGCTGCTGCAAGACCCGGCGCGGCTGGCCGCGATGGCGGCCGCCGCCCGGCGCCTGGACCACCCCGAGGCCGCCAGCCGGCTCGCCCAGCTCCTCCAGACGCTGGCTCAACCGGAGGTCGCCCGATGACCCTCCCGCTCACCCTGGTGGCCCTGGGCACGGTGCTGGGCCTCTTCGGCCTGGTCGGCGCCTGGCGCGGCTGGCTGCGCGAGGCCGCCGCCCTGGGGGGCGTGCTCCTCGCCTGGCTGATCGTCGGCCTGACCGGCGAGGGCCTCATCGCCCTCCTCAACCGGCTCTATCTCATCGGACAGTTCATCGGCCAGGGCGGGTTCGACCGGCCCGATCCCGGCGAGCTGCTGCGGACGCTGCGGGCCCGGCCGCTGCTGACCCCGGCCCAGGCCGGCTGGGTGACCGCTGGCCTCTTTACAGCCCTCACCGCCCTGGTCTATCTTGTCACCCACCGGCTGCGCGCCCGGGCCCCCGGCCTGGCCGGACCGCTTCTCGGCTTCGGCCTGGGCCTGCTCAACGGCTACCTCGTCAGTTATGTCACGCTCGGCCAGGTCGCCGGCCTGATCGGCCCGGGGAGCGGCCCTCTCCTCCAGGCCCACCAGGTCCTGGAGCGGTACCTGACCGGGACGGTCCTCCTGGGGGTCGGACTGGTCCTGATGACTGCCCTGCTCAGCACCTGGCGGCTCTCGGCGCGGGGCCGCCGCCGTTCGGTCAGCGGATGATGGAGAACGTTCTGGAGTCGGCCCGTCGCCTGCATCTGATGGGCATTGGCGGCACAGGGCTCGCCCCCCTGGCGCTGGTCCTCCAGGGGCGCGGCTTCCAGGTGAGCGGCTGCGACCGCGAGGCCAGCCCGACCCTGGACCGGCTGGCCCGCCAGGGCATTGCCACCCACATCGGCCACGCGCCGGCCCACCTGACCGACGCCGACTGTCTTATCGTCTCCTCGGCCATCCCCGCCGACCATCCGGAGGTGGCGGCCGCCCGCGCGAGCGGCCGGCCGGTCCTCAAGCGCCCGCTGGTCCTGGGCTGGCTGACCCGCCAGTACCGGACGCTGGCCGTGGCCGGGACCCATGGCAAGACGACGACGACCGCCCTCCTCACCCTGGCCCTCGCGGCCGCCGGGCTGGACCCGACCGCCATCATCGGCGGCATCGTCCCGGCCCTGGGCGGCGGGGCCCGCCTGGGCCGGGGCGCCCACCTCGTCCTGGAAGCCGACGAGTTCGACCGCACCTTCCTGGCCCTGCACCCCTGGGCGGCGCTGGTCACTAACCTTGAAGCCGACCACCTGGACTGCTATGGCTCGCTGGCCGCCATCGAGCAGGCGTTCCAGGCGTTCCTGCAGCGGGTTCCGCCGACCGGCCTGGCGGTCATCTGCGCCGACGACCCGCGTCTCCGGCGCTGCGCCCAGGGCCTGGCCGCCCCGGTTGTCGGCTACGGACTGGCGTCGACGGCCGAGTGGCAGGCGGTGGATCTGGCGCGGAACCAGCGGGGCGGCTACGATTTCACCGCCACACACGCCGGCCGGCCGGTGGCCCGGGTCAGCCTGGCCCTGCCAGGGCGGCACAACGTGCTCAACGCCCTGGGCGCCCTGGCGCTGGCCAGCGCGGTCGGCGTTCCCCCGGCGACGGCGGCCGCCGCCTGGGCCGATTTCACCGGCGTCGCCCGGCGCTTCGAGTTCCGGGGGGCGGCGCGGGGGATAGCGGTCTACGACGACTACGCCCACCATCCGACCGAGATCCGGGCGACTCTGGCCGCCGCCCGCGAGCGGAGCCAGGGCCGCGTCTGGTGCGTCTTCCAACCCCATACCTACGGCCGCACCCAGGCCCTCTTCGCCGAGTTCGCCACCGCCTTCGCCCTGGCCGATGGCGTGATCATCGTCCCGATCTACTCGCCGGCCGGGCGCGAGCAGCCCCTTCCTGGCTGCTCGGCCGCCGACCTGGCGGCCGCCATCCGCCAGCCGGTGGCCCGCTACGCCCCCGACTGGCCGACGGCGGTGGCCCAGGTCCGCGCCTGGGCCCGGCCCGGCGACCTCGTCCTGACACTGGGGGCCGGGACGATCACCCATCTCGCCCCCCAGATTCTGCAGGCTCTGGAGGCCAGCGATGACGCCACCGGTTGAACCGGCCCGCCCCGTCGCCGACCTGGTCCCGCAGCTGGCGCCGCTCTGCGGAGGACGCGTCCGGCCCGGCGAACCGCTGGCCGCCCATACCACCTACCGCATCGGCGGACCGGCCGACCTCTTCGCCATCGCCCGCTCCCGCGACGAACTCGTCGCCCTCATCCAGGCCGCCCGGACGCTCGGCCTGCCCTGGCGTGTCCTGGGCCGGGGGTCGAACCTGCTGGTGAGCGACCGGGGCGTCCGGGGGCTGGTGGTCAAAAACCTCAGCGAAGAGATCGTCTTCCAGCTGGACCAGGACCCGCCGACGGTGGTCGTCGACTCCGGCGTCTCCTGCGCCCGCCTGGCGGCGCAGGCCGCCCAGCACGGCCTGGCCGGGCTGGAGTTCGCCATCGCCATCCCCGGCACGATCGGGGGAGCGGTGGTCCAGAACGCCGGCGCCCACGGGAGCGAAATCAAAGACCTGCTGGAGGCGGTCACCATCCTGACACCGGCCGGCGAGATCCAAACCCTGCCGGCCGACGCCCTGGCCCTGGGCTACCGGACCAGCCGTTTCCAGCGCGAGCCGGCCCTTATCCTGAGCGCCCGCCTCCGGCTCCGGCGCGAGTCCCCCGTGGTCATCGGCGAGCGGCTGCGCCGGATCCGGCTCCGACGGGCGGAGACCCAGCCCCGCGAGCCCAGCTGCGGCTCGGTCTTCAAGAACCCGCCCGGCGACTATGCCGGACGGCTGATCGAGCGGGCCGGCCTCAAAGGACTCCGCTGTGGCCAGGCCCAGGTCTCGCTGCGCCACGCCAACTTCATCGTCAATCTGGGCGGGGCCACGGCCAGCGAGGTGCGAAGGCTGATCCGGCAGGTCCAGGAGACCGTCGCCCGACAGTTCGGGGTCGACCTGGAGACCGAGGTGGAGATCATCGGCGAGTGGGCCGAAGAGGAGGGATAGCCATGGGCGACCAGCGGCTGCGCGTCGGTCTGCTGTTCGGTGGACGCTCCGGCGAGCACGAGGTCTCGCTGCGCTCGGCGCGCTCCATCCTCAGCGCCATCGACCGGGAAAAGTACGAGGTCGTTCTCATCGGGATCACCAAAGAGGGCGTCTGGGTCGTCGGGCCGGCGGCCCAGGCCCTGCTGGACGGCGCATCACCCTCCGCCGCCACCGGCGTCCTGGTCGGCCTGGCTCCCACCGAACAGCGGCTGCTGCTGCGGACGCCGGACGGCCAGCCCGCCGCTCCCCCGATCGATGTGGTTTTTCCGATTCTGCACGGCCCCTACGGCGAGGACGGGACGGTCCAGGGGCTGCTCGACCTGGCCAACGTGCCCTACGTCGGGGCCGGGGTCCTGGCCTCGGCGGTGGGGATGGACAAGGCGGTGATGAAGAGCCTCTTCCGGGCCCACGGGCTGCCGGTGGTGGACTTCCTGGTTTTCCTGGCCAGCGACTGGGCCGCCCAGCCGGCCGCCGTGGCCGCCCAGATCGCCGATCGGCTCGGCTATCCCTGCTTTGTCAAGCCGGCCAACCTCGGCTCCAGCGTCGGGGTGAGCCGGGTGACCGCCCCTGATGAACTGGGGCCGGCGATGGACCTGGCGGCCGCCTACGACCGCAAGATCGTCGTCGAGGCCGCCTGCCAGTCCTGCCGCGAGATCGAGTGCAGCGTCCTGGGCAACGACGCCCCCGAGGCGTCGGTCCCCGGCGAGGTGGTGCCCCGGAGCGACTTCTACGACTACGCGGCCAAATACCAGCGTGACGACACCGCGTTGCTGATCCCGGCGCCGCTCACCGCCGAGCAGGTCCAGACCGTCCAGCGCCTGGCCATCGCCGCCTTCCGGGCCATCGACTGCGCGGGCCTGGCCCGCGTCGACTTCTTCCTGACCCCCGACGGCCGCTTCTTCGTCAACGAGATCAACACCCTGCCCGGCTTCACCCAGGTGAGCATGTACCCGAAACTCTGGGAGGCCAGCGGCCTGCCCTACCCGGCCCTGATCGACCGGCTGATCACCCTGGCCCGCGAGCGCCACGCCGCCCGCAACCGCCTGCGCACCACCTACCGATGAGGTCCCGCCGTCCTCTCCAGCCCGTGATCGAACGTCTGCCGTACGCCGGCCTGCTGGTGGCCGGACTGCTGCTCCTCGCCTGGCTGCTTATGGCCGAACCGTTCCGCGTCCGGCAGGTCACCATCACGGGCCTGCGCTATCTTCCGCGGGGTCAGGTCGACCTGGCCCTCGGCGCCCAGGGGCAGAGCGTCTTTCTCCTCAACCGCCAGCAGCTGCGTCGGGCGGTCCAGCGGCTGGGTCCGGTGGCTGAGGCCGGCGTCCAGATCGGGCTCCCGGCCCGCCTGACCGTGACCATCAGCGAGCGCCCGCCCGCCTACCGGTGGCAGAGCGGCGGGACGGCCTACCTGGTCTCGGCCGACGGGGTCGTGCTGGCCCCCGCCCGCGAGCCCGGCGATCTCCCGCTGGTCGTCGACCGCGACGGCCGGCCGCTGGCTGTCGGCGAGCATCTCGACCCCCAGGTCCTGCGGGCGGTGGATTTCCTCACCCGGGCCCTGCCCCAGTACACCGCCCTCTCTTCGCCCCAGTACGAGTACAGCCGGGCCGAGGGGCTGGCGGTGAGCAGCGACGGGCGGCGCATCGTCTTCGGTCTGGATGATCTGCTCACCAAGGTTCTGACGCTGCGGGTGCTCGACGAGAGCCTGCGGGCCCGGGGACTCCGGCCCACGCTCATCGACCTCCGCTTCGCCGACCATCCCTATATCCGTTAACTTCTCCTCTGGTCGCCCCACGCCGGCGGTGCTACAATACAGCCCGCTATCTGCCAGCCGGGAGAGACCAGCGACCAGTGACCCACAACCACCCCCGCCGCCGATCGGCCATCCCGACGCTCGTCCTTCTAGTCGGCCTGCTCGTCCTCCTCGCCTGCCAGCCGACCGCGCCGGCTGATCTCCCGGCCGATCCGTTGCCCGACAGCGGGCCGCTCGTCACCCTCCCCACCGGTCCGGTTCTCTCCCCACCCGATCGTGGCCCCGCAGTGGCCGACGCGCCGGCGCCCTTCTGGCCCGACGACGGGCAGGCGCCCGCGCGCGCGCTAATGGGGCGCGCGCCGGGACCGACGCCCACCGGCCCGCTCCCGCTGGCCAGCCCTCGACCGGTCGCCGACACCCGGCCCGTTCGCCCGGCGGCCGGCGGCGACGAGGGAGGCCGGCTGTGCATTCTCATGTACCACTACATCCGCGACCACGTCCCGGCCCACGACCAGCTGGGCCGCAACCTCTCGGTGGCCCCGGCCGACTTCGCCCAGCAGATGCAGCTGCTGGTCGAGCGGGGCTACACGGTCCTCACGCTGGACGACCTTCTCCAGGCCCGTGCCGACGGCCGCCCGCTCCCCCCACGGGCCGTGGCCCTGACCTTCGACGACGGCTACAGCGACTTCTACACGGCCGCCTGGCCGGTCCTGCGACGATACCATCTGCGGGCCACGGTCTACGTCATCACCGGCCTGCTCGACCGCCCTGGATACCTCACCTGGGCCCAGGTCCAGGACCTGGCTGCCAGCGGCATCACCATCGGCGGCCACACCCTCACTCACGCCCATCTCCCGGCCCTGACAGCACCGGCGCTGGAGCGGGAGCTGGCCGAGAGCCGGCGGCTCCTGGAGAGCCGGCTCGGCCGGCCGGTCCGCCACTTCGCCTACCCTGGGGGCGCCTACGACGCCCGGGTCCGGGCCGCCGTCGGCGCCCACGGCTACCAGACCGCCGTCACCACCCGCATGGGCTGCGCCACCCCCCACGACGACCCGCTGGCCCTGCCCCGCCTGCAGATCTGGGGAGGGATCACCCTCGACCAGTTCGCGGCCCTGCTGGCCCATCCCCCAGGCGGGCCCCAGGCCGCCCGGTCCACCCCCTCGCCGACCGTCACTCCCCACCCCGGACCGGGAGCACCTGGGCCGGCCGGCACTCGTGGGCGTACAGGCGCCGGATCCGCGCGCTGAAGCCCTCGCTGTCGCTCTGAACCGCCTGCAGCACCCGGTTCAACACGCGGTCGAGATCGCTGGTCGGCGGCTGTCGTCCCTGCGGACCAAAGAGCAGCCGCCAGAACTCGGCCTGGTAGCGGAAGGCCCGCTCCTCGGTGGCGAAACACCCCTCCGGGGTATAGATGGGCTCGCCCCGGAAAAAGTCGCTGGCGTGGGTGGCCTCGTGCACGATCACCGCCGCCAGCGCCGGGGCGTCCGCCCCGCGATAGACCGTCGAGACCCGAACGGTCGGCGGACGGGCCGAGAAGAGCCCGACGACCGCGTCGGGCAGTGGGGCGAAGACGATCGGCACGCGCCGCGCCAGGAGCGGATCGATCAGCGGGCGCGTAGCCGACTGATCGCGCAGCAGCAACGCCGCCGGCCGCAGCGGGGGATCGATCCGCAGCAGTGGGGAGTCGACCGGCAGCGGCTCGGTGCTCTCGCGGGGAACCAGGCCGGCCTCCTTGAGGAGATCGCCCCCCAGAATCCGCACCACCGTCCCCGGCGCCGGCATCCCCGGCACCTCCTCAACCCAGAGCTGCAGCGAGACTCGCTGAAAGCGCTGGCTGATAAACGGCCCGAACCGCTCCGGACGAGACATCGGCAGCCCGTAGAGGTCCATCGCCTCGCGCAGCCCCCAGGTCGGGAAGACCGCCGGGTTGGGGTTGCGCAGATAGTAGTCGCGCAGGCGCTCCTCAGTCAGCCAGGAGAGGCGAACGATGACCGCCCGGGCGAAGTCGCCCCCCGAGCCGTCGTCGGCGATCGGCCGGGGAATGCCCTTGACCGTGTACAGCCAGTCGTCCTGCCCCGCCTGCTGGAGGATCTCAAACGTGTTGGCCAGAACCGCCTGCCCCGTCTCCGGACGCCACTGGAGCAGGCCCCCCTGGACCACCTGGTAGACAAAGCCGTCGGCCCCCACAAAGCGAAAAGAGGCCGGATAGCCCAGCGTGGCCACCCCGCCCAGCCGCTGGTAGTCCCGCCAGAACCGCAGGCCACCGTCATCGGTGATGGCAAACCCCAGCCGCTGCCCGTCTCCGGCCTGCGGGTAGAAGCGGCCGTTGGGGATCGCCACATCCGGCGCCTCGGCCCGGACGCCATCAGCCCCGGCCAGCGCCCAGAAAAGCACCGCGATGACGACCGCCAGCCAGCGCCCCATCGCCCACCTCTCACCGGCTATGCTACGGGTCACGCCGGGCCACTGTCAACCGCCGGCCGGGCGCGCCCTCGCCCCCGGTTCCGCCGCGCCTCCTGGGCACGCTCTCTGCGAGAGCCATCGCCGCCACCCGATGGGACCGCCACAATGGACCTGGAGATCGGCCTGTACCTCGAAGCGGAAGAGGGGGTAACCTGGTCGGACTGGCGCCGTCTGGCCCGGCGGGCCGAGGCCGGGGGGTTCGACGCCCTGGCCACCGCCGTCCATCTGCGCTCGCTCCAGGCCCCCGGCCGCTGGTGCCTCGACCTCTGGCCGGTGATGACCGCCCTGGCCCTCTGGACCCGCCGGCTCCGCTTCGGCCCGATGGTCCTGCCGGTCGCCTTCTACCACCCGGCCCAGGTCGCCCGGCTGGCGGCCGCCCTCGACCGGCTGAGCAGAGGACGCTTCCGTCTGCGATTGGGCGCCGGGCGCGACGCGGCCGAGCACCACGCCTTCGGCCTGCCATTTCCCGACCACGACGAGCGGATCGCCGCGCTGGGCGAGGCGGTCGCGCTCATCCGGCGGCTCTGGAGCGGTCAGCCGGTCTCCTTCGCCGGCCGCTGGTACCGGCTGGCGGAGGCCCAGATTCAGCCCACCCCGTTGCGCCCCTGGCTCGGGCTGGGCGGCGAGAGCGACCCCCTGCTCCGGCTGGCGGCCGCCCAGGCTGACGAATGGTGCACCGCCGGCCCGACGCTGGAGCGGTTCCGGTGGCTACAGGCCCGCCTGGACGATCTGGCCCGGGCGGCCGGCCGCGACCCCCACACCCTCGCCCGGACGGTGATGAGTGGGGTCGTCATCGGCCGCGACCGGGCGGCTCTCCAGCGCCGCGCCCACCGCCTGACCGCCCTCATCCCCACCCTGGCCGGGCACCCGCCTGCGGCCGTGCTCGCCCGTCTGGCGAGCGAATGGCGCTGGTGGATCGGAACGCCGGCCGAGATCGTCGCGCAGACCCAGCCTTTCATCCAGGCCGGGGCCACCCAGGTCTTCTTTCAGGTCTTCGACCCTCACGATCTGGCGGCCGTTGACCTTCTGGCTCAGGAGGTGCTGCCGGCCCTGCGGGCGGTGGCGGCGACCCGCCCGGCGGTCGCCTGTGATGCCGACGCGGTCCTCCGGCGCCCCGGGGAGGTGGGCCGGTGAGACCCGGACCGTCCCCATCGCGGGGCCGCCGGGCCGGTTGTACGGGATCCGGGCGGGGGGTATAATAGCAGCGTCATGCGGACCCGGACCATGGTCCACGCGCCGTTTTCCCCCGCAGCCCGCTCACGGCGACACCGGCTGGCCGCCGGCCTGGCCGACTGGCTGGGGCGTGCCTGGCGACCGCTCTTCGCCCTGGCCCTGGCGCTGTTCGTGGGGCTGCCGGTCCTGGCCCCACTCCTGGCCGCCGCGGGCTTCGACCACCTCGCCCTGACCATCTACGGTCTCTACCGCCTGACCTGCCACCAGCTGCCCGAGCGGTCGTACTTCCTGTTCGGGCATCCCCTCGCCTACTGCCAGCGCGACACCGCCCTCTACACCGCCATGCTGCTCGGCACCCTGGCCTCCGGGCGCTGGCGCGCGCCCGGGCTGACCGGCCGGCGGGCTCTCCTCTGGCTTCTCCTGGCCGGCCTGCCGCTCGCCCTGGACGGCGGCACCCAGGCCCTCGGCTGGCGGGAGAGCACCTGGTACCTGCGCACGCTGACCGGCGGGCTCTTCGGCTTCGTCGTCGCCTGGGTTGGGTGCCAGCTGATGGCGCAGACGCTGGCCCAGACTCTGGCCAGCCCTCATTCTCCCAAGGAGCGCACCGGCGATGGTCTCGCTTGAGGTCCTGCGCGATCTGGCCACCCCCGCCCCCAGCAAACTGCTCCTCTTTGTCATTGATGGTCTCGGGGGTCTCCCCCATCCGGATACCGGCCGCACCGAACTGGAGACGGCCCACACGCCCAACCTGGACGCCCTGGCGGCCCGCTCGCTCTGCGGGCTGAGCATCCCCGTCGCCCTGGGGATCAGCCCGGGCAGCGGCCCCGGCCATCTGGCCCTCTTCGGCTACGACCCCCTGACCTACCGGGTCGGACGGGGCGTGCTCTCGGCGCTGGGGGTGGGCTTCCCGCTGGAGCCCACCGATGTGGCCGCCCGTTTCAACTTCGCCACGGTCGATGCTCAGGGCCGGGTGATCGACCGCCGGGCCGGCCGCCTCCCCACCGAGGTCAACCGGCAGCTGGTCGAGCGCCTGCGCACCATCCAGATCCCCGGCGTCCAGATCTTCGTCGAGACCGAGAGCGGCCACCGGGGCGTGGTCATCTTCCGGGGCGAGGGGCTGAGCGACGCCCTGACCGACAGCGACCCCCAGCGGGAGGGACTGCCGCCGCTGCCGGTGCGGCCGCTCACCCCCGAGGCCCAGCGCACGGCGGAGATCGTCAACCGCTTCATCGCCGAGGCGGCCGCGCGCCTGAAAGACGCCCACCCGGCCAACATGATTCTGCTCCGGGGCTTCGCCCGTCACCCGAACCTGCCCACCCTGGGCGACCTCTACCAGCTCCGGGCGGCGGCCGTCGCCGTTTACCCGATGTATAAAGGACTGGCCCGGCTGGTCGGCATGACCGTTCTCCCGACCGGCGAGACCCTGGCCGACCAGATCGCCACCCTGCGCCAGCACTGGGCGGCGTTCGATTTCTTCTATCTGCACACCAAGGGGGCGGACACCGCCGGCGAGGACGGCGACTTCGCCCGCAAGGTCCGGGTTCTCGAGGAGATCGATCAGCAGCTGCCAGCGCTGCTGGATCTGCGGCCCGATGTTCTGGTCATCACCGGCGACCATTCCACCCCCGCCGTGCTCCGCAGCCACAGCTGGCACCCGGTGCCCTATCTCCTCTGGGCCGCCACCCTGGCCCCCGACAGTGTCACCGCCTTCGGCGAACGGGCCTGCGCCCAGGGCGGGCTCGGCCTCTTCCCGGCCGTGGCGACCATGCGCCTGATGCTGGCCCACGGCCTGCGCCTCAAGCGCTACGGGGCCTGAGAAACAGAAACGGCGCCAGGAGCGCGCTCCTGGCGCCGCTCGATCAGACGGACCGGCTATTCGTAGATCCAGCGGTCGATATCACGGGTGTAGGTGAAGAGCTCCGCGGGCTGGAAGAAGAGAGCGATCTCGTGCTGGGCCGTCTCGGGGGCGTCGGAGGCGTGGATGAGGTTGCGCAGTCCGGTCAGGGCCAGATCCCCCCGGATCGTCCCCGGCGGAGACTCATGGGGCCGGGTCTTGCCCACCATCGCCCGCACCACCTGGATGGCCTCCGGCCCCTCGACCACCGCCGCCACGACCGGCCCGCTGGTGATGTAGGTGACCAGGTCCTCGTAGAAGAACTTGCCCCGATGGACGGCGTAGTGCCGCTCGGCCAGCGCGCGGTCGAGCCAGAGCATCTTGAGCCCCACCAGACGCAAGCCCCGCCGTTCGAACCGGCCCAGGATCTCGCCCACCAGCCCGCGCTGGACGCCATCCGGTTTGATGATGACCAGCGTCCGTTCCATAGACCTCCTCGCTGCTCGCTATCTCCCGCCAGGGCGGACCCCGGCCTGGCGATTATATCACCGGCCGCCCGGTGTGGTATAATTCAGGGCAGTCGAAGCAGGGAAGCACTCAAGCAAGAACAGGGGATGAGAGCGTGGGGCAGTCGTTCTCGGAGACCGGTCTGACCCAGACCCCGGCCCGCGCCGCACTGGAGACCCTGACCGTGGACGCCCAGCGGCAGGCGCTGCACGATCTTATCGCCGACACCCGGCGGGAGGTGCTCCGGACCCAGGCCCAGCTGCGCGACGCCACTCTGCGCCGCAACAAGCTGCTGCTCCAGCGAGCCGTCCCGCACGAGCACGGCGACCACAGCGAGGACGCCTGGCTGGAAGACGCCCTCCAGCACGAGGAGCAGCAGGTCCGCGACCTGAGCCAGCGCCTCGACCTGCTCCGCCGGCGGCTCGCCTGGTACCAGGAGAAGGTCACCCAGCTGGGCCCCGGCGAACCCATCTGGCCCTTGGCGGCCGAGACAGACGACGACTGAGCCGCGGAGCGGCCATGTCCGAACTGCGCTGGCACCCGGTCCTGCGCGAATGGGTGATCACCGCCACCCACCGGCAGGAGCGCACCTTCCTGCCGCCACGGGATTACTGTCCCCTCTGCCCCACCCGCCCCGGCGGCGTCCCGACCGAGATCCCCCGCCCGGACTACCAGATCGTGGTCTTCGAGAACCGGTTCCCGGCGCTCCAGCGCCAGCCGCCGGAACCAGCCGTCGCCGGCAGCCCGCTCACCCCGGTGGCGCCGGCCCAGGGGATCTGCGAGGTCGTGGTCTACACCCCCGACCACGACAGCCGGCTAGCCCTCCGCAGCGTCGACGAGATCGAGCGCCTGATCGCCGTCTGGACCGACCGCTACCAGGAGCTGGGCGGCTACGACTTCGTCAAGTACGTGTTCATCTTCGAAAACAAAGGCGAGGTGATCGGCGTCACTCTCCACCACCCACACGGTCAGATCTACGCCTTCCCCTACATCCCGCCGATCGTCCAGCGCGAACTGGCCAGCGCCGCTGACCATCTGGCCAGCACCGGACGCTGCCTCTTCTGCGATATCCTGGCCGCCGAGCGGGGCGATGGACGCCGACTGGTGGCCGAGAACGCCGACTTCGTCGCCTTCGTGCCCTTCTACGCCCGCTACCCCTACGAGGTCCACCTCTTCGCCGCCGCCCATCTGGGCGCGCTGCCCGATCTCGCTCCCCGCCAGCGGCGTTCGCTGGCGGCCCTCCTCAAAACCGTTCTTGTGACCTACGACAACCTCTGGGGCTTCTCACTCCCCTATATGATGGTGCTCCACCAGCGCCCGACCGACGGGGAGCCCCATCCGGAGTACCACTTCCACATCGAGTTCTACCCGCCCCACCGGGCGCCGGACAAACTGAAGTATCTGGCAGGATGCGAGTCGGGCGCCGGGACGTTCATCAACGACACCCTGCCCGAGGAGACCGCCGCCCGGCTGCGCGCGGCCCGCCCCCCAGCGGTCGACTAACCTCTACCGCCGGCTCGGCTCCTCCCGTGGCCGCCAGCGGGCCGCGCACTGGGCGAAGCCGCAGTCCAGACAGTGCCAGCAGGCGATGGCCTCGGGGTCACGCCGCCGGCTCCCACAGCGCGGACAGGCGGCGAAGCTGACCGCCCCTGTTCGGGGATCGGGCAGCAGCAGCGGATCCTCGTCACGCGGTCGGCGCATCGGTCACCTTCTCTCGTCGGCGTCGCCACTAGCGCCGGCGGGTCCGCCGCAGCAGCTCGAGGAGTACCCCCGCCGCCGTCTCGGCGAACGCCGTATCGTTGATGTTGTGGTCCAGCTCGTAGACCGGGATGTCGGGGCGAAGATGGCCCCGCAGGGCGCTGTACAGCGCCGCGTCGGCCTCCGGCCACCAGAAGACCCCCTCGGGCTGGTCGAGGGCCGAAAGACCACGGTGCGGCCAGAGAACAGCCACCGGCGCCCGGGCGGCGTTGAGCGCGCCGGCCAGCCGCCGACCCAGCTCCTGGCTCTCCTCGACCGTCGTGCGGACGAAGAGGACGCCCATCTCCGGCTGGTAGAGCGGCCGCCGCCGGTAGTGGTCCGGGAGATCGGCGTGGACCTCGACCCGCCGGTAGTCCAGCCCGCCGGGGACCACGACCTGTGGAACGGCCCACGGACCCGGCCAGTCGCCGATGAGCGACCGACCCGCCAGCAGCTCGGTCACCGCCAGCCGGAGCAGGCCGTGACAGGCCTCACCGCCGGCCAGATCGGCCGGCGCCCGGTCAGCCGCCTCTCGCAGCCACCGGACGGTGACAGCACACCCCCCTGCCTCCAGCACCTGCCGCGCCCTTTCGGCCGCCCCGGCGGTCTGGCTGACCGTGACCAGGATCACCCGTGGGCCCCCCACGGCCTCCGAGCCCGGCCCCGCCGGCCGGCCCAACAGCGAGACCGCCCACGTCAGCCAGCCCGACCGTCGCCGCGTCGCCGACCCGACCGGAGCCGACCGGGACGCCGCCAGTTCAGCCGGCCGCTCTCTACGCCCCACCGATTCTCTCCATCGGCCTCCAGAGTGCCGACCACCGGTGGTCGGCCCTCCCCGCCACCGGGGTCCGCACCGCAAATATGGCCGATCCCGGCGTCCGGCGTCAAGAGGTGACGCCAGACAGGCAAACGCGCCCCTTGCACCGCGCACGATCTTGTGGTAATCTGCAGGCCAGCCGATGAGGGGTGTGGTCTCTCGCATGGAGGGACGTGCCGATGGAGGCGGCCGCCGGGCCACCGGTCACCGTCGAGATTCTGGCCTACGCGCCCACCGCGTTCTTCCACTGCCAGCACTGCGAACTGGTCTGGCAGGGGATCGGTCTGGGCCCGGCGGCTCACCAGGCGATCCGGACCGGCTCGCTGCCGGATGACCGGCTGGCCGAGTGGTGCGCCCTGGTCGACCTCGTCGGTCGGCTGCGGCAGCGCTTCGGCGACCGGATCGCGGTCCGGGTGGTGGACGCCGCCTCGGTCGAGGGGTTCTGGCAGGCGCTGCGCTGGCGGATTCGGCGTCTGCCGGCCGCGGTCATCGGCCGGCGGGAGGTCGCCACCGCCGACCCCGACGCCTTCGCGCCGGCGCTTCAGGCGGCGCTGGAGCGCTGGCTGAGCCCGCCGGGCCCTGCGGCCACCCGGGGATGGAGGTGAGCGCCGCCCGCGCCGGTCTGGGCCGCCCGCGCTGCGTTTTCCGTGGTCCTCGCCCGTACGCACGCTGGGAGTCCGTGAAAGGAGGGGAGCAGTGACAACTCTGTTGGCCATTCTCCTGGGGGCGGCCACGGTCTACATCGGCTACAACTTCTACGCCCGTCGGATCGACCGCGACGTGATCCAGCCCGACCCCAACCGGGCGACCCCCGCCCGCCTGTACATGGATGGGGTGGATTTTGTCCCCACCAGCCGGAACGTTCTCTACGGGTATCATTTCAAATCCATCGCCGCCGCCGGCCCCATCGTCGGCGCGATCACCGCGGCCGGGCTCTGGGGCTGGCTGCCCTCGTTGCTCTGGCTGATGGGGGGCGTGATGTTCATCGGCTGGGCCAGCGTTACAGCGCCATCATGGTCTCGGTGCGCAACGACGGCCACAGCCTGAGCGCCATCGCCCACCAGCTGATCGCCCCGCGGACGCGGCGGATCCTCCTCATCTTCGTGTTCTTCTATCTCCTGCTGGTCGCCGGCGCCTTCGCCAACCTGGTGGCCGGCGTTCTGCAGACCCCCTCGGTCCCCCTGGGGATCATCGCCCTGGCGGTGATGGGGGTCCTGGCCGGTCAGATGCTCTACCGCTGGCGCCTGGACCTGGTGGCCACCACCCTCATCACCGTCGGCGTCACCCTGGTCGCCGTCCTCCTCGGCGGCATCGAGGGCGGACCGGTCCAGGCCCTCTTCCAGAGCCTGAACGGCGCCTTCGACAGCCTGACCGGCGGCCAGGGCTTGGTCTCGGTCTACGACCCGACCCAGCTCAACCCCCAGACCCGTCAGCTGGGCGTGGACGTGCCCATCCGGCCCAGCTTCGTCTTCTGGCTGCTGATGACCTTCCTCTTCTGCTACTTCGGGGCCGTCCTGCCGATCTGGCGCTACGCCCAGCCCATCAACTACATCGGCTTCTGGCTCACCGCGCTGACCATCGTCTTCGGGGCGCTGGGGGCGCTTTTGGCGGTGGTCCTGCGACCGGACCTGGCCACCTTCAAACTGGACGCCTTCAAGGGCTTTATGGCGCCGGTGGCCACCGGCGCGCTCCAGCCGCTCTGGCCGATGCTCTTCGTGACCATCGCCTGCGGGGCCATCTCCGGCTGGCATGCCCTCATCGGCTCGGTGGGGACGGCGCGCCAGCTGGAGTATGAGACCGACGCCCTGCCGGTGGGCGGCGGAGCGATGTTCAGCGAGTTCACCCTGGGGCTCCTCTCGCTGATGGCCGTGGCGGTGGCCGGCCAGGGCAGCGGCCCGGCGGCCTTCGCCACCGGCGTGGGGAACTTCCTGAGCGTCTTCGGTCTCCCGCCCAGCTACGGCCGGGCCATCGCCTTCGCCGCCTTCGTGGTCATCGTGATCACTGTGGTGCAGCTGGTCTTCCGGGTGATGCGGGTCACGCTGGCCGAATCGCTGGGTGAGCGCTCGCCGCTCTTCCGCAACATCCACTTCGGGACCATCCTCTCCATGGCCCTCACCTTCCTGCTCGTCATCAGCGGCACCTGGATCTACCTCTGGCAGCTGTTCGGCGGCGCCAACCAGCTGATGGCCTCGCTGGCGCTGCTCATCGTCACCGTCTGGCTGGTGGCCAGCGGCCGGAATCCCCTCTACGCCGGCATTCCCATGGTCTTCATGTACATCACTACCATGGCCGCCAACCTGGTCACCGCCTACAACCTGTGGCTGACGGTCTTCAGCCGGAACCTGGGCCAGCCCGGCCGGGAGATCTCGGTCGTCGGCTCGGGCCTGATGATCGTGGTGGCGCTCCTCTTGGTGGTCGCGGCGCTGCTCATCGGTCTCGACGGCTACCGGGCGATCCAGCGCTATCGCGCCCGGCCGATCCAGCGGCCGGCCCCGGCCACCTAGCGCCGGCGACAGAGGTCCGGTGAGCGCGGAGGGTCCCGCCCCGGGGCGGGACCCTCCGCCTCCCGCGGAGGAAGAGAGGTGTGAGAGCGACGTCGTCCGCAACCCTGCGTGCGCGTCTGGAGCGGGCCTGGCGGACGCTGGGGGAGATTCTCTACGGCCTGACCGGCTACGAGTTCGCCCTGCACGCGCTGCACCGGCGGGCGGAGGTGGAGAATCTGCTCCTGGCCCTGCTCTTCGGGGACATGCTGGGGCTGCCGATCCTGCCGCCCTACTACAGTCTGCGGCTCCTGCCCTACGTCGTCCCCCAGATCGAGGCCTGGAAACGCCGCGTCCTGCGCGAGCGCTCACCGCTGGAAAGCGAAGAGTTCGATCTTATTGAGATGTAGGGGGAAAGATGACCGGAGGCACACGGCTCGGCGGCCTGCGCGGCCTCCTGACCACCATCAAAGAGGTCATGTACGGCATGGCCTCGCACGATATGACCCGCTACGCCCTGCGTACCCGGGCGAGCATGGAGCACCTCTTTATCCTGATCACCATGGGCGATCTCCTCGGCGTCCCCATCCTGCCACCCTACTACAGTCTGCGCCTCCTGCCCTACGTCGTCCCCCAGATCGCCACCTGGAAGCGGCGCATGCTGCGCGAAAAAGACCTGACCGACGCCATGGCCTGAGCCGGGAGCAGACCATGACCTCTCTCGCCCAGATCGTCACCCAGCACGCCTACATTATGTTCGGCGGCAAAGGCGGCCTCGGTAAGACCACCTTCTCGGCCGCCACCGCCTTCTGGCTGGCCGAGCGCGGCCACAAGGTGCTGGTCTTCTCGGTGGACCCCCAGGCCAGCCTCTCGGACATCTTCCAGCGCGACCTCTTTGGCCGGGGCCCGGTCCAGATTATGGAGAACCTCTGGGCCCAGGAGATCGACGCCGACCGCCGCGTCCGCGAGTACCAGGAGGAGATCCGGCAGAAAATCCTCCGGCTGTACGGCTTCGAGCGCCTGCCCGACGAGATCGAGCAGTACATCCAGGCCGCGGCGGCCGAGCCGGCGATGGAGGAGAGCGCCATCTTCGACGCCGTCGTCGACATCGTCGTCCAGGGCAGCTACGACTACTATATCTACGACCTGGTGCCGCTCGGCCACGCCCTCTACTACCTCAGCATGGCCAAGGTCTACGACGAATGGATCAACAAGATCACCAAACTCCGCCAGGAGATGCGCGAGTACGAGCAGGTGGCCATGGTTATGCGCCGCCAGAAAACCCTGGAGGAGGACCAGATCCTCAACGAACTGGAATACATCAAAAACCGGATCAACACCTCCTCACGCATCCTGACCGACCGCGAGAAAACGGCCTTCTTCTTCGTCCTGGTTCCGGAGGAGATGGTGATCCTGGATACGCTGAAGGCCGCCACCCTCTTCGCCCGCTTCGACGTCCCGATCGCCGGCTACGTCGTCAACCGCATCATCCCCCCCGCCCTCCAGACCCAGGCGGTGCCGGAGTACCTGCGCCACCGTATCGCGATGCAGCAGAAGTACCTGGCCGAGATCCAGCAGACGTTCGGCCAGCAGGTCCTGGCCGCCGTTCCCGAGCTCGAACGCGACGTGACCGGGCTCCCGATGATCGAGCGGGTCGCCCGCATCCTGTACGGGGAGCAGTGACCATGGAGCCGCGCCTCACCCTCAGCATGGCCGACTACCTGCGCCAGCATCCCGCCCTCCAGTACATCTTCTTCGGCGGCAAGGGCGGCGTCGGCAAGACCGTCATGGCCGGCGCCACCGCCCTCTGGCACGCCCGCCAGGGACGCCGCACCATCCTGGCCTCGACCAACCCGGTCCACAGTCTCTCCAGCCTGCTGGACCAGGACGTCTTCGGCCGGCATACCCCGGTCCAGGGCGTGCCCAACCTCTGGGCCTACGAGATCGACACCCGCGAGACCATCGAACGCTCGAAGAACGAGATCAAGGAGAAGATCAACTGGTTCCTGCGTTTCGCCGACATCACCACCAAGGCCGATGAGTTCGTCGAGTCGGCGACGATGAACCCGGCCTTCGAAGAGTCGGCCATGTTCGAGAACATGGTCGATCTGATGCTCAAGAACGAGTACGAGGTCTACGTTTTCGACACCGCCCCGACAGCCAACGCCCGCCGGCTGCTCGGGATGTCGAAGATCTACGCCCTCTGGGTGGAGAAGATGCTCCGCTCGCGCGAAGAGGCGCGCTCGCTCCGTCAGATTCTCTCGTTCACCAAAAAGAAGGAGGACGACCCGCTGCTGGACTATCTCCTGCGCTTCCGCGAGCGCCTCGACCGGGCCCGACGCCTGCTGACCGATCCTGACCGCACCGCCTTCTTCTTCGTCACCCTGGCCGAGGCGCTGCCGATCGCGGTGATCGTGCGCTTTATCAACTGGTTCCACGACTTCGGCATCCCGGTCGGCGGGGTGATCGTAAATATGCTCATCGACGAGCGCGCCCTGGGCCCGGAGACCCCGGAGTTCGTGCGCAACCGCCTGCAGATGCAGCGCACCTACCTGGCCAGCATCTGGGAGAAGTTCGACGACATGGTGCGGGCCCTCGTCCCCCTCTTCGAGCGCGAGGTTCGGGGTGTGGCGATGCTGGAGCGGCTGGCCGAGACTCTCTTCGCGCCGACGCCGGCCGTCTCGCCGTGAGGGACTACTCCTTGCGGATCGCCAGGTGGACGCGGGTGCCCTTCTTGACCCGCGTGCCCGGCGCCGGGATCTGGCTGACCACGTGGCCGGGCGGGACCGAGAGGAAGAAGGCCCGGGCCTCGGGAGCGACCTGGTCGACTGTCTGATAATTGTTGTAGGTGGTCATCAGCCCGCTGGCGGTGATGCGCCGCATGGCCTCGGCCTCCGGCAGCCGGATGAGGTCGGGGACGATCACCTCGTCGGGCGCCAGGGCCGGGGTCGGCGTGGGCGTGGGCGCCGGGGTCGGCGGGACCGGCGTGGGCGTCGGTGCACGCCCCCGACTGATGGTCAGAAGGACCGGACTGCCCGGCGGCACCCGCTCGCCGGGACCGGGCGCCTGGGCCGCCACCAGACCGGCCGGGACGCTCTCGTGAAACTCAAACCGCGCCTCGACCCGCAGCCCCAGCCCCTCCAAACTGGCCCGGGCCGCATCGTAGGGCCGCCGGAGCAGATCGGGGACGGTGACCAGCGGCGGGCCGCTGCTCACCACCACCTGGACCGCCTCCCCCACGGCCAGCCCCTGACCGGGCTCCGGCCACTGGGCGAGAACCACCCCGGCCGGCCGGGTCTCATCCGGCCGCTCCTCCCGGACGACCAGCCGCAGCCCCAGCCGCTGGACCAGCTCCCGCGCCTGGTCCAGCGGCTGACCGACCAGCGCCGGCAGGGTGACGGTCGGGGTGGGCGAGGGCGGAGGAGGCGTCGGGGCCACCGACGTCGGGGTGGGCGTGTCCAGGACCGCCGGCGCTCCCGGCGGGCTGAGGCGCGGCAGACGGGTCTGACCGGTGAGCCAGAGCTGGAAGAAGAGCGCCAGCGCCACCGCCATCCCCAGCACCGCCAGCCCGGCCAGGCCGAAGAGCAGGACGCTCCCCAGACCGCCCGTCCGTTCGGGGGCGACGACCGGCAGCGGCACCGTCTGCTGGGTGCTCAGCGCCCGCAGGCCCTCCACCGCCTGCCGGAAGGCGGTGGCGCTGGCGAAGCGGGCCGCCGGGTCCAGCGCCAGCGCCCGCCGGACCAGTGCGGCCACCGGCGCCGGGATCGCCGGGTTGAGACGGCGCGGGTCAGGCGGCTCTTCGGTCGTCTTGCGCCGGGCCAGGTCCTCGGGGGTCTCGGCCACGAACGGCAGGCGCCCGGTCAGCATCTCGAACAGAATGGTGCCGACGGCGTAGAGATCGGCCGCCGGTCCCACCGCCTGGCCGGCGAACTGCTCGGGAGCGGCGTAGGCGGGCGTCCCCAGGGCCGGCTCGGCCGCCGGACGGGGCCAGCCGTCGAGCGCCCGGGCGATCCCGAAGTCCACCACCTTGACGTGGTCGGCGGCCGCCACCAGCACGTTCTGCGGCTTGACGTCGCAGTGGACCAGGTGGTGGGTGTGGGCGGCCTCCAGCGCGGCCAGGATCTGGCTGGCCAGCGCCAGCGCCCGCTCGACCGGCAGGGGGGCCGTCTGCTCGATGATCGTCTTCAGCGAGACCCCCTCGACGAACTCCATCACCAGATAGGGCGTCCCCTCGGCCTCGCCGGCGTCGAAGACGGTGGCCACGTGGGGATGAACCAGCCGGGCGGTGGCCCGGGCTTCCTGGAGAAAGATCGCCCGCCGCCGGGGGTCGGCCGCGTACTCCGGGCGGAGCAGTTTCAGCGCCACCGTCCGCCCCAGGAGCAGGTCCTCGGCCCGGTAGACCACGGCCATCGCCCCTTCGCCGACCTTCTCCAGGAGCCGGTAGCGCCCGGCCAGGACCAGTCCCACCATCGTCGGCTCAATCAGCAGCCGCGGTCTTCTCGGGCTGCGGACGATAGCGCTCCAGCAGAACGTGCAGCGCCCGGTTGGCCATCACGGCGGTGAGCGAGCCGGTGAAGAGCACGAGCGGCACCAGCCCCAGCACCACACTCAGGACGATGACCACGAGCGCCAGAAGCAGCACCACCAGGGTGAAGGGGATGTTGGTGAGAGCCAGAAGAGCCGCATTGCGCAGGACCAGCCGCAGCCGCTTATCGTGCTGTTCGACCAGAAGCGGGAGCATGAAGAACTGCATCGAGAACCAGAAATAAAGGGCGTACAGGAAAAGGAAGCCGATGAATTGAAACGGCGGTGGCTGCAGCAGGTAGAAACGCACGTTGGTCACCAGCAGGACATAGCCGACCAGGCCCAGGAGATAGAGCAGACTGCTGCGCCAGACATACTGCCGCAGTCCCTGCCAGAAGAGCCCGAACTCCACCCGCTCCTCTTTGATCAGCCGGTTGGCGTAGAGATGGATGCCGGCGGCCGCCGGATTGGGGCCGAGCATGACCGGAATGAGGGCCAGGAGCCAGGCCAGTTGCAGGCCGGCCTCGTCCGGCGCTCCCCCCATCACCCCCAGCCCGACCAGCCCTCCGGCCAGGAGATAGGCCGGGAGGCTCAGGATCAGCCACAGGACGTTCATCCCGACCATGGGGAAGAGTTCGTTGTAGACGTCGACGACCGCGCTCCAGAAGACCCCGAAGGCCCGTCCCACCGCCGCCTCCATGCTGCGAGGTCCAGGTAACTATAGCACAGGGCCCGCCCCGCTGGGAAGCGACCCGGCGGCCGCGTTCCGGTGCTGAGACACACGGAAGGTCGGTCCCGTGCTATAATACCAGGGAAGCAGAGCTCAGGAGACGGTGTGAGCGCTGAGACGGAGCCCCTGCCGTGGTCCCGTTCTAACGCCGCCCCGCGTCGGTGGGTGCTGGCTTTGGCCGGACTGGGCCTGGCCGGGCTGGTCGGACTCGGGCTGGTCCTGGTGCAGTCTGGGGTCCGGGTCCGCGACCTGGCGGTGCTGGGCTACCCGATGGTCTTCCTGACCATGTTCCTCTCCGGGGCGGCGCCCTTTTTCCCGGTGCCGCTGAGCACTATCGTCCCGGCCGCCGGCGCCCTCTGGCACCCGGTGCTCGTCGGCCTGGCCGCCGCGCTCGGGAACGCGACCGGCGAGTGTGTGAACTACTGGCTCGGGGTCGAGGCCCGGGGGCTGGTCGTCCGCCGGACCGACGGCTGGCACCGCCGCCTGGGGGCCTGGTTCCGACGGTATGGGTTCCTGGCGATCCTGGGCATCGCCGCCGTGCCCAATCCGATCTTCCACGGGGTGAGCCTGGCGGCCGGCTGCCTTGACTACTCCGTCCGCCGCTTCTGGCTGGCCTGCTTCCTGGGCAACAGTCTGAAATACACCGCCCTGGCGGCCCTCGGCGAGCGACTGCTGGCCGGCCTTCTCCCCTGGGCCAGCGGCCTGTGAGCCGCCGGGGTGGTTTGGAGTCTTGCGAAGGAGGCCGCAGAGAACCGATGCTTCTCCCACCAGAAGAGACCCCACTGGGCCTGGCCCGCACCCTCTTCGAGCTCGGTGGAGTGGTGTTTGGCAACTTCACGCTCGGCCGCTCGACCGTTAACTCGCCGGTGTACATCAACCCGCGTCTGCTCATCAGCGCCCCGGCGGCCCTCCAGCAGGTCGCCCGCCTGATCGAGCGCGAGGTCCAGGCCGGGCTGGCCCGCCGGCGCCCGCGGGTGCACCCCTTCGACCTGGTCTGCGGGGTGCCCTACGGCGGGCTGCACCTGGCCACCGCCTACGCGCTGCAGACCGGGACCCCCATGATCTACGCCCGGACAGCCGCCCCACCGGAAAAGGGCCACGTCATCGAAGGGCGCTACCAGCCGGGCCAGACCGTGCTCATCATCGACGATCTCATCACCTCGGGCACCAGCATCCTGCAGACCGCCGCGATCCTGGCGGAGCAGGGGCTGGTCGTCCGCGACGCCATCGTCCTGGTGGACCGCGAGCAGGGCGGCGCCGAGCGCCTGCGCCAGCACGGCATCCACCTGGTCTCGCTCCTGACCCTGCGGCAGATGCTGACCTACTACTACAACGAGGGCCTGATCCCGCCTGAGTGGTACTACCGGAGCCTGAACTACCTGGAGCGCTACCGGTCCGAGCCCCCGGAGGCGGCCGCCAGCTCCTCCTGACCTCCCCCGATCTCGTGGTATACTGAAACCGATGACGTCGACGGGCCGCTCTGAGTCCCCGGTCCTCGGTGGCACGACCGGACGCCTGCTGGCCGCCCTGGCCGCCGGCCGCCTCGCCCAGTCCGCCCTGCGCGGACTGGGCCTGGGCGGCGGCACGACGCTGCCCGGGCACATCGCCCGCCGGATCGACCCGACCTTCCTCCGGCAGGCCGCCGGACGGCTCCCCCAGGGCGTCGTGCTGGTGAGCGGCACCAACGGCAAGACGACGACCGCCCGTCTCCTCGCCCATCTGGCCACCACCCACGGCTGGCGGGTGGTCCACAACCGGGCCGGCGCCAACCTGCTGCCGGGTCTGGCGGCCGCTCTGGCCCCGGCCCTCGACTGGCAGGGGCGCCCGCGGGCCGACCTGGGGGTCTTCGAGGTCGACGAGGCGACCCTGCCGCTGGCTCTAGCCGAGATGCCGGTCCGACTGGTCGTCCTGACCAACCTCTTCCGGGACCAGCTCGACCGCTACGGCGAACTGGACTCCCTGCGCCGCCGCTGGGCCGCCGCCCTGGCCGACCTCCCGGCCGGGGCCCGGCTGGTCCTCAACGCCGACGATCCGCTGGTCGCCAGCCTGGGCCAGGTCCGGCCGGCGGCCGCCCTTTTCTACGGGCTCGAGGACCCGGCGCTCCGCCAGGAGCAGCCCGACCACGCCTTCGACGCCCGCCTCTGTCCCTGCGGCCATCCCCTGCAGTACCAGGGGCTCTACTATGCCCACCTGGGGCAGTACCGCTGCCCGGCCTGCGGCTTCGCCCGTCCGGCCCCCCAGGTCGCCGCCCGGCGTGTCGTCCTGCAGGGCCTGCGGGGGGCGACGGTCGAGCTCGCCGGGCAGCCCGCGCCGCTCCACTCCCCTCTTCCCGGCCTCTACAACGTCTACAACCTCCTGGCCGTCCTCGCCGCCGCCCAGGGACTGGGGATCGCCTTCACCACCGTCGGCCCGGCCCTGGCCCGCTTCCCCGGCGTCTTCGGACGTCTGGAGCGGGTCCGGCTGGCGGGGCACGATCTGCTCCTGGCCCTCATCAAGAACCCGGTCGGCTGCAACGCCGTCCTGCGCACGCTCCTCAGCGACCCGGCGCCGGGGCCGCTGGCCATCGCCATCAACGACCACTTCGCCGACGGCACCGACATCTCCTGGCTCTGGGACGCCGATTTCGAACTGCTGCGCGACTGGCCGGGGCCGCTCATCGTCGGCGGCACCCGGGCCGAGGACATGCGCCTGCGGCTGAAGTACGCCGACCTCCCGTCCGAGCGCATCGTCCTGACCCACGGCCCCGATGGGCTGGTCCAGGCCGCGCTCGACCGGGCCGGGCCGGGCGAGCCGGTCTACCTGCTCCTGACCTATACCGCCCTGCTGGAGGTTCGGGCGGTTCTCAGCAAACGGGGCGCGGTGGCGCCCTTCTGGGCGGATTGACATGGAACTGCGCCTCTGCCACCTCTACGCCGGGCTGCTGAACATCTACGGCGACCGGGGCAACATCCTCACGTTGACCCAGCGGGCCCGCTGGCGCGGGATCGCCGTCCGCTACGCCACCTACGAGCCCGGCCAGCGCCTCGACCCCGAGGCCTTTGACCTCTTCTTCATCGGCGGCGGCCAGGATCGCGAGCAACAGGTGGTGGCCGCCGATCTCCAGGGCGAGGCCGGCCGCCGGCTGCGCGAGGCGGTCGACAGCGGGGCGGCGCTGCTGGCCGTCTGCGGCGGCTATCAGCTGCTCGGACACTACTTCCGGACCGGCGACGGCACGGTTCTGCCGGGGATCGGTCTCTTCGACGCCTACACCGTGGCCGGCCCCCGCCGGCAGATCGGCGACGTGATCGTCGAGAGCCGGCTGGACGACGTCCCCCGCCTGCTCGTCGGCTTCGAGAACCACAGCGGCCGGACCTTTCTTCAGGCGGGAGCCCGACCGCTGGGCCGGGTCCTCGTCGGCCACGGGAACAACGGCCAGGACGGGACCGAGGGCGCGGTCTACCGGGGGGCCATCGGGACCTACCTGCACGGGTCGCTCCTGCCCAAGAACCCGTGGCTGGCCGACCGTCTCCTGCACACCGCCCTCGCCCGCCGCTATGGATCGGTCGCTCTGCCGCCGCTCGACGACGCGGTCGAAGAGGCCGCCCGCCGGGCCGTGATCGCCCGGATCCGCCAGCGGGGGAAAGTGGCGAGTGGTGTCCTCTGAGCCCCTGCCCCGGCTGGGCCGCCGCACCGCCGGCGCGGCCCTGATCCTGATGGCCGGGTTTATCGCCAGCCGGCTGACCGGGCTGTTGCGGGAGGCGGCCATCGGCTACCAGTTCGGCACCAGTCGCGACTACGACCTCTACCTGGCCGCCATCCGCATCCCCGACACCCTCTTCCAGGTGATCGCCGGGGGGGCGGTGGCCGCCGCCTTTATCCCCGTCTTCGCCCGTCACCGGGCCATAAGCGAGAGCCAGGGCTGGCGGCTGGTCTGCACGCTCATCCACCTGGCGGTCCTGATCTTCGCGCCCCTGACGGCCGTCCTCATCGCCCTGGCGCCGGTGGTGGTCGGGGTGGTGGCGCCGGGCTTTGGAGCCGCCGAGCGGGCGACGGCGGCCCAGCTGACCCGCATTCTGCTGCTCCAGCCGTTCTTCTTCGCCCTGGGCACCCTCATCACCAGCATCCTGAACGCCCGGCAGCGTTTCGCCCTGGCCGCCCTGGCCCCCAGTTTCTACAACCTGGGCCTTATCGCCGGCGCGCTGGTGCTGAGCGGGCCCCTGCACCTGGGCATCCACGGCCTGGCGCTCGGGGCGACCCTGGGGGCCGCCTTCTATCTCCTGGTCCAGATCCCGGGGCTTCCCCGCAGCGGCCTGCGGTACCAGCCGGTCCTGGACCTCCGCCATCCCGGCCTCGGGGAGATGGGGCGGCTGGTTCTGCCACGGGTTCTCGGTCTGGCCGCCGCCCAGGTGAACTTTCTGGTCCTCACCGCCCTGGCTTCCGACCTCCCCGGCGGGATCAGCGCCCTGCACTACGCCTGGCTGCTGGTGATGCTGCCGCTGGGGATCTTCGCCATGGCCGTCTCCACCGCCGTCTTTCCCACACTGGCCGAACAGGGGGCTCAGGCTGCCCTGGACGACCTCCGGTCCACCACCCTGGCCACCCTGCGGCTGATCCTCTTCCTGACTATCCCGGCGGCGGTGGGGCTCGGCCTGCTGGCCGAGCCGCTGGTGCGGCTGCTGCTGGAGCGCGGCCGGTTCGACCCGGCGGCCACGGCCACGGTGAGCGGCCTCCTGCGGGTCTACGCGCTGGGGCTGGTGGCCTGGGCGGCCATCGAGATTCTGACCCGCGGGTTCTACGCCCTGCACGACACCCGG
This sequence comes from Chloroflexota bacterium, assembly GCA_034433795.1. GTDB lineage: Bacteria > Chloroflexota > UBA6077 > FW602-bin22 > DAOUAE01 > DAOUAE01. The sequence continues at coordinate 98,243 of DAOUAE010000002.1, forward strand.
ACCCCGGTGGCCCTCAGTCTGCTGGGGATGGGAGCCAACAGCGTCGGGGCGCTGGTCCTCCGCCCCTCGCTGGGTCCCGCCGGCCTGGCCCTGGCTATGGCGCTGGCCGCCTGGTTGGAGGCCGGACTGCTGGGCTGGCGGCTGTACCGGCGCCTGCCCGGTCCGGGATGGCAGACCCTCAAAGACGAGGTGGCGCGCGCCCTGGGGGCGGCGGCGGTGATGGCCGGGGGACTCTTCCTCGGCCGGCAGCTGGTCGCGTCGGCTGAGGGCCCGCTGGCCACCGCCGGGCAGGTCGGCGGACTGGGGACTCTCGGCGCCCTTCTGTACCTAGGGAGCGGACTGGTGTTCGGCTGCACCGAGGCCCGTCAGCTCAGGCGGCTGGCCCAGCGCCTGCGGGCCATAAGAACGGCGTAAAAAAGCGGGCCACCCCTTGACAGACCTACCGCTGGTGTGGTATATATAAAAGTGCCCGGCGGACCTCGAGGTTGGCGTCGGGGTCGTTCACTGATAACAGAGACGGCCTGCAGACCAAACCACTCACCGGACGCTTCGCCCGTGCGGTGGGCTGGTGATGGCTGCAGCAACCTATCTGAGCGCCGGCACACGGTATGTCTCAGCCGGGTCCACTGGTGATGGTCCGCCGTCACCAGCGCACCGCCGGGTGAGCGTACTGGACACGGTCGGGTCGGCCCTCCCAGGGGGCGAGCCCGGCCGGGAGCCTGGTCGCCGCGCAAGCGGTGACCCGGCGTGCGGTCGCCCGGATAGCGCTGCTCTGGCAGTGGGTGCCCGGGCGGGTCCATCCGCCCGGACAGCGGTGGCTGTCCGCCGTGACAGCGCCGGCGACCGCCGTGTCAGCAGCGAGACCCACCGGGTCGGTCCCGAGTGGTGGAGTGGTTCATCGGCTCTCACGTTAGGTTAGGCCCTAGCCTGACGGGGGGAGGTGATGCGCCATGAGATCACTCGGGACTTTCTTTTGCCCCCGCGACTGCTGCGCGTCGCAGCCACTCCTCAAACCGCTGGAGCTCCCGCTCCAGGTCTCGCTGGCGAATGGCCAGGGTGAGGTCACCACGCGTCTTCTCTAAGATGCCCCGGGCGGCATCGGTCGTCCGCCGCAACCCCGCCGTCATGGCATCAGGGTAATCGAGCGTGACCAGGACGGTGTACAGATCGTCCATCGCCTCCAGCAGCGCCTCGCAGCGCGAGACGTCCCCGTGCCGCAGATAGTCCAGGAGATGCCGCCGCAGTTCGCCGACCGCCTCGCCCATCCCGTGCAGGTAGGCGATGTAACTGACCCCCAGCGCCTCCGGCTCCGGCAGGGGCTCACCGCGCACGATGGCGTAGGTGATGCAGGCCTCGGCGAACTCCTTCTGGGCATCGTGAACAAATCCCGCGTAGTACACATCGGGATGGTCCCGCAGCACCGCCTCGCAGGTCACCACCGCCGTCTGGGCGCTCTGGAGCAGTCCCCGGGCCGCCTCGAACTCGTGACGGTGCAGCGCCCGGATGGCGTTGGCCGAGGCCCGGATGATCTCCCGCGACAGGGTCAGGCCCTGTTCGCGCGCCTGGTTTTTGGCCTCCAGATTCTGGCGAATCCGCTCGACGATGGGCTCCAGGTTGTTCACCGCACCTCCTGCACGGTCGCCGGGTAGAACTCATGGAAGTGATGCACCGGCCCGTGCCCGTGACCGATGGCCGGCGCCTGGGCGATGGCGGCGTGGACATAGGCCTTGGCCCGCCGGACCGCCTCAACCGGCTCGAGCCCGTGAGCCAGGTAGGCGGCAATGGCCGAGGCGAACGTGCAGCCCGTCCCGTGGGTGTTGCGCGTCTCGATCCGGGGCGCCCGGAACTCATAAAACGTCCGCCCGTCGTAGACCAGGTCGACGACCTCCGGGCCGGGACGGTGCCCCCCCTTCATGACCACGAACCGGGGGCCGAGGGCGTGGAGTTCGACGGCGGCCGCCCGCACCTCGTCGTCGGTCCGGAGCGCCCGGCCGACCAGCACCTCAGCCTCGCCGTGGTTGGGGGTAATGACCAGCGCCCGGGGCAGGAGCAGCGTCCGCAGGGCCAGAATGGCCTCCGGTTCGAGCAGCCGGGCCCCACTTTTGGCCACCATCACCGGGTCGACGACCAGCCGGGTGACCCCGTACTCGGCCATCTTCTGGGCCACCACCCGGATGATATCGGCGTTGGCCAGCATGCCGGTCTTGACGGCATCCGCCCCGATATCGGTCAGGACGGCGTCGATCTGGGCCGCCACCAGGTCCGGCGGCAGCGCCAGGACAGCGGTCACCGCCTGGGTGTTCTGGGCGGTGATGGCCGTGATGGCCGACGTTCCGAAGACCCGCAGCGCCGAGAACGTCTTGAGATCCGCCTGGATGCCGGCCCCCCCACCCGAATCCGAGCCGGCGATGGTCAACGCCGTGCGCATCGTCACCCTCCCTGTCCGGATGTGCGGAAATGATCGTACCCACCGGCCCACAGCGGCCGTCGCCGACCGTCGGGCTCGACCAGAGCCAGCCCCTCGGTCGCCGGACGCACCACCCCGATCCAGGTCACCGGCGTCCCGGTGGCGGCCGTCACCGCGCGGGCCAGGGCCTCGGCCACCGCCGGCGGCGCGGTGAACAGGAGTTCATAATCCTCACCCCCATCAAGCGCCCAGGCCAGAGGATCGCACCCCAGCGCCGCCGCCACCGCCCGCGTCTCCGGGCGGATCGGCAGGTGATCGGCCCAGACCTCGGCGCCCACGCCGCTCTGGGCGCAGAGGTGACCCAGGTCCGAGGAGAGGCCGTCGCTCAGATCGATCATGGCCGTCGCCCACCGGCTCCGCGCGATGGCCTGCCCCTCGGCCAGACGGGCCCGGGGCGTCCGGTAGGCGGCCAGGAGCGGAGCCACGATCTCGGCCGGCAGCGAGAGCCCGTTCGCCAGAACGGCCAGACCAGCGGCAGCGCTGCCCAGCCAGCCGGTGACCCCAATGCAGTCGCCCACCCTGGCCCCCCGGCGGAAGAGGACCTCGTCCGGGGCCACCGTTCCCAGAAGCGTCAGGTCCACCCAGAGCCGCTCGGGCATCCGGGTGACGTTGCCGCCGACGACCGCCACACCGGCCGTGGCCGCCGCCCGCGCCAGCCCCCGGTACAGCCCGTCGAGGAAAGTCACCGGCGTCGTGGCCGGCACCCCGAGCGAGACCAGCGCAAAGCGCGGCTGCCCTCCCATCGCGGCGATATCGCTGAGGTTCACCTGGAGCACCCGCTGGCCCAGGTCCTCGCCGCTCAGCCACTCCAGGCGGAAGTGGACCCCCTCCACCTGAGCGTCGACCGTCGCCAGCAGCCAGCGGTCGGCGGCCAGGCGCAGGACAGCGCAGTCGTCGCCGATCCCGGCCACCACCGCCGGGTCGGCCGGAACGGGCAGCAGCCGGGTCAGCCGGGCGATCAGCCCGAACTCCCCCAGGTCAGCCACGCGCACGGCGGGCCTCGTCGATCACCTGCCGCAGACGGCGGGCGGCGGCGGTCGGATCGGGAGCCAGGAGCACCGCCGAGATCACCGCCACCCCATCGGCCCCGGCCGCGATGACCGCGGCCGCGTTCTCGGCGGTGATGCCGCCGATGGCGACAATGGGCACCGGGCTGAGCGCCCGGATGGCCCGCAACCCCTCCAGGCCGATGGCCTCGCCGGCGTCGGCCTTGGTCCGCGTCGGGAAGATCGGCCCGACCCCCAGATAATCGGCCCCGGCCGCCAGCGCCGCCCGGGCCTCCTCCAGATTGCCGGCCGAGACCCCCAGCACCCGCTCCGGTCCCAGAAGCCGCCGGGCATCGGCCGGCGGCAGGTCCTCCCAGCCCAGATGGACCCCATCGGCCTCGACCGCCAGGGCCACATCCAGCCGGTCGTTGACGATGAAGAGCACAGCGTGCCGGCGGGCCAGGTCGGCCAGAGCCCGGGCCACAGCCACCTGACGGACGGTGGGCAGGTCCTTGGCCCGCAACTGGATGGCCGTCGCCCCGCCGGCGATGGCGGCGGCGGCCAGGGCCACCGGGTCACGGTCCCCGGCCACCGCCGTATCGACGATGACATAGAGGTCGAGTGGTCGTCGCAGCACCGCTTCTCCACCAGCGTGCGGATCAGAGGCGGAACACCTCGACCAGGCGCTTCTCGGCCTCGCCCCGGACAGTGGCCACCACCTCGACGTAGGGCTCCAGCCCCGATCCGTGCAGTTTCTCCTTGAGAAGTTCGTCCAGCTGGAAGATCCCAGCCGAACTGGTCATCTCCACCGCGATGCGGATGGGTTTGGTCTCGCCGGGGCCGATATCCACCCGTTCGATGGCCGCCGCCGACACCGAGTGGATGTTGACCTTGCCGGCCTCGAACGGAATCCGCGACCGGCCCTTGGCCATGTCCAGCGCGTCGGCCACCCGGACGATCCCGGCCTCCAGCGTCAGCGGCCGGCCGCCCGCCCGGTGGGCGATGATGGCGTGGAGCGTCTCGGCGACGATGACCGTGCGGACGGGCGGCGCGTAGACCGCGGCCAGAAGGGCCGGCAGCTTGTCGGCGGCCAGGAAGAGACTGTAGCGCTCGTGGTCGTCGCGATGGATGGCGATGCCGATGTCGTGGAGCAGCGCCCCCAGGACGACCACCACCTCCGCGTCGTCCTGGCCCAGTCCATGGTCGCGCACCAGATTGGGCACCACACCGTGCGGCACCAGCAGCCGGAGCAGCCGCAGGGCGATGTTGGCCACGATCTGGACGTGCACCGGCCCGTGGTCGCTCATCCCCAGGCGGTCCACCGCGTTGACGTTGGCGCACCGCCACAGGGTGTAGAGGTCCTCATCGGCGTTGACCGCCTCGATGATCTGACGGAGTTTGTCGTTGTGCCGCGCCGGCACCCGGATGAGGATGCGTGCCGCCCTCTTCTCCGGCGCCTCGGGCTGAGGCAGGGCGAAGCCACGCTCCTCGACCACCGTGGCCTCGACCGAGGGATCGCTCTCGCTCATCGGTCCACACCTGCCGCCAGAATCAGTGCGTACACCATTATACCCCACCCCTGTGAGTTTTTCCCTTGCGCCCCGCTCCACGCCGCTGTTCACTCTTCCCCGGCGCCGGCCCCCAGGGCCGGCCTGGGAGAGGGACCGTGAGACGCCAGCGAGGGAGCGTCTGGTATGCTATAGGAGTGGGGCGGATCCTGCTCGGGACGCTGCTGCTCCTTTTCGGCTCGCTGAACCGGGCCGCCGCCCAGCCCCCCTCCCCTCAGCCCCTACCGCCGACCGGCGACCCGGTGCTCGACGGCATCTACTACGGCGCCTATCCGCCCGGCGGCAAGGGCCGCCCGGTCCTGGTCTTCGTCCACGGGCTGGGGGGACTGGCCCAGGACTGGTGGTCCGACATCGGCCAGGGCGGGGTGAACGATATGTACCTGACGGCCTACACGGCCGGCTACCGCACCGCCTTCGTCGACCTGAACGGTGGGGTGCGCCACCCCGCCGCCGACATGTGGACCAACGGCGAGCGCCTGAGCCGCCAGATCGCGGCCATCGTCAGCGTCTACGGGGTGGACCGCGTCGACCTGGTGACCCACTCCAAAGGCGGCGTCGACGCCCAGGCCGCTGTCGTCTACTACGGGGCCGCCAGCCGCGTCCGCCGTATCATCACCCTGGCCGCCCCCCACTGGGGCGCGGAACTGGCCGACCTCCTCTACACCGACTGGGGACGCTGGCTGGGAGGGCTGCTCGGCCTGCAGGATGCCGCCACGTTCTCGATGCAGACCGGCTATATGCGCCTCTTCCGCCGGCTGACCGACCGTCGGCCCGAGAACCAGATCGTCTCCTACCACACCGGCGCCGGGACCGACTGCTGCCCGGAGGGGTCGTTCCTGACCCTCACCGGCACCTACCTCTCCCGCTTCGGCCCCAACGACGGCATCGTCACCGTCGCCAGCGCCCAGCTCCCCGGCGCCCAGACGCTTTTCATCGAGCCGTTCAACCACGACAGCATCCGCCGGGGCGCAGTCTTCCCCTGGATCGAGAGCGCTCTGCAGGGGGCGAGCACCGCTTCCTCCTCCAGCCGGCTTCTTCCTCTCGCCCGGCCGCGCCGTCCGCCGGCGCCCCCGTCCCTCGGCACCATCATTCGGGGCGGTCCCATCGCCGGCCGCACCCGCACCGCGTTCCCCATCGAGACCGGGGCCCGCCGGCTAGAGGTCACCCTTCTGCTCAGTCGCCCCATAACCGCCACGCTCCGCTCGCCCGGCGGACAGACGCTCGCGCTGGGGGACCCGCTGGCCGTGGACGCCGGCCTCTGGCGGGGCGCCTGGGTGGCCACCGCTTCCCTCCCGGCGCAGAGCGGATGGTGGACCCTCGACCTGGCCGCGACCGCTCCGGCCGCCTATCTGGCCCTCGTGACGGTCGACAGCCCCCTGCAGGTCTCCCTGGCCGCTCTCCCCGAGAGCGCCACGCCAGGACAGCCGGTCTGGCTTCAGGCCAGAGTTGCGGCGAGCACCGGTCCGACCCGACTGGCGAGTCTCACCCTGCGCTCCAGCCACAACGGTCGGCCGCGCCCTCCGCTCCACCTGCCCACCACGGAGACCTCGGTGGTCCTCGCCACCGAGCCGGGGATCGTCACCCTGGGCCTCACCCTGGCCGGCTGGACCGGTGATGGCAGTCCGTTTGAGCGGTCGCTGGTCCGCTCGGTCGCGGTGCTGCCGACAGACGACCCGGCGAGTGCGCTCCAGCGCCTGTCCCGGTGACCGAGGGGCCGACCGGCGGCCGGCGATCGGTCGCCGCCGGCCGTTATCCGATCACCCGCCCGCGCATGCCGGCTGGCACCGGCAGCCCGAAGCAGTGGAGGACCGTGGGGGCGATGTCCAGCAGGCGCAGATCGTCGCGTCGCCCCGCCCTGATCTGGGGGCCCCGCATCACCAGGAGGCCCTCGGGCCCCTGGTTGGCGTCGTCAGGGCCCGTATCGTTCTCGAAACGGTAGAGCTGGCCGTGGCCGAGGCTGCCGTTGCTCCGCCAGGCCAGGTTGCCGAAGTAGACCACGAGATCGGGCGGGACCCCGCGCCGCTGGACCGGCCACAGCTCTTCGGGACGGTAGACCCGCGTGCCCAGCGGACGGCCCTCTGGCCCGGGCAGGGCTTCCAGGCGGGCGATGAGGTCGGCCCGGAGGGGCTCGTAGTCAGCCGGGGCGACCACCCCCTGGGGCTCCCGTCCGGCCACGTTCAGACAGAGGCGACAGTAGTAGCCGCCCTCTCCCCAGACCCGCGTCCGCGCCCAGTCCACCGCCGCTCGGGCCAGAGGCACCGGGCCGGGCGGCTCGGCCTCCAGGACCAGATAGCCCTCCCGGCGCAGCCACTCGTTGACGCAGACCGCCCCCTGCATCGGCAGCGCCCCGTGGTCAGAGACCACCAGCACCGTCGTCTCATCGTCGAACAGGGCCAGCAGGTCGGCGATCTGCTCGTCCAGATACTGGTAGTAATCGTGGATAACAGCGGCATAACGATGCCCCGGTTCATACCGGGGATGCGCGGGGTCACAGTAGCGCCAGAAGGCGTGCTGCAGGCGGTCCAGCCCGATCTCCACCATCATAAAGAAATCCCAGGGGCGCGTGGTCAGGAGATGGCGCGCCACGGTGAAGCGCTGCTCGGTCATCTCGTAGACCTCGCGCAGCACCCGGTCGCGGTCCTCGCTCCGAAAGTGGCGCACATCGACCTGATAAGGGCCCACCAGCGCCTCGATCTCGGCGCGCAGGGCCTCCGGATAGGTGTAGGCATGCCGACGCGGGTCGGGCGTGAGAAAGCAACTGACCAGCAGGCCGTTGACCGGGAAGGGCGGCCAGGTCTGGGGCACGCCGATGAGCAGAACCTGCTTCCCCGCCGCTCCCAGCAGGTCCCAGAGACGGGGAACCGGCACCGACCGGGCATCGGCGGTGACGAGGGCGTCGTAAGAGAAGTCCCGGCGATTGCGGAACCCATAGAGGCCCAGCTCACCCGGATCGCGGCTGGTCAGCAGACAGCTCCAGGCCGGGACGGTGATGGGTGGGTCCACGCTCCGCAGACGCCCCCAGAGCCCCGTCTGGGTGAGAGACCGCAGCGCGGGCAGATCGTCGAGCCAGCGGTCGAAGACCAGCGTCGGCTCGGCGCAGTCGAGACCGATAATCGCCACCTTCGGGGCCACGGCCTTCGCTCAGAGGAGGGTGGCCGGGTCGACCAGGCCGTTCTTGGCCAGTTTGACCCGGCGGAGGAGTTTGCCCAGGACTACCTGGACATCGGCCGCCTCGGGAGACAGAACGACCCCGCCGGCGGCGACCTGCTGCTGCAGGGTCTGCAGCTGATCGAAGGCCCGGGCGAGGTCGCCAGCCACCAGGCGGTCGCGGGCCCGCTGCAGCCCCTGGCGCAGCACCGGACCACCGCCCGGCACCAACCGTCCGCGCTGCTCCAGCTGGTCCACCATCGCCGAGACCCCGCCCAGTGTCTGCGGCGGGGCCAGCGCCGGGCTCAGGACCAGATTCGAGGACGCCGAAAGGCGTCCCTGGCTGTCCTCGGCCAGAGCGACGTAGAGATACTTCGTGGCCGACTGGGCCGTCTGGTCGATAAAGACCGTGTCGCGCGTCACCGCGATCTCGACGAAGGTGGTGGGGTACTCCACCGTCTGCTGGAGGAAGCCCTGGCGACCGACTGCTCTGGCGTTCGGCTCGATCACCGCCCCCTCGTACTGCTGACCCAGGATCTGGGCCCGAGCCGCCAGCGACTGCCCCGAGGGCAGGATCGGCGGCGTCACCTCAACCGTCTTGATCACCGCCCGCTGGACGTGGTAGCGTATCGCCCCCGGAACCGGCTCCCAGGAGAGCAGCGGCTGGGACTCCCGCCTCTCGATCTCCAGGCGGGCCGGCGCGGGCGGTGTGCGCGGCGTCGTCGGGGTGATCCCGCGCCAGATCTGCAGCCCGTAGTAATCGTTGGCCGTGCCCAGAAAGAGCCCAAAGGGGGTCGAAGCCAGATTCCGCACCCCGAAGTGGAAACGGTCGCCGAACCCGTTGGTGGTGATCGGGCTGATATACCAGCCCTCATCGGTGCGGTAGAGGTCGAAGCCCTGGAGATGCTGGAGACGAGGGTTGAGCTGCGGGTCGTCTTTCCAGAGGATGCTGGCATCGTAGGTTCCGAGGTAGAGCCGTCCCTCATGGGCCTGCATGCGCCAGAGGTGGTCGTTGAACTGGTTGTTGAAGCCGTCGTCGAGCCCGCTGAGCGGGGTGAGGAACCCGAAGGGCGTCTGGCGCGGCGTGCCGACGACCAGCTCCCAGGTGTCGTCGGGGTTGATCCGAATGAGTTCGACCGGACTGTCGGTGCCGACGTAGAGCCGCCCGTTAAAAACGTGCATGCTCACCACCGCGCCGCTGGGGCGCGGGCTGAGGTAGCCCCCGCGCTGGACGACCGGGATGAGCGTGTACGGGGGCTCGCCCGTGGCGTTGGTCTTGTAGACCGCGTAGCCCCCCTCCAGGTCCAGCGCCCCCAGGTACAGCCAGCCGTTGAAGACCACGAGTTCGAAGAACCGGTAGGGCTCGGGCGTCACCTGGCGCCAGGCGTCATCACCGGCCGCCGGATTGGGCGAGGCCAGGACCACGCCATTGCCCTGCACGGAACCGTGGATGACGAAGAGCTGGCCCTTGTAAGAGGTCAGCGACCGGAAACTGGCCTTGGGGAGGCTCCCCATGAACGTCCCCGGGTTCTGGGGGATCGGCTGGAAGGTCGCCCCGTCGGTTGAGCGCAGGATACGGGGCGGGGGAACACTTCCCGCCCACATCGGCTTGGTCGAGATCCCGCCGACGTAGAGCGCCTCGGTCCCATCCGGGTCGGTGTGCACGGCCATGGTCCGGTAGCCGTTGTCGCGCGGAACAAACGCGCCGGGAATGTCCGGATTCGGAACGTCGGCCGGCGACTGGTAGATACGCTCCCAGAGGCCGGTCTCCGGAGTCCAGCGCCAGATCTCGGCCTGCAGAGGCAGACTGGCCGGGTTGGTCGCGCAGTCCAGGTCCGGGTCGGCGGGAGGATAGGGAAAGAGAGCCGGGAGCTGACGGTGGAGCTCCCAGGCCGACACACAGCGGTAGGCGCGGTTGGTGCCGACATAGAGCCGACCGCGCCACCACTGCATCGCCCAGGCCCAGCTGTTCTGCCGGTCGCCGAAGCCCTGCTCCCCCGACCGCACGAAGTCGGGCGCGCTCAGCGGCGGCAACGCCTCGGCCAGAACCCCCCGCCCGCCCCCGAAGGCGACGACAACCACCAGGAGCAGAGTGGCCAGCTGACGGCCTCCCGAACCTCTCGCGCCGGCGGGCATCGGTCCGCCCTCCTCACGCCACAGCTCCCGCCGCGGCTCTCCAGATCTTCCAGCCCGTGATCTACCGTCTCCCCGTCGCGCTGTCGGTGAACTGCGCCACAGACCGACCACTCCAATCCCCGCTCAGAATGCGGGCTCCACAGTCCAGACCTGACGGTAGCCGTAGAGAGCGCGCAGACGGTAGGCCCGGTACAGACTGGCCCCGACCTGGAGCGCGTAGGTCGTCTGCCCCGACCCGGTGACCTCGGTCACCTGGGCCAGCCCATCCCCGCCGAGCGCCGCTCCCCGGGTGATGAACCCGGAGGCGAAGAGATAGCGGTCGTTCGGTAGCACCTGCACCGCGCCGAGGGCTGGGGAGAAATGCCCCAGATCCACGTTCAGAACCAGCCGGGCCACCCGCTGGAGCGGGTCGATCTCATAGACCTGCCCCCGGCTCCGGCAGGGGCCGGAGGCGGCGCCGGCGCAGCGGGTGTTGCCGTTATCGTAGACCACCAGCCGCCCAGTGGCCGGGACCAGGGCCAGATCGTGCTGGTGCGAGAACCATGGCTCCGGTTCGCCGGCCGGGGCCTCGAGGGCAAAGTCACCCTCCCGCCCCAAGCGCCAGAGAACACGCCCATCACCGGTCCCGTGACCGTAGGCGATCTTGACGATCCAGTCCTGGTTGCGGAGCGAGAGCAGCAGGTGACCGTCCGGAAGAGCCAGAAGGGCATTCGCGTGCAACCAGTCCTGCGGCCAGGGAGGCTGACCGTCGCGGTCAAGCATCGACGGCGGACAACTCAGGTTCTCAGGGGTGCACTCCTCCCCCAGCACCGCCCGCCGGTTGACATCCAGGTGGTCGAAAGCGTCCCAGACCCAGGCCACCTGCCAGAGAGGGTCGAGGTCGATGATGGCGGTCCCCAGGAGCACCACCGGCCCCCGGAAGCCCTGGACATCGGACAAGAGCCGTTCGGTGTAGGCCAGGGTCAGGGTATGGCCCGAGGGCAGCCGGATGGCCTCGTGGTGGAACCCGCTGAGGCGGGTGGCGTATCCTCGCGCCGCCAGCTGAGCGTTCAGACTCTCGACCGTCGTCTCCCGGCGAGTGTAGCCAGCGAGATCGATCTCCCGGAGCACGGTGCTCACGATCCGCCCCTGGTCGAGAGCGGCCAGGTCGACGATGTGCAGGAGAAACTGACCAGGATCGCCGGGCCGCAGCAGGAGAGCCCCGCGCTCCCCGTAGTACCAGACGACCTGACCGTCCAGAGCGGTGGCCAGCGGGAACGGCCGGCCGCCGTCCGGCCGGCTCATCACCGACTGGACCAGAAGGTCCACCGGCGGGCGGGCCACCCCCGCCGGCGGGACGACCACCGTCTGGGCGGGAAAGGTCACGCCGTCCGGCAGTGGTCCGGTGACGATGGTCTGGGAATCGGTCACCGTCACCTGCCCTCCCGCGAGCAGGAGCGCCCGGACCTCGTAGGCAGCCTGGCTGGCCAGGCCCCCGATCCAGACACCCTGCGTCCGATCGCGCTGACAGGGCCGGTGGACCACCGTCGTCCAGGGCTGCTCGCCTCCGACCGGGCGGACCTGGACCTGAAACAGCCCCTCACAGGGAGGCAGACTGTACAGGGCCACCAGCGGATGGTCCGGGGCCAGCATCAGGTGCGGCCGCCGGCCTGGGGCCCGTGGCCGGACCTGGTACCAGAGGCGGGCCTCGCCGCCCGGGGGCGCAGAAGGCCCCTCCTTCACGATCACCCGCACCATGTACCATCCCTCGACCAGCGGCGCCCAGGTAAACGTCGGCTGCTGGGCGTAGTCGCGCAGGTGGGTTGGACGGGACAGGGCGTCGGCCGGAGCGATCTCGAACCGGTAGCGAGAGTCCGCGGTGCCCGCCACCAGGGCGGTAAACCGGATGGCCGTCCCCACCGGCTGACCCGATGGCCGGTCGGCCGTCAGCCGCACGGTCTCCATCGCGGCGGTCCCGGTCGGCAGCGGCCACCAGAGTAGAAGAGCAGTCGCCAGGAGAGGCCACCCACGGGCGAGCAGCAGTCCGGCCATCGTCCGGACCCAGGCTGGCTCCCGAAGCCCGCGGCCCCGGCCCCTACGGAACGATCTCCAGGGTTGTCTCACCATCCTGCCACTCCTGGATCACCAGCACCTGGTCTGTCTCGTGCCAGGTGAACGCGCCCGTGGGCGATCCGGTCGGGCCGCTGGCCAGGCGCAGCCCGGTCGGCGACGCCGGATCGGACCGGAGCACGGCGCCGCCGCTGTGTCGGACCTGGAACCCGGCGGGGTAGTGCCGCCGCTGGGGAACATAGACCTCGGTTCGGCCCAGGCGCTGGCGGCTGTGGTACCGCAGGGTGAACGTCCGGCCGTCGAAGTCAAAGCCGAAGGCCTCGAGCGTGCCCGCCACCCGCTGCGGATAGGGTCGAGCAATGATGTCGGTGATGAACGTCCGCTCCGGTCCCCGCAGCCCGGCGGTCCCCCGGATGAGCGCCCAGTTCAGGTCCAGTCCGCCCAGACGGACCCCCGCCCGGTCGTCGGCGAACCAGGGGCGACTGAACCCCAGCCGGTGCTGGTCGAAGAGGGCGCTGGCCGTACGCTCCAGCTGCTGGTACTGCCGCTCCCGCGGAGCGTCGCCATCGTTCCGGGGCGACCAGGGCATGCCGTACTCGCCGATGAAAAGCGGCGCCTGGTGGAGGCTGGCTTCGCTCAAAAAGCGCTGCAGTTCCGGCGCGTAGGCGCTGGTTGAAAAATCGCCCCGGCGGAGGTAGTTGGGGAGATTCGGATAGAAGTGCGGGGTGTAGACCACGCCTGGACGCTGTAAGGGAGCGCGGTACGGCGGCGAGCCGAACGGCGGCTGAAAGAACGCCAGATGACGCGCATCCGTTCGGCGCAGGTCGTCGATGACCCGTCGATAGAAGGGGTTGAGGTAGTCGGCGATAAACGTCTCGGTGCTCACCCCCAGGTCACCGGGCTCCGGCTCGTTGAGCAGATCGTAGCCCACCACCGCCGGCTCATCCCTGAACCTCTCCCAGATCCGCCGCCAGCCGGCGATCAACGCCGCCTGCTCACCGTGCCGGTCAGCCCAGAGCGCCTCCCAGCCGCCCCGCGTGAACCCCCGCAGATCGTAAACGGTGAGCTTGAACGTCGAGTACATCCCCACCCGTTTGGCCATGGCGACCATACCGGCCAGCCGGTCGAGGTACTGGGGCGCGCCGGGGGCGCCGGGCCAGGCGCCCAGCGCCCCGGCACCGAGGCGGATCGACTGGTAGTTGGCCCCCAGCTGGCGCATGCGTCGGTAATCGTCGAGAGTGTAGACCACTGGCTGGCCCTCGCTGTCGTTGGTGAGGGTCACGAAGCCCCGGAGAACGACCGTCCGGCCGGCCGTGTCCACGAACTCCCGGCCGGTGGTCTGCAGCCAGTCGGGCGCGCTCGGCCGGGCGCGCGCGTCCGGCGTTGGGCTGGGAACGGCCGGCGAGGCCGGTGGCGTGGCCGGGAACACGGGGGTCGGCGAGCGGGGAACGACTCCCTCCAGCCGGGGCGGAGCCGGCGAGGCCAGAGGCGTGGGGCTGGCCGGAACAACCGCCACCACGGTTGGCGATGGCGTCTGCCAGACCCGGTCGTCCTGGGGCGCCCGCGCCCGGCGCAGGACCAGCCCGACGGCCACCAGCCCGATCAGCACGACCAGGGCGGCGATCAGTCGTCGTCTCACTTCCCTATCCCCCGCTCAGGTCCAGGCGGACGATCTTCTGCCGGTCGCCCCCGCGGAGGCCGCGCAAGAGGTCGATCAGCCGACGCTTGCCGATGATATAGGCGGCGATCTGACGACCGTTCGGCCCCCAGGCAAAGTCGCCAGCCACCGTGCTCTCCCCCTGGGCGTGGGGATGACCGGGTTCGTTGAAGAAGGTGAGACGCCGCTTGTGGGTGCCGTCGGCCGCCATGATCCAGTAATCGGTCCGAAGATCGGCCAGGCGGCTGGGGTCACAGCGGCAACCCATGCTCGACATCCAGACGATAAAGCGCCCGTCCGGCGAGTAGTGGGCGTGCTCGTCCCACTGGTCAAGGGTCGTCGTCAGCCGGCGGACGGTCTGGGTTGGCCGATGCCAGGCGTAGATGTCCAGCCCCCAGAACGGCTGGCCCGGCTCCGGGTTGGCGCTGAAAAGCAGCGTCGTGTCGTCCGGCGAGAACCCGTGGGTCTCGTAGAAGGCCGGGCCGGCGGGCTGGAACGACTGGATGTGACGGACCGCCGGCAGGCCATCCTGGACCACGAACTCGGCGAGCCGGATGACCCACGTTCCGCTCGGGGGTGGCTGCTCGGCCACGCGCTCGGCCCAGACCAGACGGGTGCCGTCGTGCGAAAATTGGGGATGGAGCACCCCCATCCCCGGCGGGACCGCCGTGATCTGGGAGTAACGCTGGCCGTCGCCCGTCATGATCCAGAGGTCGTTATCGATCCCGATCCCGGGTGTCGCCCGCAGCGCGGTTCCCCGGTGATGGGCCTTCTCGGCGATGAAGGCGATGAAAGCCCCGGAGGGATGCCAGGCGGGGTTGCCCTTATGGCGCGGCGGCGCCCCGGGCCGACCGCAGGTCAGACAGGTCTGCCCGCTCCCATCCGGGGCCATGACAAAGATCTCGTAGGGTCCTCCTTCTGAACGGTCGAAGACGATGAGATTGCGCCCCGGATGCCAGTCCACGCGACCGCCGTTCTCGGTCAGCAGCGTCACCGCCGTTACCTGAGGGTCGGCCGCCGGCCCCGGCAGCTCCGCCGAGTCCGCCGGGCGTCCGCTCCGGCAGGCCACCAGCCCCAGGACCACCAGCAGGATCGGCCCCCAGGAACGTCGTCCCCCGCCTGCCACCTCACCATCCCTCCAGGGGATTGCCGAGGCGCACCCCGAATCGGGCCTCGGTGATGCGCCCCTCGCGGAATCGAAAGGTCGCCCGCCCCCCCAGCGTCCCGATACGCCAGGCGCGGAGCCGCCGCGAGGTCACCACCCCATCGACGATGACCGTCTCTCCCTGCACCCGGATGGCCTCGATGCGCACGAACTGCACCTCCGCGGCAAACCGCTCCCGGTGCCACTCGGTGATCGCCTTCCGACCACGAAAGACCCCGGCGCCGAAGAACAGGACGGCGTCCTCAGCGTAGAGGGCCAGGCACCGGTCGAGGTCCCGTTCGGTAGCCGCCTGGAGATAGGCCTCGACCACCTGCCGCAGGTCGACAGACCGATCCTCGACGCGCTCCATGGTTCTCCTTTCCGTCAGACCAGCTCTCAGGCCAGCACCGGCAGGTCGCCCAGACTGGCCCCCTGCGCGACGAGCGGATCCTCCGCCAGGCCCAGCGCCGCCAGCCGGTCGGCGATCCAGGCCTCCAGCTGCGTCTCCAGGGCGGCGGCCAGCGCCGGTTCGTCGTCCACGAGATTACGCTCCTCCGCCGGATCGACCCACAGGTCGTAGAGTTCGCGCGGAGGTCCCCCCGTGCGATCGGGATCACGCGCCAGGATGAACTTGTAGCGGGCCGTCCGCAGGCTCCACCGGGCCTGCCAGGTGCATTCGCAACCGATGATCGCCTCCCGTCCGCCGGTCGTGGTCGCCCCGCTCAGGAGCGGCCAGAAACTCTGGCCGTCCATCGCCGGGGGGATCTCCAGGCCCAACGCCTCCAGGATGGTCGGCGCCAGATCGTGGTGCTGCAGCAGAGCCGAAAGCCGCCGGCCCGCCGGAATCCGGCCCGGCCAGCGGGCGAGACAGGGCACGCGCAGGGTCGGCTCGTAGAGCCCCCGGTGCTCGAAGAAGATGCCGTGCTCGGTCAGGCTCTCGCCGTGATCGGCCAGGACCAGAAGCAGCGTGTCCTCATCCAGCCCCAACCGGTCGATCTCGGCGACCAGCTCGCCGATGGCCTCGTCCACCGCGCGGATCTCCTGGTCGTAGAGGGCCACGATGTACGCGGGGTCGGTGACGGGACCCTCCGGGCGGCGCAGCCAGGTCTCGCGGGCCAGCGCTCCCAGCGGCTCCTGCCACCAGGCCTCCAGCGCCCGGTTGGTCGGGTCGGTCGGATTGCCCTGGTAGAACAGGTGGCGGAACCGTTCGGGCGGGCACAGCGGCCAGTGGGGGTCCCAGTAGTGGAGAAGCAGAAAGAACGGCTCCGCGGCGTGAGCCCGGAGCCAGGGCAGCGCGCGGGCGTTGATCTCCGCGGCCGAGACCTCCAGGAGCAAAGGGTGCCGCACGCTGGGATCGATGTAGTACTCGTAGCCCCGGAGGAACCAGTGCCGCAGCCGGGCCAGGTTGTCGACGGCGGCGGTGGTGTAGCCGGCGGTCACCAGCAGCTGGGGCAGGAACGGCGCCTCGCGGGCCAGCGTCGCTCGCCCACCGTGGGCGATGACGCCGTGGGTCAACGGGTGCTGACCGGTGTAGAGGGTGGTGAACGCCGGCTGGGTCGGCAGCCCGGCGCAGAAGAAGGCGTCGCAGACGGTTCCCTGGGCGGCCAGCGCATCGAGACAGGGGCTGGTCGGCCGCTGATATCCGTAGCAGCCCAGATGATCCGCCCGCAGGGTATCAACCACGACCAGAACCACGTTCGGCAGACCGGTTACCGCCATCATCCCTCCTCTTGCTGCACTGTCCCCCGGGCGGCCAGGGTCTCGAGCAGGGCGGCCGCCGTCGCCGGCCCGTCGTAGCGGGCCATGGCCTGCGCCAGCCGCCGGGCATTCGCCTGAAATGCCGGGTCGCCCAGGACCCGTTCGACCGCCCGCCACAGACGGTCCGGCGTGCACTGCCGGGGGCTCAGACGCACTCCAGCCCCGGACCAGACCACCCGCCAGGCGTTCTCGGGCTGATCCCAGGCGGTCGGCACAACCACCAGGGGCACGCCCGCCCGGAGCGCTCCCAACACCGACCCCGAGCCGCCGGTGGTGACCACGAGCGCCGCCCGCTCTAGCAGCCAGCGCTGCGGCACCCACTGCTCGATCCGGACGTTCGGCGGGACCGCTCCGGCCAGAACAGATGGGGAGCGCTGCGGCCCGGTGGTGACCACTCCCTGCACCGGCCGCCCCGCCAGCCCGGCCAGGGCCGCCCGCAGGACGATGGGCGCCTTGGCGTGCACCGTCCCCTCGGTCACATAGATGAGCGGACGGTCGGCGGGCAGATCGGTCAGCCAGGCCGGGGGGACCTCCCCCCGTGGTCCCTCCCAGAGACAGGGCCCAACGTAGCGAACGGTCGGGGGCAGGTCCGCGCGTTGATAGTCGAACTCCGGAACGCTGGCCACCAGATAAAGCGGCAGCCGACCGGCAAAGGCCGTGACGCTCTGCGTCAGCGGCGGCCACCCGTAACGCCGCCGCAGGAGGCTGGCTCCGCGCCGGATATCGGCTGCCAGCAGCTCGAGCAGCCCCCGCGCCAGCGCGCGGAGCCGCCATCCCAGCCAGGTCGTCGGCCGGGGCCAGGCCAGGCCCAGAAGCGGCCCCTCCCGGCCGGGCAGTAGACAGGCAGCCAGGTACGAGAAGACCGCGACGGGGGGCCGACCGGTCTCGGACAGGATCAGGATCGGCCCCCAGAGGGCCGGGTCGCAGACCAGGACATCGGGCGACCAGGCCGCTATCACCGCCGTGAGATCGGCCACCTGGGCGGGGACGGTCTCCAGCAGCCAGGCCCGCAGCAGACGCCGGAGCGCCGGCCAGCCCCGCCAGTCGAGGCTGAGCCGGTCCATCTCCGTCACCCAGGCGACGACCTGCTCCTCCGGCACCTGCTGAAAAGGGAAGAGGTCCAGCGTCGGGTCGGCGAGCAGCGGCCGCGCCCGAGCGCCGGTGTAGAGGGCCACGGCGTGGCCCCGGGCCCGCAGGGCGCCGGCCAGCGCGATGTTCGGGAGGAGATGGCCGGTGAACGGCCAGACCCCGAGAAGAAACCGGGCCACTACCGCTCTCCTTCCCCCGCACCCGGGAGGCTCGTCGCCAGCCGCTCCAGCCGCCAGAGAGCCATACCGAAATACAACCGCTCGAACATCGGCTCCGGCAGATACCGCCGGAGCAGAACGGCCAGCCACGGCCGCCAGCCCACGATGTAGCGCAGCCGGGGCCGGGGCGCAGCCAGCACCTGGTGGACCACCCGGGCCACGTCGAGGGGACGGGCCGGCGACGAGGAGACCAGACGATCAGTCAGCTGTTCGGCCGCCACAAACCAGCGGTAGTAGGGGCTGGTCGGGTCCTGGGCCCGCTGACCGATGGCCCGGTTCCGCCCCCAGCGCTCGGTTCGGATGATCCCGGGCTCGACCAGCGCGACCCCGATCCCCAGCGGTCGGAGCTCCTGGTAGAGGGCCTCGGCCCAGCCCTCCTGGGCGAACTTTGTGGCGCAGTAGGCGCTGACCCCGAAGGCGGCGATCCGTCCGCCGACCGACCCGATGATGACGATCCGACCACGGCCCGCCGCCCGCATGGCGGGCAGGACCGCCCGGGTCATCGCCATCGTTCCGAACACATTGACCTCGAAGACCCGGCGCACCTCGCTCTCCAGCAGGTCCTCAAAGTAGCCCCGGAGCCCGATCCCGGCGTTGTTCACCAGACCGTAGATCCCGCCGGCCTCCGTCAGCACCTGCTGCACCGCCCGGTCGATGCTCGCCGGGTCGGTGATGTCCAGCGGCAGCATGGTCAGCCGGACGCCGCGCGCCCGGGCCGCCGCCTCCAGCGCCGCCCGTCGTTCGAGGTCGCGCAGCCCGGCGTAGACCCGCCAGCCCCGCTCGGCCAGATAGACGGCCGTCTCCAGACCCAGCCCGGTCGAACAGCCGGTGATCAGCACCGCCGCGCTCATCCGCTCCCCTCCACCGATCGGGCGGGGTCCAGCCACCGGAGCAGGTGCGCCACCACCAGCTCCGGCTGCTCCAGTGGCCCGAAATGCCCCCAGGCCGACTCGGGCAGCAACACCGCCTGCCCGTTGGGCAGATGGGTCCGGAGGTAATGATAGGTCTCCAGGAAGGCCGAGCCCGCGCCCCCGATGAGCAGGACCGGCGTGGTGATCCGGGGGATGTTCTCCAGGGTCAGATCGCCCACCACCTCGTAGTCCCGGACCATCGTCGTCTGCTCGATCAGCCGCAGCAGCGGCTCGGCCTTGCGCGGGCGGCCGGTGGCCGGTCCATAGACCTTCGGCACCCGCAGACTCAGCCGGAGCATGTAGGCCACATCTGTCCGGCGCTCCGGCGGCACCACCAGCCCGAAGCGCTCCAGCGCCTGGGCCCAGTAGGCCCAGCCCTCCCAGTCCTCCCGCCGCCGTCGGTGAATCAGCGCCGCCAGACCGGGCTCGATGGCCACCACCCGCTCAACCCGCTCGGGCCAGCGCAGGGCGACATTGAGGGCGATATCGGCCCCGAAACTGTGCCCGACAAGGAGAGGCCGCGCGATCCCCAGGACCGCGAGCAGGTCGGCCAGATCAGTCGCCATATCGCCCACCGGGTACCCGGTGGGCGGCATGTCGCTGTAGCCGTGCCCCCGGAGATCGTAGGTCAGGACCCGAAAACGGTCGCGCAGGAGCGGCACGATCCGCAGGTGCCAGACGGCCAGGTTGCCGGTCAGACCATGGATCAGCACCAGATCGGGCCCCTGACCGACCTGGAGATAGTGCAGCCGAAGGCCGCTGGGCAACTGAGCCTTGGGCATCGTCGCTCCCTACCCCAGGGTCATTCGATATAGCCGAGCGCCCGCAGGCGGGCCAGCATGGTCGCCTCGGCCTCGGCGTCGAAGAGCCGCGCCCCGGCTGTGGACGGCGCGGGCCGCAGGGCGCTGGCTGGTCCGCGCCGGACCGGCCGGTGCCGCAGAAACTCCGCCCGGTAGAGACCGGGAGGGACCCGGCCGGCCATATCCTCCGGCACCGGCAGATCCAGACTGTGGAGCACCAGAGGTGCGACGTCGACCAGCGAGAACGACGGCCCCTGAACTCCTGCCCGGAGCCCCGGTCCGGCCGCCAGAAAGACCCCTTCGGGGTGATGGGTGCCCACGACCTCGGCTCGCTCGACCACGGCCGCCGGTCCCCGCAGGATCGAGATGAGCGTCCCCGGAGCCAGCGATAACACCAGGTCCGGGGCCCGGTCCTGATAGGGACCGGCGAACACCTCCTCTCGCGTGGCCACCGCCGTCACCAGCGGCTGGCCGGTGGCCGGGTGTCGCGCTGCCCTGAGCGCGGCCGCCAGCGCCTGACGCTGGCGCTGGTACTCGTCCTCGGTCAGCGCTACCCCACCATCGGGCCGCCGCCGAACCAGGTACAGACCGTGGCCGGTCGGCGTGGGGGCGTAGGCCACCGTCCGGTGCCAGTCGAGATAAGAGAGATGACGAGCGATCGCTCGGAAGCCCAGTTGTGGGTCGGTGGTGATCGGTTGGTCCGCTGTCGGCGCCCAGGCGAGATAACCGTGCTGCTCCAGCCAGGCGTTGAGGTACCACACCGTCCGGGCCGGGCCGAAGCCGTGGTCCGAGACCAGAAAAACCGTAGCCGCCGGATCGGCCAGGGCGCTGCAGGTGGCCAGCAGCGCGTCGAGCTGGCGGAAGTAGTCCCGACAACGCGCGGCGACCGCCTGCTCCCAGGGGGTGGCCAGCGTCGAGGCCAGCGCCGGATCGAGAAACCGCCAGCAGAGATGTTGAATCTTGTCCAGACCGTCAAAGAGCACGGCCACCAGGTCCGGGGCCTCCGTCCGCACCAGGGCCTGTAGCACCTCGCCCCAGCGCTGTTCCCGCCGGATGTGTAGATCGATCCAGGCGAGATACTCCTCGGGGGCGCAGCCCTCCAGCGCCCTGGCCTCCAGCGCCATGTCCAGCACCAGTTCGCGCGCGTTGAAGCCCGGCAGCGCCCGCAGCCGGTCGAAGAGCCCCGGCGGATAGCAGCCCAGACGCAGCTGGCGCCACGGCACCCAGCCGCCCGGCACCAGACACCCGTTCACCGGCGGTGGAGGGAAGGTCAGGGGAAAATTCAGGACCACCACCCGCCGTCCGTGCCGACTGGCCAGCGTCCAGAGCGTCTCCGTCCCCACATCCTCGGCGGTCACGAAGCGCAGATGATGGCTCTCCGAACCTTCGCGCTGGAAGAAATCAAAGACGCCGTGCTGCCCAGGAAGTTTGCCGGTCATCACCGAGGCCCAGGCCGGCGGCGTGAGGGGCGGAGTCACCGAGCGCACCACCGCCCGCACTCCCTGTTGCTGGAACTGCCGCAGGAACGGCATCACCCCCTGCTCCATCAGGGGAGTGAGGATGGTGAATGTTGCGCCGTCCAGCCCGATGAGCACGGTCTGTGGAGGCATCTCAGGCTCCCTGGGCGACGTGCTGGCGAATAAAGGCCACCAGGTCGCCAACGGTGATGTCCTGACGGCCCTGCTGACCGAGGGTGGCCAGGAACTCGGCGAAGGGCAGTCGTCCGTAGCGGCGCTGCAGCGCCGCTCCCAGGACCACCAGGTCCAGCGACTCAAAGCCGAGATCGCCGAAGAAGGTGGTCGCCGGCGTCAGCGGCCGGCTGTACTCCCAATCTGCGGCCAGATCCTGCAGCGTCTCCAGCACCTCGGCCAGGAGACGCAAATAGCCAGCGTCGTTCATCCGCCCCTCCCACTTTCGGCCAGCGTGACGGCGGCGATAAGATCGTCCTGCCGCCAGGTGTGGACGCAGAAGACCCCTTCAGCCAGAGCAGGCTCGGCCGCAGCCAGGGCGCCGGCCAGCCGCACCGCGATCTGGCCAGTGATCGGATCCAGATCCACCACCTGGACCGACCGGGGACCGCCCACCAGCCCGTACCCCAGGGCTTTGGCCAGCGCCTCCTTGGCACACCAGGCGCGGAGCGACCACTCGTAGCGATCCTCCCCAGCCACCCCGGCCAGCCGGACGCGCTCCTCCTCGCTGAAAGCCGCCTCGACGAAGCCCTCCGCCAGCGGCCGCACCCTCTCCAGGTCGATCCCCAGCCGGAGCGGCCGGGCCGGATCGGCCACCCCAGCCAGGGCGACGGCCACCCGCCCGGTGTGAGCAAGAGAGACGACCGGCGCCGGCCGGCCGCTCTCCCAGACCGGGCCGCGGACCAGCGGCCGCCCGCGCTCGTCAGGCAGGATGACAATGGCGGCCGGCGCCAGGTCCTCGCCGCTGACCGCCCGCCAGACCTGGCGCACCGCCTCCTTGGCCACCGCCCGCCCGGCCAGCCAGGCCAGCCGTCGAGCGGCGGGACCACGCAGCCGCTGGAGATACGCCCGCTCCTCCGGGCCGAGAAAGCAGCCAGCCCAGACCCGTTGCCAGAACTCCTGATCCTCGGCCAACGGGACCAGCAGCCGCCGGCAGGCGACCGTCAGGCCGACAGGTAATCGCGCGATCGGCTCCCGCCATTCCTGGCTGACCTCCGCCCGCTGGGGATCCAGAATCAGCCGGTAGAAAGAGGTCGGCAGGTCGAAGCGGCGGTCCTCCCAGCCGGCGATCGCGGCCCAGAGAGCACCATCTGGCCCGACCAGGTGGATATCCGAACGGATCCGCTGCTCGTCGAGGACCGCCACCCGGGCCGTACAGGCCAGCGCCTGCCCTGTCGCCGGGGGCGGCCCGTACAGTGTCAGCCGCTCCACCCGATAGGGGAAGATGACCTGCCCCCGGTCCAGGTGCTCCATGGTCCAGAAGCCGATGACCTGACCGGCGGCGTCGAGGACGACCGGGTCGAGCACGAAGCGCGGCGCGGGGATGCTCCGGAAGAAATCGGCCGCCGGCCGGGCGATGAGCCGGACGCTGATCCCCCCAGGGCCGGTCTGCTCGATGGCCGCCACCCCCTGCCAGCGCGGACCGTGGAACATCACCGCCCGGTAAAGGTCCTCGGGGCGCCAGCGCGAGGGACCCCAGCCAGCACGGTCGACCACCGGGCTGACCGCCGGCGCCGGATACCGGGAGGCCATCACCACCACCCCCTCGGCCACCAGCCCCGCCTCCGTTCCCTCGCTCTGGCTCCAGACCTGGACCACCACCTCGGTCGGCCGCTCGGCGCGGCGGGCCACCACGCGCAGGCTCAGCGGCGGCCCATCGAAGGCGATCCAGCGGGTCGCCCGAACGGTGTGTAGACCGACGACCACCTGGTCGGGGAAGAGGGCGATCGCCGCCTCGGCCATAACCTCCAGCGTCAGCGCCAGGGGCAACACCGCCAGCGGCTGGAGTCCCGAACCGGCGTCCGCCTCGATCCGTCCCAGCCGGTGGTCCGCCAGGTAAAGGTCTTCGGCCGGGTCGAAGACCCGCTCGGCCACCAACTCCCGACCGGGCCGCCAGGTCAGCGGCCGCCCCAGGAGGGGATAGCGTCCCGTCGGCCACGCCGGCGGGGCCTCGCCCTCCTCGGGGGCCAGCCGGGCGATGAGCCGCTCGACGATCTGGCCCAGGGTTCGACAGCCGGCCAGGTTATCGAGCGGCTGATCGGCCAGACCGGCGACCTGTTGACGCAGGCTTCCGATAATCTCGACGCGTTTGATCGCATCGACGCCCAGATCGGCCTCCAGATCAAGTCCCGGGTCGATCATCTCTTCGGGGTATCCAGTGCGCGCACCGACGATGGCCACGAGCCGACGGGTCAGGGTTGTTCGGAGGTCGCCCCCCGGTGCGCCGACGGGGCCCGTCGGCGGCTCTATCGCCGCCGGCGCGGGCGGAGAGGCGGCGGGTGAAACGGTCCCGTCGGCGGTGACCCGCCGCCCGTCCGGTTCGGAAGCAGGCACTGGTGATGACCCGGCCGGAGCGCCCCCAAGAAACGCCTGCATCACCTGCTCCTGAAGGGCCAGAAACTGACCCATTGTCGCCAGGTAGGCCTGCAGAACCGGGGCGCCAGCGTCCGCCCCGGCCGGAGGAACCGGAGCACCGCTGTGTGCGGACCCAGCGGCGGCCGCCGGCGGGGCCACCGGGGGAGAGACCGACGACGGCGGGCGGCCCCGCAGCTGCTCGACCACCTCGGCCGAAAGGGTCATGAGCGGTGCACCGGTCGCAATGGCCAACCGGCGGTCGCTGGCCGGACTCTCGTCCTCCTTCTCCCAATCGACCGGCGTGCACTCCAGCCCCTCGGTGAGGGCGTCGAGATCCAGCGCGACCCCGTGGACCGCCAGGAGCCCGATCAGGTGGTGCACCTGGGTCAGCCCGCTTCGGCGCTGGGCGTTGGCCGTCACCGCCAGAAACGGGCGACCGCGCAGCGTGTCCTCGACGAAGGCGGCGAGATTGCCCCGTGGTCCGACCTCGACGAACAGGCGCACGCCGGCGGCGTAAAGGGCCTCGACGGTGCGCTGGAACTCGACCGGACGGGCCCACTGCTCGGCCATCAGACGGCGGATCGCCGCCGGGTCTGTTGGATAGGGAGCTGCGGTTGCGCACGAGTAGACCGGAACCGCCGGCGGCCGGAGAGGGATCGCCGCGTAGGCCGTGGCCAGCCACTCGGCATACGGCCGGAAGGCGGTGGTGTGATAGGCCCGGTCGAGGGGAAGCCTCTCCACCAGCAGGCCCTCGGCGGTGGCCAGAGCCTGGACGCGGTCCACGGCCGCCGGCGCCCCCACCAGGACCGTCTGGTGGGGACAGTTCACCATCGCCACCGTCACCTCTCCTCCCGCTGCCTGAGCCAGAGCCGTGGCCTTCTCCCGGTCAGCCCCAACCGCCAGCGCGGCCGCCAGGGGCAGGTCGCACGCGCCCACCGCCTCCTGAAACACCTGACTGAGAAGCGCGCTGAGCTGCTGGCAGGACGACTCGCTCGTCAGATCCAGCACGCCGGCGGCCGCCAGAGCCACGTACTCCCCACTGCTGTGGCCGGCCACCGCCGCCGGTCTGAGCCCCAGGCGGCGCAGCAGGGCCAGGAGCGCCAGATCGGCCGTCACCACGGCTTCGACCGCTCCCTCCATCTGCCAGAGGTGCCGTTCGGCCCAGGCTCGCTCGTCCGCGGCGGGCCGGGGGAAGAGATAGTCGCTGGGGACATAGCCACGGGGATGGCCGGCAAAGACCCGGTCCATGGCCTCGAAGACGGCCCGGACGACCGGGAAATGCCAGACGAGGTCGGCCAGCATCAGCGGGTACTGCGCCCCTTCGCCGGGGAAAAGAAAGGCCAGCTGGCCCGTGGCGGCCAGCGGCGCGGTCGTGTAGTACAGGCCGCTCGGATCTTTCAGCTGACGACAGCCCGGATCGGCCAGACGCTCAAGCGCTCGGGCCACCTTGGCCTGGAGATCGGCCAGCGAGGTGGCGACGATTGCCAGTCTGACCCCGGCGGGCTCGCGGGCAAAGCGGCGGTGGAGACTGACGGCCAGATCGGTCAGGGAGATCGATCCGACCGGCCGGTCCAGCTGCCCGGCGACGAAGCGGTGCAGCTGTTGGAGCCGCTCGCGCAGCGCCGCCGGGCTGGGCGCCGCCAGCAGGCAGAGCTCGCTGTCGCGGACCGGTCGGGGAGCGGGCGGCGCGGTCGGTGGGCGAAGCCGGGGCGCCGGTGGGGCCTCTCCGGGCTGAGCGGCGGTCTCCGGGCGGGCCACCGGCCAGTGACGCTGGACCGGCTCGCGGTACTCCTCCAGGACCACGTGCGCGTTGATCCCGCCGAAGCCGAAGGCGTTGACCCCGGCCCGGCGGGGCTCAGCGCCGCCGTGGACCCAGGGGCGGGTCTCGGTGTTGAGGTAAAAGGGCGTCTTCTCCAGCTCAGGATGCGGGTGCTCGCCGTGCAGGGTCGGCGGCAGGATCTTGTGGTGGAGAGCCAGGGTCGCCTTGATCAGGCTGGCGACCCCGGCCGCCGGGAGGGCGTGACCGATCATCGACTTCACCGACCCCAGCGCGCACCACGGCCGTCCGTCGCGGGGACCGAAGACGCGAGCGAGCGCCTGGATCTCAACCAGATCGCCGACCGGGGTGCCGGTCCCATGGGCCTCGATCAGGCCGACGGTGCGCGGCGAGACCCCTGCGGCGGCGTAGGCCCGCCGGAGCGCCAGCTCCTCGCCCTCGGGACGGGGCGCCAGCAGGCCCACCCCACGGCCATCGCTGGCCACGCCCACCCCCCGAACCACGGCGTAGATCCGGTCACCGTCTCGCTCGGCGTCGGCCAGACGCTTCAGCACCACCATGCCGACCCCTTCGCTGAGGAGCGTCCCGTCGGCCGCCGCGTCGAAGGGGCGAACCTCCCCCCGGCGGGAGATCGCCCCCAGCTGGCAGAACACCACCAGCACCGGGACCGGGGTCACCACCTGAGCCCCTCCGACCAGCATCAGGTCGCACTCGCCCGTCACCAGCGCGCGCACGGCGCTGTGCAGCGCCACCAGCGAGGAGGCACAGGCCGCGTCGACCGTGTAGGTCGGTCCCATCAGATCCAGGCGGTTGGCGATCCGCCCGACGATGACGTTGGGGATAAGACCGGGGACCACCTCGGGCGTCACCGGGGGCAGCGATTGCTTGAGCGCCTGCCTGATCTGCTCCAGGTCGGCGGCGGTGTATTCCGGGTGAAGCCGCCGGATGATCTCCAGCGTCTGGGTGACGATCAGGCTGTGCTGCACCATGGTCAGATTGCCCCGGTTGAGGTAGGTGCCCTTGCCCAGGACGATGCCGGTCCGGGCCCGGATCCCGGCCGGCATCTCGGCATACCCGGCGTCGGCCAGGGCGGCGCGGGCGACGGCGAGGGCCAGCCACTGATCCGGCTCGCCGCCCACCGCGGTCGGCGGGATCCCGTAGGCCAGAGGGTCGAAGAGAGCCAGCGGCGCGAGGTAGCCGCCCCGTTTGCAGTACACACGGTCGGTCTCGGTGGAGTCCGGATCGTAGAAAAGAGCCGGGTCCCAGGCCTCGACCGGCGGGTCGCTGATCGCCTCCACCTTGTTCAGGATGTTCTGCCAGAAGGTGGCCACATCCGGCGCGCCGGGGAAGAGGCCAGCCAGCCCGATGATGGCCACTCCCTCCTCGTGATGCGCCTGGCTCATCCTACTCCCCCGCTCCGGTCCAGCACTCCGGCCAGACGGTTGAGCGCCAGACTCCCAACCAGTTCGACCCCCTCCAGGACCGCCACGATCCGGCCGTCCGGACCCTGTAGAATATGGTCGGCCCGGCTGATCGGCGGCGCGCTCTCGGGGGTCAGGCGAAAAACCGCGCGCAGCGGCCACGGCCCCCCGGCCTGCTGCCAGGGGGCGCCGGCGCTCAGCCACCGGATCCGCTGAAGGCGCGCTGGCAGCGAGGTGAGCCCCCACCGGCACCGGGCCCAGAGCAGATGCCCCTGCAGCACCGCGTCCAGGGCCAGAGGGTCGAGCAGCCAATGGCCACGGCCGCCGGTCAGACACTCCGCCGGCTGTGAGGTCGTCACTCTGACCCCGCCGCCCTGCGGCCCCAGCCGTGGTACGGCGCTCAGCCGTCGAAAGAGCGGCCCGTGGAAGAGCCACTGGCGGTAGACGGTCCCGAGATCGTCGGCCACGGGGACCGCCTCTGCCGGCGGCTCGACCGGCGGGACCACCGGCCCCAGGTCGGTCACGGGCGTCGCCTCCAGCATGATCTCCGCCCGGTAGGCCGGGCGGTCGCCGGTCTCCAGGCTCATCGCCACCACCCGCCGCCCGGCCGCCTCCTCCCGCTGACGGCCCACCAGACGCAGGGCCAGCGGCCCCGCCTCCAGGACGATGCCCTGGAGCCGCTCCAGCTGACGGACCTCGGTCGGGTGCTGGTCGGGCCAGCCGGCCGCCGCCGCCTCGACCAGCAGCGCCAGGGCCATGGTGAAGGGCAGGACCGGTCGCCCGTCCAGCCGGTGGTCGTGCAGATAGCGGTCGGTGGCCGGGTCGAGGCGGAGCTGAATCTCAACCGCCGCCGGCGCGCGGGACCGGACCACCGCCCGGCCGGTCAGCAGCGGCAGATCCGGTCGGGCAACCACCGTCGGGGCGGGCTGGTCTGCGGCCACGGGCGCCCAGCCGCCGAGCCCGCCGATGACGACCTCGGCCTCCCGCTTGCGCCCCCCCCTGCACCTCCGCCAGCAGCCAGCGGCCACCCTCGGCGGGCCGGATCAGGGCCACGCCACGGGCCCGAAACTGGCGCTCGACCGTCGGCGAGACCATGCCGACGCCGGTCCACGGCCCCCAGTCGATCGCCACCACCCGCCCCGGCCAGCGCCGGTCGAGGACCCAGGCCAGTTTGCTCAGGATCTCGCAGGCGGCGGCGTAGTCGCTCTGGCCACGGTTGCCGAAGCGCCCCGAGAACGAACTGAAGAACACCAGAAACCGAACGGTCTCCGGCCGCAGATGCGTCGCCAGCACCAGGGCGCTCTCGACTTTGGTGGCGATCACCCGCTCAAAGGAGTCCAGCGTCTTGTCCACCACCAGCCTGTCCTCGATGACCCCGGCTCCGTGGATGACCCCGTCGATCCGGCCGTAGCGTTCGCTCAGCGCCGTAAGGAGCCGCCCGAAGGCCGCAGCCTCACGCACGTCGCCAACGTGGTAGTGCACCTGAGCCCCGGTCGCCCGCAGCCGGGACAGGTTTCGCCGGACTTCGCGCTCGCGGAGGAGACGCTGATAGTCGGCCTCGATCAGAGCGGGGACGACCGGCTCGCCGGCCCGCTGCCGGCGGACCAGCAGGGCCCGCCGCAGGGCGACGGGGTCGCTGAGACCAGCTATCTCCGGCCCCTCCTCCGCCGCCGGCAGCGGCGTCCGGCCGACCAGCAGCAGCGTCGGCCGGTACCGCTCGGCCAGCGCGACCGCCACCTCGGCGGTGATCCCGCGCGCCCCGCCGGTGATCAAAACCACCGACCGGTCATCCAGCCGAAGGTCGTCCGGCCGGTCGGCCAGCGGTGCCGGCACCAGGGCCAGAGTCGTCCGCCGTCCGTCCGCGTAGCCGACCTCGACCACCCCATCCGCGGCCAGCAGTTCGTCGACCAGCCAGGCCGCCTGCTGGTCGGGGTCCGCCGGACCCAGGTCCACCGCCTTGACCCGGACCGCCGGCCACTCCTGGGCCAGCGTCTTGAGGAAGCCGACCAGCCCGCCGTGACCGGCGAAGAAGGACCCGCTGGCTTCGACTCCGAACGTCCCGCCCATGGCCGTGGCCGCCAGAACAGCCGCCCCGCCCTCGCTGGCCGCCCGCTGGAGATCAGGGGCCAGCCCCTGGACCAGCTGGAAAAGACCCCGCAGGTCCACCGCCAGACGCTCGCGCCAGCGCGCTGGCGCGAACTCCGCCGGCGCCCCCGGACGCAGAGCCGCCAGGAAGACCAGGGCCGCCACCGGTCCGCACCGTTGATGCAGGTCCTCGATCAGACGGGCGACCGCCTCTGGTCGCCCGAGATCGGCCACTATCTCCGAGTCCACCGACCCCTCCACACCCACCCGGACGACCCGGCAGCCCCTCTGCCGCAGCCGCTGGGCGACCCGGACCCCCACACCACCCCCCTCGTCGACCACCACCACCCAGCCCGACACGGCCAGCCCGGCCCCGGCCTCGACCGGCGGCAGGGGATGAACCCCGACGAGAAACCGTCCGAGCGCTGGATCGGACGGTCTGCTCTCAAAAGGGCGAGCCGCCTCCACCGCCGTCGACCCCTCTGTCTCCCCACCATCCCCAGCCATGCCGACAGCCGCTCGACCAGCTGGCGGAGCGTCCGGCTCCGGCTCAGCGCCTCCAGATCCGCCGGCGGCCGGTCGGGCCGCGCCAGGCGGCGCGCCAGGAGCCCGACGATCTCCACCCGCTTGATCGAGTCGACGCCCAGGTCGGCCTCCAGATCCGCCTCCGGACCGAGCATCTCCGGGGGGTAACCCGTTCGCTCGGCCACCACCGCCCGCACCCGCTCGAGAAGCGCGGCCGGATCGACCACGGCACCCGGCGCGCGGGACGCGGTCCCGGTGGCCTCGGCCGGAACCGCCGGCGGAAGATCGGTCGTCGGGCGGATCCCGTCCACGGCCCCGGGGGTGCCGGGACGCTCAGGCGCCGACCCGGAGGCCTCCACCGGAGGAGGCGCCTGGTCGACCGCCCGGGCCGCGACCGGCGCCGGCGGAGCGGCCTCCGGTGGGCTGGCGGGCGGCGTCGCCCCCAGGTAGGCCAGCATCACCCGCTGCTGGGTGGCCAGGAACTGCCGCATGAGCTCCTGGAACTGGACCATGACCGTGGCCCTTCCTTCCGGCAGCGGCGCGACCGTGGCCGGCCCGACCGACGCCAGCGGCCCGGCCGGAGCGAGGGCGGCGCCGGGCGCTGGCGCCTCAGCCCGACCGTCGGCCGGCGGGTCTGGACGCGCCACCCGCTCCGGCAGCACACCGCGCAGCGGCTGCGGCCGTGGCCGGGCGCCAGCCGCCGACCAGGCGCGTCCACCGTCGACCAGCCAGACGGTGGCGGAGCTGGTCGGTGGCTCTTCCCGGCGCAGGGCGGCGGGATCGAGCGGCTGGATCGGTCGCCGGGCGAAGAGCCGGTCGGTCCGGATGACCACCCCCTCGGCCGCCAGGGCGGCCAGGGCGTTCAGCAACTGCTCCAGCCCCGAACGCCCGGGCTGGTCCACCGCCACCGCCAGGTGCGGCTCGCCGTCCAGGATACGCCCCACCAGGCCGGTCAGCACCGCCCGGGGTCCGACCTCGACGAAGATCCGGGCGCCGGCGGCGAACATCGCCCGGATCTGTTCGACGAAACGGACCGGGCGGACCAGGTGCTCGGCCAGTCGGGCGGCCACCGCTGGGGGGTCCTCGGGATAGGGAGCGGCATCGGCATTGGCGAAGACGGGCAGCCGGGGGGCAGCGATAGGAGTCTCGCTGAGCCGGGCGGCCAGCCGTCTCTGGGCCGGGGCGACCAGGGGTGAGTGGAAGGCGCAGGCCACCGGCAGCCGCTGGGCCCGCAGCCCCTGGGCGGCACACCGCGCCAGGGCCTCCTCGACCGCCGCCCGACTCCCTGAGATCACCGTCTGTCGCGGGGCGTTCAGATTGGCCAGCACCACCTCCAGGTCGGCCAGCAGCGGCGCCAGCTCCTCCGGTCCGGCCTCGACCGCCGCCATCGTCCCCGCTTCGGCGGTCGTCTCCTCCTGGAGATAGCGCCCGCGCGCCTCGGCGAGGCCGAGGAGCGTCACGGTGTCGAAACAGCCGGCCGCCCAGAGGGCCACGAACTCGCCGTAGCTGTGGCCGGCGACCATCTGCGGGCTCACCCCGCAGGCCTGGAGCACCCGGAAGAGGGCGACGGCCGTGGCCCCCAGGGCCGGCTGGGCCACGCGGGTCGCGGTCAGGGCGGCCTGCTGCCGCTGCTCTTCGGCCGGCGTGAAGGCCGGCGGTGGATAGATGAATCGACTGAGCGGCCGGTCGAAGGCGCCAGCCAGAACCCGGTCGGCCTCCTCGAAACTGGCCCGGGCCTCGGGGAACAGGAGCGCGATCTCCCGAGCCATGCCCACATACTGCGACCCCTGACCGGGGAAGAGGTAGGCCACCTGACCGGCGGCCGCCAGCGGTGCCGCGCTGAAGTGCACCCCCCGGGCGTCATGGTGCCGTTCCGGAGCCTGCGCCAGCAGGGCGCGCGCCGCCTGTAACTTCTCGCGCAGGTCGTCCAGCGACCGGGCGACGATCGCCAGAGTAGCTGGTCCCCCGGACGTCGCCCGGTGGTCCACCGCGCTGGCCAGATCGGCCAGACGCGGCCGGGCGCCCCGCTCCAGGGCCGCCAGAAGCGGTTCCAGCTGAGCCATCAGCGCAGCCGGCGACTCCCCCCGCCAGAGGAACAGCTCGGCTGACCGTGGCATCAGGTCGACCGTCTGCTCCTCGAGATAGGCGCCGGTGTACTCCTCCAGCACCACGTGGAAATTCGTCCCCCCGAAGCCGAAGGCGCTCACACCGGCCCGCCGGGGGGTGTCCTCTGTGGACAGCCAGGGTCGGGCCTCGGTGTTGAGAAAGAGCGGGCTGGTCGGGGCGGTCAGCTGCGGATGGGGCTGGGCCGCCAGCGTCGGCGGGAGAACGCGGTGGGCGAGGGCCAGGGCCACCTTGGCCAGCCCCGCCGCCCCGGCGGTGGCTTTGGTGTGGCCGATGAGCGACTTCACCGAGCCGATGGCCGCGCTCTGCGGGCGCGCGCCGACCTCGGCCAGAAGCGCGGTCAGCGATTCGATCTCGGCCTGGTCGCCGGCCACCGTACCGGTGCCGTGGGCCTCGAAGAGGCCCACCGTGGCCGGGGAGAAGCCGGCCTGGGCGTAGGCCCGGCGGAAGGCCCGCAACTGGCCGGCCGGGCGCGGCGCGGTCAGACTGCGGTCCCGCCCGTCGCTCGACCCACCCACCCCCCGGATGACGGCGTAGATCCGGTCGCCGTCCCGCTCGGCGTCAGCCAGCCGTTTGAGGACCAGGGCCACCAGCCCCTCGCTGATGGCGATGCCGTCGGCCTGGGCGTCGAAGGGACGACAGCGGCCGCTGGGGGAGAGCGCGCGCGTTTTGCTGAAGCAGAGGAAGGCGAAGGGGTTCTGCAGAGTGTCGACGCCGCCGACGATGACCATATCGCTGGTTCCGGCCTCCAGCTCCCGCACCCCCAGGTAGACCGCCGCCAGCGAGGAGGCGCAGGCGGCGTCGACGGTGAAATTCAGCCCCCCGAAGTCGAACCGGTTGGCCACCCGCCCAGCCGCCACGTTCATCAGCAGCCCGGCGAAGGAGTCCTCGGTCCACTCTGGCAGGTGGTCGGCCAGCCGCTCCAGCACCGCCTCCGCCTGTTCGCCGAACAGGGTCGGCAGGAGCGAGCGGGTGATATAGCCGGCGCTCAGATCGCCGGCTCCACCCCCGGCCCCCAGGATCACCGCCGTCCGCTCGCGCGCCGGGGGCGCGTCGAGATAGCCGGCGTCGGCCAGGGCCGCCCGGACGACCAGGAGGGTGAGCAACTGGAACGGCTCGATCGAGGCCAGGGTGCTCGGCGGCATCCCGAACGCCACCGGGTCAAAGGGAACCGGCGGGAGAAAGCCGCCCCAGCGGGCGACGATCCGGTCACGGGCGGCCGGATCCGGGTCGTAGTAGAGGCGCCAGTCCCACCGCTCCGGCGGCACCTCGGTTATGGCGTCGACCTTGTTCATAACGTTGGCCCAGAGGGCCGCCAGGTCCAGAGCGCCCGGCAGAAGACAGGCCATGCCGACGATAGCCACCGCCGCCGGCGGAGGCGCCGGCTCGGCCGACGCGGACCCGGGCAGCGCCTTCAGCCAGGCGGTGCTCCCCTCAGCGACCTCGCGGTGCAGGTCGGCCAGCGCGCAGACGCGGTCGCGCAGGGCCGCCACCTGGCCGATCATAAACAGCCCCCGCTGCCACTGCTCGGCCGGGTCCACCGCCACCAGTTTGGGGACTGCCTGGTCCTGTCCAAAGCGGGGATGGCGGTCCACCCCTTTGGCGGCGATGCGCAGCCGCCCGACGTTCAGTTCCTCCAGCCGCTGGCGCACCACCTCCGCCGTGGCGCCCGCCCGCAGCAGGCGCAGTTTCTCCTGCTCGAACTGGTCGACGTACGGGGAGGGCAGGCAGCGGGTGAGATGTCCAGCCCCGCTCTCCAGGAGCACCGTGCCCTGGGCCGCCAGCGCCGCCTGCTGGAAGCCCGGGACGATGGCTCCCGTCTGGACTGCCTCCTCGGTGAAGAGGTAGGCCGTCCCCATGAGCAGACCGACTCGCACCCCGCGCTCGGCCAGCGGCGCCGCCACCGCCGCCACCATGGCGGCCGAAAGCCCATCGTGGATCCCACCGGCGAAAAGCACGTGGTAGTCCCCGGCGGGCCCGTGGGCCGCCAGGTGCTCCTCCAGCTCCGCGACCATCAGCTCCCAGAGCACAAAACTCGTCCGCGGCCCCACGTGTCCCCCACACTCGCGCCCCTCGAAGACAAAGCGTCGGGCCCCCTCGGCCAGAAAGAGCCGGAGCAGCCCTGGCGATGGGACGTGGAGATAGGTCGCGATCCCCGCCTGTTCCAGCTGCCGGGCCTGGTCGGGGCGCCCGCCGGCGATCAGAGCGAAGGGAGGACGGGCCTCCTGGATCGCCGCCAGCTGTTCGGCGCGCAGGTCGGGTGGCACAAAGCCCAGGATGCCGACGCCCCAGGGGCGGGAGCCCAGGCGCGCCCGGGTCTCCGCCAGAAGCGCGCGCACCTCCTCCTGACGCATCAGGGCCAGCGCCAGAAAAGGCAGGGCGCCGTTCGCCGCCACGGCCGCCGCGAAGTCGGCCTGGTCGCTGACCCGCGTCATCGGCCCCTGGACGAGGGGATAGCGTGTCCCGTGGGCTCGGGCCAGCGGCGCACCGGCCTGCCACGGACTGAGGTCCCGGGCCACCCGAACGTGCTCCCGGAGCGCCGCCCGCAGCCCCTGGAGCAGCCGGCCCACGGTCGGGAAACGCCGGGCCAGCGGGGCGGCCAGCGCCACGTCCTGCCCCACCGCCAGCAGACACGCGTCTGGTGAGCGCCAGTCCACCCGCGACCGCACCGCCTGCCGCCAGGCCTGACGGCGGTCCGCCAGCGCCCCGGCCCCCAGCCGGAGGGCGGTCTCCTCGGCCCGCAGCGTCTCCCACAGACCCGCGGCGGGAGCGGCGTACCCCCGGAACCGCGCCCCCAGTCCCTCGCCCAGGCAGACCGTCTCGCTGCCATCCAGCCCGGACAGACGCTCTTTGAGGCTCGCCGGCAGCGGCGACTCCCGGGTCAGGAGCAGCTGACTGTCCAGCACCACGCCGGCCGCGCCGGCCACACCGGCCGCCCCCACGGTGTGCTGACCGATGCCGCCATAGGCCCAGACCGGCCGCCGGGCGGTCCGCCGCAGACGCTGGAGGAGAACAAAAGTGGTCTCCTCGCCGACCCATCCCCCGGCCTCGTGCCCCTTGGCCACCAGCGCGTCAACCCCGACCTCCTCGCCCAGGTCGGCCTCGGCCTGGTCCGTGACCACCAGGAAGACCCGACAGCCGCGCGCCCGCACCCGGCGAACCAGCTCAGGCAGTCGCGCCGGCGCCGTGGGCGTGAGCAGGACGGTGGTCAGGCTGGCCGGAGCCCGGCCGAGGATCAGATCCAGCCCGGCCTCATCATCTCCATCCACCAGCACGCCGTAGGGGCCCGGGCCGTGGCGGGCCAGCGCCGCCAGCGCCGCCTGGACCGCCTCCGCGGAGGTGGTGAACTCCAGGTTGAGAACCCCCAGCGCCCCCGCCCGGGCCGCCGCGATGGCCAGCGCCGGATCCGGCCAGCCGGCCGGGGTCAGGACCAGAAAACCGCTGTCACGGTCCACCGACACACCCCTGCACACTGCCCAGAGGAGAGGGGGGCACCCGGCGCAGCAGACGATGGGACCGCGCTGCTCCCAGCGCGGCCAGGGGCCTGCTCCCTCTCCCCAGGCTGTCAGTGATTGTAAAGAGCGGCGGCGCCCCAGGGTGTGAAACGCATCACTGAGCCGGCGCGCCGAAAGTCCCGGGACCGCCCGGGGCGATCAGCCCACCGCCAAAGCGCAAGGGCAGCGCGGAGCCGCAGACAGCGCTGTCTGCGGGCTCCGGTGCCATCCCACCGGCCAGACCCCGCCGCGATGGCCTCTCCCCGCGGGCCCGACGGGGAGGCGCGTTGTCAGGGGGGCGCGGGAGATGCTATAATCCCACGGGCGCCCTAAAGAGCGCCGATGGTGGCCCTCTGGCCACCTGCCTCACTTTCCGCTCCGGGCCAGTCCCGGCTGCGCACGTCGGGACCCGGACCCGGGGCAAGCCCAGGGAAAGGAGTCCGCTTGGTGCGCCAACGCGAATACGAGGTCATGTACATCATCAGCCCCGAGGTCAGCGACGAGGCCATCCCACAGGTTGTCGAACGGGTCAACAAATGGGTGGCCGACCTCGGCGGCGAGGTCACGGCCGTCGACGAGTGGGGTCGGCGCCGGCTGGCCTACCCGATCCGCAAGTTCCGCGATGGCTACTACGTCGTCATGCGCTTCCGGGCCCGGCCCGACGTGACCACCGAGTTTGAGCGCAATATGCGGCTGGCAGAGGATATTCTGCGACACCTGCTGGTCCGTGTGGAGCGTTGAGTGCGTGTGTGGTAGAAAGGAGTGAGGGGATGGCAGGGTCGTTGAACAAGGTGCTGCTCATCGGCAACGTCGGGCGCGATCCGGAACTGCGCTACACGCCGAACGGCAAGCCGGTGGTCTCTTTCACGGTGGCCACCAACCGCGTCTGGACCGGCCCCGACGGCGAGCGCCGCGAGGAGACCGAGTGGTTCAACGTCGTGGCCTGGAACCGGCTGGCGGAGCAGTGCAATGAATACGTCCGCAAGGGGCGCAAGGTCTATGTCGAGGGGCGCCTGCACACCCGCTCCTGGGAGGGCCAGGACGGGCAGCGCCGCTACCGGACGGAGGTGATCGCCACCGACGTGCGCCTGCTCGACCGCCGACCGGCCGAGAGCGTGCCCGAGGACACCTTCGCCGCCGAGGAGCCCGAGCCAGCCGAAGACCACGAGGAACTACCGTTCTGAGCCCCACGAAAGGAGGCTGAACTCTTATGGCCACAGAGACGACCGCTACCCCGGCGGGTGCCACCCCGCCGGCCCAGCCCACGGCCGCGCCGAGCCAGGCGCCGGCCGCCCAGAAAAAGAAGGAGCGCGCCAAAGGGCGCTACGTTCCTCGCCGCAAGGTCTGCGCCTTCTGCGCCGACAAGGTCGACGACATCGACTACAAGGACCTGGCGCGCCTGCGCCGCTACATCTCCGACCGCGGCAAGATCGAGTCGCGCCGCAAGACCGGGACCTGCGCCAAGCACCAGCGCCGGCTGGCGCAGGCGATCAAGCGGGCCCGCCTGATCGCCCTGCTGCCTTTCACCGCCGAGCACGTGCGGGAGATGGGCGGCCCGGCGGTCCTGCGCGGCCAGTAACCGCGCCGCCCCCCGCCCGCCAGTCGTCCCCCGCGCTCTCGGTCAGCGGTCTGGGCTGTCTCCGGCGATGACGGCGACCCTGTCTCCCCGCGAACTGGTCATCGGCCCCTACCGGCTGCCGCTGGGCCGCCGGACGCTGATCATGGGCGTCCTCAACCTCACCCCCGACTCGTTCTCCGGCGACGGGCTGGCCGGCGATGTGGCCGCCGCCCTGGCCCGCGCCCGTCAGTTCTGGGAGGAGGGCGCGGACATCCTGGATATCGGTGGCGAGAGCACCCGCCCGGGGGCCGAGCCGGTGCCGGTCGCGGAGGAACTGCGCCGGGTGCTGCCGGTGATCGAGCGGGTGGCGGCCGAGGTCCCCCTGCCGATCTCGGTCGACACCTACAAGGCGCCGGTGGCCGCCGCCGCTCTCAAAGCCGGCGCCCACATGGTCAACGACATCACCGGCCTGCGGGGCGACCCGGAGATGGTGCGGGTGGTGGCCGAGCACGGCGCGGCCCTGGTCATCATGCACATCAAGGGCACCCCCCGAACGATGCAGCAGAACCCCACCTACCACGATCTCATCGGCGAGATCAGCGCCTACCTGGCCGAGGGCCTCGCCCTGGCCCACCAGGCCGGGATCCCCCGCGAGAGCATCGTCATCGACCCCGGTATCGGCTTCGGCAAAACGGTCGCCCATAATCTCGAGATCCTGCGCCGGCTGGGCGAGTTCCGCGCCCTGGGCCAGCCGATCCTCATCGGCCCCTCGCGCAAATCGTTCATCGGCCATCTTCTGGGCGGGCTCCCCCCCTCCGAACGTCTGGAGGGGACCGCGGCCACCGTCGCCCTGGCCATTGCCCACGGCGCCGACATCGTCCGGGTGCATGATGTGCGGGCGATGGTCCGGGTGGCCCGGGTGGCTGACGCCATCGTCCGTGGACCGGCGGATGGCTGAGCGGGTCCGCGCCTTCATCGGCCTGGGCGCCAACCTGGGCGACCGGGCGGCCACCATCCGACGCGCCCTGGCCTGTCTGGCGGCTCTTCCAGCGACCGTCGTCCGACGGGTCTCCCACCTCTACGAGACCGCCCCCTGGGGCAAGCCCGACCAGCCGTGGTTCCTGAACGCCGTGGCCGAGATCGACACGGGTCTCCCGCCCCACGATCTCCTGCGGGCCCTCAAGCAGATCGAGACCCGGCTGGGTCGCCTCCCCGGCGAACGTTGGGGGCCCCGGGTCATCGACCTGGACCTTCTGCTGTACGATGAGATCACCCTCCGCACGCCCGACCTGACCATCCCCCACCCGTACATGGACCAGCGGGCCTTCGTCCTGGTGCCGCTCCAGGAGCTCTGGCCCGACTACCAGACGGCCGATGGCACCCCCATCGCCCAGGCCATCGCCCGGCTGCTCCCCACCCAGCCGGTCCGGCTCTGGGGAGCCCTGACGCCGCCTCCGCCCACCGACTGTCCCTAGACCGTTCCCCCCGGAGCGAGCGTGCGACCGGGTGGACAGGTCGCCGCCGGTGCGGTAAAATCCCTGCCAAGAGCCTGGCTGTGGTGAGGTGGAGCGGTGACCACTCTGGCGGAGATCGATGCCGAGATCGTGGCCTGTCAGCGCTGCCCCCTGGCCCGGACGCGGCTGAAGGCGGTGCCCGGCGAGGGGCCAGCCAACGCCCGAATCATGTTCATCGGCGAAGCCCCCGGCTGGCACGAGAACCAGCAGGGCCGCCCCTTCGTCGGCCCGGCCGGCCAGTTCCTCGACGAACTGCTGGCCTCAATCGGCCTGAAGCGCAGCGAGGTCTACATCACCAACGTCGTCAAATGTCGTCCCCCCAACAACCGTGACCCCCAGCCAGCGGAGATCGAGGCCTGCCGCGATTATCTGGAGCGGCAGATCGCGGCGATCTGCCCCCGGGTGATCGTGACCCTCGGCCGCTACTCGCTCCAGCACTTCCTGCCCGGGGCCACGATCAGCAAGGTGCACGGCCAGCCCCGAACGGTGGACGGACGGGTCGTCGTGCCGATGTACCATCCGGCGGCCGCCCTGCACCAGCCGACCCTCCGCCGCACGGTCGAAGAGGACTTCCAGAAACTGCCGGCGATTCTGGCCCGCCTGGAGCGCGCGGCCGAACCGCCCCCGGAAGTCCCCCGGCAACTGACGCTGTTCTAGTCCCTGGACCCCACGAGGAAAAGACCGATGGACCGCGTCTGGGTGATCCCGCTCGGTGGCGTCGGCGAGATCGGGAAGAACTGTCTGGTGGTCGAGACCGACGCGGACATGGTTCTTATCGACGCCGGGTGGAAGTTCCCGGAAGAGGAGATGCTCGGGATCGACCTGGTGATCCCGGATATCAGCTACGTCATTGAGCGCCGGGCCAAACTCCGGGCCATCCTCATCACCCACGGCCACGAGGACCACATCGGCGCTCTCCCCTTCATCGTCCGGGACCTGGAGGTGCCGATCTACGCTCCCCGGCTGGCCGCCGGCCTCATCGAGGTCAAACTGCGCGAACACCACCTGGCGGAGACGGTGCCGCTGGCGATCCTGGAACCGGGCCGCCGCGTCACGTTCGGCAGCATCACCGTCGAGCCCTTCCGGGTGGTCCACAGCATCCCCGACTGCCTGGGCCTAGCCCTGCACACGCCTGGTGGCACCCTGGTCCACACCGGCGACTTCAAATTCGACCAGACGCCGGTCTACGGTCCCCCGACCGACTTCGCCGCCCTGGCCGACCTGGGTGCCCGGGGCGTCCTGGCTCTGCTCTCCGACTGCACGCGGGTCGAACGGCCCGGCTACACCCCCTCGGAGCGGGTGGTCGGGGAGACGTTCGACGCCATCATTCGCGAGGCGCCAGGGCGGGTGATCATCACCACGTTCGCCTCGAACATCCACCGGATCCAGCAGGCCATCGATGTGGCCGCCCGCTACCGGCGCAAGGTGGCCGTGGTGGGCCGCTCGATGGAGTCGTACGTCAGCATCGCCCACGATCTCGGCTTCCTGGTTCCGCCGCCAGACACCCTCTACCGCTTCGAGGAGATCCGCCACCTGCCGCCTGACCAGGTCGTCCTGGTCACCACCGGCAGCCAGGGCGAGCCGACCTCGGTTCTCAGCCGCATCGCCACCAACGACCACCGCTGGATCAAAATTCAGCCCAACGACATCGTCATCATCTCGGCCTCGCCGATCCCGGGGAACGAGGAGACGGTCGCCCGCACCATCGATAACCTGTTCCGGCTGGGGGCCAACGTCATCTACGACGCCCTGGCCACCGTCCATGTCTCGGGCCACGCCAGCCGCGAGGAGCTGAAGCTGCTGATCACCCTGCTCCGGCCGCAGTACTGCCTGCCCATCCACTGCGAGTACCGGCACATGGTGCTCTACCGCCACCTGGCTCAGGAGTGCGGCCTTCCCCCTGAGCGGGTCATCCTGCCCGAGATCGGCGATATTATCGAGTTCCGTCAGGGTGAGGGCCGCAAGATCGGGCGGATTCCGGTCTCGGCCGTTCTGGTCGACGGCCTGCCGCTGGCCGACTTCGACGAGGTGGTGCTGCGCGACCGTCAGCACCTCTCGCGCGACGGCATCGTCGTCGTGGTGGTGGCCCTCGAACGCGCGACCGGGCGCCTGCTGACCGAACCCGATATCATCAGCCGGGGATTTATCGTGCCGGCCGGGGGCAACGGCCTGCTGGAGCAGGCCCGCTCCCTGGTCCGCGAGACCCTGCGCCAGGTTCCCTGGGCCGAGGTCGAGTACGGCTACGCCGTTCAGAAGATCAAAGAGGTGATCGGCGAGTATCTCTACCGCGAGACCCGGCAGCGGCCGATGGTCCTGCCGGTGGTGACGGAGGTGTAGGCCATCCGCCGTCCCGTCGAGCGCCCCGCCCGTGGCCGCCGTCCGGCCATCCCGCCATCGGCTCACCACCCCCCGCCGCCCCTGGAGCGGGCCGCCCGGGCGCTGGTCCTGGGGGCGGCCGCCGCCCTGAGTCTCCTCGCGCTGGTGAGCCCGGAGGGACTGCTGGCTCGGGGCTGGCACGACCTGCTGGCCGGCCTGAGCGGCCAGGGCCGCTACCTGGCCCCGCTCCTTTTCGCCGCCGCCGCCCTCTGGCAGGCCCAGCCGGAGCGGCTCCCGGACCGTCTGCGCCAGCCCTCAGCCTCCGCGGGCCTGACCCTGAGCCTGCTGACACTCCTGGGGCTCGTTCAGGGCCTCAGCGCCGATCCGCACCCCGACTGGCAGGGAAGCGGCGGGGGACTCATCGGCTGGCTGGTCTACCGTGGCCTGGTGATCCTGGTCGGACCGACCGGAGCGCTCAGCCTGCTCGGCGTGGGGCTTCTCGGCGGCCTGCTTCTGGCCAGCGGCCTGAGCCCGGCTGCGGGACGGGCGGCCATGGTCCGCCTGGCGGCATGGTGGCGTCAACGGCGGGCCAGCCGGCCGGTGGTCGCCGTCCCGACCACCCCCGCCCGGCCGCGCCTCCGGCTCGGCCTGCCCCGGCTCCGGCGGCCATCAGACGCCACGCCCCCGCCGGCCGCGCCGGCCGCACCTGAGCCCGCCCCCCCGCCGCCCCCGCCCCGCAAGGCCGGCCGCTGGCAACTCCCGCCGGTGACGCTTCTGGCCACCGGACAGGGAGGCGAGCTCAGCACCGCCGAGATCGAGCGCAAGATCCGTCTGATCGAGGAGACGCTGAGCGATTTTGACGTTCCGGCCAAGGTCGTTGAGGTCAACGCCGGGCCGACCGTCACCCAGTTCGGCCTGCGCCCCGGCTTCCGGGAGAAACGCGATAAGCACGGCGCGGTCATCCGGCGGGAGCGGGTGAAGGTCAGCGAGATCACCGCCCTGGCCAACGATCTGGCCCTGGCCTTAGCCGCCCCCAGCATCCGCATCGAGGCGCCGGTGCCCGGCCGGCCGCTGGTCGGGATCGAGCTGCCCAACGCCACCGCCGGGCTGGTGACGCTCCGGCAGCTCATCGAGACGCCGGCCTTCCAGCGGCTGCGGGCCCGGACCAAACTGGCCCTGGCCCTGGGCCAGGATGTCTCGGGCCAGGCGGTGGTGGCCGACCTGGCCCGGATGCCGCATCTTCTCATCGCCGGGGCCACCGGCTCGGGCAAGTCGGTCTGCATCAACGCCCTGGTCACCTGTCTGCTCCTCCACACCACCCCGGCCGAACTCCGGCTGCTGATGATCGACCCCAAGCGGGTCGAACTCACCACCTATAACGGCATCCCCCATCTCCTGCGCGACGTCGTCGTCGAGGTCGACAAGGTCGTCGGCGTCCTCCGCTGGGTCACCCGCGAGATGGACGAGCGCTACCGGCGCTTCGAGCAGGTGGGGATGCGCAACATCGACGCCTACAACCGCCTGATGGCCAGCCGGAATGAGCCGCCGCTGCCCTATCTGGTGGTGATCATCGACGAGCTGGCCGACATCATGCTGGCGGCGGCTGAGGAGGTCGAGCCAGCCCTCTGCCGGCTGGCCCAGATGGCCCGGGCCACCGGCATCCACCTGATCGTCGCCACCCAGCGCCCGTCGGTCGACGTCATCACCGGCCTCATCAAGGCCAACTTCCCCACCCGGATCAGCTTCGCCGTCACCTCGCAGGTCGACTCGCGCACAATCCTCGATATGGCCGGGGCCGAGCGCCTGCTGGGCCGGGGCGATATGCTCTACCTCGCCGCCGACGCCCCGAAACCGGTCCGTCTCCAGGGCGCCTTCGTCTCCGACGCCGAGATCGAGGCGGTGACGACCTTCTGGCGAGCCCAAGGGGCGCCCCAGTACGTCCCCGAGCTGGTCAATGTCACGACCGACCAGGAGGACCAGGAAGACGACCTTCTCGCGCAGGCCGCCGAGATCGCCCGCCAGCACCAGCGGGTCTCGATCTCGCTGCTCCAGCGGCGCCTGCGCATCGGCTACAACCGCGCCGCCCGGCTGCTGGAGCAACTGACCGAGCGGGGGCTCATCGAGCCGGCCGGCGAGGACCGGGCCCGCGATGTGCTCCTCAAGAGCGAGGCAGCGACCGAAGGAGGCAACCCCGATGGAGATCGTCATCAGCCCTGAGCCGATCGCCCAGGTGGACTGCGACGCCCTGGTCGTCAACCTCTTTGAGAACGAAAAGGTGGACGCCAGTCACCTGCGCGAACTCGATTTCATCCTGGACGGCGCCCTCTGTCAGGTGGTCGATCTCAAGGAGCTGAGCGGCAAGCGCCACGAGACGGCCACGGTCCTGACCTCCGGCAAGATCTCGGCTCCCCGCGTGCTGGTGGTCGGGGCCGGCCCGCGGAGCGAGTTCACCAGCGCCCGGGCCCGCGACCTGGCCGGCGTGGCCGTTCG
The DNA here is from genome assembly GCA_034433795.1 of Chloroflexota bacterium. Taxonomy (GTDB): domain Bacteria; phylum Chloroflexota; class UBA6077; order FW602-bin22; family DAOUAE01; genus DAOUAE01. The sequence goes on from DAOUAE010000002.1 coordinate 141,520, forward strand.
CCACCTCACCCACCGGGGCGCCAGCCGGATCGCCTTCGCCCTGGGCGGCGACCTGCCGCCGGCCACCCTGGCGCAGATGATCACCGAGGGAGCGCTCCTCGGGCTCTTCGACCCCGGCCTCTACAAGACGCGGACCGAGGACCGGACACCGCTGGAGCGACTGATCATCGTTCGCCCGCCGACGCTGACCGACTCCACCCCGCTCGCCGAGGGCGCCCGGCGCGGCCAGATCATCGCCGAGAGCGTGAACTACGCCCGCCGGATGGCCGCCGAGCCGGCCAACGTCATGACCCCCAGTTTCATGGCCGACTGCGCCCGCGAGGTCGCCGAACAGGCCGGCCTGGAGGTGCAGGTCTTCACGCAGGCGGACCTGGAGCGCCTGGGCGCCGGGGCCATCCTGGGGGTGGCCCGGGGCAGCGAGCAACCCCCGGTTCTCATCGCCCTGCGCTACCGCAGCGGCCGGACGAACGGCCCGGTCCTGGGGCTGGTGGGCAAGGGGGTGACATTCGACACCGGCGGCATCTCCCTGAAACCGGCCGAGCGCATGCACGAGATGAAATACGACATGGCCGGTGGGGCCGCCGTCATCGGGGCCATGCGGGCCATCGGCCTCCTCAAGCCCGGCCTCGATGTCATCGGGGTCGTGCCGGCGGTGGAGAACATGCCCAGCGGGCGGGCTCTCAAACCCGGCGATATCCTGCGGGCCCTTAACGGCAAGACCATCGAGGTGCTGAACACCGACGCCGAAGGGCGTCTGATCCTGGCCGACGCCCTGGTCTACGCCCAGCAGCAGGGCGCCACCCACCTGGTCGACGCCGCCACCCTCACCGGCGCCATCGTCGTGGCCCTGGGCCATGTAACCACCGGGCTCTTCGGCTTCCCCGACGCCTGGGTCGACCAGGTCCGGGCGGCGGCCGACGAGGCCGGCGAACGGGTCTGGCCGTTGCCCCTCTTCGCCGAGTACCGCGACCAGCTGCGGAGCGATATCGCCGACATCGCCAACGTCGGCGGGCGACCGGCCGGGGCCATCACGGCGGCCATGTTCCTCAAGGAGTTCATCGCCGAGGGGGTAGCCTGGGCCCACCTGGACATCGCCGGCACGGCCTGGACCGACAAGGACCAGGCTCACCTGGCCAAGGGCCCGACCGGCGTCGCCGTCCGGACCTTCGTCGCCCTGGCCAGCCGGCTGGCCGGCGGAACCTAAGGCGACGGGGTCATCAGGCGCGGCCGGCGCCGCTCGCGCCGGGCCACCCCGGTCCGCTCGGCCGCCTCGGCCACGGCGTCGGCCACCGCCGGGGCCACCCGGTGGTCGAAGACCGAGGGGATGATGTAGTCGGGGGTGAGTTCGTCCGGCCCGACCAGGGCGGCCAGAGCAGAGGCGGCGGCCAGTTTCATCTCGAAGTTGATCGTGCGGGCCCGGCAGTCGAGGGCCCCGCGGAAGACGCCGGGGAAGGCCAGGACGTTGTTGATCTGGTTGGGGTAGTCGCTGCGGCCGGTGGCCATCACCCGCACGTAGGGGGCGGCCTCCTCGGGCGCGATCTCCGGCGTCGGGTTGGCCAGGGCGAAGACGATGGGATCGGGCGCCATGCGCTTGAGGTCTTCGACGGTCAGGACGCCGGCCCGCGAGACCCCCAGGAAGAAGTCGGCCCCCTCGATGACCGCGGCGAGCGGCCCCCGGCGCCGCTCGGGGTTGGTGTGCTCGGCGAACCACTGCTTGACGGGGTTCATGTTCTCGGTCCGGCCCCGGTAGATCGCGCCGGTGCTGTCCACCCCGATGATCTCCTGAACCCCGGCCGCCAGCAGCATCCGGGTGCAGGCCACCCCGGCGGCGCCCACCCCGCTCACCACCACCCGCAGGTGCTTCAGATCCTTGCCCACGATCTTCAGGGCGTTGAGCAGGGCCGCCAGCACCACGATAGCTGTCCCGTGCTGGTCGTCGTGGAAGACCGGAATGTCCAGCCGCTCCTGGAGCCGCTCCTCGATCTCAAAGCAGCGCGGCGCGGCGATGTCCTCCAGATTGATCCCGCCGAAGGCGGGGGCGATGAGCTCCACCGTCCGGACGATCTCCTCGGTGTCCTTGGTGGCCAGGCAGATCGGGAAGGCGTCGACGTTGGCGAACTCTTTGAAAAGCAGCGCCTTCCCCTCCATCACCGGCAGCGCCGCCTCCGGCCCGATATCGCCCAGCCCGAGCACCGCGCTGCCGTCGGTGACAATGGCCACGGTGTTGGCCTTGATGGTGAGGTTGAAGACCTTGGCCGGGTCGCGGTGAATGGCCAGAGAGACTCGGGCCACGCCGGGGGTGTAGGCCATGGTGAGGTCGTCACGGGTCTTGACCGGCACCTTGGCCCGGATCTCGATCTTGCCGCCCAGGTGGCGCAGGAAGGTGCGGTCCGAGTAGTTGACGACGGTGACGTTGGGCACCTGGCGCACCCGCTCAACGATCCGCAGGGCGTGCTGGTCGTCGGTGGCGTTGACCGTGACATCCCGCACCATGGTCTTGGCAGTGACCTGCACGATGTCGATGGCGCCGATATCCCCACCGGCCTCCGAGATCGCCGCCGCGATCCGGCTGAACATGCCGATCTCGTTGGGATACCGGAGGCGCATGGTGATACTGTAGCTGGCGCTCGGGACAGCGACCATGGTCCCCTCTCCTTGCGCGGTCCTTTCTACCCCCTACAACACCGCGCCGGCCAGACCGGCACGCCCCCGCCGGCAGTCGCCGGTCACCGCGCCCCCGGCACCGCCCCGCTCAGCCGTCGCCGCGCTATCTGGGCCGCCATTCTGATGGCCTCGATCAGGCTGGTCGGGCTGGCCCGCCCCTGGCCGGCGATGTCGAACGCCGTTCCGTGGTCGACCGAGGTGCGGATGATCGGCAGACCGATGGTGACGTTCACCCCCCGGTCGAAGCCCAGCATCTTGACCGGGATGTGCCCCTGATCGTGGTACATCGCCACCACAATATCGAACTCGCCCCGGGCCGCCCGCGGGAAGAGCGTGTCCCCCGGCCAGGGACCGCTCACCCGCAGGCCCTCGGCCTGGGCGGCGGCGACGGCCGGCGCGATCTCATCGGCGTCCTCGTCGCCGAAGAGCCGGCTCTCGCCAGCGTGCGGGTTGAGGCCGGCCACGCCGATATGCGGCTCGGCGATCCCCAGGTACTCCGTGGCCGCCTGGTGGGCCAGACGGATGGTCCGCAGCACCCGGTCCTTTTTCACCCGCTCGATGGCCTGGCGCAGACTGACGTGCGTGCTCACGTGGACGACCCGCAGCCGGTCGGCCACCAGCAGCATCGTGTACTCCCGAGCGCCGGTCAGCGCGCCCAGCATCTCGGTGTGGCCGGGGTAGGGGTAGCCGGCCAGATGCATCGCCTCTTTGTTGAGGGGAGCGGTGCAGATGGCCTGGACCGCCCCGGCCAGGGCCAGCCGGGTCGCCACCTGGACCGCCTGGACCGCCGCCGCCCCGGCCCGGGCGTCGACCCGCCCCGGCAGGATCTGGCTGAGGTCAAGGTCGGTGGCCTGGTAGACGTCAACGATGCCGGGCTGGAAGAGCGCCTCGGCCACCGTCCGGACCGGACGAACAGTGAGCGGGAGCCCCAGCCGCTGGCTCTCGCGCGCCAGACAGCCGGCGTCGCCGACGACCAGCGGCCGGCACTCGGCGTAGATCTCAGGCTGGGCCAGCGCCTTGACGATGACCTCCGGCCCGATCCCGGCCGGGTCGCCCATGGTGATGGCCACAATCGGACGGGTTGCCTCGCTGCTCATATCTCCTCCCACCCTCAGTCAGCCCCGGCCTCCTGCAGAAACCGGACGGCCAGGCCGAGCGCCGATGGGGGACCAAAGCCCCCGGCTTTGGTGACAATGGGCAGGCCATCGGCCGCTCCACCGCGCAGCCACCCGGCCGGGAACCCCGGCAGGACGGCGGCGGTGATGGCGATGGCCTCAGCCCCCAGGGCTCGACAGAGCGCCAGCGCGGTGTCGCCGCCGGTGACCACGACCCCGCCCAGGTTCGGCGGTCCGTAGCGGACGATCACCCGGGCCGCGACCCGACCGATCACCCACGCCGGGTCGTCGCGGCCCGTCTTCGCAACCGGTGCCGTGGTCGGCGGCCGGGTCGTCAGGACGAAGGCCGGGTGCCGGGCCAGCCCCTGGAGCGCGGCCGCCTCCAGCCGCCGCTCCTCGCGGTCGGCGGACCGCCCATCAGGGGTGTAGAGGGCCCAGGGGAAACCGTGCTGCACCAGGTCGGCCACCTGGAGGCCAGCCTGGGGATGAGCGCTCCCGACGACCACCAGGACCGGCCGGCGGCTGGCCACCCGACGCCGCTCCGCCATCCCGCCCGGCGCCGGCCCCCAGAGGCGGGCGATCTGCGTCGCCAGACCGGCCGACCCGACGGGCAAAAGGTCGGGCAGCGCCAGGCAGGCCCGGGCCAGCGCGGCCAGATCGTCGTCGGTCTCGCTGTCGGCGATCACGATCCCGCGGGCCGCCTGCAGGTGCGCGATCAACCGGTCCGGCTGGCGCACCACCGCCAGCGGCAGATCGCGGAGCGGGAGAGCCGTCTGCTGGGCGAGCAGCGCGCCGATCGCGGCGGTCCAGACCGGGGTGATAGGATCCCAGCGGAAGGCCGTTTCATCCACCGGGCGTCCGTCGACCAGCAGCCGACCGGCGACCACCGTCCGGCCCATCGCCGGGAAGGCCGGCGTCAGGCAGGCAGCCCGGAACCCCCCAGCCGCCAGCGCCGCCTCGACCTCCGCCCCGACGTTACCCCGCATGGTCGAGTCGATCTTCTTGTAGAGGGGCCGACGACCGGCCGGCCGCAGACGGGCAACGGCCGCCCGGACCGCCCCGGCGGCCGCGGCCGGCGGGAGCGCCCGCGAGCCGGTCGAGAGGGCGACGACGTGGTCGGCGGGCACCGGCCCCTCGGCGGTCAGCAGCACCAGAGTGGGCCAGCCCTGGAGAGCAAAGGGCAGGGCCGTGTCGGCCGCGCCGGTCAGGTCGTCGGCGATGATCGCTGGCAAAGAACCGGCGGACACCGTTCCCTCCCCTACGCTCTATCATACTGCACGGTCGCCGACTGGAGTAGAGGGCTCCCCTGGGCGAGGCCAGCGCGTGGCGCGATCCTCTTGCCGCTCGCGCCCCCCCATGCTACAATTGCTCCCAGGTGATCGGCAGGGAGGAGAGAGATGCCGCGTCCCATTGATCCGCTGGGTCCGCTGCGACCGCCCGAGGTCGCCGCCCGATCGGCGGCTGCCCTGCCACGGCCTCCGCGTCCGGCCGCCTCCCAGCCCGAGGAAGCCGGCCCCCGCGCCCCAACACCGGCCAACGCCCCAGGGCAACGCGTCGCCCAGGCGGTGGCCGAGGCGCGGGAGGCGGCCCGCGCCGCCGGTCAGCGCATCGGTCCGGCGGTGAGCACGGCCGCCCGGACCGCCAACGGCGCTCTGGAGCGGACCACCACCCCGCCACGGGGGAACCGGCCGGAAGAGACCCCTCCCGCGGGCGGGCCGCCCGCCCGGCCGGAGAACCGTCCCGGTCCCCCCGCGCCTCAGGCCCGGGTCCTGACCGACCTGCTGGGGCTGACCGAGCCACCGCCCCGGCGCATCGACCTGCGCGCCTGAGGCGGAGAAAACACCCGCCCCCTCCAGCGGTGGAGGGGCGGGCGGCGCCGTCTGGTCTGGCCGGTCGTTTCTTCGGCGAAGGGAGCCAGGCCGGGACCCTGCTCACTCCGCGGCCGAGCCCGGGGCCGGGCTCAGGCTGATGCGGGCGAACTGACGGCGCCGTCCCCGGATGACCATGCCCTCGCGGACCACCACCCGAGCCCGCGGGTCGGTGATCCGCTGCTGATCCACCGCCACGCTGCCCTGCTCGATCAGACGCTTGGCCTCGCTCCGGCTGCTGGCCAGCGCGCAGGCGACCAGGAGATCGACCAGCGCCCACTCCCCGTCGCGCGGCAGGTAGCAGGTCGGCATCTCGGCCGGGATCTCCCGCCGCTGCACCTCGCGCTCGAACCGCTCGGCCGCCTGAGCGGCCGCCTCGGGGCCATGGAAGAACGTGACGATCTCGTGGGCCAGGCGCTTTTTGAGGAGCATGGGGTTGACCGTGCCGGCCGCCAGCTGGCGGGCCATCTCGGCCAGCTCGGCCTCCGGCACATCGGTCAGCAGCTCGAAGTACTTCAGGATGAGCTCGTCGCGCAGCGACATGATCTTGCCATACATGTCGTACGGGGGATCGGTGACGGCGATCACGTTGCCGTACGACTTGCTCATCTTCCGCCCGTCGGTCCCCTCCAGCAGCGGCACCGTGATAATGAACTTCTCCTTGTTCCTGAGGTCTTTCAGCAGCGTCCGCCCGCAGAGCATGTTGAACGTCTGGTCGGTCCCGCCCAGTTCGCCGTCCACGTCCAGGGCCACCGAGTCGTAGCCCTGCAGCAACGGGTAGAGGAACTCGTGCAGAAAGATCGGGCGGTTCTCGGCCAGCCGCCGCTGGAACATCTCCCGCTGGATCATCTGCTGGACCGTGAAGTGGGCGGCCAGTTCGATGATCTCTCTGGTCCCCATCCGGTCCCACCACTCGCCGTTGTAGCGGAGTTCGACCGGGTTGGTGGGCGAGGTGAAGTCCAGGATTCTGGCCGCCTGGTCCCGGTAGGTGCGGGCGTTGGCCTCGACCTCCTCGCGGGTCAGCTGGCGTCGGGCCTCGGCCCGCTCGGTCGGGTCGCCGATGCGGGCGGTGAAGTCGCCGATAAGCAGCGTGATGCGATGGCCCAGGTCCTGCAGCTGTCGCAGTTTGCGCAGGGCCACCGCGTGCCCCAGGTGCAGCTGAGGGCTGGTCGGGTCCACACCCATGTAGAAGTGCAGCCGTCGCCCCGACCGCAGCGCTCGCTCCAGCTCGGCCCGTGACGGCAGGATCTCCGCCACCCCGCGGGTGAGCACCCATTCGATGGCGTCCGGCGCCCGTTCGGGCAGCGAGAGCACGACCTCGGGCCGGGCCTGGTCGACCCGAACCACCGTTGTGCGGGCCCCCAGCCAGCGCTCGGCCCGGTCGGCCAGCTCGGCTGCGGCCTGCTGGGCCCGGATGTCGTCGAGGTCAGCGAAGGCGTCGATGGGGAAGAAGACCGTTCGGCTCTCCGGCCGCACCTTGCCGAGCTCACCCATCCGCCAGACCCAGCGCCGGGTCCGCACCATCAGGGCGTCGGCGTAGACGATCTCGCCCGGCGGCACCGGCTGGGCCTCGCTCTGGCCGAGGGGAACGAAGGTGTCACCAGGCTGACTGAACCGGACCGCGAACGGGCTCCGCAGCCGGTCCAGATCGTGGGCGCCGACCGGGACGAGATAGCGCAGGCTGATGGCGTTGGCCAGGTCGACGGCGGCGTTCACCCGTGGCGGGTCGCCCGCCAGCACCCGGCGGACCAGCGCCTCGACCGAGGGGGGATACTGCGCCGGGTCCAGGCCGAGCTGACGCAACGCCTGGTGCCAGGCCCGGATGGTCGGATGGGCGCTCGGCGGATGGTCCTGGAACTGGGCGCGGACGGCGGCCGCAGTCTCGGTCAGCAACGCCGTGACCTCTGGATGCTCCGGGGCGTTGTGGAGATCGACCGCCAGGACGCCCACCACCACATAGCGCGGGAACCGCGCGAAGACCTCGGGGGCGACACGGAACACGAAGTCCATCGGTGCTCTATCACTCCGTCTGCGGCCTCGTCGGGCAAAGCCATTCTTTGCCGCGTTGGGGAACAGTGCTCCCCAGGATTATAGATCGCCGGCCGTGGCGGCAGCACGCCGGGGCGGCCGGCTGGCCGTTCCCGCCTCCGCCCAATCTGCGGGCTCAGCCGGTGCCGAACAGGCGGTCGCCAGCGTCGCCCAGCCCGGGCACGATGAATCCGCGTTCGTTCAGGCGCTCGTCGATGGCCGCCAGATAGACCTCGACCTCCGGGTGGGTGGTGGTCAGGCGCTGGAGCCCCTCCGGGGCGGCGATGAGCCCCAGGAACGCGATCTGCCGGACTCCCCAGCGCTTGAGGATGTCCACGGCGGCCACGGCCGAGCCACCGGTGGCCAGCATCGGGTCCAGCACCAGACAGCGGTCCACCGTCGGCTGGTCCGGCAGTTTGTTATAGTACGCGACCGGCCGGAGCGTCCGGTCATCCCGGTAGAGACCGATATGCCAGACCTCGGCGGTCGGCACCACCGACCAGACGCCGTCGACCATCCCCAGCCCGGCCCGCAGGATCGGCACCAGGCCGAGGCGTTCGGCCAGAACCTCCCCCCGGGCCGGCGCCAGCGGGGTCTGGACCGTCACCGTGGTCGTTCTGAGCGCGCGGGTCGCCTCGTAGGCGAGGAGCGCGCTGACCTCGCGCAGGAGTTCGCGGAAGAGTTTCGGCGGGGTCTCAACGCTGCGGAGGAGGGTCAGCTTGTGCTGCACCAGCGGATGCTGGAGGCAGTGGACCGCCATTCAGACCTTCATCCGGGGGTCCAGGGCGTCGCGCAGGGCGTCGCCGAGGAAATTGATGGCCAGAACCGTCAGGAAGATGACCATGCCGGGATAGACCGCCAGCAGGGGATTGCGGAACATGTACCCCTGGGCCTCGGAGAGCATATTGCCCAGGCTGGGGTGCGGCGGCGTGATGCCCAGCCCCAGGAAGCTGAGCGTCGACTCCAGAATGACCCGCTCGCCGAAGCCCAGGGTCGAGGCCACGATGATCGGGGCGAAGGTGTTGGGCACCAGGTGGACCAGGATGATCCGGGCCGGCGAGGCCCCGAGGGCCCGGGCCGCCTCGACGAACTCCCGCTCGCGCAGCGAGAGGACCGACCCGTGGACCAGCCGGGCCACCCGCATCCAGCCGAAAAGGACCAGGATGATCACGATCACCGCCAGGCTGACGTTCTCGGCGCCGAAGAGGGCTTTCACCCCCTCCATCTCGCGCAGCATCTTCGACAGGACCAGCAGCAGCAGGAGCGTCGGCATGGCCAGCATAATATCGGCCGTCCGCATCAGGATGATCTCGACCCACCCCCCGCCGTAGCCGGCGATGGCTCCCACCGCTGTCCCCACCAGGGCGGTGAGCAGGGTTGAGACCAGGGCCACCGAGAGGGTGACCCGGCTGGCGTACATCAGCCGCGAGAGGATGTCGCGGCCCAGTTCATCGGTCCCCAGCCAGTGCTGAGCGCTGGGGTAAGCGAACTGGGCGTTGAGGTCGATGGCGGTGGGATCATAGGGGGCCAGCACCGGCGCCAGATAGGCGACGATAAAGAGCGCTCCCAGGAGGGCCAGTCCGGCCAGTCCCAGATGATGGCGACGGAAACGGCGCCAGATCAGCGCCCACTGGCTGAGCTCCGGAAGGGTGAGGACCTCCTCCTCATCGCGCGGATAGGGCTGGACCGCCGTGGCCATGCTCTCTCCTCAACTGTAACGGATGCGCGGATCAGCCACCGCGTAGAGAATATCGGCCAGCAGATTTGAGAGAATCACCACACAGGCGGTGATCACCACGATCCCCTGGACCACCGGCCAGTCCGAGGCGAAGACCGCCTGGAAGAAGACCTGCCCCATGCCCGGCCAGGAGAAGATGAACTCGGTGACCACCGCTCCGCTGACCAGCGCCGGGATCTCCAGTCCGATGATCGTGATGATCGGAATAAGGGCGTTGCGCAACCCATGCTTCAGGATGACGACCTGCTCGCGCAGCCCCTTGGCCCGCGCCGTCCGCATGTAATCCTGATTCAGAATCTCCAGCATGCTGGAGCGCATGAAGCGGCTCCACTGGGCGACGTTGAAGAGGCTCAGGACCGCCACCGGCAGGATCAGGTGACGCACCCGATCCGCCAGGTCAAAGCCCATGCCCGGCGTCATCATCCCGCCGGTGGGCAACTGGAAGGGCGTGTCTTTCAACACCACGGCGAAGATGATAATGAGCATAATGCCGAACCAGAAGGTGGGCATCGCGATGCCGAAGAACGAGAGGGCGGTGACGACGTAGTCCACCCAGGAGTACTGCCGGAGGGCCGAATAGATGCCGATCGGCAGAGCGATGAGAAGAGAGAGCAGCAGCGCGGTCCCCATCAGCAGGACCGTGGCCGGCAGCCGCTCGGCGATGACCGTGAGGACGGGCTGGCCATAGGCCACTCCCCAGGAGGTCCCCCAGTCGCCCACCACCACGTTCCGCAGCCAGGAGAAGTAGCGGATATACCAGGGCTTGTCCAGGCCGATGAGCTGGTTCAGTCGCTCGAGGTGGGCCTGGCTGACCCGGGGGCTGCCGAAGACGAGGGCGTCGAAGGGGCCCCCGGGCGCCAGGTTGATAAGGAAAAAGACGAAGGCCGAGATGATAAGCAGAAGGACGACGGTCTGGATCAGGCGGCGGAGCAGGAACGTCCCCATCGCTCCTCATCAATGAGCGCCGTGGGGAACACACCCCCCACGGCGCTCGGGGCAGTATTGGCGATCGTCAGGAGCGCAGCACCCACTCGTGGATGTTCCAGGTCTCGGGCGTGCTGGAGCCGGTGGGCCGGTAGTTCTCCAGATTGGCCCGGGCGACCGTCACCACCACCCGCTGGAAGAGCGGCAGGACCGGCAGCTCATCGGTCCAGAGGCGCTGGAGTTCGCAGTAGATCGGCTTGCGCTCCTTCTCCGAGAGGGACTGCGAACCGCGAACCGCCAGCTGGTCGGCCTTGGGGTTGCGCCAGCCGGGGAAGTTGTTGCCGGTGAAGTTGTTGGCTGGGGAGGGGATGTTCTTCGAGTGCATGTAGTCGATGCGGTCGGGGTCGGGCAGGCTCAGCCAGGTGTACATCCCCAGCTCAAAGGTGCGCTGGCGCAGCGGTCCCTTGGTCTCGAAGAGGCCGCGTCCGGGCAGGAACTCGAGCTGCAGGTCGATCCCGACCTGCTTGAGTTGTTGCTGGATGATCTGGGCGGTGGTCTTGCGGAGGGCGGCGTCGGTGGTCGAGAGTTTGAGGGTCAGTTTCTTGCCGTCCTTGACCAGGATGCCATCCGGACCGGGCTTGTAGCCAGCCTCGGCCAGCAGCTGCTTGGCCTTCTCCGGGTTGTACTCGTACTTGACCAGGCAGCTCTCATCGTAGGCCCAGGCCGGGCTGCCGGGCATGATCCAGGAGTGGGCCACCCGCGACTTGCCGTAGAGGACCTTCTCGACCAGCTGCTCGCGGTTGATGGCGTGAGCGATGGCCTTGCGGACCCGAACGTCCTTCAGGTGCTCGTTGTCGAGGTTGAAGTCGATGTGCTCCCAGGGGGTCCCGGGGATGTAGTAGGGTTTGTAGGTGCCCTGGGCGGCCAGCCGGTCGAGTTCGGGCGCCTTGTCCAGATCGGGGCCCTGGACCTGGGTCACCACGTCGACCTCACCGGCCTGGAGCGCGGCCAGCTGGGCGTTGGTGTCCTTGATGATGCGGAAGACGACGGTCTGGATCTTGGGCGCCCCCAGGAAGAAGTCGGGGTTGGCCTCCAGGGTGATCGACTGGTCGGGCACCCACTCTTTGAACTTATAGGGGCCGTTGCCGATCGGCTTGCGGGCGAACTCGCTGGCCTCCTGCTGGTCCGCCGGGATCTTGCTCAGGATATGGGAGGGGAGATAGCCGCCGACCGTCCAGTAGAGCGGATCGACGACCGGGTCTTTCTGGTCCTTGAAGTCGGCGTACTCCTTGGCGTCCAGCCCCCGGAAGCCCTTCTGGGCGGCCTCGCGGGCCTGGCGGGCCGACATGAACTTGTAGACCGCGGTCTGCTCGTCGACCACCGTGACGTCGTAGACCTTCTGGATCAGCGAGCGGTCGGCGATGGGGAACTTGGGATCGAGGTAGAGCTCCCACTGGTACCGCATGTCTTTGGCGGTCACCGGGGTGCCGTCGTGCCACTTGTTGCCCTTCTTGATCTTGTAGGTCACCTCAAGATGCCGGTCGTCGCCCTCGCCGACGAAGCGGGCGCCCCCGTTGTCCAGCGTCGGCACCTGCTCAACGCCCCAGGGGATATACTCTCCTTTATCGTTGAAAACGACCGGCCAGGCGAAGAGAGCGTACTCCACTTCGGTCTTGGCCATCATCGAGCCGATACCGGGGTGAAGGGTATCGGGTTGCTGCCCCATCACGATGACCAGCCGCGACGGCGCCGCCGGCTTGGCCGCCACCGTCGGGGTGGGCGAGGGCGCCGGCACGGGCGTCGGCGTCGGCGCCGGCTTGGCCTGTTCCGCTGGCTTGGCCTCGGCCGGCTTTTCGGCCGCCTTCGGCGCCGGCGTCGGCGTCGGCGCGGGCGCCGGCGCACAGGCGGCCAGAGACGGGAGCACCAGGGCCAGGACCGCGATGAACGTCAGCAGGACACGTGACGGACGCATCGGCTTTCCTCCTTCAAATTCCGTAGACCGTGACCCCTCAGCACACTCCCTCCCCCTGACCATCACCACCGCTTTCCAGCAGACGATCAGGCGGGCAACGCTAGGCTGCATTTTACTGGCTTGCCGGCGTCTTGTCAATCGTCTACGCTTACAATCGCCACACGGCCCATCGCTCCCGCCCACGGGCGGGTCGCGCCTCGGGTCTCCGAAGGAGGAGCCGTGTCTCCCCGTCGTCTGCTGGTCTTCATCGCCCTGGCGGTCCTGCCGGTCGTGCTGGCTGTCGTCCTGGTCGGCGTCGACCTGACGACGCTGCTGGGAGGGGCTATCTGGACCGAGAACGCCATGATCGCCGGCGAGGTTCACCAGGTGAGCGCCCCGGCCACCGGACAGGTCAGCGACCTGCTGGTCGAGGCCGGCGACGAGGTCGAACGGGGCCAGCCGCTGCTCACGCTGGTCCTGGCGCCGGGCGCCAGTCCCACCGCGCGTCTGGCCGCCCGGGTGCGGGCGCCGGCCGACGGCAAACTCCTGCAGGTGGCGGTCGTCCGGGGACAGATCGTGAACGCCGGACAGCCGGTCGCCTTCCTGGCCGATCCCCAGCGCCTCTGGGTGATGGCCTTTCTCGATGAGACCAGCGCCCGGTCGGTGCGGGTCGGGCAGCGGGCCGAGGTCTACCTCCCGGCCTTCGACCGGACGCTGACCGGCTGGGTGGCTGAGGTGCTCCCCGCCACCACCCCAGGCGGCACACCGCCGGCCACCCCCGGCGGACGGCCGGCCGGGGCTGGCCCCGCCCGTCCCCAGCCGGTGGTGCCGGTCAAGATCGCGGTGGAGACGCTGCCCGAGGGGGCCCTTCCCGGGCTCTCGGCCAGCGTCCGGATCCTCACCCGTTGACCCGCGCCGGCGCGCCGACCAGGGGCGGCTGCGGCAGGACGACGCGCACCCGTGTGCCCTGACCGGGGGCGCTCTGGAGGTCGATGGTCCCCCCATGGGCCTCGACCAGCGCCCGGGCCATCGTCAGCCCCAGCCCCAGGCCGGGCTGGCCGGCCGCAGCCGCCCCACGGTAGAACTTCTCCCAGACCCGGGGCTGCTCGTCTGGAGGAATGCCGGGGCCGGCGTCCGCCACCTCGATCCAGACCCCCTCCGGCTCCTGACCGGCCCGCACGCAGACCGGTCCTTCCGGCGCATAGCGCAGGGCGTTCTCCAGCAGCCGCTCGACCACCTGGCGGAGGCGGTCGGCGTCGGCGAAGGCCGGCAGCGCCGGGGGAAGATCGACCTGGAGCCGGCTGGCCAGCGGGCGGAAACGCTCATCGGCCACCACCCGCTGCAGGACCGGTGTCAGGTCGGTCCAGGCCGGCTGGACCACCAGCGTCCGGCGCTCCAGCCGGCCGAGGTCCAGGAGATCGTCGACCAGGCGGATCAGGACCCGGGCGCTGCGGACGATCTGCTCACCGATCTGACGGATCTGCTCGGGGGTGAAGCGCTCCCCCCGGGCCGCCATCAGCTGGGCGTAGCCGTAGATGACCGCCAGCGGCGTGCGCAGCTCGTGGGAGACGGTGGCGAGAAACTCGCTTTTCAGGCGGTCCAGAGCCCGCAGGGCCGCCGCCTCGGCCGCCTGCCGGGCCGCCTCGGCTCGCTCGACGGCCAGACGGACCAGGGCCTCGTTGAGGGCCGAGACCGCCCGGTAGCGGGCGATGATGACCGCGACCTGGTCGGCCAGAAAGGTCAGGGCCTCGACCTGGCGGGGATCGATGGGGTCGGCCGAGGGCAGCATATCCACGGAGATGATCCCCAGGATTTGCCCATCGGCCCGGAGGGCCACGCAGGCGTTGTTGGGCGGGGCGGTCGCGTCCACCACGGGGCGGGCGCCGTGGGCCGGCACCGCTCGTCCCGGCGGACGCTCCAGCCGCCGCAGGACCACCTGCTGGCCGGCGATGATCTCCCGCGAGCCGACGAACTGCCCGATCGGGAGGACGAGGTCATGCTCGTCGACCTCCCGACCGTCCCAGTCGGTCCCCCAGGTGCCGCGCAGGAGGCTGGGGTCGTGGGGCTCGAGGAGCCAGATGCCGGCCCGCCGGAAGCCCAGACGGAGCAGCCCGGCCCGCAGCAGGCGGAGACAGGCGTCAGGGTCGGACTGGCTGGCGGCCTCCGCCGCCAGCCGGCGGGCGATGGCCAGAAGCCGGCGCGGACGGAGCCGGTCCGACGCGCGCTCCGGAGCCATCAGTCCTGCTTTTTATTGGCCGCCGCCTCGACCTTGGCCAGCAGGTCCTGCAGGTCGAACGGCTTGGTGATCACCGCCTCGACCTGGCTGCGCGCCTGATAGTCCACGCGGCTGGTGTAGCCGGAGAGGATGATCACCGGCACCTTCTTGGCATCCCAGTCGTCCTTCAGCTCCTTGAGCACCTGCCGCCCGTCGCGGTCGGGGAGCGCCAGGTCCAGGATCACGGCCCGGGGCTTCTCGTCTTTCACGGTCTTCAGGACCTTCTCGCCGCGGCGGAGGACCAGCGGCTGGTAGCGGCGCTCCCGCAGGGTGGCCGCCAGCAGTTCGCACAGTTCGCCATCATCCTCAACGATCAGGATCTTTTTGACCTCACCGTTGGTCGTCGCCATGGCCATCCTCCTGAGGACCCGCGTGATGACCAGAGGATTCAGGCGCAGGAATTATAGCAGAAAGCACCTGATCTGCGGAACACGGGACGGCCGAGAGCCGGCAAGCCCCCTTGACAAACACCCGGCCGGCGCTACAATAGCAAACCGACTGGTCGGTCTACACCGGCGTGCGAGGTCCGCCGTGCGCAACCCTGCCAGCACGCGTCAGCGCCTGCTCGAGGCGGCCATCGAGGTCTTCGCCCGCAAGGGCTACCACGGGGCGGTGGTCGAGGAGATCGTCCGCGCCTCGGAGACCTCGAAGGGGGCCTTCTACTTTCACTTTCCCAGCAAACAGGATCTCTTCCTGGCCCTGGTCGACGACCTGGTCGAGCGCCTGAGCCAGCGGGTCGAGACGGCCATCGCCAGTCAGCGCGGCGGCGTCGCCAAGGTCACGGCCGCCCTGCAGACGGTCCTGGAGGCCTTCGCCAGCCACCGCCAGATCGCCAAGATCCTCCTGATCGACATCGCCGGGGTGGGGCCGGCCATCGACCGCAAGCTGCTGGAGACCCACACCCGGCTGGCCCGGCTCATCCAGCGTCACCTCGACCGGGCGGTGGCCGAGGGCGATATCCCGCCGCTCGACACCACCATCACCGCCTTCGCCTGGCTGGGCGCCATCAACGAGGTGGTCATCCGCTGGCTCTACACCGGCCAGCCCGATCCGCTGGACCGGGCGCTGCCGACCCTGCGGGCCCTGCTCCTCCGGAGCATCGGCCTGCCGCCGCCGACGGAGGGGTGAGACCGTGCCGTTCGACGATCTGGCCGCCTTCCTCCGGTGCCTGGAGGCCCAGGGTGAACTGGTCCGGGTGCGGGCGCCGGTCGATCCCGTCCTGGAGATCACCGAGATCGCCGGCCGGGTGGTTCGGCAGGGCGGGCCGGCCCTCCTCTTCGAGAGCGTCCGGGGGGCGGCGTTCCCGCTGGTGATCAATCTGTTCGGCAGCCGGCGCCGGCTGGAGCTGGCTCTGGGCTGCCCCCCGGCTCAGCTGGGGGCCGAGCTGGCCGCCGTGGTCGAACGACTCACGCCCCCCAGCCTGGGGGGGCTCTGGCGCAGTCGTCAGACGCTCCGACGTCTGCTCAACGGACGGGTGCGGCCGGTGCGGCGGGCCCCGGTCCAGGAGGTCAGCGAGCCGCCGGACCTCGGCCGACTGCCGGCGCTCCAGTGCTGGCCGGGCGATGGCGGCCGGTTCCTCACCCTGCCGCTGGTGCTGACCCAGGACCCGCTCACAGGCCGGCGCAACCTGGGCGTCTACCGCCTGCAGGTGTTCGGGCCCGACCGCACCGGCCTGCACTGGCAGATTCAGAAGGGCGGGGGCTTCCACTACGCCCAGGCCGAACGGCTGGGCCAGCCGCTGCCGGTGGCGGTGGTCCTGGGTGGCGACCCGGCCCTTTTGCTGGCGGCGGTGGCCCCCCTGCCCGAGCCGCTCGACGAGCTGGTGGTGGCCGGGGTGCTCCGGGGCCGGCCCACGCCGGTGGTGGCGGCCCAGACGGTGCCGCTCCTGGTGCCGGCCAACGCCGAGTTCGTTCTGGAGGGCTGGGCGTTCCCCGGCGAGCGGGCGCTGGAGGGGCCCTTCGGCGACCATTTCGGGCACTACTCGGCGGCCGCCCCCTTCCCGGTCCTCCACCTCCGTCGCCTCACCCGCCGCCGGCGGGCCATCTATCCGGCGGCGGTCGTCGGGCGCCCGCCCCAGGAGGACACCGTCCTGGGCGAGGCGATGACCGAAGTCTTCGCCCCGCTGGTCCGGCTGGTCCAGCCAGAGGTGCGCGACCTCTGGGCCTACGCCCCGGCCGGCTTCCACAACCTGCTGGTGGCGGCGGTCCGCGTCCGCTACACCAAAGAGGCCCTCAAAGCCGGACTGGGGCTTCTGGGCCAGGGGCAGCTGTCGCTGACCAAGTGCCTCATCCTGGTCGATGAGGAGGTCAACCCCCGCGACTTCGGCGCCGTCCTGCGGGCCATTCGGGCCTATTTCGACCCGCGCCAGGACTTCACCCTGCTCCCGGCGACGGCCCTCGACACCCTCGATTTCACCAGCGGCCAGATGCACCTGGGCAGCAAGATGATCCTCGATGCGACCCGGGGCGGCACCCGCGAGCCGGGGCTGGCGCGGCCGGCGGTCGGCGGGGAGGAGGCCCCTCCCCCGGCCCCCTCCTGGGACCCGCGGACGGTGGCGCCGATGGTCCGCGCCTGGCGCCTCTGGGCCGACACGCTCCTGGCCGTCCGGGTGGAGAGCCACGCCCGGGCCGTCCTGGAGCAGCTGGTTCAGGCCTGCCCGGTCGGGGGGCCGTCCCTCATCGTCGCCGTCAGCCCGGACGTGGACCTGCACGACGACACCGACCTCCTCTGGGGTATTTTCACCCGCTTCGACCCGGCCCGCGACGTTCTCTTCCGCGAGGTCCGCTGGCGGGGGGCGTGGCCAGAGCACCACGGCCCCCTGGCCATCGACGCCACCTGGAAGCCGGGCTACCCCGAGCCGCTGGCGATGAGCGACGAGGTCCGCCGGCTGGTGGACCGCCGCTGGCGGGAGTACTGGAGCACCTAGATGCCGCGCGTCTGGACCGTCCTGGAGGCCCTCAAGGTCGAGCACACCGTCTTCGCCCTGCCCTTCGCCTACCTGGGGATGCTTCTGGGGGCCAGCAGCCGGGGCGCCCCCCCGACGCTCCGCGAGGTGGTGCTGGTGACCGTGGCCCTGGCCGGCGCCCGGACGTTCGCCATGGCCGCCAACCGGATCGTCGACCGGGAGATCGACGCCCGCAACCCGCGGACGGCCAACCGGGCGCTCCCACAGGGGCGGCTGCGGGTGCGCGACCTGGCCCTGGTCGGCCTGGGCGGCCTGGGGATCATGCTCCTGGCGGCCTGGCAGCTCAACGTTCTCTGCCTGGCCCTGGCGCCGCTGGCGGTGGCCGTGCTCGCGGTCTACCCCTACACCAAGCGCTTCACCTGGCTCTCGCACGCCATCCTGGGTCTGGCCGACGGGGCCGCCCCGCTGGGCGGCTGGATGGCGGTGACCGGGGCGATCGGGCTGGAGGGGGTGCTGCTGGCCCTGGCGGTGGCCTGCTGGGTGGGCGGATTCGACCTCATCTACGCCTGTCTGGATGCCGACTTCGACCGGCAGGCCGGTCTCCACTCCGTCCCGGCCCGCTTCGGGGTGGCGACAGCCCTCCACCTCTCGACGCTGGCCCACCTGGCGACGCTGGGGCTGCTGGCCGTGGTCGGGCGGCTGATGGGCCTCGGGGTCCTCTACTGGCTGGGGCTGGCCGTCGCCGCCGGCCTCTTTGTCTACGAGCACGCCATCGTCCGGCCCGACGACCTCTCGCGCGTCGACGTGGCCTTCTTCACGGTCAACGGCTACATCGCCATCGTGGTCTTTCTGGCCACGGCGGGAGCGCTCTATGTCCCGGTCTGAGCCCCAGCGCCCGGTGGTCGTCGGCATCACCGGCGCCAGCGGCGCCGTTCTGGCCGCCCGGGCCGTCGAGCGGCTGGCGACCCTGGGCTATCCGCTCATCGTCACCTGCACACCGGCCGGCCGGCGGGTCTGGGCCGAGGAACTGGAGACGCCGTTCCAGAAAACGGCGGCCGCGTGGGCCGCCCGCTGGCCGGTGATCGTGGCCGACGTTCGGGACATCGGCCACCCCATCGCCAGCGGCAGTTTCCCCACCGCCGGCATGCTGGTCATCCCCTGCAGCACGGACGCTCTCTCGGCCTTCGCCACCGGTCGGGCGAGCAACCTGCTGGAGCGGGCGGTGGACGTGACCCTGAAGGAGGGGCGGCGGCTGGTGCTGGTGCCGCGGGAGACGCCGCTCTCGGCCATCCACCTGGAGAACATGCTGACCCTGGCCCGGCTGGGGGTGCGGATCGTGCCGCCGGTGCCGGCCTTCTACCTCAAGCCCACCTCGGTCGAGAGCCTGGTCGAGGCCATCGTCGACCGGGTGCTCCAGGCGCTCGACCTGCCGGGTTTCCGGCTGCGGCCCGAGGCCCAGTACCCGCCGGGCCGGGCTCTGGACACTGAACTGCGGAGGGAGTGATGGGACCCATCTGGCGCCGATGGAGCCTGCTGCTCGTGGGACTTCTGGTTCTTGCTGGCTGTCAGCTGCTCCGCCCCGGGACCCCGGCTCCGGCCACGCTCAAGGTCGGCCTTCTGCCCATCGTCGACGTGCTGCCGATGTACGTGGCCGAGGCCGAGGGGTATTTCCGGGAGGAGAACCTCAGTGTCGACCTGGTCCTCTTCGCCAGCGCTCTGGAGCGCGACGCCGCCTTCCAGGCCAAACAGCTAGACCTCCAGCTGAACGACATGATCTCGGCCATCCTGCTCAACAAGGACGGCGAGCAGCTGCGGATCGTCCGGCTGACCCACCAGGGGTCGCCGAGCAAGGCGCTGGTCTATATCCTGGCCGCCCCGAACAGTCCGGCGCGGTCGGCGGCCGATCTGCGGGGCCAGAGCCTGGCCCTCTCCAGCAACACCGTTATCGAGTACGCCGTCGACCGGCTCTTCCGCCAGCAGGGCCTGGACCCGGCCAGCGTCCAGAAAGTCGAGGTCACCCGCATCCCGCTGCGGGTCGAGATGCTGATCAAGGGCCAGGTGGCGGCGGCGGCGCTGCCCGAGCCGATGGCCTCGCTGGCTCTCCAGCAGGGGGCCCGGCTGCTCCTGGACGACAGCCAGAGCGGGGTCGGGCACAGCGTCCTCTCGGTCCGGCAGGACGTCCTGGCCGGTCAGCCGGAGGCGGTCCGCCGCTTCCTGCGAGCCTACGAGCGGGCGGTGACCGTTATCAACGCCCAGCCGGAGAAGTACCGGCCGCTGCTCATCGAGAAGGCGCGGGTGCCGGAGAGCCTGCGCGAGAGTTTCACCGTCCCCCGCTACCCGGCGGCCCGGGTGCCGACCCCGGCCGAGGTCCAGGACGTGATGGAGTGGATGGTCAGCAAAGGGCTGATTCCGGCGGCCATCCCCTACGAGAAGATGGTCAGCGACGCTTTCCTGCCCCGATGAGCATGATCCGGGTCGAGAACCTTTCGTTCGGCTACCGCCAGCCCGCCGAGCTCTTCCGGGACTTCTCCTGGACAGTCCAGCCCGGCGAGCGCTGGGCCGTCATCGGCCCCTCGGGCTGTGGCAAGACCACGCTGCTGTATCTTCTGGCGGGCCTGCGCCGGCCCAGCGGCGGCACGATCACCGTCGCCGGCCAGCCCCTTCGGGGCCCCCGTCTCCAGACCGGGCTGATCCTCCAGGATTACGGACTGCTCCCCTGGGCCCGGGCCTGGGAGAACGTGGCCCTGGGGCTGGCCATCCGGGGAGTGCCGCGCCCGGAGCGCCGGCGCCGGGCGCTGGCGTGGCTGGAGCGGCTCGGTCTTCAGGCGGTGGCCGACCGCTACCCCGCCCAGCTCTCGGGCGGGCAGCGCCAGCGGGTGGCCATCGCCCGGACCCTCATCCTGGAGCCGGACCTTCTGCTCCTCGACGAACCGTTCGCCGCCCTCGACGCCCTGACCCGTGAGGACCTGCAGGACCTGCTGGGCGCCCTCTGCGCTCAGACCACCATGGTCCTGGTGACCCACGACATCGCCGAGGCGGTCTTCCTGGCCCAGCGGCTGCTGGTCCTGGGCCGCCCACCGATCCGGCAGGGTCAGGTCATCGAGAACCCGGCGGCCGGCCAGCCGGGCTACCGGCGAACGGTCGAGTTCGCCCTCCGCTGCGCCCAGGTGCGCCAGGCCCTGGAGCGGGCTCAGGACCGCGTCGTGGCGGAGGTGGGCGGGTGAGGCGCTTCCTTCTGGCCGGGCTGATGCTCCTGGCGATCTGGCAGGGGCTGTCCTGGCTGGTACGCTCGCCGGTCCTGCCCGACCCGCCGACGGTGGGGCGGGTCTTCGTTCAGGCGCTGGGCGGGCGGCTGGGCGAGCACATGCTCGTCAGCGCTTACCGGGTGGTCGGGGCGATGGTCCTGGCCGGGCTGGTCGGCAGTCTTCTCGGGCTGGTCATCGGCCACCATCCGCGCTGGAACGCGCTGGCTGCGCCGGCCATCTACCTGACCTATCCCATTCCCAAGATCGTGTTTCTACCGCTGGTTATGCTCTTCCTGGGGGTGGGCGATGCGGCCAAGATCTTCCTCATCGCTTTGATCCTCTTTTTCCAGGTCCTGGTGGTCGTGCGCGACGCGGCGGCCAGCGTGCGCTTTGAACTGGTCCTGTCGGTGCGCTCGCTGGGGGCCACCCGCTGGCAGCTGCTGCGGTACATCTACCTTCCGGCCTGTCTGCCGGCGGTGCTGACGGGGCTGCGGGTCAGCACCGGGACGGCCATCGCGGTGCTCTTTCTCACCGAGTCGTTCGCCACCCAGGCCGGTCTCGGCTACTATATCCTGGTCGAGACCTGGGGGCGCATGGCCTACCCGGAGATGTACGCTGGCGTTCTAGCGATGAGCCTGTTGGGGATGGGGCTCTACCTGGTCCTGGACAGGCTGGAGCGACGGCTCTGCGGCTGGCTGACGGCCGGAGGAGGGCCGTGACCGGTCCCGTCCCCGAGGCCGTCCAGCAGATGTTCACCCGGATCGTCGGCCGCTACGACCTGATGAACAGACTGATGACCGCCGGCCGCGACCGGGTCTGGCGGGCGCGGGCGGCCGCGCTGGTGGCCGGCGGCCGCCGGGTGCTCGACCTGGGGTGCGGCACCGGCGACCTGAGTCTGGCGGTGGCCGCGGCCGGGGTGCCCACGGTGGTGGGCATCGACTTCGCGCCGGCGATGGTCCGGGTGGCTGAGGCCAAGCGCCGCCGACATCCCATGGGAGAACAGGTCCGCTTCCTGGTGGCCGACGCCCTGGCGCTCCCCTTCGCCGACGAGACCTTTGACGGGGTGGTCAACGCCTTCGTGCTGCGGAACCTGGCCGACCTGGACCAGGGGCTGGTCGAGGCCCGGCGGGTTCTGCGCCCTGGCGGGCGGCTGGTCTGCCTGGAGATCACCCATCCCCCGGCCTGGCTGGCCCCGCTCTTCTGGCTCTACTTCGGGCAGGTGGTCCCGCTGCTGGGCGGGATCGTGGCCGGCGACCGGGGGGCCTACGCCTATCTTCCGGCCTCGCTCCGGCGCTTCCCACCAGCCCCAGACCTGGCCCGGCGCCTGGAGCGGCTGGGTTTTACGAACGTCCGCTACGAGCGGCTGGGCCTGGGGACGGTGGCCCTCCACTTGGCCGAGCGCCCTCCCCATGAGCCCCGCCACGGCCGGTGAGGCCACGGCGAGGGGCCTCACCCGGACGGACCCGTCCGGCTTCGGCCAGCGTCCCCGCGCGCCGGCGGGCACTCAGGCGCCCTTCGACCGGTCGAGCAGGCCCACGCTGTGCTATCATGCTGGCCGATGAGCAGTCTCACCGTCCTCCCCCACCCTCGCCTCTCGCGCCGGCGGGCCGCTCGGTGGGCAGCGGCGATCGCCCTTCTGGGCGGCCTCCTCCTGCTCCTGGTCCGCTCGCCGCTCCGCGACGCCCTGGCGACAGACATGGTGGGCCTGGCCCAGACCGAGGCCGGCCAGACCTTCGAACTGGCCGGGCCAGCCACCCTGCGCCAGGAGTTCCGCCTGCCCCGCCCCGGCCTCCAGCGCCTGGACCTGGCGGTGACGAACCCCGACTACCGGGCGACCCAGCCGCTGGTCCTCCGCCTCACCCCGCTGGACGCCCCCGACCGGCCGCTCCAGCTCACCCTCCGTCCGTTTGAGGTCCCGGCGCGGGGGCTGCTGACTGTGCGGTTCCCGTCGTCGACGGGGCGGCGGTTCGCGCTCGATCTGGCCGCCCCCGGCGCCGCCCCGGGAAGCGGCTACCAGGTCACCCTGGGACCGGGAGCGGCGGTGGACGGCGGCCGGCTGCTGGTCAACGGCCGCGAGCAGGCGGGCAGCCTGACATTCCTGGCCTTCTACCGGCTCAGTCTGGGGGACATCCTGGCCGAGCTGCGGGCGGCCTTCTCGGTCCGCTGGCTTGGGCTCGGCCTGGGGCTGCTCCTGCCCGGTCTGGGGCTGGCGCTGGCGGCCGGCCAGCCGCTCCGGCCGGCGCTTCTCCTGGCGCCGGTTCTCAGCCTGGCCCTGGTGCCGCCGGTGCTCACCTGGGCCGCCGTCCTCGGCCTGGCGCCGGGGCCGCTCACATTGCCGCTGCTGCTGGTTCTGGGGGGAGGCGGGCTGCTCCTGGCCTGGCGGCGGCGTCCAGCTCAGACCGACTTCCTGCCGGCCGGCGAGGTCGCCCTGGCGCTCATTCTCACGCTCCTGGCCGGCGGGGCGAAGCTCCTGGCCGTGCGCGACTTCGATCTGCCGTTCTGGGGCGACGGCTACCAGCACACCTTCCTGACCCGTCTGGTGATGGAGCGGGGAGCCCTGCCGGATTCCTGGGAGCCCGACCTGCCGCTCGCCACCATGACCTACCACGCCGGCTTTCACCTGATGGCCGCCGTCGTCGGCTGGGGGCTGGGGCTGGCTCCTCCCCAGGCGGTCCTCGTCACCGGTCAGCTGCTCAACGCCCTCGCCCTGCCCGCCGCCTACCTCGCCACCCGCTGGCTGACCGGAAGCGGGACCGCCGGCCTGCTGGCCGGCGTCCTGACCGGCCTGCTGCTGCCCATGCCCTCATATTATGTCAATTGGGGCCGCTACACCCAGCTGGCCGGGCAGGTGCTGATGGTGGCGGCCTGGCCGCTGGTAGCCGGAGCGCTCGAGGATCGCCAGCCGGGGGCGCGGGGCCGCTGGTTTTTGGCCACGCTCCTGCTGGCCGCGGTGATGCTCACCCACGTCCGGGTCACCTATCTCCTCGGCCTCTGGACCGGCCTGGTCGTCCTTCTCTTTTTCCTCACCGCGTCCGGCTGGCCCGCCCGACGCGCGCTTCTCTGGCGGGCGGCCCTGCTCCTCGGCGGCAGCCTGGCCCTGAGCGCCCCGTGGTGGTGGCGCCTCTGGCACCACCGGCAGCAGTTCGCCAACGAACGTCCCCCGGCCGCCGACTGGGTCGCCGCCTACACCGCCTTCGGCGACTACGGGTTCGTCGTCGGCTGGGTCTGGCTGGGTCTGGCCCTGGGGGGGCTGCTTCTCGCCCTCCGGCACCGTCAGTCTCGCCTGCTCCTGCTCCCGGTCTGGCTGGCCGGTCTGTACGCCACCGCCAACACCACCGCCCTGGGACTGCCCTGGACACCTCTGCTCAATAATTTTGCGGTCGAGATCGCTCTGTACATTCCGGTGAGCGCGCTGGCCGCCTACGCCCTCGACCGGGCGGCCGGCCGGTGGCCAGGCCCGGCGCGCCAGCGGATCGCGGCCGGACTCGCCCTCCTGGCCGGGCTGCTGGCCCTGGCCGGTCAACTGGCGGTGCGCGACGACCGCTACCGGCTGGTCTACCCGGCGGACCTTCAGGCCTTCGCCTGGGTCCGGGAGAACACCCCGCCGACCGCCCGCTTTCTGGTCAACAGTCTGCCGGCGCTGGGCGATCTGGCGGCGGCGGGCACCGACGCCGGCTGGTGGCTGCCGCTGACCACCGGGCGCTCCACCACCCTGCCTCCGCTGCTCTACGTCAGCGAGCGCACCCCGCCGGGCTACCGCGACCTGATTCTCTGGCTGGCCCACCTGCCGCCCGAGGCGCTCGGCCAGCCGGAGATCCGGGCCCGTCTGCGCGCCCTCGGCATCACCCATGCGTACCTGGGCGTCAAGGGGGGACCGCTCCGGCCGGACCAGCTGCTCCGGGCCGGCGGCCGACCGCTCTACGCCCGCGAGGGGGTGTGGATCTTTGCCCTGGACTGAGAGGCTCACCCGGCGCTCACTGCTGACCGCCGGCGCGGGCTTCCTGGCCGGCCTGACCGGCGGCTACGCCCTGGGCCGGTGGGGTCCCGGCCTGCCGGACTGGCCGGGGAGGCCGTCCCCGTCCTCCGGTCCGACCGCGCCCACCGCGCTGCCCCTGGGCGTTGAGATCGTCGACATCGACCCGATCACCGGTCTGGACCTGGCCCGGCAGATCGGGGTGACCTGGGTTCGCCTGCTCCTGGGCTGGCAGGACCTCGAGCCGCAGCCCGGCGTCTTTCAGTGGGAGGCGGCCGACCGGCTCCTCACGGCGGCGCTGGAGCGGGAGCTGCGGCCGCTCGTCGTTCTGACCGGCGTTCCGCCCTGGGCGGGGCCCGAGCCCGGCGGACCGCTTGATGAGGCTGGACAGGAGGCATTCGCCAGATTGCTCGCCGCGGCGGCCCGTCGGTACGGCCCACGCGGGGTGAAACACTGGGAGCTTTTCAACGAGCCGGACAACGGTGACTTCGAGCGACGGTGGCTCGGGGGCAGTTGGGGCCGGGCGCCGGAGGCCTACGCCGCGCTGCTCCGCCGGGTCTATCCGGCCCTCAAAGCGGCCGACCCGACCGCCCACCTGGTCATGGGCGGCCTGGCCCTCGACTGGTTCACCGACGACGACCTGCACCCTCATCGACCCGGCCCCTTTGTCCGCGACTTCCTCGACCGCGTCCTGGCCGCCGGGGGTGGCGCCTTCTTCGATATCGCCAACTTTCACTATTACCCCAACTTTCGCCCCCGCTGGGAACCCCACGGCCGTGATATCATGGGCAAGGCCGCCTTTCTGCGGCGCACGCTGGCGGCCTACGGGGTGAGCAAGCCGGTGCTGTGCACCGAGATCGGCGCCTGGGTCGACCCCGACCGGGGCGGCAGTCCGGACTGGCAGGCGACCTATGCTGTCCAGGCGATGGTCCGGGGGATGGCCGCCGACCTTCAGGCGGTCATCTGGTTCAACTTGGTCGATCTCACCATGCCCGGCATGGCCCGGTACGGTCTGGTGACCCGCGAGGGCATCCCCCGCCCGGCCTTTCGGGCGCTCCAGGTCCTGCGCCAGCGCCTGGACCAGGCGGTGTTCGTCCGCCCCCTCACCCCCGGCGATCTGGGCACCGAGGGGGTCGAGGGCTACCTCTTCTACGCGCCGCTGAGCGGCACCCAGATCCAGGTGATCTGGGCCACGGCGCCGGTGGCCGACCTTCCCCCTTTCCGACCGCACCTGCCCAACGTCCAGCGCACCGTCCGCCTCCCCCAGCCCCCGGCCCGCCTGCTGGACCGCGACGGCCAGCCCCGACCGCCAGCCGCGTCCCTGACGGTCGGCCCCCAGCCGCTGTATCTCGAGTACGAGGGGTACTGATGGTCCGGCCACTGGGCTCACCCACCGCCAGCGCCATCCACCGCCCCTCCGGTTCGACCTCCGAGAGCCCGCGCCTCCTCCTGGGGCTGCTCCTCGGCCTGGTCGCCCTGCGCGGCCTCCTCTGGAGCCTGCTCGTGCCGCCCTGGCAGGGGCCCGACGAGCCCAAGCACCTCGAGTACGTGCTGCTGCTCCGGCTCAAAGGGCGGCCCATCGGTCTCGAGGACGCCTCACCCCCTCTGCAACGGTCCATCATCGCCTCGATGGAGGCGTTCGAGTTCTGGTGGCACCTCCGCCGTCCGGCGCCGGTGCCGCTGCCCGCGGACTTCGGCCAGCTCTGGCCCAGCGCGCCCACCCTCCTGATGCGCCAGCCGCTCTACTACATCCTCAGCCTGCCGGTCGCCTGGCTAACATCCGACCAACCGCTCGTCAGTCAGCTCTTTCTCCTCCGGCTGGTGAGCGTCGCCCTGAACGTCCTCGTGATCTACTGCCTCTTCCGCGCCCTGCGGGCGCTCTTCCCGGCCGAGCCGGCGCTGGCGCTGGCCGGCGCCGGCCTGGTCGCGTTTCTGCCCCAGCCGACGTTCATCGCCAGCACCTACAACAGCGACAACCTGGCCACGCTCGTGGGCAGCGCGCTCTTCTGGACGGCCGCCGTGGTCCTGCGCCATGGCTGGCGCGGATCGACGGTCGGCGCTCTGGGCCTGCTCACCCTCACCGGTCTGCTGACCAAGCGCTCACTCTATCCCCTCCTCCTGGCCAGCTGGCTGCTCCTGCTGGTTCTGGGGCGCTGGAGCCGGGCCCGGCTGGCGGCCGTCCTGGCCGGGGGCGGGGCCGCGCTGGTTCTGGGGGCTGCGACGGCCGTGGCTCTCCACCGCCTGGGGGCCGGCGGCCGCCAGCCGCTGACCGACTGGTTCCTGCGGAGCTATCTCCTCGACCTCGACGCCGCCTCCCAGCAGCTCTCCCAGCTGCTCCGCCCGACCGTCTTCGGCCCGGTCCTGCGGGAGCAGGCCGACTACTGGCTGGTCCAGCAGTTCAAGAGTTTCTGGGCCTCCTGGGGCTGGGTGGCCCATCCCCTGCCCGACCCGTGGTACGGGGCGCTGGCCGGACTAACTGCGGCCGGCCTGGCCAGCGCCATCCTGGCCCTCGGCTGGCCCGGGCGGTCTCCCCTGGACCCGGTCCAGCGGCGGGGCATCCTTATGGCCCTCGGGCTGCTGGGGGCCAATCTGGGCGCCGCCTGGCTCTTCTACACCACCTACAGCGCGGCGGCTTTCCCGCAGGGACGCTATCTCTTCCCGGCGCTGGGGCCGTTCGTCCTGCTGCTGCTGGTGGGGATTCGCCGCTGGAGCGGCCCGTTCCGCCCGGCCCTGGGCGCCGGCGTGATTGTGGCCGGTCTGCTCTTCGACACGGCCTGTCTGGTTGGGTCCCTCCTGCCCAGTTTCTACTTCTGAAGGACGGCGATGGCGCGACTGACGGGACTGGCTGGTCTTCTGTTCCTGGCCCTGGTTCTGGCCGCCACCTGGCCGGTGGAGGTCTGGACCACCCTGCAGAGCCGGCCGGAGCAGCCGGTCGGCGAGATCACGCCCGACAACCGCGTCGCCCAGAGCTTCCAGGCTCGACTCTCCGGCCTCAGCGCGGTCGAACTCCACCTGGCCACCTACCGGCGGGTCAACGATGTCACCCTTCTCTGGCGCCTGCACCGCGACCGCCCCGACGGTCCCCTGGTCGCCGCCGGCCAGATCGCCGGCCGGACGGTCCAGGATAACGCCCCCTACCGCCTGACCTTTCCTCCTCAGCCCGACTCGACCGACCGGGTCTACTATCTCGTCCTGGAGTCGCCGGACGGCCGCCCCGGCCAGGCCCTCACCGCCTGGGCCTCCCGCCACGACTACTTCCCCCGCGGCCGCCTGTACCTCAACGGCGTCCCCGCCGCCGGCGACCTGATGCTGGCCCTCGGCTACCGAACACCCCCCCTCGCCATCCTGCCGACGCTGCTGGACCGGCTGGCGGCTGGCCGGCCCGGCCTCTGGGGTCAGCCGGCCCTCTACGCGGCCCTGCTCGCCGGCTACGCCCTCGCCCTGGGGCTTCTGGTGGCGGCGCTGCTGGCCTGGAGCCAGGACGGCCGGTCGGCCCCACCCTCCCGCGCGGAGAAGACCGATGTCGATTGACCGCCCCCTGGCCACGGTCGTCATCGTGACCTGGAACGGCCGGGCCCTGCTGGAACAGACGCTCCCGGCCGTCCTGGCCCAGACCTACCGGCCCTTCGAGGTGCTGGTGGTCGACAACGGCTCGACCGATGGGACTGTTCCCTGGCTGCGCCGCCACTTCCCAACCGTGCGGCTGCTACGCCTCCCCGTCAACCGTGGCTTCGCCGGCGGCGCCAACCACGGCCTGGCCGCCGCCCGCGGATCGCTGGTCGCCACCCTGAACAACGACTGCTGGCCGGAGCCGACCTGGCTGGCCGCTCTGGTCGAGACTCTCCTGGCCACCCCCGGCGCGGCCATGTGCGCCAGTAAAATGCTCTTCGCCCACCAGCCCGACCGTCTCAACAGCACCGGCCTCGACCTCGACGTCCTGGGCCTCGCCTGGGACCGCGATGGCGGCCGCCGTGACGGCGAGGAGGCTACGGCGCCGCCCTTCGGCCCCTGCGCCGGGGCGGCCCTCTACCGGCGGGAGGCGGTCCGGCAGGTCGGCGGCTTCGACAGCCGGTTCTTCTGCTACCTCGAGGACGTGGACCTGGCCTGGCGCCTGCGCCGGGCCGGCTGGACCTGCGCCTACGCCCCCCAGGCCCGCGTCTACCACCTGCACGCGGCGACCCTGGGCGACGACAGCCCGTGGAAACGCTACCTCCTCGGCCGGAACAAGCTCTGGCTGCTGGCCCAGAACTACCCACGGGGGCCGCTGCTCCGGCGGCTGCCGCTCATCCTGCTCTACGACCTCCTGGCCCTGGCCAGCTACGCCCTCTGGCCCGCGCCCGGGCGCCCGTGGCCGGCCCGCTGGGCCGCCCTGGCCGGCCGCCTGGCCGGCTGGTGGGGACTGCCGGCGGTCTGGCGCGGTCGCGAGCCTCTCCCGGCCGACCGGGAGGCCCTGCGGGCCCTGGCTCCCGCGGCCGCTCCGTGGGTGGTCGCCCGGCGTTTCGCCCATCTTCAGCATCTGCCGCGAGAAAGGAGGTGGCCGTGGCGTCCCGCGCCGTCCCGCTAGTCCGAACCGGAGGGGGGATCGCGCTGGCGCTCCTCTGCACGGTGCTGGCCGTCCACGACGTCGATCTGGCCAGTGTCTCCGCCCACTGGAGCCAGGTCCAGCCTCTGCCGCTGGCCCTGGCGGCCGGGATGGTTCTGGTCTCGATCCTGGCCAAGGCCGGCCGCTGGCAGGTCCTCTGCGCCCCCCACGCCCGCCCGCCGCTCGTCACCCTCACGGCGGGCATCCTGGTGGGACAGACGGTCAACAACCTGGTCCCGGTCCGTCTGGGGGAGATCGTCCGCGTCTACCTCGTCGGCGAACGCCTTCGCCTGAGCCGCAGCCTGCTTCTCGGGACGGTCCTGGTCGAGAAGGCGCTGGACGCCCTGACGCTGGCTCTGCTCCTGACCGTTCTGCTGCCGCTGGTCGCCCTGCCGGCGTGGCTGCCGTGGCCCCGGGTCGGCGCCGCCATTCTGGGAGCCGGACTGATCGGCCTCGTCCTGGCCAGTCTGCCCCAGATCGGGGTCTGGCTCGAGCGGTGGCCGTGGGTTCACCGCTGGGACCTGGCCCGTCGGGGTCGGGAGATGGCCAGCGCTCTCCGGGCTCTGGGCGCACCCCGGCGGGCCGCCCTGGCCGGCGGGTGGTCGCTGGTGGCGATAGGGGCCGGCCTGTTGACCAACTACGGACTCCTCCTGGCGCTGGACCTCCCGGCCAGCCTGCTCGCGGCCGCCGTTCTCCTGATCGTCCTCTACGTCGGCGGGACGGTTCCGGCCACGGTCGGTCGTCTGGGCGTCTTCCATTACCTGGTCGTCCTGACCCTGGGAGGCTTCGGCCTGCCCAAGGCCACGGCCCTGAGCTACGCCGTTCTCCTGCACGGGCTGGTCGTCGTCCTGCCGACCGTGGCCGGCCTGCTCTGCGCCTGGTACTGGGGGGTGCGGCCCGGCCTGGCCATCCGGCCGCCCGCGCCCCGGCCGGCGACCGATCCCCTGGAAAGGAGCCGGCCGTGACCGAACTGCTGGCCTCGGTGATCGTTCCGGCCCACAACGCCCGGGCCACCCTCGGCGCCTGCCTGCAGGCCCTGCTCCGCCAGACGGTGCCCCCCGAGCGCTACGAGATCATCGTCGTCGACGACGGCTCGACCGACGGCACCGACCGGGTGGCGGCGGCGTTCGGCGTGCAGGTCCTGCGGCAGCCCCGCAAGGGACCGGCCGCCGCGCGGAACGCCGGCGCCGCCATCGCCCGGGGGACCATCGTCGTCTTCACCGACGCCGACTGCGCCCCCTGTCCCGACTGGCTCGAACGGATGCTGGCCCCCTTCGCCGACCCGACGGTGGTCGGGGTCAAGGGGGCCTACCGCTCGGCCCAGCGGGCCCTGCTGCCCCGCTTCATCCAGGCCGAGTACGAGGACAAGTACGACCGGCTGCGCCAGTGCGACCGCATCGCCTTTGTCGACGGCTACGCCGCCGCCTACCGGCGGGCGATCTTTCTGGCCGAGGGCGGCTTCGACCCCGTCTTCCCCGTCCCCTCGGCCGAGGATATCGAGTTCTCCTTCCGTCTGGCCCGACGCGGCCACCGCCTGGTCTTCGCCCCCGAGGCCCGGGTCTACCACCAGCACGCCATCGCCCTCCGACACTATCTCCGACGGAAGTTCCGCTATGGCTACTGGCGGCTCCTGGTCTACCGACGCTACCCGGAGCGGGCCCTGGACGACGGCCACACGCCCACCAGCCTCAAACTCCAGGTCGGCCTGGCCCCGCTGCTGGCCCTCAGCCTTGCCCTCAGCCCGTTCACCCGCCACGGATGGCGGGTCAGCGGCCTCCTGGGGCTGGCTTTCCTGGCGAGCACCGGACCGTTCGTCCGCAAAACGCACCGGCGCGACCCGGGGGCGGCGCTCGTGGCCCCCGGGCTGATGTTCCTGCGCGGCCTGGCCCTGGCCGCCGGGCTGGGCGCCGGGCTCCTCCGCCTGGCCGCCGACTGTCTCACCGGCCGGCGGCCAGAGGAGGCGCCGGGCTAGCCACGCCGGCGGCGGGCCAGCCAGGCCAGGAACTCTTCGGGCGGGCGGGTGTTGAGGACCTGGGCGGGTCCCAGCCCGGCCCGTCGGGCCACGGCGACACCGTAGCGCAGAAGGTCGAAGTCGCCCGGCGCGTGGGCGTCGGTGTTGATGAGAAGCGGGACACCCTGTTCGGCCGCCCGGCGCGCGCTCCGGTCGTCCAGATCCAGGCGGTTGGGGTTGGCGTTGATCTCCAGCGCCTTGCCGGAGCGGGCGGCGGCCGCGATGACGGCCTCGAGATCGAGCTCATAGCCCGCGCGCCCGCCGATGATGCGCCCCCGCGGATGGCTGACGGCGTCCACCAGCGGGTGGGCCAGCGCGGCAAGCATGCGGGCGGTGATCCGCTCCCGCGATTGCTGAAAACCGCTGTGGATCGAGGCGGTGACGAAATCGCACTGGCGCAGGACCTCGTCAGGGTAGTCGAGGGTGCCGTCCGGGCGGATCTCCAGCTCGATCCCCCGGAGCAGACGGATCTGAGGGAAGCACGCCTGAAGGTCGGCGAGAGCCGCCCACTGCTCCCGGAGGCGCTCGACCGAGAGGCCCCGAGCCACGCCCAGCGACTGGGAGTGGTCGGTGATGGCCAGGTAACGGCGACCGCGGGCCACGGCCGCCTGAACCATCGTCTCCAGCGCGGCGGCCCCGTCGCTCCAATCGGAGTGACAGTGGAGATCGCCCTGGAGGTCGGCGACCTCGACCAGCGCCGGCAGGCGGCCGGCCAGGGCCGCCTCGATCTCCCCCTGATCCTCCCGGAGCTCGGGCGGGATCCAGGGCAGCCCCAGCGCCGCGTAGATCTCCTCCTCGGTGGCCCCACCCAGCCGCCGGCCGGTCCGGTCGTCGATCAGGCCCCCGGTCGTCAGGCGATATCCCCGGCGCGCCGCCAGCGCGCACAGGCGGGCATAATGGGCCGCCGAGCCGGTGAAAGCCAGCAGCGCCGCCCCGTACTGCTCTGGCGGCACGATCCGCAGCGCCACCGGGACCCCGCCCTCGGTCAGGATGCTGGCCCCGCTCTCCGACCGGTCCAGAACCGCCCGGGCAAGCGGCAGGCTGACGAAGGCCTGGACCACCG
Organism: Chloroflexota bacterium; assembly: GCA_034433795.1. Classification (GTDB taxonomy): domain Bacteria; phylum Chloroflexota; class UBA6077; order FW602-bin22; family DAOUAE01; genus DAOUAE01. Next base: position 173,862 of record DAOUAE010000002.1, read on the forward strand.
CCGCCGGCTCGGCGCTGGCCACCAGGAGCGTGAGATCGCCCACAGTCTCACACCAGCGGCGCAGGCTGCCGACCGGCGTCACCGCCTGGACCGCCGAACACTCGGCCAGGGCGGCGCTCAGTCTCTCCGCCAGGGGGAGGGCCTCGCCCAGCGGACGACGGTGAGCCAGATCCTGCCAGTGCTCGAGCGCGCGCCGGAGCTGGGCCTCGAGCTTCGCCCCAAAACCCGGCAGCGTGCGCAGCCGTTGTTCGCGGACCGCGGCCCGCAGCTCCGCCACCCCGGCGATCCCGAGGTGGCGGTAGAGCTGCCAGGCCCGTTTGGGCCCCAGGCCGGGGACCCGCAGCAGGTCGCGCAGCCCGGGCGGCACCTGCCGACGCAGCTCCTCCAGATAGGCGAGCCGTCCGGTGGTCAGGAACTCCTCGATCCGGGCGGCCAGCGAGGGCCCCACCCCGGGGATCGTCCGAATCTGGCCGGCCCGGTGGATCTCGGCGATATCGGTGGCCAGGGCGGCGATCCGCCGGGCGGCCTCGCGGTAGGCGTTGACCCGAAACGGTGTCTCCCCCTGGATCTCCAAAAGATCGGCGATCTCCGCCAGCGCCTGCGCCAGCGCCTGATTCAGCATCTCCGGCTCCCTGTCCGCTCGAGACTGCGTTCATGGTAGGGAGGACGGCCGGTCGCGTCAAAGCGACGACTGGCACCCGGCGTGCACCAGGTCCCGGAGTCCGCACCACCGGAGAGGGAGATGACCCGCGAGGAGCTGCGCCGCCACCTGGAACGCCTCGACTGGGGCCGCGACGGCCTGGACCGCGACGGCATCGTCCGTCAGTGGCCCGATTTTCCGGCCGGTCTCTACCTGCAGCTACCCCCCGACTACCGGTTCCGCTCGGCCGGCGCGGTCCTGAGCTACCTCGACCACGTCCTGAAGACGCACCGCCCCACGATGGTCTCCACCCTCGAGCCCACCGAGGCCGGCGGCGGACACGGCGCCAGCGGCAGCGTGCTCCTGCTGCCGCCCCGGCACCACGGGATCGGCGTCGGCACCGACGCCGGCCCGACCGGAAGCTCCGCCCAGACCGGCGCCGGACGCGAGGGCACGACCTACGGCGGCGAGGAGCACCGCTAGACCGTCTCCCAGCGGAAGAGGAAGCCCTCCGCGCTGGCGCGCAGCGTCGCCACCGCCCCGGCCGGCACGGCGAAGAGGGCGATGGTCCGTCGACCCGGACCGGGGGGCCGGGCGCCGCAGCCGTACAGCCGGAAGGCCAGCCCGCCATCCTCGCGGAGCCGCAGGAAGCGGGTGCCGGCGGCAATGACCGGCGCCGGATCGTGGAGATGCCCGAAGGCCAGCCCGACCGGGAGCGTGGCCGGCAGCGCCCGGCAGAACCAGAGCAGGCAATCGGCCGTCGGATTGCGGCCGCTGTAGAAGGGGATCGTGGTCGCCTGGAGCCCGGCCGCCCGGAGGTTGGCCAGATAGCGAGCGGGCGTCGGGCCACGGAAGGGCGGCTCGTGGGCCAGGATCACCACCCAGGCGGCGCGCTGGGCGCGGCGCGCCCAGCGCCGGACCGCCGCCCGCAGCCGCCGTCGCCCCGCCTCAGTCAGCCCCGGCAGCGACGGCCAGAGGACGACCAGCCCCGCGCCCAGCCAGCGGGCCTGCGGCCAGGCGAGATAGCGCACCGACGACCGCCAGCGGGCGAACCAGGGAGTGGATTCCCAGAGGCGGTCGACGTTGCCGGCCAGGATCCAGGCCCGGCGCAGCCGGCGCCAGAGGGGCAGCACGGCCAGATAGGCGGCCTCGGTTTCGGCCCGGCGCCGGGCCTGGGCGGCCGGCGTCTCGCCCAGACGGACGGCGAGATAGGCGGAGAGATCGCGCCGTCCGGCCTGAATCAGCTCCGTAAAGCGCGCCCGCTGGGCCGGCGTGAGCCGTTCCCACCAGTCCGGGCGGGTCTTGAACTCGCGGGTGAGGGCCATCACGGTCGGCGAACTGGCGACATCCCCCAGATGTACCCGCAGGTCAGCGGGCAGCCGGCCCAGCGCCCGGATCGGGGCCAGGGGGTCGGGAGCGTCGTGGGTGTCGGCGATCAGCCCGAGCGTCATCGCCGCCGGGCCCTCGGACCGGCAACCGGCCTCACGGTTGCCGGCCGATTGACGTCTGGAGCGCATGGATGTACAATCAGGGCAGAGGGCGAGCCATGGGCCGGCGTTCCCGGTACGAGCGCGAAATCGAAGAGATCCTGCGTCGTCTGGAGCCGCCCCCTCCCCGGCGACCGCTGCGCCAGCGCCTGTTCTCTGCCCTGGCGACGCTGCGCCAGGCCCTGCGGACCTTCCGCCTCGAGTTCTCGCCCCAGAGCCTGATGCTCCTCAGCCTGGCCCTGGCCATCGGCACCTACCCCCTCCGCGCGATCTGGCCGCCGCTGGTCCTGCCGGTCACCCTCGCCAGCCTGGGTCTCTTCCTGCTGGCCCTGGTCGCGGCCGCCGGGGCCCGCCGACGCCCGTTCCGGCCGGGCTGGCGCGGCCGGCCCCTGGACCTGTCCGCCGGCCGCCCCTCGCTCTGGCAGCGCCTGCTCTTCTGGCGCCGGCGGCATCACAACCGCTACCCCCGTCTCTAACCTGAGCCCGGGGGCCGCCTAGCGCCCCACCGGGCTGGGTTCGACCGGCCAGGCCCCCAGCACCTTGACCATGGTGCACTGCTCCTCCAGTTCGCGCAGCGCCGCCTGGACGTGGGCGTCCTCGGGATGCCCCTCCAGATCGACGAAAAACACATACTCCCAGGGTCGGCGCTTCGAGGGCCGCGACTCGATCCGGGTCAGGTTGATCCCGTGGCGGGCGAAGACCCCCAGGGCGTCGTGCAGCGCCCCCACCCGGTCGCGGACGGCGAAGATCACCGCGCTCCGGTCGTGCCCGCTGGGCGGGCTCCGCCGGGGACCGATCACCAGGAAACGGGTCAGATTGGTGGCCGAGTCCTCGATCCGGGCGGCGATGATCGGCAGCCCGTAGACCTCGGCCGCGGCGGCGTTGGCGATGGCCGCGCTCTCCTCGTCGGTCACCAGCTGCGCCGCCCGGGCCGTGCTGGCCACCTCGATCAGCTCGGCCTGGGGCAGGTTCTCCTGGAGCCAGCGGCGGCACTGGGCCAGGGCCTGCGGGTTCGAGTAGACCCGCCGGATCTGGTCCAGCCGGCCGCGCCCGAGCAGGTTGTGGGAGATGGGCAGCAGGATCTCGGCGCAGATCTGGAGATCGGTGTCCAGAAACATATCCAGCGTATGGGCCACCGCCCCCTCAGTCGAGTTCTCGACCGGCACCACCCCGTAGTCGGCCTCGCCCCGCTGGGTGGCCAGGAAGACGTCGGCGATGGTGCGGCAGGGGATGAACTCGGCGCTGCTGCCGAAGCGGCGCTTGGCCGCCTCATGGGTGAAGGTGGCCACCGGCCCCAGGTAGGCCACCCGCAGCGGCTGCTGGAGCGCCCGCGAGGCCGAGAGGATTTCGCTGTAGATCGCCAGCAGCGCCTGGTCCGGCAACGGCCCGCGGTTGGCCGCCAGCACGTTGCGCAGGACCTGGGCCTCCCGCTCCGGGTGATAGACCCGGTCCTCCCCGTCGGCCTTCAGCCGCCCGATCGCCTGGGCCAATCGGGCCCGCTCGTTCAGAAGAGCCACGAGCTGGCGGTCCAGCTCGTCGATCTGGCGGCGGTACTCGGCCAGCCGCGCGCTGTAGGCCTCCTCCGTCGCTCGCTCCCCACTCATCGTTCGACCCCCACGCCGCTCCGGGTGACCGCCGCCAGGGCCGCTCGGACGAGCTCGCCCGGCACGTCGCGGGTGACCCGCGTCCGCCCGATGTCCTCCAGCAGCACCCAGCGGACCGCCCCGGCCTGCGACTTTTTATCCAGGGCGATGGCCCCGAGCACCCGCTCGACCGGAACCGCCGGCGCCTGGAGCGGCAGGCCGAACCGCTCCAGCGCCCGGGCCTGCCGCTCCACCACCGCCGGCGCGCAGAACCCCAGGCGCTGACTGAGCCAGGCCTCGCCCATCATCCCGATGGCCACCGCCTCCCCGTGCAGGAAGACCGCGTAATCGGTGGCCGCCTCCAGAGCGTGGCCCAGCGTATGGCCGTAGTTGAGAATGATGCGCCGGCCCTGCTCGCGCTCGTCCTCACCGACGATGGCCAGCTTGTGCTGGACGCAGCGCTCGATGACCGGCACCACCGCCGCCATCTCCAGCCCCAGCAACCGGTCGGCCTGCTCCTCGAGGGCCGTCAGAAGGTCCGGGTCGAGGATCATGGCGTATTTCACCGCCTCGGCCCAGCCCGAGGCCAGCTCGCGTCGCGAGAGACTGCGGAGCGTCTCGGGGTCGATCACCACCACCGCCGCCGGATGGAAGGCCCCGATCAGATTCTTGCCCCGCGGGTGGTTGACCCCAACCTTCCCGCCGATGGCGCTGTCGATCTGGCCCAGAAGCGTGGTCGGCACCTGGACCAGCGCCAGGCCCCGCAGGAAGGTGGCGGCCACGAACCCGGCCAGGTCGCCCACCATCCCTCCGCCCAGGGCCACGATGACATCGCTCCGCTCGGCCCGCCGGTCGATCAGCCAGTCGTAGAGCCGGGCCGCCTGGGCCAGCGACTTGCTCTGCTCGGCGGCCGGCACGCAGACCGCCGCCGGGTCGTAGCCGGCGGCGGCCAGGCTCCGCTCGACCACGGCGCCGTAGAGCGCGTAGACCCGCTCGTCGCTGATGATATGGGCCCGTCCGCCCAGGCCGTGGGCCCGGAAGATCGCCCCCAGGTCAGCCAGCGCGCCGGGCCGGATCAGCACTCGGCTCATCGCTCTCTCCTGTCGGCGGCCCGACCTGTTTCAGCCAGGCCAGAATCCGTTCGACCACCTGGTCGGGCGTCAGTCCCTCGGTGTCGATGGTGACATCGGCGATGGCGTAGAAGGGGGCACGCTCGGCCTTCAGTCCGATGATCCGGGCCAGAGGGTCCGGCCCGGCCAGCAGCGGCCGCACCTCCACCGTGGACTGGGCCGTCAGGCGCGTCAGAATCGTCTCCGGGCGGGCCTCCAGACAGACCACCCGGTTCCCCCGGCGGATCCAGGCCCGGTTGGCCGGGTCCACGACCGCTCCTCCGCCCAGGGCGATCACCTGACGCCGGCCGGCGCAGAGCCGGGCCACGACCTCGCGCTCGGCCGCCCGGAACACCGCCTCCCCCTCCTCGCGAAAGATCCGGGCGATACTCTTGCCGAACCGCTCGACGATCACCTGGTCGCTGTCGACGAACGGCCAGCCCAGCCGGTCGGCCAGGCGCCGGCCGACGGCGCTCTTCCCGGTTCCGGAGAACCCAATCAGAACGACGTTCTCGGCCATCGGTTCTAGGCGGCCATCACCCGGCTGACGGCCCGCAGCGTGGTCTCGATATCGGCCGCCGTGATCCCGTAGTGGGTCACCATCCGCACCCGGCGCGGCCCGATGGCGCCGCAGAGCACGCCTTCGCTCTTGAGCCGGGCGGCGAACTCGGCCGCCGTCAGCCGGTCCTCGGCCAGCTCGAAGATCACAATGTTGGTCTGGACGGTGGTGGGATCCAGGATGATCCCCGGGATCTCGGCCAGGCCGATGGCCAGCCGGCGGGCGTTCTCGTGGTCCTCGGCCAGCCGGTCGATCATCTGCTCCAGGCAGACGATCCCGGCGGCGGCGATGATCCCGGCCTGGCGCATGCCGCCGCCGACCATCTTGCGGTACTTGCGGGCCCGCTCGATGTAGGCGGCGCTGCCGCAGAGGAGCGACCCGACCGGGCCGCAGAGCCCCTTGGAGAGGCAGAAGGTCACCGAATCGACGTCGGCCACCAGCTCCTTGACATCGACCCCCAGAGCCACGGCGGCGTTGAAGATGCGGGCGCCGTCCAGATGAACCGGGATGCCGTGGCGGTGGGCCAGGGCGCAGAGCTGGCGGGTGTACTCCACCGTCAGCACCGCGCCCCCGCAGCGGTTGTGGGTGTTCTCCAGGCAGATGAGCCCGGTGCGGGGGAAATGGATGTTGGGGCCGCGGATCGCCGCCTCGACCGCCTCCAGGGGGAGCAGGCCGCGCACGTTGGGCACGGTGCGCATCTGCACCCCACCCAGGGCCGAGCAGCCCCCCACCTCGTAGAGAAAGATGTGCGACTGGTCGCCGACGATGACCTCGTCGCCGCGCTGGGTGTGACTGAGCACGCCCACCAGGTTGCCCATGGTGCCGCTGACCACCAGGAGGGCGCGCTCCTTGCCCAGTTTCTCCGCCGCCATCTCCTCCAGGCGGTTCACGGTCGGGTCCTCGCCGAAAACATCGTCGCCCAGTTCCGCCCGGTACATCGCCTCGCGCATGGCGGGCGTGGGCTGGGTCACCGTGTCGCTGCGCAGGTCGATCAACGGCATTGGGTTCCTCCGGCCGATCCCCTCATGCTGGCCAGACCGCTTGCCATTATACCGCACCGGGAGCACTCCGCAAAAGACACCCGCCGGTGCTACAATTAGGCCAGTACAGACCAGGAGAGCCCTTGATGCGATCCCTGTCGCTCCTCGGCCTGGCCCTCGCGGCTCTGCTGACCGTCGCCTGCACCGCCCTGGCCCTGCGCGCCCAGACCGCTCCCACCCCACCACCCACGCCGACCCCCCTGGCCGCGCCCTCTCCCAGCCCGGCGCCTCCCACGCCAACCGCGCCGCCACCCCCGCCGACCCCGACCGCCGCCCCGGCGCCGGCCGCCGGCCCCCCCATCCCCGGCGACACCCGGGCCATCGCCCGCGCCGCCGGGATGGTGCGTCCGGCGGTCGTCCAGATCATCATCCGCCAGATCGCCTTCGACCAGTTCCTGCGCCCCGTCCCCGAGGAGACCGGCATCGGCTCGGGGGTGATCTTCGACCGGAGCGGGCTGGTCCTCACCGCCCACCACGTGGTGGCCGAGAGCGGCCCGACCCTCAAGGTCGGCCTGCCCGACGGCCGGGTTTTCGCCGGCCAGGTGGTGGGAGCCGATCCGGAGAGCGACATCGCCCTGGTCCGCCTCACCGCCGGAGGCGACAACCTGCCGGTCGCCCCCCTGGGCGACTCCAGCCAGCTGGTCATCGGCGACTGGGTCATCGCCATCGGCAACGCCCTGATGCTGGAAGGGGGACCCACCGTCACCGCCGGCATCGTCAGCGCCCTCGACCGCTACCTGGAGACGCCGGACCAGCGCGTCCTCTTCGACCTCATCCAGACCGACGCCGCCATCAACCCCGGCAACTCGGGGGGACCCCTGGTCAACCTGCAGGGGCAGGTTGTGGGCATCAACACGGCGATCTTACGGGCGCCCGGCGCCGGCCTGGGGTTCGCCGTGGCCGTCAACCGGGCCAAACAGGTCATCGACGACCTGCAGCGCTACGGCCGCGTCCTGCGCCCCTGGCTGGGCATCCAGCCGATCGATGTCACCCCCTCGCTGGCCCAGCAGTACGGGCTGCCGGTCGAGCGGGGGGTGCTCATTCTGGCGGTCGACGGACGGGGGCCGGCCGCCCGGGCCGGGCTGCGTCGGGGCGACATCCTGGTGGCCTGGAACGACGAGCCGCTCACCAACCACATCGGCCTGCTGCGGGCCCTCTCCCGCCACCGGCCCGGCGACACGGTCCGCCTGACGGTGGTCCGCGACAGCGGCCGCCAGACGGTGACCGTGACGCTCGGCGAGCGGCCGAGCCGCTGACAGGGCGAGGATGCGACCGCGTGCCCGTCGTTCCCGACTGCTGCGGGCCAGCGTGGGGCGCCCCACGCTGGCCGCCCGGATCGTCCGGGGTCTCTGGCTGACCGTCCTGTGGGGGGGAGCCATCCTCGGCGGGGCCACCGCCGCAGCGCTGACGGGGCTGGTGCTCCTCCTGGCCGCCTCCGGCGGGCTGGGCGCGGTCATCGAGGGGCTGACCCGCGATCTCCCCCCGCCCGAGGCCGCCTTCCAGCGCGAACTCTTCACCAGCACGTTCATCTACGACCGGAACGGAACCCCGCTCTACGAGTTCTGGGCGCCGGAGGGCGGGCGGCGCGAGATCGTGCCGCTGCGCGAGATCCCGCCGGCCCTCATCGCCGCCACCCTGGCCACCGAAGACGCCTACTTCTACCAGAATCCGGGCTTCGACCTCCGGGCCATGCTGCGCGCCGCCTACCAGAATCTGCGCGGCCAGAGCATCGTCTCCGGCGGCAGCACCATCACCCAGCAGCTCGTCCGCAACGCCCTCTTCGACCCCGAGGAACGCTACGAACGGAGCCTCCAGCGCAAGCTGCGCGAGATCCTCCTGGCCTACCGCCTCTCCCAGCGCTACACCAAAGACCAGATCCTGGAGCGCTACCTGAACGAGATCTACTACGGCAACCTGGCCTACGGGGCGGCGGCGGCCGCGCGTGTCTACTTCGATAAGCCGGTCCAGCAGCTGACGCTGGCCGAGGCGGCGCTCCTGGCCGGGCTGCCGCAGGCCCCGGCCCAGTATGACCCCTTCCTCAACCCCCGGGCGGCCAAACAGCGGCAGCTGGAGGTGCTGGAGCTGATGGTCCGCCACCGGTTCATCGACGCGGCGACCGCCGAGGAGGCCGCCCAGGCCGAGATCCGCCTGGCCCCGCCCCGCCGCTACTTCCGCGCCCCCCACTTCGTGCTCTACGTGCGCCACCTGCTCGAACAGAAGTACGGGACGGCCCGGGTCTCCAGCGGCGGCCTGCGCGTCTGGACCACTCTCGACCTGACCATCCAGACCGAGGCCGAGCGGGCCCTGCAGGCCCATCTCCCAGCCCTGCGCGCCCGCGAGGCCCGCAACGCCGCCCTGGTGGTCCTCAATCCCGCCACCGGCGAGATCCTGGCGATGGTCGGCAGCGCCGACTTCAACGACCCCTCCATCGGCGGGCAGATCAACATGGCCCTGACCCCGCGTCAGCCGGGCTCGACGCTGATGCCCTTCACCTACGCCCTGGCCTTCGAACGGCGCCTGCTGATGCCGGCCTCGCTGGTGCGCGACGAGCCGGTCAGTTTCTCGGCCGGACGGGGGCTGCCCCCCTATCAGCCGACCAACGCCGACGGGCGATTCCGCGGCCCGGTGACGGTGCGCCAGGCCCTGGCCCAGTCGCTTAATGTGCCGGCCGTCCGCACGCTGGCCCAGGTGGGCGTTCCCGACCTGGTGGCGCTGCTCCGCCGGCTCGGCCTGACCACCATCGACACCCCCCAGCGTTACGGTCTGGCCCTGACGCTGGGCGCCGCCGATGTTCGTCTGCTCGACCTGACCTTCGCCTACGCCACCCTGGCCAACGGTGGTCGGCAGGTCGGGGCGCCGGCGCCGCCCCAGCCCGGTGGCCCGACCTACGGACCGGTGGCCATCCGGCGCGTCCAGGACGCCCGGGGACGGGTTCTGGAGGAGTACCATCCCCCGGCCGGTGAACCAGTCCTCTCGCCCCAGACCGCCTGGCTCATCACCGACATCCTGGCCGACGCCGAGGCCCGCCAGCCCGTCTACGGACCCGACGCCCCGCTGACGCTCAGCCGCCCGGCGGCGGTCAAGACCGGGACGACCGACCACTACGAGAGCGCCTGGACCATCGGCTACACGCCGGACTTCGTTGTCGGCGTCTGGGTGGGCAATGCCGACAACCGACCCACCCGTCAGGTCACCGGCAGCAGCGGGCCGGCGCCCATCTGGCAGAGTCTCATGGAGGCGCTGCATCGCGGCCGACCGGTGCGCCGCTTCGAGCCGCCGCCAGGTCTGGTCCGGGCGACCGTGGACGCCCTGACCGGCCTGCGACCCGCCCCCGACTCGCCGACCATCACCGACTGGTTTGTGGCCGACGCCGTGCCGACCGCCTGGACACCGCCCCGCTGGACGCCGACGCCGACCCCCACGCCGACGCCGCCACCCACCCCCACCCCAACCGTCACCCCGACGCCCACGCTCACACCGACCCCGACGCCGCTCCCGGCCGGTCTGGTCAGCGTGCCCAGCGTCGTCGGGCTGCCCGAGGCCGAGGGCCGCCGCCGGATCGAACAGGCCGGTCTCCAGAACGCCCCCACCAACTACCAGACCGTCGAGGACATCCCCGAGGCCCACCGCGCCTTCTTCCTCTCCATTCCGCCCGGCCACATCGTCAGCCAGACCCCGGCCCCGGGGACGGTCCTGCCGCGCGGGGCCACCGTCTATATCGCCGTCCGCCGGCCGTAACCACCGACACACACCCGGGCCACCGGGAGAAAGGACGAGCGCGGAATGCTCCCCAAAGAAAGCAAGCCGACTCTCCAGGGCCGGTCCCTCGGCCTCTTTCTGGCCCTGGCCTTCGGTCCGGCCTGGGGGCTTCTGCTGCTCCCGCTGCTGCTGGATCCCTCTCTCCGCCCGCTCGGGCGGCTGCTGGCCTGGAGTCTGGCGATGTGGCAGCCCGGGATCGGGGCCGTCTCCGCCGTTCGGGCCGAGGGCCGGCGGCCGGTCGCCGCCCTGGGCCTGAACCGTCTCGGCCCGCGCCGCTTTTACCTCTGGGCCTGGGGGCTGCCGCCGCTCCTGACCCTGAGCACCGGTCTTCTGACCATCTTCCTGGGCGCCGGCCGGCTGGACTCCAGCCTCCCGGCCCTCCGCCGGGCCCTGCCGTCCGAGGCCCCGGTCCCGACAGCGCTGTTGGGAACGGGGCTGATCCTCTTCGCCCTGACCCTGGCCCCCCTGCTCAACACCCCGCTGGCCCTGGGCGAGGAACTGGGCTGGCGGGCGTTTCTGCTGCCCCGGCTGCTTCCCCTGGGCCCTGGGCGGGCGCTCATTCTCACCGGGCTTCTCTGGGGGCTGTGGCACGCCCCGGCGGTGGCCCAGGGCCTGAACTACCCCGGCCAGCCCCTCCTGGGGCCTCTCCTGATGGTGGGCTTCGCCAGTCTGCTCGGGGTGATCCTCGGCTGGCTCTTTCTCCGCACCGGCAGCCCCTGGGCCCCGGCCCTGGCCCACGGAGCGGTCAACGCCACGGGCGGTCTCCCCCTGCTCTTTCTGGCCGACGTCAATCCCCTCGTCGGGGGAACGCTCCCCAGCCTCATCGGCTGGATCCCCCTCGGGATCAGCGTCCTCGGGCTGGGGCTGAGCGGTGAGCTTGCGGCCGCCGCCCGGGCCTTCGTCTCACCCGCCGCTCCCGGCGCCGGGGAAGGCGCCGGGCCGCCGTCCTGACGCCGCCCTCAGAGGCGAACCGGCACCCCGCGGGCGGCCAGGTACTCTTTGGCCTGGCGGATGGTGTACTCGCCGTAGTGGAAGATCGAGGCGGCCAGGACCGCGTCGGCCCGGCCCCGGGTCAGGACCTCGTAGAGGTGTTCAAGCGCGCCGGCGCCGCCCGAGGCGATGACCGGGACCGGCACCGCCTGGGAGACGGCGGCGGTGAGCTCCAGGTCGTAGCCGTCGCGGGTGCCGTCGCGGTCCATCGAGGTCAGGAGGATCTCGCCGGCCCCCAGTTCGACGCCCCGGACCGCCCACTCCACCGCGTCCAGCCCGGTGGGCCGGCGCCCGCCGTGGGTGAAGACCTCCCAGCGGGGAGGCGCAGTCCCCGGCACCCGCCGGGCGTCGATGGCCAGCACGATGCACTGGCTGCCGAAACGCTCAGCGCCGGCCCGGATGAGATCCGGGTTCTGAACCGCCGCGGTGTTGATCGAGATCTTGTCGGCCCCGGCCCGCAGCAGCCGGCGCATATCCTCAGTCGAGCGGATGCCCCCGCCGACCGTCAGCGGGATGAACACCTCGGCCGCCGTTCGGGCGACCACGTCCACCATGGTCTGGCGGTGCTCGGCGCTGGCGGTGATATCGAGGAAGACCAGTTCGTCGGCCCCGGCCTGGTTGTAGAAGGCGGCCAGTTCGACCGGGTCGCCGGCGTCGCGCAGCTGAAGGAAGCGCGTGCCCTTGACCACGCGGCCGGCAGCCACGTCCAGACAGGGGATGATCCGTTTGGTCAGCACCGCTGTCCTCAGGCCGGAAGGCTGCGCGCCCAGGCCACGGCCTCGCGCAGGCTCAGGTCGCCGGTGTAGAGGGCCCGCCCGATGATCGCCCCCTCCACACCGGTGCCGTAGAGGCTCTGGAGATGGGCCAGCCGGCTGACCCCCCCAGCCGCGATCACCGGCACCGGCAGGGCGGCCACCAGCTCGGTGATCGCCCGGTAGTTGGGCTGCGAGAGGGTGCCGTCACGGGCGATGTCGGTGTAGACGATCCGGGGCACCCCCAGGGCGACCATCTCCTGGGCCAGGGTCAGGGCCGTGATCGGCGTCGTCTGCTGCCAGCCGTGGACGGCGACCTGTCCGTCGCGGGCGTCGATGGCCACGGCGATCCGGTCGCCCCAGCGGTCGCAGGCCCGGGCGACCAGCGTCCGATCCTCGACGGCGGCCGTCCCCAGGACCACCCGGGCCGCCCCGGCCGCGAAGAGCCGCTCGATCGTCTCCAACGAGCGCGCCCCCCCACCGACCTGGACCGGAACGTCCACCCGCGCCGCCATGCGCGCAATGACCTCCAGGTTGCGGGGAACGCCGGTGGCCGCGCCGTCGAGGTCCACAATGTGCAGCCAGGTCGCCCCCTGCCGCTGCCACTCGCGGGCGACCCTGACCGGGTCGGTGCTGTAGACGGTCAGCCGCCGAAAATCCCCCTGGTAGAGGCGCACGCAGGCCCCGTCTTTGAGATCGATGGCCGGAAAGATGATCATGCGCCCACACCCTTCGTGGCAGAGGTATACCAGCCCCGCTCCGCCTCTGTCAAGGCGAGGAGCCCCGGTCGGCCCTGCGCCTGTAACAAAGAGGAGGCCGCGGCCGTTTTCCCATGCAGCCGAAACCCTGTGCCCCAGAAGGAGTGACCATGGCTGTCGCCCGCGCCATCGCTGCCAGCGACCTCGAGCAGCTCCTGATCCGGTACCATACGGTGAGCAGCCTCCTCTACACGCTGGAGCACCTGCCGCCGACGCCGGCGGTGCTGTACCACCGGCGCTACCTGAGCCAGGTGCGGGAGCGGCTCCGCCACCATCTGGCGCGGCTGCAGGCTCCGGCTGTCGCCCGCCGGCGGGGGCGACCCAACCGGACCGCCTGACCTAGACGCGGCGCCGCCGCCGGTCGATCCGCTCGCTCCCGGCGTTGTTCCAGCGCCGAACGCTCAGCCGGCCGTCCGACTCCAGAATGATCGTCTCGACCTCGGCCAGATCGAAGATGTTCTGCTCCCGCAGCTGACTCAGCAGCTCGTTCAAGGTGATCTTCTCCTTCTCCAGATTGCGCCAGAGCAGCTGACCATTGTGCATCAGCAGCGTCGGCGTGCCGTGGACCAGGCGCTCGACGGTGGGGCTGCGGAAGGCCAGGAGATTGAGCAGCCAGTTGGCGGCGAAGAGGGTGGCGGCGGCCACCAGCCCGCCGGTCAGCGAGTTGTCGCCTCCGGTGATCGCTCCCTGGATCGACTCGCTCAGAATGAGGAGGGTGAGGAAATCGCCGGGGGTCAGCTCGCCGATCTCGCGCTTGCCGGTGAGGCGGAGCAGCGCCAGCAGGACGACGAAAACCCCCAGCGGCCGCAGGATGAGCGCCCAGAGGGGCTCGGTCGGGACCAGCAGCCGTTCCAGTGGCATGGCCGGCCTCCGGAGCAAGCCCGGTGCCAGGCCGTCTCGCCTCCGCGCCACGCGCTCTCAGCGCCGTGGACCGCTGTGTTATAATCACTGCAGAGACTTCGGGCCCGTCCGCGGGGCGGATGGGGGTAGGACCATCGATGCGCGAACTGGAACGCCTTCTGCGGGGCCGCCGCTTCCCGCCGCCGGCCGATGCCGAGACCGCCAGCGCACCGCTCGCCCGCCTGGGGCCCGGCGTGGTCGTCTACCCCGAGGTCGTCGTCATCGACGGCGTCCGCTTCCCCCGGCGGCAGTACCGCCGCGAACCGCCGCTCGACCCGCTGCCCGCCCGCCGCCCCCTCGACCCGACCTGGGAGAGCCAGCTCGACCATCTGAGCCCCCCCGCCGCCCTGGAGGCGGCCATCCCGGACGAGGGCGAGATCTTCACCTACATCTCCCCGACGATGGCCCGGATCCTCCGCCGCATCGCCACGGTGGACAGCGCCCACGGCTTCGTCCTGCTGGTCGGGCCGACCGGCTGCGGCAAGACGACCTTGGCCAAGACCTACTGCTGGCTCACCCGCCAGCCGCTGACCGAACTGACCTTCAGCGGCGACACCACCCTCACCGATTTCTACCGCAGCGTCGAGGTGGTCCGCGACGCCCAGGGCCGCCAGAGCACGGTGACCGTCCCCGGCCCGGCGGTCGAGGCGATGCTGCGGGGGAAAAAGCTCCTGATCAACGAGATCAATATGCTCCCGCCCGATATCCTGACGGTCTTCACCCAGGCCATGGATACCGGGCGGCTCATTCTCTCCGGCACCCAGCGCGGCAATATCGAGATCAACGTCCATCGCGACTTCGGCATCATCGGCACCGCCAACCCCCACTACATCGGCACCCTGGACATCGGCCGGGCGATGGAGCGCCGCTTCGGCCGGGGGCTGGGCTATATCGAGATGACCTTCCTGCCGCCGGAGGAGGAGGCGGCGGCGGTGGCCAACGAGTTCAGCCGCCTGGCCCTCTTCGCCCGCCACAACCTCACGGCCCCCCAGGACCTCTGTCTGCGCCTGGCCACCCTGGCCGCCCGGCTGCGCAGCGATCCCCAGATCGGCCCGGTGATCCAGAGCCGCCTCTCGACCCGCAGCCTGGTCCACTGGCTGGGCCTGGCCCAGATCACCGGCCTGCCCCTGCGCGAGATCGCCGCCCAGGCGCTGCTCACCACCGTGCCGCGCGACGCCCGCGAGAAGGCCCTGGCGCTGATCCAGGAGATGCTGGGCGCCCAGCGCCTCGACCCGGTCCCGGCGCTGACCGTCGGCGCTCTCCCCCCGGAGACGCTCGACGGGCGCCTCCTGGACCCGACGACGTTGCCCCGGCGGTCGCAGGGACGCCGACCGGGCCACGGCGACGGGGTGGTCGTCCACCGGGTACGCTACCAGAAACATCTTCCCGACGGCACGCGCGTCCTCATCGGCGAGCCGTTCTATCCGGACGACGGTCGCCGCGTCGGTCTGGGGCTGAAGATCCGCGCCTACGACCCCCGCGGCCGGCAGATCACCGACCCGCGCCGGCTGGAGACCATCGCCGCCACCTTGCGCGATGAGTACGGCCTCAACGTCCCCTGGCGCACCGGCCATCTTCCCCAGCCGCACGAGATCCTGCCCTGCCTGACCCGAACCACCTGGCAGGCCCTGCGCCTGCTGGAGGCGGCCATCCTGCTAGGCCGGCCCGTCTTCATCGCCGGGCCGACTGGCTGCGGCAAGTCGAGCCTGGCCCGGACGCTGGCCTACCTCAAGGGCAAACGGGTGGTTGAGTTCTCCTTCACCGGCGAGACGGCCAAGGGGGATCTCACCGCCAGCCGCCGCCTGGTCGGGGGCGTGACCCGCTGGACGACCCAGGCCTTCCTGGAGGCCCTGGCCCGGGGCGACTGCGTCATCGTCAACGAGTACAACGTGGCCTACCCCGATGTCCATTCGCTCATCAACAGCCTCTTCGACAAGGGCGCCAAACTGACCCTGCCCGATGGCCGGGTCTTCCGGCTGCATCCCGACGCCTGGCTGATCGCCACCGGCTTCCTGGAGGGGCCGGGGGTGAAGCCGCTGAACGAGGCGGTGGAGAACCGTTTCGGAGCCATTATCGCCCTCGACTACCCGCCGCTCGATGAGGAGCTGGCGGTGTTGCGGCACGTGGCGCCCCATCTGGCCACTGCTCCGGCGCTGGAGAGCGCGCTCCGCTTCATCGACTACTGCCGGCGGCTGGCCGCCGGGCGGGTCGACCCGGCCACCCTGGTCGGTCTGTCGCGGGCCGCCCAGGAGGCGCTCCGGCAGGCCGCCCGCCACGCCGCCCTCAGCACCGCCGAACTGGTGGCCCTGGCCCGGAGCGCCCAGACCCCCACGGACTTCGCCCAGCGGCTGCGCACCGGCGTGCTGGAGGGTCTGAGCGAGGCCGGCCGGCGCGTCCTCGAACCGGTCCTGCTGCAGTACGAACTGGTCGGCTCCTGACGCCATGAGCCAGGACCTGGAAATCCGTCCGGTCACGGCGGTCCTCGATGAGATCGCCACCATCCGCTTTCGCCCCGACGAGGTCGAGGTGATCGGCCGGCTCCTCCTGGGAGACCTGCCGGTGAAGCTGGCGCCGGGGACGTGGTGGGCCTACGCCCCGGAATCAGGGCGGATCGAGTACCCTGCCCATCTGCTCGGCGAGTGGAGCGGCGCCCGGGTCCTCGGGGCCCTCTGCCACGAGGTGGCCGAAGCCATGTTCACCGGCCCGGCGGCCGCAGCGGTGATGCGCGAGTTCGGCGAGCGGGCCGAGCGGCTGGGCCTGAGCGCGGCCTCGGCGCTGCTGCTCTTGAACATCGTGAACGACCTCCGGGTCAACGAACGCTACCTGGCCCTTCGACCGGGCAGCGCGCCCTTCCTCCGGGCCGTCTACCGTGAAGGACTCAACCTGGGGCCCCGCGTCGATCTGCGCCGCCCGGGCGGCGGCGACCGCCCCCTGCCCCACCATCAGCTGCTCGATGCCATTCTGCGGCGCTGGGCCCGCCGGCGCTGGCCCGAGATCGCCACGCCCGCGGTGGACGGACCGGTGGCCGCCTGCCTGCGCCGGCTGGCCCCGATCATCGACCAGGCCCTCCTCGCCCCCGACTACCACGCCTGCGCCGCGCTGGTGGCCGACCACTGCCTGGCCCCTTACGCCGAACTGGTGGCCCTGAGCCAGACCGAGATCAGCCGGGCGGCCGAGGTCGCTACGCTCGACGAGCCGGTGCCGGAGAGCCCTACGGTCGAGGACGGCGACGAGCCGGCGGAGCCGGACCAGCCCGAGCGGCCCGCCGAGACTCCCGACCAGCCGGTCCGGACCGTCGAGGTTGTGATTCCACGGAGTCTGGGGGAGGAGGCCGGGCTGGCCGACGCCGACCAGGCCGAGCCTCCCCGCGAGGGTCCGCCCACGCCGACGCCCCGTCCGGCCTCGCCGGCCAACGGCGCCCCGCCCCCGCTCCCGACCCCCCAGCGGGGCCTGGGGCGATCGGCCATCATCCTGCGGCGGTTCCGGCCCACCCGCTGGCGCCAGGGGGTGGACTACGAGAACTTCGATTACATCGCCGCGGTCCGCCGGCTGGAGCCGCTCATCGAGGCCGCCCTCTACGGCCGCGACGGCAAAAAGGGCCTGGTCGAGATCCTCAATCAGCGGCGGTTTGGGACGAGCGACCCCTGGCGACGCCCCCGCCGCCACCGCCGCGGCGACTCGGGCGAGATCGACGAGGACCGCCCGGAGAATCTGATCATCGATCCGGCTCTGGCTTTCCTCAAGGGCACCCGCCAGCACCGTGACGACAGCCTGAAGGACTTCGCCAACGCCATCCTCCTCGACGTCTCGGGCAGCGTGGTCCAGCGCGGCTACCCCTCGCGCAAGTTCGACCAGCTGGTCGATACGACCGTGCTCTTCATCGAGATCCACGAACGGCTGAAACTGCCCTACCAGGTGATGTGCTTCAGCGAGGAGACGCGGGTGCTACGCAGTTTCGCCGAGTGCGCCTATGATTCCATGCACATCGCCCCGGCCTCAGCCTATGTGATCAAGGACTTCAGCTACCTTATCCGCGAGATGTACCACCTCGAGCACGGCGAGACCCACGACGGCCCGGCTCTCCAGCGGGCCGTTCAGGACGTCCTGGCCCAGCGCGGCCTCAAGACGATTCTGATCGTCACCGACGGCATCTCCTCGGATCGCGCCGCCCTGGTCGATATGCTGGTGGCCATCGACGAGCGCAACAGCGTGGTCCCGCCGCACGAGCGGCTGAGCGTCCTGGCCTTCGGGGTGGGGCTGGCCGAGGCCGAGTTCAAGGCCTCCTACGAGCCGGTGGTCAACGGCGCACCGGTCGCCTGCGCCCGGGGGCACCTGGTGCCCGATATCGAGGCGCTGCCGGGGATCATCTGCCAGGCCCTGGAGGAGCGCATCCGGGCCGAGGGGCGGGCGGCGGCCTGACCTAACGGCGCTGGAAGTCCCGCTCCAGCTGGCTGGCGCTGAGCCGCAACACGGTGGGCCGGCCGTGCGGGCAGTAGCGCGAGTGCATGACCCCTTCCAGCCGCTCGACCAGCTCGATCATGGCCTCCGGTGTCAGCGGATCGCCAGCCCGGACCGCGCTGTGGCAGGCCAGGGTGGCCAGCAGGGGATCGGTCTCCTCCGCAGGCGGACGGCCAAGGGCCATCGCCTGAAGCAGCGCCCCCAGGGCCTCGGCCGGCCCCGAGCGCAGACCGGCCGGCACGGTCCGCACCAGCAGGCTGCCCGGACCGAACGGTTCGACGGTGAACCCCAGTTCGGCCAGCGTCGTGGCCTGCTCTTCGGCCACCGCCCGGTGCTCCGGCGGGAGATCGACCACCAGCGGCTCCAGCAGAGCCTGGGCGGCCAGACCCCCGCGGGCCCGCTGGGCCCGCAGCTCCTCATAGCGTACCCGCTCATGGGCGGCGTGCTGGTCGATGACGTAGAGACCGTCGGGCCCCTCGGCCACGATGTAGGTGTTCTGGACCTGCCCCAGAACGCGCAGGGCCGGCCATCGGCCGGTGGTCGGCGCGGACGCCGGCCGGGAATCGGCCGGCGAGGCCGGCCGGGCGGCCGGAGGAACGGGTGAGAGCGGCAGCGCCGGCTGGGCGGCCGGCGCCGGCGGCTCGACCACCGTCACCCGGCTCACCACGGGCAGAGGCGCCAGGTCCAGAAGCGCCGAGCGGACGGTGCGCTGGAGGAGAGCGAAGACCGCCCGCTCGCGCCGCAGCCGGACCTCGGTCTTGGCCGGGTGCACGTTGACGTCGACCTCGTCCACCGGCACGGTCAGATGGAACACACCGACCGGGTGCCGGCCGTCCGGGAGATAGGGCCGATAGGCCTCCTCGACGGCCAGCGCCAGCAGCCGCCCCTGGACCGGCCGGCGGTTGACGGCGAAGAAGAGCCACTGACGGGTTGGCCGGGCCAGGTCGGGCGGGGCCAGCACCGCCCGCAGGTGAAGGGGCGCGCCCTCCAGGTCGGCCTGCTCGACGGTCACCAGGCGGTCGGCCATCTCCGGTCCGATCAGGCGGGCCAGGATCGCCGCCGGGTCGCTCTGGCCGCCACAGCCGAGCACCTCGCGACCGTCGCTGAGCAGGGTGAAGCGGACCTCGGGGAAGGTCACGGCGTAGTGCCAGAGGAGATGCAGAATCTGCTGGCCCTCGGCCGCCGGACTCCGGAGGAAGCGTCGCCGGGCCGGAGTATTGTAGAACAGGTGGCGCACCGTGACCGTGGTGCCCGGCGGGCCGGGTCGGAACTCCCGGTGCCGGACCACCCCACCCTCCAGAGCCAGAAAGAGGGCGGCCGGCTGGTCCGGCGGACGGGTCAACAGACTGACCTGGGCGACGGCGGCGATGCTCGGCAGGGCCTCGCCCCGAAAGCCCAGGGTGCGGATCCGCCCCAGATCGGCCGCTGTGCTGATCTTGCTGGTGGCGTGGCGGGCGAAGGCCAGCTCCGCCTCGGCGGCCGGGATGCCGAGGCCGTTATCGGTCACCCGGATGAGCTCCAGCCCACCCTGGCGGATCTCGACGGTGATCGTGTCGGCACCGGCGTCCAGACTGTTGTCCAGCAGCTCCTTGACCACCAAGGCCGGCCGCTCGACCACCTCACCGGCCCGCACCTGGGCGGCGACCGCGGGAGGCAGAACGCGGATGGGCACGGCAGCGCTCCAGAACCGGCGGCTTGTCTCTATTGTACCCAGGAGCCGCCGGGGCGTCATCCCGGAGAGGCGGAATTGACGGCGGTCGGGAAAGCGGCTAGGATGAGGCACGAACGGCCGTCGCCTGGACTTTCGGCCGCTGCCAGCCCAGATCTGGAGAGGTGACCGCGATGCATCCAGAGGAACGACTCCGCCAGCTCGGCTACACGCTCAAGCCCGTGGACCTGGGCACCCGCCCGCTCATCCCCTACGTCCGGACCGGCAACCTGCTCTTCCTGTCCGGTCACGGTCCCGACTGGGAGGGCCGGACCTGGCGCGGCAAACTCGGCCAGGAGTACACGGTCGAGGAGGGCTACGAGGCCGCCCGCTACTGCGCCCTCAACCTGCTTTCGGCGGCCAAGGCCGCGCTGGGCGATCTGGCCCGCGTGCGACGGGTGGTCAAGGTTCTGGGAATGGTCAACTCGACCCCCGATTTCACCCAGCAGCCCCAGGTGATCAACGGCTGCTCGGACCTCCTGGTGGCCGTCTTCGGCGAGAACGGCCGCCACGCCCGCTCGGCGGTGGGCATGGCCTCGCTGCCCGGCGGCATCCCGGTCGAGATCGAGATGATTCTCGAGGTGGAGTGATGGACCGGAGCCGCGAGATCGGGGTCAAACGCGAGCGGGTGCGGGCCTATCTGCGCCAGCACCGGCTGGCCGGCCTGTTGCTGACCCGCACCGAGAACTTCGCCTGGTACACCGCCGGCGGCGACAACCACATCCTGACCGGCGCCGAGGCGGGGGCAGCCTCGCTCCTCATCACCCCCGACCGCGAGTACCTGGTGGCCCCCAACAACGAACTCAACCGCCTGCGCGACGAAGAGGTGAGCGGGCTGGGCTTCGAGCCGGTGGAGTACCCATGGTACGAGGCCGGGCAGTTCCCAGCCCTGGTCCAGAAGCTGGCCAGCGGGGCGGTGGCCAGCGACCTCCCGGTCGAGGGGACCCAGCCGCTCCCGCCCGGCTTCGACGACCTGCGCGTCCCGCTCCTGGAGGACGAGATCGAGCGCTACCGCTGGCTCTGCGCCCGGGCCAGCCGGGCCATGGCCGAGGCCGCTCGCTCGATCCACCCCGGCCAGACCGAGCACGAGATCGCCGCCGTTCTCAACGGCCGGCTGGTGGCCCACGGGATCGTGCCACGGGTGACGCTCATCGCCACCGACGACCGCATCGCCCGCTACCGGCATCCTATCCCCAGCGAGAAACGCCTGACCTGGACGGCGATGCTGGTCACGGTGGCCTACAAATGGGGGCTCCACGCCTGCCTGACGCGCATGGTCCACTTCGGGCCGATCCCGCTGGACCTGCGTCAGCGCCACCAGGTGGTCACCCGCCTCTTTGCCTACTGCGTCGAGGAGAGCCGACCAGGCCGGCCGGTGGCCGAGATCTTCCGGGGGCTGCAGGCCAGGTACGCCGAACTGGGCTACCCCGACGAGTGGAAGGCCCACCATCAGGGCGGCCCCACCGGCTACCGACCGCGCGACTACCTGGCCACGCCGGACTGCCCCGGCGTCCTCCAGGCCAACCAGGCCGTGGCCTGGAACCCGTCGGTGGCCGGAGCCAAGGCCGAGGACACTATTCTCATCACCGCCGAGGGCTTCGAAAACCTGACCGAAACCCCCGGCTGGCCGGCCGAGGAGATCAAACTCGCCACCGGCAGCCTGCGGGTGGCCGGCATCCTGCAACGCTGAGAGAGCCCGGCGGTTGCGGCCGGCGGCCGGGCCGTGCTAGGATCGCCGCAGAGACACTCCCGAGGCCACAGGTGAGCACAATGGCGGTGGGGCGCACCGACGAAGACGGCCGCCGCTGCCCCTGGTGCGGCAGCACGGCCGTTAGCACCCGTCGGCGCTGGCCGCGCGGGTGGGCCTGGCTCTGGATCATCTTCCCCCCGGCCTGGCCGCTCCTTCTGGCTGAGGCGTTCGGCCGCCCACCCGATTGCTCATGCCGGCGCTGCGGCATGCGGTGGGAGCGGGGCCTGCGGCTGCCGCCCCCGGCGCCGGCCCGCTTCGAGGACCTGCCCGGCGCCACCGCCTGGCCCGGCCTGGTCCGCCACCGCCCGGAGACCCCGACGGCCCCGGCCCCGCCGAGTCGCGAGGTCCGGCTGGTGGCCTCGCCGGGCGCCTGCCGGACCTGCCGGACCGCGGCCGGCGTCTACGATGCCGACAAGGCACCGACGCTGCCCATCGCCGGCTGCACCTGCCCCGAGGGCTGCCGGTGCACGCTCGTCCCGTTGGAGCCGACCAGCCCGACTGACCCCCCCGGTGAGGAGGCGGACCGTGGCCGTGCATCACTTTCAGCCGACCCACTACCACGTGACCCTTGGGCCGCATCCACCCGTCTTACGCATCGGCGACGGCGACTCGGTGATCACCGTCACCGTGGATAACGCCGGCCGCGATGCGGCCGACCGGCCGGTCACCGCCCCCGGCAATCCCCAGACCGGTCCCTTCTTCGTCGAGGGGGCCGAGCCCGGTGACGTTCTGGCGGTCCATTTCGACCGCATCTGGCCCAACCGCCGGCTCGGACGAAGCCGGGCCGTCCTGGCCCCCCATGTCGTCGACCCGGCCTTCGTCCCCTCGCTGCCCCGCGAGCAGCCGCTCATCGAATGGGACCTGGACCTGGAGAACGGCCTGGCCAGACCCTGTCCGCCGCTGCCGGGTCTGGAGACCCTGACCGTTCCCCTCCGGCCGCTGCTGGGCTGTTTTGGCGTGGCTCCGCCGCGCGGGCAGGCCCTCTCGACCGCGGTGGCCTCGACCCACGGCGGCAACATGGACTACCGGGGCTTCACCGCCGGGGTCACAGTCTACTTCCCGGTCTTCGTCTCTGGCGCCCTCTTTCACCTGGGCGACGGCCACGCCGCCCAGGGCGATGGCGAGATCGTCGGCACCGGTATCGAGGTCTCGATGACGGTGCAGTTCACCGTCCGGGTCATCAAGGGCTGGTCCATCGCCTGGCCCCGCGCCGAGGACGCCGACGCCCTCATGACCATCGGCAACGACCGGCCGCTCGACGCCGCTCTCCAGCACGCCACCACCGAGATGGTCCGCTGGCTCCAGGAGGACTACGATCTGCCGCCCACCACCGCCCAGACTCTCCTCGGCCAGTGCGTCGAGTACGCCGTCGGCAACGTCTACAACCCCACCTACACGGTGGTCTGCCGGCTGGCCAAGCGCTGGCTGCCCGCCGGCCGACGAGGAGGTGGTTGATGGCCACCATGCGCATCGGGATCATCGGGGCCGGGACCATCGCCCGCGACCACCTGCGGGCCCTGCTGGCCCTGGAGGGGGTGGAGATCGTCGGGGTCGTCGACCCGGTCCAGGAGCGGGCGATGGCCCTGGCGCAGCTGGCCGGAGCCCCGGCCCTCGCCGAGGAGAGCGCCCTCTACGACCGGCGGCCCCAGGCCGTCTGGCTCTGCACGCCCCCCGACCTGCACCCCGATCAGACCGTCCGGGCCGCCGAGGCCGGCTGCCACGTCTTCTGCGAGAAGCCTATCGCCCTGGACCTGGCCGGGGCCGATCGGATGATCGCCGCCTGCCGACGGGCCGGCGTGCACCTGATGGTGGGGCAGGTCATCCGCTACTATCCGGAGACGCTAGCGCTGAAGCGCCTGGTGGAGGAGGGCGCGCTCGGCCAGCCGCTCGTCGTCTTCGGCCGGCGGCTGCTGGCGGCCCGGCCGGAGACTTTCCCCGCCTGGCGACTGGATCCGCGCCGGTCGGGCGGCTTCGCCGTCGAATCCGAGGTCCACGAGGTGGACACCATCCGCTGGCTGGGCGGCGAGGTTGTCCGGGTCGTCGGGCAGGTGGGCTACGGCTGGGCGGAACATCCCGACTTCGACACGGTCGTCCACGGCCTTTTCACCCTGGCCAGCGGCGCCGCCGGCCTGCTGGAGGCCAGCCTGCAGAGCGGGCTGCGCCGGTGGGAGTGGGGCGTCATCGGCCACCGGGCCACCGCCTACTCCCCGCGCCGGGGCGAGGTGCGGCTCATCCGACTCGCCGACCAGCATGAAGAGGTGATCCCGGTCGAACCGGTGGTCGATCCGGCCACCGGGGTCAACCGCAGCATGCAGGCCGAAAACCGGGAGTTCCTGGAGGCCATTCGGGCCGACCGCCCGCCGGCCATCCCCGGCGAGGAGGGCCGGGCCGACCTGGCCGTGGTCCTGGCTCTCCTCCAGTCGGCCCGCGAGGGCCGCCCGGTCAGCCTCGCCCCCGCCGGGGGGTGAGACCGGTCTGCTCGCAGCCCCAGACGATCCGCTCCAGCGCCCCGTCCGGCCGGTAGCAGGCGACGCCGAGCCACACCGGCTCGGCTCCCGCGGGGTCGCGGGCCTGGTCGGCGACGAGCAGCGGCAGTACGGCCCGCGTGTTCTCGATGATATCCAGCCGGTCGAACTCGGCCGGCGCCACCCAGACCAGCCGGCCCTCCGGCCCGGCTGGCGGCGGGGGAGCGCGCAGCGTCCCGGTGAAATAGAGGAGCACGGTCAGCGGCGCTCCCGGCCGGGCCTGCAGGAGCGCCCGGCGGAGCGTCAGGTCCGGCACCGCCTCCGGCGCCAGGCCGCTCTCTTCCAGGACCTCGCGCCGGGCGGCCGCCCGCAGGTCGCCGAGCTCGTCCGGCTCAACCCGCCCCCCTAGACCGGTCCAGCGCCCTGGCGCGAAGCGCTTTGTCGCCGCCCGCTCGAGGAGCAGGTACCGCGCGCCATCGCTCAGCAGGACCACCGTGTAGACGGCCAGGGCGTTCGGTCGCCCGCTTTCCGCCATCGCCTCTCTCCGATCGGTCGCCCAGTATAGCCCGGCCGACCACGGACCCGCAAGTCCCGCCGGGGCGCCTTGACCCTCCGCCGCTCGCCCGCTATACTGCAGGCACAACCGGTGG
The DNA here is from genome assembly GCA_034433795.1 of Chloroflexota bacterium. Classification (GTDB taxonomy): domain Bacteria; phylum Chloroflexota; class UBA6077; order FW602-bin22; family DAOUAE01; genus DAOUAE01. The sequence goes on from DAOUAE010000002.1 coordinate 198,470, forward strand.
GAGGAGGCCATGGTGGCGCTGACCACGCTCATTGCGCTGGGCCTGATCGCTTTCTTCGGGCTGGTGGTGGTGACCGGCAGCATCAAGATCGTGCCGGAGTACCAGCGGCTGGTGGTCTTCCGGCTGGGACGGTGCATCGGCCAGCGCGGCCCGGGGCTGGTGTTGCTCATCCCCTTCGTCGACCGGGCCCAGTCGGTCGACCTGCGGGAGATCTTCATCGAGGTGCCCCACCAGACCTGCATCACCAAAGACAACGCCCCGGTGACCATCGATTTCCTCATCTACATGCGGGTGGTGGACCCCGTCCTGAGCATCGTCCAGGTGGTCAACTTCGCCGGAGCGGCCCAGGGCATCGCCACCACCACCCTGCGGGCGGTCATCGGCGAGATCCTGCTCGACGATGTCCTGGCCAAGCGCGAGCAGATCAACCAGGTCCTGCGGAGCAAGCTGGACGAGGTCACCGAGCGCTGGGGGGTGAAGGTCACCAGCGTCGAGATCCGCGAGATCGCTCCGCCGCGCGAGATTCAGGAGGCGATGAGCCGCCAGATGAGCGCCGAACGCAACCGCCGGGCGATGGTCACCGAGGCCGACGGCAAACGCGAGGCGGCCATCAAGGTGGCCGAAGGCGAAAAGCAGTCGGCCATCCTGCGGGCCGAGGGCGAGCGGCAGGCAGCCATCCTGCGGGCCGAGGGCTACGCCCTGGCGCTGGAGGCGATCTACCGGGTGGCCCAGACGCTCGACAGCAAGACGCTGAGCCTGCAGTACCTGGAGGCCCTCAAGACCCTGGGAGCCGGCCAGGCGACCAAGATCCTGGTGCCGGTCGAACTGACCGCGCTCCTGCGGCCCTTTATGGACCATCTGGCCCGGGCCGACAGCGCCCCGGCGACCAGCGGCGGACCGCTCACGCCCGCCTAGGGGGTCACGAGCCCGGCCGCCCGGGCCGCCGCCACGACGGCGGCGTAGACCTCAGCCAGCGGCCGGTCGTGGGCCCGGGCCAGACGAAGACAGTCTTCGTACTCGGGGCTGGCCTGGCGCTGGCCGAAGAGATCGCGCACCTTGACCCGCACCGGTCCCCACGGGGTCTCGACCGTGGCCGTCCAGCGCTGGGCCCGGTAGCGCTCGGCCGTGAAGACCCGCACCCCCAGGGTCGTCGTCTGGGCGATGAGAACCGCGGCCAGATGGGCCGCCAGCGGCGGCGGAGCGATCACGCTGACCTTGGTCGCCGGCCGGTTCTTCTTCATCTGGATCGGGGTGAAAAAGACGTCGAGCGCCCCCTCGGCCAGGAGCCGCTCCATCGCCGCCCCCAGCATCTCCGGGGTGGCATCGTCGATGTTGGTCTCCAGGACCGCCAGCCGCTCACAGTCCAGCCCCGGGTCGAGCGGCTCTCCCAGCCAGAGGCGCAGGCAGTTGGGCCAGGGAAGCGTCTTCTGGCCGAAGCCGTAGCCCACCGCCCGGAGCCGCAGGGCCGGCTGGGCGAAGGTCGCCAGGGCCCCCAGCAGAGCAGCGCCGGTTGGCGTGACCAGTTCGGTGCGGGCCGCGCTGGGCAGAAGCGGCGCCCCAACCCGCCGGCAGATCTCCAGCACGGCCGGCGCCGGCACCGGCAGAAGCCCGTGGGCGGTCTGGACCTGCCCACCGCCCGCCGGCAGCGGCGAGGCGTAGACCGCGCGGACCCCCAGGAGATCCAGCCCCAGGCAGACGCCGATGATGTCCACCATGCTGTCGACCGCGCCCACCTCGTGGAAATGCACCCGCTCGGGGGTGGTGCCGTGGACCGTCGCCTCGGCCTCGGCCAGCAACCGAAAGACCCGCTGGACCTTCTCCTTGACCGGCTCGGCCAGGGCGCTCTGCTCGACCAGCGCCAGGATGTCCGCCAGGTGCCGCTCCGGCGAGGCCGGCTCTGCGACCACCACCCGGACGCTGGTCCCGGTCAGCCCGTGCTGGCTGACCCGCTGGACCTCGAGTGTATAGCCGCCAAGGGGAACCCGCCGCAGCTCCTGGCGCAGGCGGTCCGGGTCGAGGCCGGCGTCGAGAAGGCCGGCTAGGAGCATATCCCCGCTGACCCCGGAGAAGCAGTCAACGTAGGCGATCACCGGGCGTCACCGTCCGGGATGACGTCGCGCTCCCGGGCGGCCTGGCGGGCCCGGGCGACGCGATTGGCGATGAGCGCGGCGGTGGCGCCGGCCCCGATGCCGTTGTCGATGTTCACCACCACCAGCCCCGGCGCACAGGTCTGGAGCATGCTGAGCAGCGCCGCCACCCCCTGGCCGCCCAGACCGTAGCCGTTGGCGGTCGGCAGTCCGATGACCGGGACGTCCACCAGCCCGGCCACCACCGAGGGCAAGGCCCCATCCATCCCGGCCGCCACGATGATGACATCCACTCCGGCGGTCAGAAGGTCGTGTAGCGGCTTGAAGAGCCGGTGGAGCCCGGCCACCCCGACGTCGTAGACCGCGGTCACCCGACAGCCCATCTCCTGGGCGATCACCTTCGCCTCGGTGGCCGCCGGCAGGTCGGTGGTGCCGGCGGTGATCAGGCCCACGTGCCCCCCACTCTGAGGCGGTCGGGTGCCCGGCTGGCGGACCACCAGCAGCCGGGCGACCGAATGGTCTTCAAAGACCGCGCCGGGCAGAGCCGCGCGGAGCGCCGCCACCTGCTCCGGGCTGATCCGGCTGAGAATGGCCCGCTGGCGGCGCTCCAGGAACAGGCGGGTGAGCTGCAGCAGTTCGGGGAACGGCTTCCCGGCCGCCAGGATCACCTCGGGGACACCCTTGCGCTGCTCCCGGTCCAGATCGGGCTGGATGGCCAGGCCGGGATGGCCATCCAGCGCTGGAGGGGCCGGCTGGTTCAGCTGCCGGAAGACCTCGGACAGGTGGTCGAGCGGTCCAGACACGCCTTCTCCTCGCGAGAACTCCTGAGTCCCGCTAAGTCATACCACAGCCCCCGAGCCCGCGCAAGGACAGCCGTTGACGCTCGCGCGTCCGGTTGACTACCATAACCTGTTGGGCGCAGAGGACTGTCGCCTTCAGACGACAGAGGAGTACCAGGGTCTTTTCACTGTGATGCATGCGTGGTAGGCTTGGGGTAGGGAGACGGCAGCTCTGGTTCGGCGTCTCTTCACGGCCTTTGCGCCGGTGCCCGACCCGCGCTGTCCCCGGGCCGCCGCCATCCCCTGGCGACCGCCGCCAGGCGCGGTGGTGCCCGACGTCTCTCGGCCCTCTGGCCGTGGGGGCGACTGCCGGCGCCAGCGGTGGTCAAGGCGCTGGGGGTTCCACGGGAGCAGACCCCGTCCGGGGCGACGCTGCCCCGGGTCTTCCGCCGGCGGGACGCGCGTGCGTGCGCAGCCGTGCGGCGGACGTGGGCGCCGGCGCATCTCGGCGCTGGGGCGGAGGCCATCGCCCGCGCCGGCACGGGGCGGCGGGGCCTCCCCGGCGACGAGCGACCGGGCGTGCGGCTCGTCGCCGTCTCTGCGCCGCAGGCCGGCCGGGTGCGGGCGCAAGCAGGGTGAGGGGGAAGCCCACATGCGGCGGAGCGTCGCACCGGCTGTCCTGGCCGCTCGGCCGCTCGCCGAGCGCGTGGTGACGGGTGATGCCCTCGCCGCCCAGCGGGCATTCTGCCCACCGATCCCTGCGGCGGATGGAGAGTAGCTCGTGAGCGGTACGCGCAACCAGCCAACGCTCTCCGGGGATAGCGCCCGGCTGTGTGCCGAGCCGCCGCCGGGGGAGCGGTTTCGGTCTGCCGCACAGCGCGGTCGCCACGGAGACCGGCAGGAGGGGCGACGGCTCTGGGCCGCGACGGCCCTCGCCGGCTATCTGGACTGGCCGGGGGTCAGCCAGGTGCGGAAGGTCGAGCGGCAGGGGTAGCAACGGCGGGAGGTGCGGTACGCCGTGACAAGTCTTGGACCGGAGGTGGGGGCGGCCCGCTTGCGGGGGTTGGTGCGGGGCCATTGAAAATCGGCGGCATTGGGTGCGGGCTGTGACGCTCGGCGAGGACGGCTGCCGGGTGCGGACGGGGTCGGCGCCCGAGGGGCTGGCGGCCCTGCGGAACGTGGTGCTGGCGCGGCTGCAGCGGTGTGGCGTCCAGTCCAAAATGTAGCGGCGGCACTGCGGCAGCATGGCTGGCAGCCGCAGGCTGCCCTGCGCTTCCTCGGCCTCGCCTCAGTCGCCACGACAGCATGAAAAGACCGTGGAGGAATACGCCATTGTATTGCCTTCGAAGGCTTTCTATGTTATAGACACCAGTGATACGACAATGATCCCTGAGACGCTTGGCGAGCGCTGGTCAGCTCACTCTGGCGGTGTCTGTGCGATCCACTTTGTTTGGTATTCCAAATACCGTTGTTCTGTCCCACAAGGGGCAATTGCGACACGCCTTGAGCGATTGCTGCGGAAATGCGCAACTATGCCTGGCGGAGAATCCTTGGAATTGGCGATTCAACCTGACCACTTCCACCTTCTCGTGCCGATGCAGACACTTGACCTGTCGCCAGCCCGATCGCCTTTTGCTTGCAGCGCTATACCGGCAGAAACCCCTGAATTGCGGCGGCGACCACCAACACTGTGGAGCCGTTCCTATTTTATCGGAACAGTCGGGCACATGAGCGAGGAAACTGTCGAAAGATACGTCGCTTCCCAGAGAGGTCGTTAAGTCATGCAGTTGGGATTTCAATATCGTCTTAATCCGAATAAGACACAGGAGAAAGCGTTGAGGCAACTGCTTAGGGTTGCCTGTCGCCTCTACAATGACGCCCTCACCGAGCGAAAGGATGTTTGGGAGCAAGAAGGTCGCTCTGTCACTTACCTTGAACAGGCACTAAAGTTGAAAACTCTTAGGCAGAAAAATAAGGAACTCGCACTCCTCAACTTCAGCGCTGCCCAGCATGTTCTTCGTCGCCTCGATAAAGCCTTTCGACGCTTTTTTCAAGGCATCAAAAACGGGCAAAAAGTGGGCTATCCTCGTTTCAAAAAACCGCATCGTTTCCGCACCCTGGAGTTTACTTACGGTGATGGAGTAAAGATTGTTCACGACGAATATGGGCGCTTACGGTTGAGGGTTCAACAAGTTGGATCGATTAGGATTGTCTGGCACAGAGAACTACCGAGAGGAGCACACATCAAACAGGTTTGGCTGACCCTCAAAGCCGATGGGTGGTTTGCCACCTTCGCTTTGGAGGTGCCAGATGAGGTCGTTCGTAACCCTCTGCCACCAACAGGCAAGGCTGTTGGAATAGATGTCGGAGTGGAGAACCTTCTGGCTCTTTCTGACGGCACACTTCTAGATAACCCAAGATGGATGCGGAAGACCGAAGAAAAGATTGCGACAAAGCAACGCATCCTCGGCAAGAAAGTCAAGGGTTCTAAACGTTGGCGAAGGATGCGCGGGCAAATTGCCAAACTGCACCTGAAGATTGGGCGCCAACGACGGGACTTTTACTTCAAACTGACGGCCTGGTTGGTCAAGAAGTTCGACCTGATATGCGTTGAAGACCTTCACGTAAAAGGCCTGGCGCGAAGCACTCTGCGCAAGTCTGTCCACGATGCCGGTTGGGCGCTGTTCCTTAAACAAATCCTTCCCGACAAGGCTTGGAGGGCTGTGAGGGAAGTGATTTCTGTGCCCGCCAGCGGCACAAGCCAGACCTGCGCAGCGTGCAGGTGCTCTGTGCCGAAAGATCTCTCTGTTCGCTGGCACGATTGTCTGCGCTGTGGCTTTTCCGTTCATCGTGATATCAACGCCGCGATGCTGATACTTAAACTGGGCCTGGAACAAGCCCGCAGGGACGATTGGCTTGTCCAACCGTCATGCCTGCAAGAAGCCGAAGGCAAAAGCCGACGGTCGTTCACTGAGATGCTGTGATGCGCTTTCTGGCCGACGGGATGCTGGGCCGGCTGGCCCGCTGGCTGCGGGTGCTGGGCCACGATGTCCTCTACGCGCCCGATCTGGACGACCGGGCGCTGGCCCGGCTGGCCCGGTTGGAGGGGCGGCTGCTGTTGACCCGCGATGTGGCCCTGGCCCGCCAGCGGGGAGTGCCGGCGCTGCTTATCACCAGCGACCGCCTCGACGACCAGCTCCTGCAGGTCGCCCGGCAGCTCCGTCTGAGCCTGGAGACACCGGGGCTGACCCGCTGCCTGGCCTGCAACACGCCCCTGGTCGCCGCCAGCCGCGACCAGGCCGCCGGCCGGGTGCCGCCCTACGTCCTGGCCACCCAGCCACGGCTCAGCCAGTGCCCGGCCTGCCAGCGGTTCTACTGGCCGGGCACGCACTGGGCCCGGATGCAGGAACATCTCGCCCGCCTCCGCGGGCAACTGGAGACCACCTGTGGCTGATCCCCGTCCCGTCACCGTCGTCGCCCGCCGGATCCGTCAGGCGAACTACCGCTATCTCGGCTTCCTCGTCGTTCAGGACGCCGCCGGCGTCCAGTACACCCTGCCGATGACCGGCACCGTCGCCCAGTGGCTCCTGGAGGGACAGGAGCTCCGGCTCTCGACCACCCGAACGGAGGCCATCGGTTTCGACGACTACACCCTGGCCGGCGAGGTCCCCATCTGGCCGCTCTTCGCCCGCGCCTACACGCTGGAGCGCCGCTCGCCGCTGAGCGGCAAGGTGCTGTACACCTACACCCTGCTGGCCCGCGAGGCCCGCTACGAGCGCGACTACGAGGCCATCGTCGAGCTCGAGCAGTACCATTACGCCTCTGACGAAGAACTCATCGCCCTCTGGACCTGCGAGACCTGCGACCTCTACATCGAGGCCAACGCCCGCCCGACCTGCCCGCGCTGCGGCGGACGGATGCGGCTGCACGACCTGCGCAGCGCCACCCGCGCCTCGCGCTTCCTGGTCCTGGAACTCCAGACCCGCGCCCCCTACGAGCCGCAGTACGTGGGCTACGTCCGGGTGGACCCGCCGGTGCCGCTGATGCATCGGCGCCGGCCCGACGGCACCGTCGAGCCCAACATCCGCCAGAAGGTTTTTCCCCCCGACTGGTTCGCCTACCCCTTCCACCCTGAAGGGGTTCAGGCCCCCTCGTGGTGGGAGGCCCAGGAGGAATCGCTGCGGACCACCCGCTCGCCGGTCTCCCGCCTGGCCCGGGTGGTCATTCACCCTGATTACCGTGCCGACGGCCTGGGACAGCAGGCCGTCCGGGCCATGCTCGACTGGGTCCGGGAGCGCTGGATCCCGGAGATGCGGGTCGCCAAAGAGGCCATCGAGACCATCGCTATGATGGCCCGCTACAACCCCTTCCTGGAGAAGGTCGGCTTCGTCTACCTCTGGGACACCGCCGGCGGACGGCCCGTCCTCTACTACCCCCTCTCCGCGACCGCCGAACGGCGGATCGCCCATTTCCTGCGCCATGATCCGGTCGCCCGTGAGCACGGAGGCAAACTCTACCGCTCGCGCTTCCCCACCGTGGAGAAACTGGCCGGTCCCCTCATCCTGCGCCGGCTCACCAAGTCGTACACCAACCGCCTGACGCTCGAGCACCTCTCACCGGCCGTCCAGCAGCTGCTCGAAGCCTTCGGCGTCAAGCACCGTGTCATCCAGAAGTTCATCTTCCGCGAGGCCGAGATCGAAATCGTTCCGGGCGGCGTCCACGTCCTGCTGGGAGCCTCGGGGGCGGGCAAGACGACGCTCCTGCGGCTGCTCTACGGCGTCACCGTCGGCGTCGACCACCCGCTGTACCAGCCCGAGAGCGCCGAGGTCACGGTCCCGGAAAACGTCCGGGTCGCCGCCCTGATCGCCGGCGAGGTCGAGCCGGAATTCGGCGACCTGCCCCTGGCCGAGGCCCTCTATCAGCTCACCGGGGATGAGGGACTGGCCGTTGAGGTCCTCAACGAGACCGGGCTGGCCGACGCCGTCCTCTACCGTGCCCCCTTCCGCGAGCTCTCGACCGGCCAGAAAGAGCGGGCCAGGCTGGCGGCTCTGCTGGCCCGGCAGCCCAACCTGCTCCTGGTCGATGAGTTCGCCGCCCACCTGGACCCGCTGACCGCCGTCCGTCTGGCCCGTCGGCTGGCCCACCTGGCCCGAAGCAAAAACCTCACCCTGGTCCTGGTCACCCACCGGACCGAGGTCATCGAGGCCCTGGAGCCCGATCTCCTCTACCTGGTGGGGTACGGCACCCTCTACCGCGCCACCGAGATCCCGGAGCGGGCCTTCCGGGTCATGGAGCCCTACGCCCGCTACATCGTCGAGGGGAAGAAACGGTGGGAACTCCGCCGCTATCCCACCCGCATTCGTGGCCGGGTCGGCGTCGTCAGCGGCGGGAAACTCCTGGGCACGGTCGAGATCCTGGGAAGCCGGGGGCCGTTCTCCCTGGAAGAACTGGCCGAGCACCAGGAGAAGCATCTGGCCGACCCCCGCTTTCTGCGCGAGTACGCCGCCGGGAGACCCCTCTACGCCTGGGAACTGGGTCAGGCCCGCAAGTTCGACCGGCCGATCCCCATCGTCGCCCGGCCCGGCCAGCAGGCCTGGCTCAAGCCCGAGCCCCAGCCGGAGAAAGAGGACGCCGCCACCTGAGGCCTACTCGTCCTCTTCCTCCTCCTCCTCTTCCTCGACGGCCGGCGCCCGGACCTGCGGCAGAACCACCGCCTCCTCCCGTGGCCGGCGCCGGAGCGGCCGGATCTGGGCGATGGCCTGGCGGTAGCGGGTGACGCTGGCCCGCACGGCCTCCGGGGTCTCGCCGATGAGCGGCGGGGTCAAAAGCAGCCCCAGGACACCCGCCTGGCGCAGCGCCTGGAGATCCGCCGGCAGCAGGTTCTGCTCGGTCGGCACGACCACCGGCTGGCGCACCAGGTCGGCCACCTGACGCATCCCCAGCACATCATACAGCGAGAGATAGACGGCGTCCTCGCGCAGACGGGCCCGCCCCAGGACGACCGCGTCGACCTCCAGCTCCCCCAACGCCCGCAGGAGCCCTGGCGCCAGGTCGGCCTCCACCCGGATCAGCCGGCCGACCCCCTCGACCGTCACCAGCGGCGCCGGCGCCTGCTCGACCCCGACGATGAGGAAATCGAAGCCGGCGCCAGCCAGCCAGTGGACATCCTCAACCGTCAGACTGGCCGCCGGCCCGTAGACCAGCCCGACCGGGACGCCGCCGGCCGCCTGCTGGCAGGCTATCAACCGATCCCGTTCCTCCTCTGGAGAGGCGGCGCCGGTCGCCGCCGGGATGGCCACCGCGTCGGCCCCGGCCTGGCCGGCCGCCGCCACCAGGTCGACCGTGGCCTGCGGCACCTGGGCGAGGAGGGCCATGGCCGGCACCGTTCGCGGCACCGCCGCGAACCCGATCGGGGCCACCGGCCCACGCTGAACATCACGCAACCGCTCGATCAGGCGACTCCGCGTTCGTTCTGTCATCATCCCCCACTGTTTCCGCTGGCGATCTCTTCCGGTCAGTGCCCGACCGCCGCACGATGGGCCAGGCCGGGAAAGGCCTGCTCGAAGGGCTCGATCCGGCCATCGGGCGAGAAGCGGACCGGCTGAGGCGGCCCGACGATCTCCAGTCCCCGCGCCTCGGCCTCGGCCCGCAGCGCCGGCGAGATGAAAAACTCCCCGAGGTGCAGCGTATCGCGGAGGCGGACCACCCGTGGGTTGGCCGCCGTCTCCGGGTCCAGACGGGAGAGCGCGGTCTCGATGGCCGTCCGGTCGTCGGGCAGAACCACCGGGATCTTGACCCGCTCCAGGAAGCCGCTGGTGATGCCGTTCACATAGGTCGTCTCGCGGTCCATCTTGGCCAGGAGACGGGCGGTGGTCAGGTCCGCCAGCCCGAGGCCGATGGCGTTGCCGTGCGAGGCCGGAGTCAGGTCCAGGACCACCAGCAGCCGGACCCGTGGGCGGCGCGGGTCGCGCTCACCGGGGATCCTGACCCGGCCGATGACGTTGGTGTCCATCCCGGTGCCGGAGATGTCCTTGCCCATCCAGTCGACAATGAGAAGGTCGAGAGTCGTAAAGGGCAGGCGCGGCAGCCAGGCCTTGGCGCGGCGCAGCAGCCGCCGCTCGACGGCCTCCATCTCCTCCGGCTCGACCGCCACGATGGCCGCCGTCTGGTCGTACCCGTCCTCCAGCACCGCCAGGCCAAGAACAATCCGGCCGGTGGCCAGGACCACCCGGGCCACCGCCGGGATGAAGCGCCGCAGTCCCTCGGCCCCATAGGCGTGGATGAGTTCGGCCTGGGTCTTCTTGCCCAGGCCGATGGCGATCATTTTCAGCAGCCCGCTCTCGATGGGGCCGGTGAAGTCGGTGTGTTTCTTCACCCGGTTGACCACCACGATGCCGTCGGCCTCCCAGGCCAGCCGATCGACGTGCACCGGCATCCCCTCGGGCGTCTGACCGATGCGGACCACCGCCATCGAGGAGCGGATCGGCGCCCCCACCCGCTCCTCGGTGATCCCCAAGGCGCGCAGGACCTCGACCTGCCCTTCGGCGGTGCCTCCGCCGTGGCTGCCCATCGCCGGCACGATGAACGGTTCAAAGCCCAGAGTGCGCAGGGCACGGACCGTGGCGGCGATGATCCGGTCGATATTGGCGATACCCCGGCTGCCGGCCGTGATCGCCACCCTGGCACCGGGGCGCAGCCGCTCCCGCAGCCGGCTGGCCAGCACCTGACGGTGGACGGTGCCCTCGATATCGGCCAGCGGAGCCGCCCGCAGCCGCTGGCGGACTGGCAGAAGCGGGGGCAGAGGACTCATCGGACGCCTCCCAGGGCCGATCATATCACACCCGGTCGGCCGGCGACAGCCAGCGCCGGGTGCCAGCCGTCATCCCCGGACAGGCCGGCGGGGCCACCGCCCCACACCGCCAGCGGCCCCGCGGGAGCCGGGCCGGGTTCAAAACCGGGGCGGTCAGGGCGGCGGGACGATCTGCCACTCCCGGCCCTGGTCGCCCAGGCCCTCGCAGCCGGTGGGGGTGATGGCCACCGCGTCCTCGATCTTGACGTGTCCGACCTCGGGGTGACGGAACTCGGTTTCGATGGAGAGGACCATCCCGGCCGCTAGCGGCCGCTCGTTGCCCGGCTGGATGACCGGCTGCTCGTGTGAGACCATGCCGATGCCGTGGGCCACGAAGCGTCCGTAGGCGGCGAAGGGGCTGGCCTTGACCGCCTCGTCGCCCAGGACCTGGACTGCGCCGCAGGGAAGGCCAGGCCGCAGCTCCCGACGCACGGCGTCCTGGACGGCCAGGCAGGCGGCGTGCAGCTCGCGCGCCAGCGGCGAGGGCTCGCCCAGGCAGCCCATACGGCAGATGTCCGAGAGGTAGTCGCCGTCCTCGCCGCCGGCGTCCAGATGGAGCGTGTGGCCCGGCTGCCAGGGCGTCTCCGAGGGCGCCCGCAGGAAGCCGGGACCGGCGTTGGTGAAGACCCAGAGGAAGTGCAGGCCACGCTGCTCCATCTCCAGGCGCACGTGGTCGGCCATCTGGCGGGTGGTGAGGCCGGGCCGGCCGTGCTGGAAGGCGGCGCAGAGGCTGGCGGCCGTGCGGTCGTAGACCGAGCGCAGGTGGGCCAGTTCGGCCGGCGTCTTGATGGCCCGCAGTTCGTCGAAGAGGTCGGTGGCGTCCACCAGGGTCGCGTGGGGCAGGTCGCGCTGGAGGGTGAGATAGGCGTCGGCCGGCAGGAAGGCCATCTCCACCCCGATCCGACCGGTGCCCGCCCCCAGCTGGCGGGCCAGCGCTGCGGCCTGAGCGGCGGCGCTGACCGTGCTGCGGGCCGTCTCAAAGCGCTGGGCGATCCAGAGGCCGTGGACCTCGAGGGCCCCCCGCTCGCCGGTCGTGCCGATGTAGAAACTGTCGGCCAGCCGGCCACGGGGAATACCGACAAAGGGCAGGTACTGGCTGGTGCCCAGGCGGGTGAAGCGGGCGTGGAAGTGGTAGAAATAGCCGCCGGTCAGGTAGCGAATGTTGTGGCGCGTGCAGGCCAGGACCAGGTCGACTCCGGCCTGCTCCATCAGGGCCATCAGCTTCTCCGCGTCGAACGGAACCATCGCACCCCTTTCACGGCGGGTGAATTCTCACCCTTTGATCCCTGACATGATAATCCCGCAGACGAAATAGCGCTGCATGGTGAAGAAGATGACCAGGCACGGAGCCGCCATCAGCAGCGAGGCGGCCATCAAGAGGTTCTCTCGCGGCTCCGTCGGGTCGTTGGCGAACCTGGGGCCGCTGAAAGCAGAGAGGCGCCCGGCGCCTCCGAGTGTAGCACCATCACCCCGCGCTGACAATCCCGGTTCTCATCCTCTGAGAACCAGACGACGGCGGCTAGCCCTTCAACCCGGTCAGCGTGATCCCGCGGACGATGTGCTCCTGAAAGAGGGCGTAGACAATGAGCGGTGGGATGATGGCCAGTGTCGCCCCGGCCAGCACCAGATGATAGAACGTCCCGTAGTCCCCCTGGATGACGAACAGAGCCAGCGGCAGGGTGAACATATGCCGCTGACGCAGCATCAAAAGCGCCCAGAAGAGCTCGTTCCAGTGGGCAATAAAAACAAAGATGGCCAGGGCCGCCGCCGCCTCTCTGATCAACGGGAAGATCACACTGTAAATGATCTTGATCTCACCCGCCCCATCGATGCGGGCGGCGTCAATATAATCGCTGGGAATATTCAGCATGAACTGACGCATCATAAAGATCCCGAACGGTGTGAAAAGAAACGGCACGATCATCGCCTGATAGGTGTTCATCCAGCCGATATTGACCATGAGCACGTAGAGCGGAATCTGGATGAGAAAGCCGGGCAGCATCATCGTCGAGAGGACGCCGACGAAGAGAATATTGCGTCCCGGGAAACGCAGTTTGGCGAAGGCGTAGCCGGCCAGAGCGCTGGTGAAGACCTGAATGATCGTGACAATCGTCGCGATGATCAGACTGTTCTTATACCCCACGCCGATCGGGCTGGCGTTTAAGACATGCACGAAGTTTTCGACCTTCCACTGGCTCGGCAGCCAGACCGGCGGGATGGCCGTCACCTCCCACTCGGCCTTGAAGGCGCTGACCACCATCCAGAGGAGCGGGGTGAACATCACTGTGGCGCTGACCACCAGGAACACGAGCGCCCCCGCCTCCAGCGCCACCTGCCCCCAGCGCACCGCCACCCGTGGCCGGGTCACGGCGGTCGCTGACACCGTCGGACGATCTCTGAGGCCCATCGCCACACCCCCTTAGTAGCTCTCCACGCCACCCCGGCGCATGATCCGCAGTTGCAGCAGCGTCAGCGCCAGAATGATGAAGAAAAGCACCACCGCCATCGCGTTAGCCCGACTGTACTGGAAGTTGGTGAAGGCGGTGTTGTAGGTCAGGACCACCACCACTTCGGTCGCCCGGGCCGGCCCGCCGCCAGTCATCACAAAGATCGGGGTGAAGACCTGGGCGTTGGCAATAATGTTGATGATCGAGATGAAGAGAAAAGCCGGCCGGATGAGCGGCCAGGTGATGTGCCAGAAGGTCTGCCAGGGGCCGGCCCCGTCGATGTGGGCCGCGTCGTAATACTCCTGTGGCACCGTCTGCAGCGCCGCCAGGAAGAGCACGATATAGTAGCCCACGTACTTCCAGATAACCATGAGCACGACCGAATTCATCGCGGTGGTCGGGTCCTGCAGCCAGGTGCTGGGCGGCAGCCCCAGCGCCCTCAGGATGACGTTGAAGAGCCCCCAGGTGGGGTTCATAAGGATGACGAAGAGGATGGCCGTGGCCACCAGCGGCAGGACGACCGGCGAAAAGGTAATAATCCGGGCCACCGTCTGCCAGCGGCGCAGATTATTGATGAGCAGCGCCAGGAGCAGTCCCAGCCCGATCTGCCCAACATAGGCCTTGACCGTGTACTCGGCGTCATGCAGCAGCGAGAGGCGGAAGCGTTCGTCGAAGAAGATGTAGCGGTAGTTCTCCAGACCGATGAACTCGGCCTGGCTGATCGGGCTCAGAGCATCCCACCAGGTCAGCGAGACACCAAAGGCCAGAAACATCGGCCCAAAGACAAAGATGAGGAAAAAGAGGTAGACCACCCCGACGATGCTGTAGCCGAAGAGCGCCTCGCGCGCGCTCAGGGTATGTAGCCCCAACCGCCGGCGGAGACCCGTCCGGTGGACGGGTCTCCCCCCGGCCGGGCGCGCCTCGACAGCCATAACCTCCTCCCTGTCAGCGAGAAGCCCGCATCCCCAGGGGAGAGTCTCCCCTGGGGAGATGGCACCCGTCTCAGCTGCTGTAGGCCTCTTTCAGCGCCTGCTTGAACTCCTGGTCCATCTTCTGGACCGCCTCGGCCGGCTTCACCTTCTTAAGGACCAGGGCGTCCTGGTTATCACGCAGGATGTTGTACAGCTGGGCCAGTCCGCGGACCACCGGCATCGGGGTGGTGTTCTCCAGAGCCTTCTTGTAGGCCTCCTTCATCTGGGCCGGGAAGAAGTCAGGGAGCTTGTAGCCCTTAACCGAGGGCACGAAGCCGAAGACATCGGTCTGGAACTTCTGCATGCGGAACTCTGGCCCATCGTTCAGCCAGCGCAGGAACTTCCAGCACTCATCCGGGTATTTGGTCTTCGCCGAGACCAGGAAGTGGTAGTTGCGGGTATTGCTACCCCGCTTCGAGCCGTCGGCGCTGAAGGGCACCAGGGTGTGCTGCTCCTCCAGGATGCCCGGCTGACCCTGGGTGACCAGGACGAAGTAGACGGCGAACGACTCGTGCCAGTTGATGGCCCCCAGGCGGTTGCCCCAGACCTGCGGCGCCTGGCCCAGATCGGCCGAGAGCGAGCCGTCCTCCGCCAGCTTGTACCAGTACTCGGTGATCATGCGGCCGATGTCGGTGGCGATGTTGACCTTCGGCGGGGTCACACTGGTGTCGACGAAGTCCTCACCGTTCAGCCAGTGCATGACCACGCGCTGGACAAACTGTCGTTCGCCGTTGGCATCGTGCCAGACGAAGCCGGCACGGAGCTTCTTGCCCCCCTCGATCTTGGTCAGTTTCTTGGCCCACTCGCGCTGCTCCTCCCAGGTCCTGGGCGGGCTCTTCTCCGGGTCCAGACCGACCTCCTGAGCCATCTTCTTGTTGATGAAGACAGCCATGGTCTGATTTTCGGTGGGATAGCCCATGATCTTGCCTTCCCAGATCCCCGCCCGGACCGCCGTCTCCAGCCAGTTCTCCTTGATGTAGCTCTGGATCTCCGGCGGCGGGGGCCGGAAGAAGCCGCGCGAGGCGAGGTCGGCGAAGTAGGCGTCGTTCAGATGGTAGATATCCTCCTGGGTCCCGGCCTGGAAGTCGGCGATGTAGGTCGCGATCGGCCCGGCCTGACCGGCCACAAACCGCTGAAGTTCGACATAGATCTTGTCTTTTTCACCCTGGGTCGAGTTGTACTCGTTGATGATCTTCTGGAAGTCGTTGAAATAGACCCCCGACCAGTGCACCCGCAGGAGCAGCTTGGTCCCCCCCTTGTAGGGGACCGGCGCCAGCGTCGGCACCGGCGTGGGGGTGGCCAGGAGCGGCTTGACCTCGGGCGCAGGGGCGGGCGTCGGGGTCGCTCCCGGCTTGGGCTGCTCGGCCGGCGCTGGGGTGGGCGCGGGAGACGGTGCACAGGCGGCCAGCACCGCCACGGCCGTGGCCCCCAGACCGGCGAGCAGACGACGGCGGCTCAGACGACGGACCTCCATGCCTGACCCTCCCGGCGAAATGTCTGCCGAGCCGGCTTTAATAGACAATCGAAGAGGGCCGGCTCGCTTGGCCTGTAGTATAGCAGGGCGGGCCTAGGTTGGAAAGTCCTTACCTGACAGCGTGCGGCGGTACAGAAGCGCCAGCGCCGGCGGGACGATGAGGGTGGTCAGAAAACTCATCGCCACCACGACCGCGAAGATCGGCGGCGGGATGATCCCCAGGCTCTGGCCCAGTCCGGCCACAATCAGCCCGACCTCGCCGCGCGGGACCATGCCGATGCCGATGGCCAGCACCTGCCGGGGCGCCAGCCCCAGCGCGGCCAGCCCCCCGCCCAGGAGCTTGCCCAGAACCGCCAGCCCGGTCACCAGCCCGGCCAGAACCGCCAGTTCGGGCTGGAGAAAGACCCGCCAGTCCACCTGACTGCCGGTCAGCACGAAGAAGAACGGCGCCAGGAAGGTGTAGAGCGGCTCGATCCGCCGCTCCAGTTCGTACTGCTCCCGGGCCTCGGCCAGGACCATCCCGGCCAGAAACGCCCCGACGATGGCCGCCAGCCCCACCGCCCCAGCCAGGGCCGCCAGCCCTAACATCAGCACGACCGCCAAACTGAACGGCGCGTCGGGCACCGGCAGCCGCTCCAGGTGCAGAGCGTAGCGCCGCATCATCCCCCGCCCGACCAGGGCCACAAAGACCGTGAACCCCACCGCCTGCCCTACCAGCAGAACCACCGCCAGCGGGCTCAGGTCACGCCCGGCCGCCAGCCCGGCCACCACGGCCAGGAGAATCAGCGCCAGAATGTCGTCCACCACCGCCGCCCCCAGGATGATCCGGGCCTCGGCCGTGCGGACCGCCCCCAGGTCCTGCAGCACCCGAGCGGTGATCCCCACGCTGGTGGCGACCAGCGCCGTGGCGGTGAAGAGCGGAACGAACCCGCTCCAGCCCATCGCCCCCATCAGCACCACGCCAAAGACAAAGGGGAAGACGATCCCCAGAATCCCCACCGCCACCGCCCGGGCCCCGACCTGCGTCACCTCCTCCAGCCGCGTCTCCAGCCCGACGAAGAAGAGAAGGACAATCACTCCCAGCTCGGCGATGAGATGATAGGCCACTTTCAGAGTCTGGCTGGCCGTCTCCGGATTACCGAACACGGCCACCAGTTCCGGGCCCGGCGCGCCGATAAGCCCCAGGGCGTAGGGGCCAATAAGCACGCCGGCCAAGAGCTCTCCCAGGACCGGCGGCTGCCGGACCAGACTGGCCAGCGCTCCGCCGGTCTTGGCCGCCAGAAAGATCACAAAGAGGTCGAAAAGCAGACCCGAGACCTCTGTCACCGCCGTCTTCCCTCCCCTATAATGCTCAGGGCCACCGCAAAGGCCCGCCGTCGCGCCAAAACCCGAGCCCGGGATGCCCCTGGCCGGGGACACTGTTTCGGAGGCAGAGCGATGACGCGACCGTACGCCGGGGTCTTCCCGGTCCTGCCGACCACCTTCGATGAGCACGGCCAGCTGGACCTGGAGAGCCAGGTCCGGGTGGTCGACTTCTTCCTGGAGGCCGGCGTCCACGGCTTCTGCATCCTGGCCAACTTCTCCGAGCAGTTCGCCTTAAGCGACGCCGAGCGCGACCGGCTCACCGAAACCATCCTGCGCCACACCCGCGACCGGGTGCCGGTCATCGTCACCACCAGCCACTACAGCGCCCGCGTGGCCGCCGAACGCAGCCAGCGGGCTCAGGCCCTCGGCGCCGCCATGGTCATGCTCATGCCCCCCTTCCACGGCACGATCCGGCCGGACGAGGCCGGTATTTTCGAGTTCTTCCGGACCGTCTCCGACGCCATCGATATCCCGATCATGGTCCAGGACAGCCCGGTCAGCGGGATCACCCTCCCGGCCGCCTTCCTGGCCCGCCTGGCCACCGAGATCCGTCAGGTGAAGTACTATCGAGGTGCCCGGTACGGCGTCGAAGATCCGGGAGCTGCTCCGCCTGGCGGGGTCAGCCATCGAGGGCGTCTTCGACGGCGAGGAGGCCATTACCCTGATCCCCGACCTCGAGGCCGGGGCGACCGGCACGATGCCCAGCGGCCTCATCCCCGACCTCCTGCGTGAGATCTTCGACCTCTACCAGGCGGGCCGACGGGCCGAGGCGGTGGCCCGCTACGAGCAGGTGCTGCCGCTCATCGTCTACGAAAACAAACTCTGCGGGTTTCGGGCGACCAAGGCCCTCCTGAAAGAGGGCGGTATCATCCGCTGCGAGGCCGCCCGGCCGCCGACCCCGCCCTATCTGCCGCCGGAGATCCGGGCCGGACTTATCGACCGGGCCCGCCGCCTCAATCCGCTGGCCCTGCGCCGCGCCCCGGCCAGCTGACCGCCCTCAGGCGGCGCCGGTCTGGAAGAGGCGGATGGCCCGCTGGGCGCCGCCGGCGATGAAGCCGATGTCGCTGCCGATCGGGTTGAAGTTGAAGCCCTCGGCGATCCGCCGCCGGGCCTCCTCGGGACCGCTGCAGGCGATCCCGGCCACCAGCCCCCGACTGCGGGCCGCCGCCAGCACCCGCTGGCAGGCCGCCACGTGCCGCGGCTCGCTGATGTCCGCCCCCGGCGGCAGCCCCAGCGAGAGGGCCAGATCGGCCGGGCCGATGAAGAAGCCGTCGATCCCCGGCACCTGGGCGATCTCCTCGACCCGCTCGACGGCGGCGATGTGCTCGATCATCACCAGGCAGGCGATCTCTTCGTTGGCCTGCTGGACGTAATCGGCGCCGCCGTAGAGACGGGCCCGGTTCGGCCCGACGCTCCGGTAGCCCAGCGGCGGGTAGCGACAGGCGCCGGCCGCCCGGCGGGCGTCCTCGACCGTCATCACCAGCGGCACAATGACGCCGTAGGCCCCGGCGTCCAGGACGTACTGGATGAGCGCCGGGTCGTTCCAGGGCACCCGGACGAACGGCACGGTGTCGGTGGTGCTGATCGCCTGGAAGCAGAGGGCCGCCCGGTCGGGGCCGATGGCCATGCCGTGCTGCATGTCCAGGACGATGGCGTCGAACCCGGCGTGGGCCAGCGTCTCGGCCACGTAGGGGTCGGCCGTCCCCATCCAGCCCACGGTCACCGGCCGGTTCTCGCGCCAGAGGGCCTTGACCTTGTTCGGACGCATGCCGTCGCTCCCTCCTGTCGGTCGCCGGACCGCGCGGTCCGGCGGGCTCCCGGCCATTATAGCCCAGCGGCGCGGCCGGGCCAACGGCCGGCCATACCCTCAGCCGGGACCCGATCAGTGGCCAGCGCGACAGGACGCGCCGGCGCCACGGAGACCGCGGACAGGCCGCCATGGCGCCGGCGGCCCCGAGGCTCCTTAAGACTCCTTCAGGCTCAGCGGGGGAAAGACGAAGGCCGGCAGACGATCACTCCGAGGCCGCAGGGGGTTCGACGCGGAAGAGGACGTTGCCGTCTTCCGGGCAGGCGACCTCGACCGCCGGCGGCTCCTCGCCGGCCACCAGCCGACGCTGCATCTCCCGCACCCGCGGGAAGAGGGCCACGAAGGCCTCGGCGCAGAGGCCCCCCGGCGTGCAGGCGCTGATGGCGAAGCGCTCGCCGCGCTGGTGGTGGGCCTGGCAGTGCCCCTGGACCCCGACCACCGTCACCCGGACCGGCGGGAAAGTCTCCGGACGCGGGCTTCCCACCAGGTCCAGCACCTGCGGGGCCAGGTCGGCCGGCCGCACCCGCACCCCGCTCAGCCCGGCCGCCGGGAGCGTGATCCGCTGCCCGTCGCGCTCCAGCGTCACCTGGTCGGCGGTCGGGACGGTGGCGCCGACCCGGACGCGGACGCCCGGCCCCAGGCCCGCCTGCCAGAGAGCCGTGAGGAGCGCCGTGTCGCGCTCGGCCTCCTCGGTGATGCGGTCGATGACGACCTCCTGGCCCTCCGGAACCCGGTCCAGCGGGACCGTCGCCCAGGCCAGGGGCCGCCCCCGCCCGGGGATCGGGTTGCCGTGGGGGCAGGTGGTCGGCTGACCGAGCAGCCCGAAGAGCCGCTCCTCCAGACGCGGGGTCAGCAGGTGCTCGAGGTGATCCGCCTCTTCGTGAGCCGCCACCCAGTCCAGCCCCAGGAGGTCGGTCAGCCAGCGCTCGATCAGGCAGTGACGACGGACGACCGCTTCGCCGACCGCCCGCCCGGCTGGCGTCAGGATGATCTCGCGGCGCGGACCGAAGACGATGTAGCCGTCGGCCTGAAGCCGCTTCAGGGTCTCGGCCACTGTGGGGGGGCTGACCGCCAGGTACTCGCCCAGCCGGGCGCTGATCACCGGCCGGCGGTCGGCGGTCAGGACATACAGGGCGGCCAGATAGTCCTCAACCACGTGGCGGGCCATCGCTCCTCCTCACGCCTCTCCCTCCGCCCCGCCCTGACAGCGCGGGCAGATCCCGGTGAAGAGCAATTGGGGCCGGACCTCCTGATAGCCGGTCTGGGCGGCGACCGCCTGGGCCAGCCGCTCGCCCTCCCCCAGCGGGAGATCGTCCACCCGCCGGCAGACCAGGCAGCGGATGTGGCCGTGGGGCTGCGGCTGCCGACCATCATAGCGGCTGAACCCCTCGTGACAGTCGATCTCCAAAAGTTCGCCCAGCTCTTTGAGAACGTGCAGGGTGCTGTAGACCGTCGCCAGGCTGATGGTGGGGTAGAGCCGGCGGACCTGGGCGAAGACCTGCTCGGCGCTGGGATGCGAGCTGTCGCGCAGAAGCACCTGCAGGATGGCCAGACGCTGCGGCGTCAGCCGGTACCCCCGCGCCCGCAGCCGCTCGATGAGCGTTCGCAGCCGCTGTTCGCTGGTCGAGACCGCCATGCCGTCGCTTGTCCAGAATCGTTCTTAGGTAGACACGATTATAGACTAGCCCCCCTCTCCTGTCAAGGCAAAGCCTTGACGAAGCGCGAACACGGCGGTAAAGTGAGGACTGGTTAGCCATCCCGAATAAATTATTCGGAGTAACTGCACTCCCTTGGCTGGCCAGCCATACTTTCCGGAGACCGGGAGACCACGATGCGCTGTTCGCTCCGTCATATACTCGCCGGCGTCCTCGGCTGTCTTCTCCTGCTGAGCGGGCTCCGGCCGGGCCAGGCCGCCGCGAGTTCGGCTGAGCACCTGGCCGCGCTCGTCACGCCCCTCGACACCGCCCTGGCGCGCCTGGCGGCCGGCGACGCGGCCGGCGCGCGGGCCGCGTACCAGGCCTTTGACGACGGGTGGTCCACGGTCGAAGACGACGTGCGGGCCCAGTCGCCGGCGCTCTACCAGGAGATCGAGGAGGCCATGGAGGCGGCTGCGGCCACCCTTCGGGCTGAGCCCCTCGACGGCGCCCGCGCTCAGGCGGCGTTGCGCCGCCTTCGGGCCGCCCTCCTCACGGGCCCGGCCGTCCTCGCTCCGGCGGCGCCGGTCGCCGAGCCGGCCTTCCTGGCCGCTGCGGTCGCCCACCTCGATCAGGCCCTGGCCCGCCTTGACGCCGGCGATCCCGACGGGGCGCTCGGGGCGGTCGCCGCCTTCCGGCGGGACTGGCCGCAGGTCGAGGGGCTGGTCAAGGCGCGCTCGCGCACGGTGTACACCGCCACCGAGACCCAGATGGCCACGGTGACGGCGCAGCTGACGCAGCGTCCCCCGGACCTGGCCGGCGCCCGCCGGACTCTCCAGCAGCTGCGCGCCGACCTCGCCCCCCTCATTGACAGCGCACCCCGGTATGGGGTCCTCGACGCGGCCTTTCTTCTCCTGCGCGAGGGGCTCGAGGCCCTGCTGGTGATGGGGGCACTGCTCGCCTTCCTGACCCGGACGAACAACGCCGATAAGGGCCGCTGGGTGTGGGCCGGCGGCGGCGCCGGCGTTATCGCCAGCCTCGCGGTGGCCCTGGCCCTCAACACGCTCCTCACCCAGGTGGCCGGCGCGAACGCCGAGTGGCTCGAGGGGCTGACCAGCCTCAGCGCGGCCGCCCTACTGGTCTACGTCAGTCACTGGCTGCACGCCAAAGCCAGCCTGAGCGCCTGGCAGCGATATCTCCACGCCCAGACGAGCCTGGCCCTGGCGCGCAACAGCCTCTTCTCCCTGGCGCTGATCGCCTTTCTGGCCGTCTTCCGGGAGGGAGCGGAGACGGTGCTTCTGTATATCGGTCTCGCCCCCTCTATCCGCCCGGGCGACCTGGCCCTGGGCCTGGGGCTGGGCGTCACGGGACTTGTGGCGATGGGCCTGCTCACGCTGATCCTGGGCGTTCGGCTGCCCGTCCGCCCCTTCTTCCGCCTGGCCAGTCTGCTGGTCTACTATCTGGCCTTCAAGTTCACCGGCGCGGGCCTGCACGCGCTCCAGGTCACGGGCGCCGTCGGGGCCACGCCGCTCCGGTTCCTTCCCGAGATCGATTTCCTCGGGCTCTTTCCGACGTGGGAGACCACGGCCGCCCAGCTGGGACTGCTGGCGGTCGCCCTGGCGGTGCTGGTAAGCGATCGCTGGCGCCGCCGGTCGCCGGGCCTCGCAGCCCCGGCCCACGAAACATCACCGTAAAACTGGAGGTGCGATGTCGTCTCAACCGCTGAGTCGTCGGCTGTTTCTCAAGACGGGCGTGACCCTGCTCGCCCTCGGGCCGCTGGTGGCCTGCGCCCCGGCAGCCCCGACGCCGGCGCCGACCAGGCCGGCGGAGACGCCGAAACCGGCGGCCACGCCCACGCCGACCCCGGCGCCGACGACGCCGACTGTGGCGCCCACCCCGACCCTGACCGTCGCCCCGAAGAGCCTGGCGGGCCAGGAGCTGGTCCTCTACTCGGCCCGCAAGGAGGACCTCATGGCCCCGTTGCTTCAGGCCTTCCAGAGCCAGACGGGGATCAGGGTCATCCTCAAGTCGGGGGCGCCGGGCGAACTGGCCCTGCTCATCGAGCAGGAGCGGCAGAACCCCCAGGGCGATGTCTACTTCACCACCGACGCCGGCACCGCCGAGACCCTGCGCGAGAAGGGGCTGCTCGAGCCCTATCAGGCGCCGGGGGCGCGGGCCATCCCCGACGAGTTCAAGGCCCCCGACGGCAGCTGGGTGGGCGTCATCGGCCGGGTTCGCACCATCATCTACAACACCAACCTGGTCACGGAGGCCGAGACGCCCCGCTCGGTCTTCGAGCTGACCGATCCGAAATGGAAGGGTAAGGTGGCTCTGGCCGCGATCCGCGAGGGGGGTGTCCGCCTCTGGCTGGCCTCGCTGATGGTCCTGAAGGGCGAGGAGTTCACCACCAGGTACATCAAGGACCTCCTGGCCAACGGGGCCAGGGTCCTGGCCGACCACACTCAGGTCCGCAAGGCGGTGGGCCGGGGCGAGTTCGCCCTGGGGCTGGTCAATCACTACTACTATGTCTTCGAGAAGCGCGAGGGCTCACCGGTCGGTCTCATCTACCCCGACCAGGGTCCCAACGACGTTGGGGCGCTGGTGATGCCGCTGGCGGTGGCCATCATCAAGGGCGCCCGGCACCCCGAGGCCGCCCGGGCCTTTATCGATTTCACCCTCAGCCCGGCGGGACAGAAGCCGCTGATGGAGCAGGAGAACGAGATCTCGCTCATCCCGGGGGTCTCTCTGCCCAATAAGGTGCCGGGGGTCAAGGAACTGGGGGAGTTCAAGCGCAGCCCGGTGACCGTGGCCGACCTGGCCAAAGTGCTGCCAAAGGTGGTCCAGGTCTTCACCCCGCTTCTCAGCAGCGCCTGATGGCCGCGCCGCTGACGCTGCCCCGTCCTCGCGCGCTGAGCGGGCTGGCCCCGGCCCTCCTCGGGGCCAGCCCCGTGCTCCTGGTGCTGGGGTACCTCGTCGCTCTGGCGGTCAGCAGTCCGTGGGAGAGGCTTGTCGCCGGTCTCGGTGCCGTCCAGCCGATCGCCCTGGCCGGACGGGTCCTGGGGCTGGCGGTCGGGGCCACCCTCTGGGCGGCACTGCTGGCCGTCCCCACCGCCGCCCTGGTGAACCTGACCGATCTACCCGGTCGGCGGCTCTGGCGCTGGCTGGCGCCGCTGCCGCTGGCCATTCCCCCGTACGTCGGCGCCCTGGTCTACCTCCTGGTCCTGGCCCCCGGCGGCCTGGTCCACCAGGCCCTGGCCGCCCTTCTCCAGCGCCCTCCCTACCAGGTCGCCTTCCCCTCGGTCATCTACAGCCCGGCCGGGGCGGCCTTCGTCCTGGGGCTTTTCACCTACCCCTATCTCTTTCTGGTGGTGGACAGCGCCCTCCAGCGGCTAAACCCAGCGCTCGAAGAGGCGGCCATCAGTCTGGGCGCCAGTCGCTGGCAGGTCTTCTGGCGGGTGACCCTGCCGCTTTTGCGACCGGCCCTGCTGGGCGGGGGTCTGCTGATCTTTATGTACGGGCTGGTCGACTTCGGGGTGGTGGCCCTGCTGCGGGTTCAGACCTTCACCACCGTGATCTACACCTTCCTTCTGGCCGGGTTCGACCTGGCGGCGGCCGCCGCCCTCTCGCTGGTCCTGGTGGTTCTCATCTGGGGCGTGCTTCTTCTGCAGCGGCGGCTGCTGGGCCAGGCCGCCTACACGGTGGTGACCGGCCGACTCCGGCCGCGATCCCTCACCGCGCTCGGGCGCTGGCGGTGGCCGGCGCTGCTGGTCCCGCTGGTGCCGGTCGGCCTGGGACTGGTCCTGCCGCTCACGGTCCTGGTCTGGCACGCCCTGACCCTGGGGGGGCCGGTCGGTCTGGGGCTCTTTCTCCAGCGGCAGCTGCCCTATCTCCGGAACAGCCTGCTGGTGGCCGGGCTGGGGGCCACGGCGGCCCTGGTCCTGAGCGCCGCTCTGGCCTGGTGGGGGCTGCGCCGGCCGGGGGGCTGGTGGCTGGCACTGGCGCTCCAGGCCGGCTACGCCCTGCCGGGGACGGTGCTGGGGTTAAGCCTGGTCGGGCTATCCTGGCGGCTCTTTCCCTTTCTTTACGGAACGCCCTGGCTGCTGGTGGTGGCCTACACCATTCTTTACAGCGCCACCGCCTTCCAGGCTGTCCGGGCCACCTTCGCCCAGATCCAGCCGGCGCTGGAGGAGGCGGCCCGGAGCCTCGGGCACAGCCCCCTGGCCGCCTTCTGGCGGGTGGTGGTGCCCCTGGCCTGGCCGGGCTTCGTCGGCGGCTGGACCCTGGCGTTCATCCCGGCGATGCGCGAGCTGGCGGCGACACTCATCATCCGGCCGCCCGGCTTCGACACCCTGCCGGTGCGGGTCTGGGTGCACATGCAGGATGTCGGGCCGACCGACCCACGGGGAGCGGCGGTGGCGCTGCTCCTGGTGCTGGCCATCGGTCTCGGCTGGGTCGGCGCCCTCAGTCTGCGCCGGCCGCTGACGAGCGATCTGCCCTGAGCAGCCAGCGCCGCAGGAAGTCCAGCGCGGCCACCGCCGCCCGGCCCTTGATCTGGACCCGCGTGTTGCCGAAGCCGATCTCGCTCTGACCGACCGTCCCCCATGGCGTGGCCAGGGCCAGGTGGAGCGTCCCCGGGCGCTGACCGTCCACCGGCTCGGGCCCCAGGACCGCTCCCAGGGCCAGGGCCAGGTCGGCGCCGGTGGCCCGCCGGACCGCTCCGGCCAGGGCCTCGGTCACCGGCCGGCTGAGGAGACCATGGGCGGCCACCAGATCGGGGTCGACCCCCAGCCGGGCCAGGTCGGCACCCGTCGGGGCCACGATCCCCCCGCGGTACCACTGGGGGTGATCGATCTCGTCGGTGATGAGGCTGGCTAGCGCCCCGCCGGTCGTGGTCTCGCCGGTGGCCAGGCTCCACTCCCGCGCCCGGAGCAGCTGCCCCACCACCCCGGCCATGGTCTCGTCGTCGGCGCCGTAGACCGCCTCGCCCAGCCGGCGGCGGACCTCCTCCTCGGCCGGCGCCAGCATGGCCCGGGCCGTGGCCGGGTCAGGGGCCTTGGCCGTGATCCGGACGTGGATGCCGTCGCTCTTGGCGTAGGTGGCCAGCGTCGGGTTGGTCGAGCGGATAAGGGGAGCGATGATCTCCTCGACCGCCGACTCACCGATCCCCCAGACCTTGAGGAGCCGGGTCTGGATCGTGCCGCCGCCCAGGCGTGTCAGGAGCCGTGGCACGACCTCGTGGGTCCACATGCGGACCATCTCGGTGGGCACGCCGGGCATGGCCACGATGAGGCGGCCGTCGCGCTCGACCCACCAGCCGGGGGCGGTGCCGATGGGGTTGGGCAGGACCTGGGCCGAAGGGATGAGGGTGGCCTGTTTGAGGTTGCGCTCGGGCATCGGGCGCCCGCGCTGGGCGAAGTAGGCGCGCAGGGCCTGCTCCAGTTCCGGCACCACCCGCATCTCCTCGCCCAGGACCGCGGCGATGGCCTCGCGGGTCAGGTCATCCTCGGTCGGTCCCAGGCCGCCGGTGACGATGGTCAGGTCCGAGCGCTCCCAGGCCCGGCGCAGGACCTCAGTTAGCCGGCCGAGGTTATCGCCGACCTGGGAGATCCAGTAGAGATCGATGCCCAGCGGCTGGAGCTGCTGGGCCAGATAGGCGGCGTTGGTGTCGACGATAAACCCGAGCAAGAGTTCGGTCCCCACCGAGACAATTTCGGCCCGCATGGCCTGTCCTCTGCCTCCCTCTGCGGCGGTCTTCGGCCAGACAGTATAGCACAGGCGCGCGCCAACACCCCTATTGACAGGGTAGAGAACCAGCCATACAATCCTGACTGCGGTCGACACGCAGTTAACACCCAGTCAACACCGCTCTCCCGGGCGGTGGTCTGGGCCAATCTTCGTAAGGAGGGTTCTGCTATGGGCAGCCGTCTGACGCGTCGGCAGCTGATCCGCGGCGCCATCACCCTGGCGGCGCTGGGGCCGCTGGCGGCGGCCTGCGCCCCGGCCCCCCAGCCCACACCGACCCCCAAGCCCGCCGAGAAACCGGCTGAAAACCCCGCCCAGCCCACACCCACCGCCACCCCCGCCCCCGCCGCCAAACCCGCCGAAAAGCCGGCCCAGCCCACACCCACCCCCGCCGCCGTCGCCAAGGTCCGCGACGTCCCCCGCAACCGCACGCTCGTTCTCATCTGGGGCGGTCGGGAGGGCCGTTACATCGACCACGACCTCTGGAATCCCTACGCCATCGGCGCCAACCACCAGAACGGGCCGGGGATCTTCTACGAGCCGCTGGCCTTCTACAGCGCCTTCGCCGACAAGATGATCCCCTGGCTGGCCGAAAGCTGGCAGTACTCCCCCGACTACAAACAACTGGAAATCACCCTCCGCCCCGGCATCACCTGGAGCGACGGCGTCCCCTTCTCGGCGGAAGACGTGGCCTTCACCCTCAACACCCTGCGGGATCTGGGCCCCCAGGTCCGCTGGGGCGTCGATGTCCAGCAGTTCGTCGAGGAGGCCCGCGCCGTCTCCGACCGCAAGGTGGTGGTCCGCTTCAAGGTGCCCGCCCCCCGCTTCTTCTACTTTATGAGCTACAAGTTCGACATCGGCGTCTACATCGTCCCCAAGCACATCTTCCAGGGCCAGGACTGGACCAAGTTCACCCACTTCGACCTGGCCAAGGGCTGGCCGGTGACCACCGGACCCTGGCG
>DAOUAE010000003.1:0-12876 GCA_034433795.1 Chloroflexota bacterium
TGGCCAGCTCGAAGGCCCGGGCCGCCTCGGCCGCCCGCCCCAGCCGCAGGAGCGCCATCCCCAGCCGGGCGTAGAGACGCGGATCGGAGCGCGCCTCGCCGTCCAGACAGGGGTCGAGCACCGCCACCACCGCCTGGTCCTCGCCCAGGTCGTAGAGAAACTCGGCCAGCCGCAGCCGGTAGAGATCGTTCTCCGGATAGGCCTGGACCAGCGCCTCCAGCCGGTCGTAGGCCTCCTGCAGCCGGCCCAGCCTCTCCAGACAGTTGACGTAGACGATCTCGGCCGCCGGCCCCGGCAGCGCCAGCCCTTTCACCCGCTCCAGCATCGCCGCGGCCGCCTCCGTCCGCCCCAGAGCGGTCAACAGCTCGGCCCCCAGGAGCAGGAGCACCGGCTGCTCGGGCGCAGAGCGCAGCGCCCGCTGCAGATACCGCCAGGCCCGCTCCAGATCGCCCTGCTGCTGGGCGATGACCGCCAGCCCGTGCAGCGGCCGCCAGGTGCTGGCCCCGAGGTCGCTGGGAAAGGCGCAGTGCTCCGGGTCGAGGTGGAGGGCCCGCCGGTACCAGGCCTCGGCCCCGGCCAGGTCGTTCTCCTGCAGGGCCAGGCCGGCCAGGACACAGCAGAGGTCGGGCGTGGGCGCCACCTGGGCGCCCTCCTCGCCCAGCGCCCGGGCCTCGTCGCGCCGGCCCACCCGCAGCAGGCACTCCACCCCCCGCACGTAGGCCACCGCCAGGTAGTCGGCCACCGGCCGCCCCTGGTACTGGGCCAGCCGGATGGCCCGGGTGAAGAGATCGGCCGCCGTGGCCCAGTCGCCCAGCCCGGAGAACTGCATCCCCAGGTTGAAGTGGGCGAACGGCTCGTAGGGCGTCTGGGCCAGCGCCTGAAGCAGCAGCGGCAGGTTGCGCTGGATCTTCTGCTTGCGCTGGATCTCGTCGGGGCTGTAGCCGTCGTGCTCGATGACCACCGCCGGCGCCCGGACCATCAGCAGCGGCTCGGCCCCCTCCCGGTAGAGCAGCTGCTCGTGAATGGCGCCTTTGTAGCGGACCTCGGGGTGACGGCGAAAGAAGCGCGGCAGAAAATACTGGTAGACGTCGGTCGTCCCCTCGGGCTGGCGGACCAGATTGCGAATCAGCACCCCGTAGGCCACCGGACCCGGCGGAGCGGCCGCCGCCAGCTCCCGCAGCCGGTCGGCCCCGGCGGCCAGGACCTCGTCGGCGTCCAGAAACAGGACCCAGTCGCCGGCGGCCCGCTCCAGGGCGGCGTTCTTGGCCACGGCGAAGTCGCCCGGCCAGGGGAGAGACTCCACCCGCGCCCCCCACTCCCGGGCGATCTCCGGCGTGCGGTCGGTCGAGCCGGTGTCCAGGACGACCAGCTCGTCGACGACCCCCTGGACACTGGCCAGGCAGCGGCCGATGACCGGCTCCTCATCGCGGGCGATGACACAGAGGCTGATGGTCGGCGGCCGGTCGGCCCCGACCACCGGCGCGGGCTGCTCTCTCATTGCGGTCCCTCCTCTACCCATATATTCGACCGGCCGCCAGCGAACTTGAGCACGACCCGTCAGCCCCCTCAGGCCAGGCGGGCGGCCAGGGTCTGCACCCGCGGGTCGTCCGGGGCCAGGGCCCGGGCCCGCTCCAACGCCCGCCGGGCCACCGGCTCCTGGCCCTGCTCGACCGCCAGCCCGGCCCGGTTGAGCCAGGCCCCCAGGTGCTGGGGGTCACAGGCCAGCGCCCGCTCGAAGGCCGCGGCCGCCTCCGCCAACCGGCCGGCCCGCCAGAGAGCCACCCCCAGCCCATTGTGGAAGTCGGCGACCTCGGGAGCATCGGCCACCGCCTGCTCGAAGGCCTGGAGCGCCGCCTCCAGCCGCCCCCGCTCCAGGGCGACGCAGCCCAGAAGATACTGGGCCGCCACCAGGTAGGGGTTGAGATCGAGCGCCCGCTCCAGCGCCCGTTCGGCCGCCTCAAGGTCTCCGGCCTGAAGCAGCGCCTGCCCCTCGGCGAAGAGACGGACGGCCGGATCGGTCGGCGAGAGATCGGGTCCCCCGCTCCAGACCGGCGCCCCGTTCGGCTGGCCGGTCGCCGTCTCACCAGGCGCCGGCGTCGCGGCGGCCACCCGTCCGAGCGCGAGCAGGCGGTGGAGAGCCCGGGCGGCGGCCACCTCCCAGGTCAGCCGGGTGCGGATAATATGGCTGGCGGCCAGCCCCCGCCGGCTGGCCGCCGCCGGGTCCTCGTAGACAGCCCGCAGCCGCTCGACCAGAGCCTCCCGATCCGGCTCCAGCACCCAGGCCGGCCCGACCGTCGGCCACTCCAGCTGAATCTCCCGGCGAGTGGCCGGCAGCCAGTCGGTCAGCCCCTCAGGACAGAAGTCGTCGCAGGCCCCGCCACGGGTGACGATGACCGGCCGCCCGCAGGCCAGGGCCTCGGCCACCGGCAGGGCGAACCCCTCGCCCCGGTAGGGGTGGACCAGACAGGTGGCGGCGGTGTAGAGACGGGGGAGATCGGCCTCGGCCATGGTGCCGGTGAGGTAGACGATCTCCGGAGCGCTGGGGTCGGCCTGGAGACGCCGGATCTCGGCGCCCAGCCCCTGGCCCCGGTAGAACGAGTCCTGACCGAAGTCTTTGATAATCAAACAGACGTCGTCGTCGCGCCGGAAGGCCCGGCAGTAGGCCTGGAGGAGCAGATCCACCCCCTTGCGCCAGAGGGTCCCCCCGACGAAGAGAAACCGCACGCTCTTGCGGGTGGGCAGCGCCAGCGGCGGAACATCCGGATGGAACCGGGCCGGGTCGACGCCGTTGGGAATGACCCAGACCTTCTCGGCCGGCACCCCGCTCTCCAGATAGCACCGCCGGACGTAGCTGCTCGGCACCCAGACCTCGGTCACCCGTTCGGCGAGCGGCCCCAGCCAGTGGCGGGGCAGCCGGCCGAACTCCCAGGGCTGGATGAGAACCAGCGGCCCGGGCGCTGGACTGAAGTCGGGCGGCCAGCGGTGGCGGATGGTCACGACCGGGCCGGCCAGGTCACGGTCCAGAGCCATCCGCAGGGCCGCCCAGCGGGGATCGTCGGCCCATTCCCCGGCCGGCCGGGTCGGGGCCTCGACGCGAAGCGTCACCCGCCCGGTCCGGAGCAGCGCCCGGGCCAGCTCGCGGTTGACCAGGGCCAGGCTGTGGGCCACGAAGAACTCGCCCTGCCAGCAGACGGCCACGGCCGGGGCCTCGCGGCGGTCCTCGCTGGCGCCCTCAGGGGGCGCCGGCTGGCCCGGCGTGGTCGCCACCGCCGCCACTTCCTGCGGGGCCGGCCGCCCGTCGGAGCGCGGACCACCCCCGACCACCCAGCGCCGGGGTCGGGCGCGATCGGCCGCCTCGGCCACCCGCTCGCGCAGGATCGCGCCCACGGCCGCCGGGCTGAAGCGGGCGGCGATCTCGGCCCGGGCCCGTTCGCCCCGCTGCCGGGCGGCCTCGGGGTCGGCCACCACCCGGCGCAGTGTCTCGACCAGCTGCTCGCGGTCGGGCTCGGCCCAGCGCTGGCCACGGTAGGTGGGAAGCACCGTGAGCGCCGCCTCCGGCACCGGCACCAGGCGGTAGTCCAGAAGGTAACTGTTCTCGGGGGTCATGAAGGCCCGGTGGCCGCCCCAGCCGGTGGCGATGGTGGGGAGGCCGCTGGCCATGGCCTCCATCAGCGGCCGGCCCCAGCCCTCGCCACGGGTCGGCAGGACAAAGGCCTGGACCGCCCGGTAGAGACGGGGGAGATCGCTCTCGGCCAGGACGCCGTCCCAGAGGAAGATCGGGGCCAGCGGCCGGTCGCCGAACGTGGCCCGGAGCAGCCGGTCGATCTCGGCCCGGATCTGGGCGGTGGTCTGGCCGCCCGAGGCGAAGACTTTGAGGACCAGGGCCACATCGTCGTCGGGGTGGAAGGCCTGGCCCCAGGCCCGCAGCAGCACGTCCCAGCCCTTGCGCGGCGACCAGTCGAAGATCGAGAGGAACACGAACCGCCGGCCGGTCTGGAGCGGCCAGGGAGCGACGTGCGGCCCGTAGCGCTCGACCTCCAGGCAGCCGGGGAGAATCCGCAGCCGCTCGGCCGGGAGACCGGCCTGCTGGAAGGTCTCGCGGTTGAAATCGCTCGGCACCCAGAGGAGGTCCACCCGCTGGCTGGCGGCGACCCACTCCGGGGGCAGGCCGTCGGTCTCGAACATGGTGCGGCCGATGGTCACCAGCGCCTGGGGGTCGGGCTGGAAGAGCGGCGGAAAGGTGTGCCAGACGCGGAGGTAGGGCCGGTCCGGCGGGAGAGTTCGCGCCAGGAGCGCCTGGAGGTGGGCCCGCTCGTCGGGAGCGAGGCCGGCGTCGCGGGCGCTCCAGCGCTGCTCGACCAGGGCGAGATCGAGGCCGGCCGCCTGGGCGGCCCGGACGAAGGCCCGCAGTTCGCTGGCGTAGCCGGCGGCGTCGAAGACCGGCCCGGTCCAGCAGAGGGCCGGGAGGGTGTCGCCCGCGCCCGGCGAAGCGGCGGGCGCGTCCGCCGGGGCCGTGACGATGGCGCCGGGCTTCGCCACCGGAGCGGTCGGCGCCGGCCGGGGTTCGGGCGTCTGGACCCACCACCTCTGGACGCGGTCGGCCAGCCGGGCCTGGGCGGCGGCCTTGAGGGCGGCCAGGTCGTGCAGATAGCGGGCGATGGTCGCCTGGTCGGCGCCGAACTCCCACTGGAGGTCGGGCCGGAAGGCCTGGGCCAGCCGCTCCCAGCGGTCCTCGGCCAGGACCAGCGGGGGCTCGTGCTCGAGCAGCCACTTGCGCCAGATGGCCAGCCGGCCACGGGCGAAGCGGCCGCGCAGGGCCTCGGTGGCGCTCTGGGGGTGGACGCGCACCGCCACCAGCGGCTCGGCCAGGAAGGCGGTCTGGGTGTGGTAGCAGTAGCGGAGCAGCAGGTCCCAGTCGCTCCCGGCCAGAAGATCGGGGTGCTCGTCGAAGCCGCCGTAGCGCTCGTAGAGGGTGCGGCGGAAGACCACCGCCTGGAGCATGATGTAGCTGGCCACCAGAAGGTCCCAGAACTCGGGCCGGCCGCCGATATAGGAGTGGGGGAGGAGTCCCGGCCACCAGCAGACCCCCAGGTCGCGGCCGGTGGCGTCGATCCGCCGCCAGAGCGAGTAGACCAGCCCGATGTCGGGGTGGGCGTCGAGGAGCGCCACCTTCCGCTCGAAGTTGCCCGGCAGGACCAGGTCGTCGTCGCCCAGGAAGCACAGGTACTCGCCCCGGGCCGCCGCGAGCGCCCGGTTGTGGTTGGCGATCTGGCCGACGGGCTCGGCGTGGCGCACCACCCGCAGCCGCCGGTCGCGGACGGCCCGGTCGGCCAGGAGAGCCGGGGTCTCGTCGGCCGAGGCGTTGTCGACCACCACGATCTCGCAGTCGACGGTGACGGTGGTCAGGCTCTCCAGACAGCGGGCCAGGTAGGCGGCCCGGTTGCGGGTCGGGATGAGGATGCTCAGGCGGGGGCGGTCCACGGGGCACCTCCAGGGGGCTCGGCCGACAGTTCCTCGGGGGTACGCCGGCGCAGGAACCCGCCGGGACAGTAGGTCACCCGCAGCCGGTTGTAGTAGGGGTCGACGACGAACTCGGGATGGACGGCCAGGAAGTCGCGGACAGCCGCCGCCGGCGAGTCCTCGGCCCAGTGGGGCGCTCCGTTGGGCGCCCCGGTCAGGACCTCCATCACCCCGTCGAAGACGATGAGGTAACTGCCCGGGCTGACCAGCGGCGCGTACAGGTCGAGCTCCCGGCGGACGTGGGCCCGGCTATGGTTGGAGTCGAGGGCCACCAGCACCCGCTCGCCCGGCCGGAGGAGCGCCTGCACCCGTTCGACCACCGCCGGGTCGGTCGAACTGCCCTCGATGAGCGTCAGGCGTCGGCTCAGGGGATGGGCCAGGATGGCCAGCCGGTTGTAGCGGCGGATCTCGATGTCGATGGAGATAACCCGCCCCCGGCCCAGGAGCTCCAGCAGCGAGGCGTAGAAGATGGCGCTGCCGCCATGGGCGGTGCCGGTCTCGATGATGACCTCCGGCCGGACCCGCCAGATCACCTCCTGGAGCATGACCATGTCCTCGGGCAGCTGGATGATCGGGATCCCGAGCCAGGTGACCTCGTAGGAGAACTTCTGCTGCCAGTTGGCCCGGGTCCACAGATCGGCCAGGAGAGCGAAGCCCTCCGGGGTGTAGATATCCACCGGCCGCAGCCCCTCCGGCCCCGGCAGGTAGATGGTCCGGGGCCGGTCCGGGCCCACCACCAGTCCGTCGCGCTCAGGTCGCTCCATCGCTCTCTCCCCTGCCCCCGACCGGGAGCGGTCGCTGGAGCCGCTCGGTCCACCAGGCGACCGTCTGGCGCAATCCTTCGACCAGACTGTAGCACGGTCGCCAGCCGGTGGTGCGCAGCCGGCTCACGTCGGCCCACATGGACGGCGGCTCGTCGGGTGGATCGGGCTGGGCCCCAAAATGCAAAAGCGGGCCCCGGCCGGTGAGCTGGCCGATGGTCTCGGCCAGCTGGCGGACGGTCACCGGCTGGCCGGAGCCGATGTTGACCGGGCCGGTGAGGGAGCTCTCAGCCACCGCCCACAGAGCCGCGGCCGCATCGGCCACGTGCAGGAAGTCGCGGGCCCGCTCGCCCCGCCCCAGCGCCACCGGCTGGCCGGTCACGAGACCGGTGACGATCTGCGGCACCAGCCGGCGGGGGTCCTCCTGGGGACCGTAGAGCCAGAAGAGACGGGCCCAGGCCACCTGGATCCCCGTCTGAGCGCCCCAGCGCTGCAGCACACCGGCCAGCGCCGCCTTGCAGACGGCGTAGAGACACCCCGGCGCCGGAGGGCGATCCTCGCGCAGCCAGCCGCCGGCCCCATACTCCAGGCCGGTGCCCACCCCGACCAGCCGCCGGCAGCCCACCCGGACCAGCTCTTCGGCCAGGATCAGGCTGGCCTGCAGACAGGTCAGATTCTCCGACGCCGTGCGGTAGCGGCCCGGCGTGGTGACCCAGGCCAGATGGAGACAGACCGTCGGGCGGACCCACTCCAGCCAGGCCTGGAGCGCCGGACGGTCGGCCAGGTCCACCGGGGCCAGCGACAGCCCCGGCAGGAGGTCGGCCAGCCGCCACAGGTCGCTCTGCGGACGGACCAGGGCCCAGACCGGCCGGCCCTGGGCCCGCAGGTGACGGACCAGGTGGGCCCCGAGGAAGCCGGCCGCCCCGGTCACCAGAATCCTCACCGGTGCCTCACCCCCCAGTCGTAGGGGATGTGGTTCTGGAAGGGGTCCAGACGGGTCGTCCGGCGCGGATCGTGCGGATGGGTGCAGCAGTTGGCGACGATGGCGTAGGGGGCGCTCAGCCCCTTGAACCCGTTCCAGACCTCGGGCGGGATGACCACCAGATAGTAGCTGTCCGGCCCCAGGTAGACCTCCATCAGCCCACCATAGGTCGGCGAGCCGGGCCGCTCGTCGTAGAGGACGAGTTTAATGCGCCCGAAAATGCAGGCGTAGTTCAGGGTCATCTCGCGGTGGCGGTGCCAGCCCTTGACCACCCCGGGGTAGACGGTCGAGAAGTAGATCTCGCCGAACTGCTGAAAGTGCGGATCGGTGGCGCGCAGCATATGGTAGATCGTCCCCCGCTCGTCGGGGATGCGCCGGAGCGGCACCACCTGGACCCCGGCGATGGGCCCCGGGCCGGCCAGGACCTCCACCCCATCGGGCAGGCTCATACCACCATCACCTCGGGCAACGGCAGGATGAAGCGACCCCCACGGGCGGCGTAGGCCGCCTGCTGGGCCATGACCTCGGCGGCGATGTTCCAGGGCAGGATGAGCAGATAGTCCGGCGGACGCTCGTCCAGCCAGTCGGGCGGGCCGACCGGCAGCCGGACGCCGGGGACGTAGCGGCCCTGCTTGGCCGGGTTGCGGTCGACGACGTACTCCAGGAACGCCGGCCCCAGGCCGGCGACGTTGAGGAGGACGGTGCCCTTGGCCGCCGCGCCGTAGGCCGCCAGCCGGGCCCCCTGGCTCCTGAGCTCACCCAGCACCGCCCGGAGACGCGCCACCACCGCCTGAACACGGGCGCCGAACGCCTGGTAGACCACCGGGTCGGCCACCCAGTCCGCCTCCGCCTGGAGGAGAGCCCGGACGGCGGGACCGGGCGCGGCCGGGGTCGGCCGCAGCCAGAGGCGGAGCGAGCCACCGTGGACCGGCACCCGCTCAACATCGACAATGACCAGATCGTGGCGGCCAAAGAGGCGGTCGAGAGCGGTCAGCGAGAAGTAGCAGAGGTGCTCGTGGTAGATGGTGTCGAAGGCGCCCCGGTCCAGCAGGTCGCCGAGGTAGGGCACCTCGATGATGGCCAGTCCGTCGTCGGCCAGGAGCCGCCGCATCCCGGCGACGAAACCGGGCAGATCGGCCACGTGGGCCAGAACGTTGT
Source organism: Chloroflexota bacterium (assembly GCA_034433795.1). GTDB lineage: Bacteria > Chloroflexota > UBA6077 > FW602-bin22 > DAOUAE01 > DAOUAE01. Next base: position 8,422 of record DAOUAE010000003.1, read on the forward strand.
GGGCGTGGAGCACCGTCGCCCGCTGCCCCTGAGCCGCCAGCGCGGCGGCTAGGTCCGCCCCGAAGAAGGCGCAGAGGGTGGGGATACCGCGGGCCTCGGCCACGCGGGCGATGTTGGCGGCCGGGTCGATGCCCAGGACCGGCACCCCGGCCTGGCGGTAGAACTGGAGAAGGTAGCCGTCGTTGCTGCCGACCTCGACCACCAGGCTCCCGGGGCCGGGAGGATACCGGGCCAGGACGGTCGCGACCAGGGCCCGGGCGTGCTGGAGCATGGTCTCGGAGTAGGAGGAGAAGTACAGGTACTCGCGAAAGAGCACCTCGGGCGCGACCGTCTCGGTGATCTGGACCAGCGTGCAGACCGGGCAGCGGACGACCACCAGCGGGAAGCGGGTCTCGGGCCGGTCAAGGTCCTGGGGAGGCAGAAGGCCGTTGGCCAGGGGCAAGCGCCCCAGGTCCAGGACCGGAACGAGTTCCGGGGCGCCGCAGGCCCGGCAGCCGGCGATCGTCCGGCTCACCACCGCCACCCCTCCACCCCCACCGGCAGCGGGTCCGGTGCGGCGCCCAGGAACTCGCGGTACCAGGCCACCGTCCGCCGCAGCCCCTCCTCCAGACCGATCTGCGGCTGCCAGCCCAGGAGACGACGGGCCCGAGCGGCGCTCAGCGCCTGGGCCACGATCTCGCCCCGCGCGGCGTCCAGGACCACCGGCTCGACCGCTACCCCCATGACCTGGGCGATCCGCTCGACCATCTCGCGGGCGGTCAGCGGCTGCTCCAGCCCGAAGTTGAAGGCCTGGCCGGTCAGCGTCGGGTCGGCGGCCAGACGCTCGGCCAGGAGAAGATAGCCCCAGACGGCGTCCTCGACGTAGAGGTAGTCGCGCAGGTAGCGTCCGTTGGACCGCAGGACCGGGCGCTCGCCCCGGAGCAGCGCCCGGATGGTGCCCGGCACCAGGCGGTCCCAGTGCAGGTCGCCGCCGCCGAAGAGGTTGGCGCAGCGGGTCAGAGCCACCGAGAGGCCGTAGGCCTGGGCGTAGCCACGGGCGATGAGATCGGCGCAGGCCTTGCTGGTCTCGTAGGCCCGACCGGGCTGGACCGGGTCGCTCTCGTCGGCCGGCCGACGGCCCAGCGGGCCGTAGACCTTGTCCGACGAGGCCACCACCACCTGGGCCAGCGGCGCCGTGCGCCGGACCGCCTCCAGCAGCGTCCAGGTGCCGCGGACGTTCGTGTCGAAGGTGCCGGCCGGGTCGCGCTCGGCCACCCCGACGATGGTCTGGGCCGCCAGATGGAAGACGGTGACGATGTCGTAGCCGGCCAGCACCCGTTCCAGAAGCGGCTGGTCACGGACGTCGCCCCGCACCACCCGGACCCGGTCCAGCAGCCCGCTGCGGACCAGGTCGCTCTGGGGCACCCAGTCGCGGACCAGGCAGACCACGGCGGCCCCGTGGTCGACCAGCGCCCGCACCAGCCAGCTCCCCAGCAGGCCGGTCGCACCGGTCACCAGTGTCGGTCGGTCGGACCAGAAACCGTTCATCGCCACACCTTCCAGGGGGCTTCCCCACTCTGCCAGAGGCTCTCCAGGAGCCGCACATCGCGCAGCGTGTCCATGCACTGCCAGAAGCCCTGGTGGCGGTAGGCCATAAGCTCCCCGTCGGCCGCCAGCCGCTCCAGCGGCTCGCCCTCGAAGGGGGTCGCGTCGCCGGCGATGTAGTCCAGGACGCCCGGCTCCAGGACGAAGAAGCCGCCGTTGATCCAGCCCTCGCCGAGGCTGGACTTCTCGACGAAGCGGACGACCCGGTCGCCGTCGAAGGTCAGCCCGCCGAAGCGGGCCGGGGGCCGGACGGCGGTGACGGTGGCCAGCCGGCCGTGCCGGCGGTGGAAGGCCACCAGGGCGTCGAGGTCGACGTCGGCCACGCCGTCGCCGTAGGTCATCAGGAAGGTCTCCCGGCCCAGGAAGGGAGCCAGGCGCTTGAGCCGGCCGCCGGTCTGGGTCTCGAGGCCGGTGTCGATGAGGTGAACGGTCCAGTTTTCCGGGGTGCCGTTGTAGACCTGAACCCGGCCGGTGGCCAGGTCGATGCGGAAACTGTGGTGGTAGAGGTAGTAGGTGAGGAAATACTGCTTGATGACCTCCCCCTTGTAGCCGAGGGCGATGAAGAACTCCGTATGGCCGTAGGCGGCGTAGATCTGCATGATGTGCCAGAGGAGCGGCCGGCCACCGATCTCGACCATCGGCTTGGGACGGACCGCCGTCTCCTCCTGCAGACGCGTGCCGTAGCCGCCGGCCAGGATCACCACCTTCATCGCCACACCCCTCTCGGTGGCCCCGGCGCTGAGCCTACCGGACCGGCCGGGGCAAGGCCATCCGGGAACTCCCGATTTTTGGCCGGGCGCTCCCCCAAAAGCGGCGTCCCGCCGGCCGGACCACCCGACCGACCGACGGGACGCCGGACCGGAGGGGGAACGCTAACGGATGGCGACGAGCGTCTCGCCGGCGGTCTTCTGGGCCACCTCCTCCCAGGCGGTGAGGAGCGGGCGCAGGAGCCCCAGCACCTCCTCGACGGCCCGGGGGTCTTTCTGGAGATTGGCCTCGACCAGCCGGCGGTAGCAGTAGTCGTAGAGGCGGAGCAGGTTCTCGCCGATGGCCTGGGCCTCGGGTCCGCCGGAGAAGTCGAGGGCGGCGATCAGCTCGAGGAGAATGGACTGGGTGCGGATGAGATCGCGGTTCATCCCGGCCAGGTCCCCCCGCGCGTGGCAGCGCAGGGCCCGGTTGAGGAACCGGACCATGCCCTGGTAGAGCAGGACCACCCGCTCGGCCGGGGTGGCTGTCTCGGTCTGAACCTGCTGGTAGGTGGCGATCTTCTGGGTCGCGCTGTACATCGGTCTCCCTCTCTGTTTCAGGCTTCGGCGGCCCCGCTCCGCGTCCCGCCGCCCAGGGTGGCCCCGGCCGTGAGCCCGGCGGGCGGGGCCCCACTCGCACCGACGGTCGGCGCGAACGGGACGGCCGGGGCCGGGCTCAGCGGACCAGGTTCAGGACCCCCGCCGGGAGCTGGGTCGCCTGGACCAGGACCGCCAGCCCCGACTGCTGGAGAATCTGGAGGCGGGTGTAATTCACGGTCTCCTCGGCGATATCCAGGTCGCGGATGCGCGAGACCGCCTGGGTCAGATTCTCCACCTGGGTCGAGACATTGGACATCAGGCGCTCGAAGGCGTTCTGGTGGGCCCCCAGCCGCGACCGGAAGGCGGCCACCGTGCCGATGGCCGTATCAATCGCGGCGATGGCCGCCTGGGCGAAGGTGAGCGAACTCACCGTCAGCGCCCCGACGCCCAGAGCGCCAGCGGTGACGGCCGCCAGGGTGAAGGATTTCACCTCGTTGACGTTGGCCCCAAACTGGACGGTCATGATCGTCACCGAGCCGTCGAGCAGCGTCAGGGCGTTGAACTTGGTGTTCTGGGCGATCTGGGTGAGCGAGGTAATGAGCTGGTTCATCTCCTCCTGGATGGCGTTGCGCTGCTCGGGGGTGAGGGTGTCGGTCGCAGCCTGGACGGCCAGCTGCCGCATGCGTTGCAGCACCCCGGTGATCTCGTCGAGACCCCCCTCGGCGGTTTGAATCACCGAGATGGCGTCCTGGGTGTTCTGCATCCCCCGCTGCAGGCCGGTGATCTGCGCGTCCATCCGGGTGACCATATTGAGGCCGGCGGCGTCGTCGGCCGCCCGGTTGATGCGCAGGCCCGTCGACAGCCGCTCGATAGAGCGGGCCAGGTTCAGCCCGGTGAAGAACAGCTGCCGCTGGGCCTGAAGGGCCATGATGTTGGTATTGATGACCGTCGTCGGACTGTTGGGCATCGGCTCTCCCCCCTTCTCCGGCGGCCTGCCGTCCGGCCCCGGGAGGCGAGACGACCTGGTGGACCGTCACGCCACCGGACGAGGGACCGCCCTGACGAGTGATATCACCCGTTCTAGGGGGATTATCGACAGGCGGACCGGGGTTCCGTAGGGGAAACCCCTATAGGACTTTTGGGGGAGGCCCCAGGCCCGTCGTCCGCGCGGCCGGGTGGCCGGGCCCGGCCGGGGCGCCGATGCGGGCTCCGCCGGCCGGGCCGGCGGGCGGTTACCGCAGCAGCGCCAGCACGCCAGCCGGGAGCTGCACCGACTGGGCCAGGACGGCCGTGCCTGCCTGCTGGAGAATCTGCAGGCGGGTGTAGTTCACGGTCTCGGCCGCCACGTCGAGATCGCGGATGCGCGAGACCGCCTGGGTCAGGTTCTCCACCTGAGTTGAGACATTGGACATCAGCCGCTCAAAGGCGTTCTGGTGGGCCCCCAGCTGAGCCCGGAAGGCGGCCACCGTGCCGATGGCCGCGTCAATCGCAGTGATGGCCGCCTGGGCGAAGGTGAGCGAACTCACCGTCAGTACGCTCACCCCCAGGGCGCCAGCGGTGACGGCCGCCAGGGTGAACGACTTCA
>DAOUAE010000004.1:0-2079 GCA_034433795.1 Chloroflexota bacterium
GCCCCGATCCCAGGCATCTTGTCGTAGAGCGACGCATCGTTGATTTCCGGGAGTGGTAGCGCCACCTCGATAAGTTTCTTAGTCATCGCTTTTACCTCGGCGCCGCTACGAGAATAGCTTCCACCAGACGCCGCTCCTCGCTGCCCCTAGGGTACAGGGCACTTAGCGCGTTCGCCAGGCGGAGGAAGTCCGGGCCGCGCTCGACCTCCGAGCGAATCATCGCCTGCACGGCGTTGGTCCGGCCTGCCGCCTGGAGGATCATGGCCGTGTGCACCCGGTCGAGAGTCGTCGCCCCCCGCGCAACTTTGAGCTCCGCCGTTCCGGGCGTGGTGCCTTCAATGCGGCGGTCCACAAGGTCGGCCCCCCTCCAGCCGAACAGCACCTTGGCGCGCTCGCGGATCGTTAGCAGTCGCACGACCCCATTCTTCGTCTCGATCACCCGGCCTCCCCACTCCGGTAGGCGGATGCCGAGCGGCTGGGCAAACCGGCAGACTACGTCGTGGGCGAGCGCGTAGCCGCTGATGGCCTTCCGTTGGAGCGTCCACAGAAACATGGCCACAAGGCGCGCGTCATCCTCCAGAGCCCTGGCTCCGTCTGCGGCCCCGACGACCTGTTGGAGCGCCGCCCGGCGTACGGCTTCCCACACCCTCTCCAAGAACTCCGCCAATGCCACCCTGCGTCCATCGCCTGTTTCTACCCGCGAGTAGCGGCTGAAGATCTCCATTGCCCGGGCGGTGCAGGCGAAAACGAGGTCTGCGCCCCGGATCCCCTCTCGCTGGAACCGATCCATCCAACCACCCACGCGTCGGCGGAGCTCGCGCAGCACCTTGGACCAGGCCCCAACGGGCGCATCTTTCGGCCGCGGGCGAATGACCATGTGGACACTCGCTGCCAGCGCCGCGGAGTTCCGGGCCCGTAGCCGTACCCACCTCTCGGTGGTGATAGGCCAGGACGCCGTCACCGTCCAGCCCCCCCGGATAAGGCCTGAAAGAAACGCTTCCCAACCCTCGGGGTTCTTGTGAGCGAAGATCACAGTACCAATGCCATCGTCCCGGAGCACCCGTCGACCCTCGCGGAAGGCACGGGCCATACCGTCCTCGAAGAACACTCGACCCTTGTGTGCGTTACGGTCTGGGTCTAGGCGCGCCATCTGGCACAGCTCGCGTTCCTTAGGCGTAAGTGGGTTCGCCGGATCGAAGGGATCGCGGAGGAGTGGGTGACCAACTAGCGTCCGCTTGAGCCAGACAAAGAAAAAGTCAGAAAGGTCAGCATAGGGGACAGCGTCGTAGTACGGCGGGTCGGTGAACCAGATTGAGGCGGCGCTGCGAGGGAGGGGAAGCTCGGTAGCATCGGCAAGCTGGACCCGACCGGCAGGTGATCCGGGCCATGTGTCGACGACGCGTGCAATCCAGCCAATCTGGTCCGTCAGAGGAGCGCCACCGCTGCTGCCACATGCCTCAACAAAATCCCAAACAATTGGTAGCACTTGCCGCGGGAAGGTCTGGGTGCTCTTTTCTAGTGACACGTTCCAGAAACATAGCGACGAAAGGTAGTCAGCGCACTTGTTCACCGCCAGCGCCATCGCCAGACGCACCGCTTCCGGCACCGACGCCGGCAGCTCCCGAACCACGTGGGTCAGGGTTACCAGCGTCAGTTTCTGCCGTGCCGTGAAAAGGTCGCCCCACGTGCGCATGCCATACAGAGACGCGTTGAAAACACCACTCACGAATGGAAGCGGCTCATCCGGCACCGGACAGAGACCCTTCCTACCGCCGCGGTTCCATTTCCTGATGATCTCCGTGATCCTCTGCTGCGCCTTCCAAACCGCTTCGTAGTCGCGCTCCGTCGGTAGCCGGTAGTGGCGGCCCCGTTCGCCCGGCCGGAGCGTCACTACGGCGAGCAGCCGTGCTCCACCGATGCGCTGGCCCCTTTCGTCAAACACCACGTCCGCCCCGCCACGCTGCTGCGCGAGCTGCAACCGCACCCGCTCGGGCGGGAGCACCGCGCCACAGCAGAGGCACGTCGCCCTGGCGCGCGTCACCGTGCCGGGTGGCACTTCTTTTTCGCTATTCGGCTCGA
>DAOUAE010000005.1:0-5884 GCA_034433795.1 Chloroflexota bacterium
GCCAGATCGCCGCCACTGCCCTCTACCTGAAGGCCTGGACGACGTTTGAACGTCTGCGGGGCAATGATACGACTGCACGCTTTGCGCCCCGGCGATTGAACATTGTCTGGGCGGATATTCGCTTTCTGGATGGACAGCGTCGCCAGGCGTTCATCCAGCAGTTTGCTGACGATCCACCGCTCCGCAAGATCGTCGAGGAGACGTTGCGGGATTGTGAGCAGGCCTTCGTGATCGGTTCGCTCTTGCGCATCCGCCAGCGATTCGAGCAGCTCTTTGCCCAGCGAACGGTCAAGATCGAGGAAGAACTGAGAACTGCTCAGCAACTTTCTTTTCTGTCGCCCCGACAGTTATCCATTGGCGAGGTGGTGATCCCGGTGCCACGGGAACGAACGCTGGCGAACGTATTGGAGACCGTTCGGCGGTTCATCCGGAGCGCCTCGGAGAAAAATGATATGGGATCGCTTTTCTTCGGGCTGGATGCTGAGCAGGCGGTTCACCTGATCGAGATTCTGACCGACCGTTACGATGTGGTGCTGATGAATCCACCCTATGGGGCAATGCCGAAGCAGTGTAAAGAGTACGCGCGGAAGCACTATCCCCGGACCCACAGCGACTATTATGCGGCCTTTATTGAGCAGGCGGTGGACCTGTGCAAAGAGGGCGGGGCTATTGGAGCCCTGACCGGTCGGACGTTTCTGTTTCTGAAATCGTTCCAGCGGCTGCGGGAGGAGATTCTGCGGCAGATGGCTCTGCCTGAAGTGATCTGGGACCTGGGGTTCAACGTCCTGGACGAGGCCACGGCCCGTTATGCGGCCTTCACCCTGCGCCGTCGCCATCCAGGGGATGGGGTGGAGTGGAAGAAGCATCCGGTGGTCTTTTTCCGACTGACGCCGTGGGCCTGGGAGGGCAAACAGCTGGCCTTTGAGGCCGCACTCCGCCAGATGCGGGGACAGTAACCGGCACCATATCGGCCTGACTGTAGAGCGATAGCCGGCTATAATCTGGGCGACCGGTCGCCCAGACGATGGGCCTGGAGCGTTGGCGTGGCCATCATCACCGCCAATGTGGCGGCCGCGGCCACGCTGGTTCTCGATGGCGACTGGCGACCGGATAAGGTGATCGCGGCTATGCGTGAGGTCTGTTCGGTGCCGGGCGGTCTGGCGCAGATCGCCCGACTCTTTATCCCAAGGGGCTGAGACTGTGAGGAAGAGAGAGCACCTGCCCACCGATCGCATAGTCTTCACCGTCACCCTGGGCGCGCTGGCCGAGGTGCCGGGGACGCCCTTCGCCTACTGGGCGCCGCAGAGCCTGCGCGCTCTCTTCACCGCCCACCCGCCCCTGGACCGCGATGTGGCCCGCCGCCCCGACCAGCCCAAGATCGCCGATGTGAAAGTCGGGCTCCAGACCAGCGACGACCTCCGCTTCACGCGCTACTGGTGGGAGGTGCCGATGGAGGCGATCGCCATCAGCCGGGAGGAGACGCGCCAGGGCAAGCGGTGGGTGCCGTTCGCCAAAGGTGGCCGGCCCTTTTACCACGACATCGCCCTGGTCGTCGACTGGGCCAATGAGGGGGAGGAGGTAAAGGGCTATATTGCGCAACGGTATCCCTACTTGCAAGGAAAATGGGAATGGGTTGTAAAGAACGAATCCTTCTACTTCCGCCCCGGGCTGGCGTGGGCAAGAATGGTCGTCTCCGAGCATCTGAGTTTCTCGCTGGTCCCCGCTGGTTGCATATTTTCCCACGCCGGGGGTGGAGGGCAGGTATTTTTGCCCTATGATACTCTCTTTGCAATGTGCTCACTGCTCAATAGTAAGTTACTCTATGCTGCCTTTCTTGCGATGAATCCACTTAGACACGAGAAGGGGGCAGGTATCATCGCTAAGTTACCGATTGTTGCTATAAATCCCCAGACGTCGACCCTAACTTCGTATGCCTGCACCGCTTATATGCTTCTCCGTGAGTGGGCGACCGGTGAGGAAACGGCCACGGTGTTTGTGGCCCCCTGGCTCCTGCAGGTGTTCTGGCGCTGGCAGCAGGCCCAGCGCCAGGAGGCCGCTGCCGCTGAGATCACCCTCGGCCTGACAGCTGACACGGAGGGGCCGCTGCCTATCACCGGCCACCCGCTGGCCTGCGACTTCACCTGGCGTTACGGCGTTCCGACCGAGGCCATCGCTCCCCTGACTGCGGCGCTGGCCCGGGGGGTCTCGCTGCAGGCGCTGGCCACGGCCTGCGTCCGCTGGGAGGCCAGCCTGCGCCAGCGCCTGGCGGAGATTCAGCAGGCTATTGACGAGGAGGTCTATCGGCTCTACGGCATCGACGCCGACGACCGGGCGCTGATCGAGGCCGAACTGGCCCTCCTGGCCGGTGAGGCCGGCGGTGCCGAGGAGGAAGACAGCGAGGCCACGGAGGACGAAGAAGCGGCCGCCGGCGAGGACACCGAGGAGGCAGAGGAGCCGGTGGCGACTGCTCTCCTGGAGCCGGCCGAGCACATCCGGCGGCTGATCCATTTCCTGGCCCGCCAGGCCATTCGGGAGGACCCGGATGGCATTGTACCGCTCACCGATCTCCATACCATCGACAACCGTCTTGAGCGCGGCCTGGCCTGGCGGGTTCGCGAGCGGCTGCGGGCTCTGTTTGGGGACGCGGCTCTGCCCACAGTGGAGCGCGAGATCGCCCGCGCCCTGGGACAGACGCTGGAGGAGTGGCTGGCCCACACCTTTTTCACCTACCATGTGCGTCTGTTCCGGCGGCGACCGGTGATCTGGCTGATAACCAGCAATCCCCGTGGCGGTCCCCGGCGGCCGCCGGCCTTTGCCTGTTTCCTGGCCTGGGAGCGACTCGACCATGACACCCTGCCCAAGGTCTGGCATGTGTACCTGCAGCCGGTGCTGGAGGGAGCCCAGCGAGAGGTCCAGCAGGCTGAGAAACGGCTGGCGACCCTGCGTGTTCAGGGCGGCCCCGGCCTCGCCCACGTCGACCGGGAGTATCAGCAGGCGGCCGCTCGCCAGCAGGAACTGGCCGATCTGGCAGATCGCCTGAAGCGCCTGCTTCAAGCGCATCGTCTGGAGGTTCAGAGTCGCAGCCGGTGGGTGGTCGAGAAGGTGAATGAGATCGTCGCCCAGGGGTATCGACCCTGTCGGGATTATGGCGTGCGGGTCAACCTTGAGCCGCTCAAGCAGGCGGGAATTCTGCCAGTAGAGGCTGCGTGGGTAAAGGACTGAGGAGGGCTGCCGATCCCTGTCCGGGAAGGTGAAGCGTGAAGACGCTGGTCGCGCTGCTCCGGGAGATGATCGTCGCCGAGCTCCAGCGGCAGGGAGCCGCCGGGCTGATCGTCTGGTACGACCCTGGCCGAACGCTAGCCGATCTGGTCGAGCGGGCGCTTCCGCCGGGGGTGCGGCTTCTCCGGTTCGAAGGGAGCTATCTGGCTCTCCGGCTGGCGCTGGAGGGGGAGGATCCGCTGTTTCGGAGCCGCTGGGTCGTCTACATCCCCGTGGTGCCGCCGCCCGAGAGCTGGCTGCGCGACTGGGAACTCCTGGGCATCCGGTGGGAGGTCGATCTGCTCGTTCTGCTCAGGCAACAGGCCGGGCTGGCGGTCACGCCAGCGCTGGCCGCCCTCCTCCGCGATCACCCGGACAACGCTCGTGCCCTGGTCGCCCGCTGGGCTGATAAGCCACTGGACGGGCGACCGCTCAGTGAGCGGACGGTGCTGGATGAACTGCTGGCCGTGGGCTGTGGCCTGGCGGCCTGGCGGGAAGAGTCGGCCGTTCTGCGCTTCCTCGTGGGGGAGGTGAGTCAGGCTGCTCTGGCGGCCCGCGGGCTCTGGTCGCTTTTCTGCGCCCGGCTGGCCGAATGGACCGGGTGCGCCGATCTGCCGGCGGAAGAGACGGCGCTGCGCGAGCGTCTGGAGGCGATGGTCCTGCTGACCGAGCTGGCTGAAGCCACGCCAGACCTGGCTGCTCAGGTGGCTGGGGTCCTGCCACCGCCCTCCCGTCGGTCGGCGGTAGCGGCCCTGGCGCGCGAGTGGCGCGAGCGGGAGTCGTGGCGCGCGCATTATCGTCAGGCGGCGCGACGGGTCCAGGCCTCCTACGAGCTTGACCGGTGCTTGATGGTCAGCGCGGCGCTGCAGACGGTGGAAACTGTCCCGGTGATTGATGATCTGTGGCGTCGGAAGGTCTGGCGGACGCTGGCACCGGATGCCAGCAACCTGAGTGCTGTGGCACCACGTCTGCTGGCGCTCGCCGAGCAGCGGGCGAGGCTCTTCTGGGCCCGTGAGGGTGCGGCCAGCTGGTGGCAGCCGATGGCCGTGGCCCTCCGGCTCTTTCAGGGGTGCCAGGTGGCATTGACGCAGATTGAGCCACTGACGCGGGTCGCCGATCTTGTCGCCCGCTACACCGAACCAGACGGATGGTGGCGCCTTGATGCCTGGGCTCTGGAGCTGGCGGTTCTGGCCGATCGGCTGAATGAGGAGGAGCGGGCGCGGCTGGCTTATCCCGCCTGGCGAGCGTATGGCGAGTACCTGGACCGGGTCAATCGGCGTCTGGCACAGGCGGTCAGGCAAGAGGGCTGGGCGCCGGATCAGCAGTATTTCTGGTCGCAACACGTGGGGACACGGCCCACAGTCATTTTTCTGATAGACGCGCTGCGCTACGATCTGGCGCAGCGGCTGGCCAGCCGTCTGAGGCTGGCCGGTACAGCCGATCGGATCGACGTAAGGATCCGGGCGTTACGCGGACATCTGCCCAGCGTCACCGACGTTGGGATGAGCGCTCTGTTACCGCAGGCGGAGCACGGGCTGGCCCTGCGCGTGGAGCGGGACCAGATCCGGGTGACGCTGCAGAACCAGGAGGTTGGCGGGCGTGCCCGTCGTGAGGCCTGGCTGCGCGAGCACCTTGGGACCAGAGGAGCGCTGATCACCCTGGACCAGGTCTCGCGGGAGGTGCCGAAGCTGGAGCGGCTGGTAGTTCTCTCGCGCGAGATCGACACTCTCGGGACGTTCGCCGCCGAGATCCATCCCGCCTCGCTTCTCGACATTGTCGAACGTCTCGCCCAGGCGGTGCTGACCCTGCGCGATCAGGGCTACGAACGCTTTGTTATCAGCGCCGATCACGGCTTCCTGTTCCTGCCGCCGGGGGTCGAGCCGCGATCCCTTCCGACGCCGGCGGCCACGATCGGCAAGCGGCGCTTTGTGATCGGGGGAGTGGGCGAGGGCTGTCTGGTGGTCCAGGCGACTGAGGTGGGCCTGAAAGGGGAGGCTGTGCTGGCTTTTCCGAGTGGGTTGGCGGTCTTCAGTGTACCGGGCGAGACCGGGGCCTTTCTCCACGGGGGACTCAGTCTGCAGGAGTGTATTGTGCCGGTGGTCGAGATCGAGGCACCGGTCACGCTGCCGAAGGTGCCGGTGGTCCTGCAGGCTCCGGATCGACTGACCAGTCGTGTGGCGGTGCTCAGGGTTCGGGCGGGATCCACGTCCCAACTGGCACGTCCCCGGCGGGTCCAGGTTGAGATCAACGGGCGGCGCAGCCCGGTGGTCGAGGTCAGTCTGACCACGGGGGAGCAAACCGTCTCCTTGCCCTGGCTCGACTTCGAGAGCCCGCCACCTGCGCAGGTGTGCATCCGGCTTTTCGACGCTGACGGCCAGCAGGTGCTGCAGGAGATTTCTGTCCCCGTGGAGATAGGGGTGTAGTGACGGTAGGGTGATGGGCGCGATCTCGCGGCTCCTTCTCATCGGCACCTGTCGGCGGCGCCGGAGACCGGCAGCGTCAGCCCCAGGAGACGGACGGCGGTGCGCCAGAGAATGTTCTCGCGGTCGGCCGCGCTCAACCCCGGCGCGGTGTGCACAAGGGCCAGCGGGTCCGCCGGGCCGATATCGAAAGGATAGTCGCTGCC
>DAOUAE010000006.1:0-10925 GCA_034433795.1 Chloroflexota bacterium
GGATGGGGAAGGCCTGGGGGGCGTTCTCCCAGGAGACGCCCACCCGCCAGGTGCCGGGCCGCTCGTAGTAGAGCGGCTCGCCGGGGCGGTTGGGGTCGCGGAAGCTGGCGTAGTTCTGCTCGGTGGTGTAGAGGGTGCCGGGCGGGGGCCCGTTGGTCTTGAGCGGCACGGTGCCGGTGTTCTTGACCTTGATCTGAACGTCCAGGACGGCGCCGTAGGCCAGGGTGATCGGGCTGAAGCGGACCTCGACGATCTCCAGGCGGGGGATGCCGCCGCCGCGGATCTCGACCGGCACGGTGCGGTGGGTGACGTTGCCGGCGGCGTCGCGGGCCTCGACGTGGATGGTGTACTGACCGTCGGGCAGGAGCTTGCCGCCGCGCTGCCGGCCGCCGGTGGTGCCATCCCAGACATGGGCCTGGAGGGTGGCGTTGCGCTGGGTGGGCGGATCGATGAGGTAGTGGTTGCCCTCGGTGTCGGTGACGTAGACCTGGACCTCGGCCGGCTTGGTCAGGCCGTAGGTGATGCGCACATCATCGGCGTCGCCGTCGCCATTGGGGGTGAAGAACGGCCGGTCGGTCTGGAGATTGGTGATCTCGACCGGGGTGGTGTCGGCCTCGGCGATGATGACGCGGGCGCTGCGGCTCTCCCGGCGCCCCTGGTCGTCCTCGGCGGTGACGATAAGCGTGTAGGTGCCGTTGGGCAGGACCCGGCGGTCGGACGAGCCGGGGATGGCCACCGTGCCGTCGAGGGTGATCTCGTACTCGTCGGGGGCGCGCATGGCCCGGTCGCGCAGGACGAACTCCCGGCCATCGGGGGCCCGCAGGACGGCCGAGACGGCGGCCCGGGTCCCCAGGCGGAAGCCGATCCGGGCGGTGGGGTGCAGACCCTGGCCGTTGGGGGTGATCAGGACCTCGGCCGGCGTCAGGTCCGAGAGCAGCGGCCGCTCCAGACAGCCGCTCAGACTCAGGAGCAGCAGAAGCAGCCCCAGCCCGAAGAGGGACCAGCGGTGGACCGGCCAGCGACGCATCAGCCTCCTCCGGCGGTGCGGGCCGAACATTCGGCCTCGCTCTCGACCTCGAGGAGGGCCACCGGACCCTCGGCGGCCGGGCGCAGGGCCACCGGCAGAACCTCATCCATCGAGGTCACCAGGACGAAGCGCAGGGCCCGGCGGACGGTCGCCGGGATGTCCTCCAGGTCGGCCGCGTTGCGCCTGGGCATGATGAACGTGGTGATGCCGGCCCGGTGGGCGGCCAGGATCTTCTCCTTGAGCCCGCCGACCGGCAGGACCCGTCCGCGCAGGGTGATCTCGCCGGTCATCGCCACGTCGCGGCGGACCGGCCGACGGGTCAGGGCCGAGATGAGGGCGGTGGCCATGGTGATGCCGGCCGAGGGGCCATCCTTGGGGACACCGCCGGCCGGCACATGGATGTGGATATCGATCTTCTCGTGGAAACGCTCGGGCAGGCCCAGGGCCTGGGCCCGCGAGCGGAGGTAGCTCAGAGCGGCGGTGGCCGACTCTTTCATCACCTCACCCAGCTGCCCGGTCAGAATGAGCTGTCCGCTCCCCGGCATGAGCGTCACCTCGACCGGGGCCACGTCGCCGCCGGCCGGGTTCCAGTAGACGGCGGTGGCCACCCCGACGGCGTCCTCCTCCTCGGCCCGCCCCCAGAAATGCCGGGGCCGTCCCAGGTAGCGGGCCAGGCTGCGGGCGGTGATGGAACGGGGTGGACGCTGGCCGGCCGCCACCTGGCGGGCGACCTTGCGGCAGATGGTGGCGATCTCACGTTCCAGGTTGCGCACCCCGGCCTCGTAGGTGTAGTCGCGGATGATCTGTCGCAGGGCGCCGGTGGTGAAGACGAGCGGGCTGGACTCCAGCCCGTGCTCGGCCAGCTGCCGGGGGATGAGGAAGCGGCGGGCGATGGCCAGTTTCTCGTCCTCGGCGTAGCCGGAGAGCACGATGACCTCCAGCCGGTCGCGCAGCGCCGGCGGCACCGGGTCGAGCATATTGGCGGTGGTGATGAAGAGCACCTGGGAGAGGTCGTAGGGCACGTCCAGGTAGTGGTCGCTGAAGGCGTGGTTCTGCTCCGGGTCGAGGACCTCGAGGAGGGCTGCCGAGGGGTCGCCCCGGAAGTCCATGCCGATCTTATCGATCTCGTCGAGCATAAAGACCGGGTTGATCGTCTGAGCGGTGCGCATGGCCTGGATGATCCGGCCCGGGAGCGCTCCGACGTAGGTCCGTCGGTGGCCACGGATCTCGGCCTCGTCGCGGATGCCGCCCAGGCTGACCCGGACGAACCGCCGGCCCATGGCCTGGGCGATGGAGCGGCCCAGGCTGGTCTTGCCCACCCCCGGCGGACCGACGAAGCAGAGGATCGGGCTGCGCATCCGCGCCCCGGCCAGGTGCCGTACGGCCAGGTACTCCAGGATCCGCTCTTTGACTTTGGGCAGGCCGTAGTGGTTGGCGTCCAGAATAGCTGCGGCCTGGGTGATATCCAGGTTGTCCGGGGTGGCGGTGTGCCAGGGCAGATGCAGCAGCCAGTCGAGGTAGGTGCGGATGATGGCCACATCCGGGGCGGCCGGCGGCATCAGGCTCAGGCGGTCGATCTCCTCGTGGGCCTTGCGGGCCACCGGCTCGGGCAGCTGGGCCCGGGCCACCTGCTCGCGCAGGTCGTGGATCTCGCGGGTGAAGGGGTCGCTCTCGCCCAGTTCGCGCTGGATGGCCTTGAGCTGCTCGCGCAGGAAGTACTCCCGCTGGGAGCGGTCGACCTCCTGCTGGACCTGGGTCTGAATCTGGTGCTTGAGTTCCAGGAGATCCAGTTCCCGGGCCAGGTAGACGCTGACCTGCCGGAGCCGGGCCCGGGGGTCGAGGATCTCCAGGATCTCCTGCCGGCGGGCCAGGGGCCACTCCATCGTCCAGGCGACGAAATCGGCCAGCCAGCCGGGGTCGTCGGCGTTGAGGGCGGTGACGTAGGCGTCCTCGGGGGCGTTCTCCAGGAATTTCAGGCACTTCTCGAAGAGCGACAGGACCGTCCGCATCTGGGCCTCGATCTCCAGGCCCTGGCGGACCGGTTCGTCGAGGGGAGCGACCCGGGCGACCAGGTAGGGGGTGGTCTGGGTGAGTTCGAGCAGGCGGACGCGGCGCAGACCCTGGAGGACGATGTTGGTGCTGCCGTCGGGCAGCCGGACCGTCTGGCCGATGACGGCCTCGGTGCCGACCGGGTAGAGGTCGGCGGCCGTGGTGATCGTCTCCTGGGTGGGGTCGCGCTGGGCGACGGCGACGACGGTGCGGTCGCGGGCCAGGGCCGCCTCCAGCGCCTGGAGCGAGGGCTCGCGGCCGACGCTGGCCCCGGTCACCACCCGTGGGAAGAGCACGAAGTCCCGGATGGGCATGACCGGCAGTTCGGCCACCACCAGGCCGGCCGTCTCCACCGGGGGTGTTCGCCGTCGGGGCATCGCCTCACCTGCACACGACCCGCACGACCGGGCGATCTCGCGGCCATAGTTATACACCGGCCCTCGGTCCAGGGCAACCGGCGGACCGGGCACGGCTTTTGCAGGCCAGACGCCCTCAGCGACCGAAGGGGGACGCGGCCGATGAGCACGACCCGTGGCCCGTGGCCGCCCGAGGGGCCGGCGGCGGACCCCGAACTGACGCCAGACGAGGCGCTGGCGGTCCTGCGCGCGGTGGGGCTGAGCCTCTTCGACGAGGCCTACACCGCCGAGTGGGAGCAGTCGGTCTACGGCCCCGGCACCGCCGAGGTCGAGGAGCCGGAGACCCCGCTCGATGAACTGGAGATGGGGGCTCAGGACCTGGCCGACGAGGTGGCGCTGGAGGGCGTGGCCGGCCCGATCGCCCTCTATCTCCGCGAGATCGATCAGGTGCCGCTCCTCACCGCCGAGCAGGAGGTCGAGCTGGCCAAGGCCATCGAGGCCGGCCGTCAGGCCGCCCAGCGCCTGGCCCGTCCGGATCTCAGGCCCGAGGAGCGGGCCGCCCTGGAGGCGCAGGTCCGGGCCGGCGAGGAGGCCCGCCGGCGGCTGACCGAGGCCAACCTGCGGCTGGTGGTCAGCGTGGCCAAGAAGTACATCGGCCGGGGCGTGCCGCTCCTCGATCTCATTCAGGAGGGCAATCTGGGTCTGGCCCGGGCGGTCGAGAAGTACGACTACCGGCGCGGGTTCCGCTTCTCCACCTACGCCCACTGGTGGATCCGTCAGGCGGTGACCCGGGCCATCGCCGACCAGGCCCGCACCATTCGGATTCCTGTGCACATGATCGAACTCATCGGCGCCGTCTTCCGGACCGCCCGGCGGCTGCACCAGGAACTGGGCCGGGAGCCCACCGCCGAGGAGGTGGCCCAGGCCCTCGGCACCACCCCGGACCGGGTGCGCCAGGCCATCCGGGCCGCCCACCAGCCGATCTCGCTGGAGACGCCCATCGGCGAGGAGGAGGACGACCGGTTGATCGATCTGGTGGCCGACCGCCAGACCGTCGCGCCGGTCGAGGCGGCCGAGGCCCGCTCGCTGGGCGACGTCCTGCGTCAGTTCCTGGCCGAACTCTCCGAACGGGAGCGGGCGGTGATCGAAATGCGCTTCGGGCTGCGCGACGGCCGCGCCTACACCCTGGAGGAGATCGGCGCCGCCCTCAACCTCAGCCGGGAGCGGGTCCGCCAGATCGAGGCCGAGGCCCTGCGCAAACTGCGCCGGCCGGAGCTGCGCGAACGGGTGGCCGAGTACCTGAGTTAACGGCGGGCGCCGACCATCTGGCCGGCCGTGGCCGCCACGGCCACCGGCACCGTGAAGCGAAAGGTCGTCCCCTGGCCGGGAGCGCTCTGGACGGTGATCCGGCCGCCGTGGGCCTCGACCAGCCCCTTGGCGATGGTCAGCCCCAGGCCGACGCCGCCGGTGGCGCGGGTGCGCGAGCGGTCGGCCCGGTAGAAGCGCTCGAAGATGTAGGGGAGGTCCTGGGGATCGATGCCGCAGCCGGTGTCGGCCACGGCGACCTCGACCCAGCCGCCCCGGGCCACCGCGCCGATCTCCACCCGCCCGCCGGGCGGGGTGTAGGTCAGGGCGTTGTTGACCAGGTTGCGCAGGACCTGGCCGATGCGCTCCGGGTCCACCCAAACCGGCGGGAGAGCGGTGGGCAGGTTGACCGTCAGCGCCAGGCCCTTCTGCTGCGCCAGCGGCTGCATCGCCTGGGCCACCTGCTGGACCAGGTCGCCCAGGGCCACCACCTCGCGGCGCAGGGTCAGCTGCTCCGACTCCATCATCGCCAGGTCCTGCAGATCGTCCACCAGCCGGCTGAGGAGCATCGCCTCTTCGTGGATGGTCGCCAGGGTCTCGGGCGTGGCCGGCAGCACCCCGTCGTGCAGGGCCTCGAGATAGCCGCGGATGTTGGCGAGCGGGGTGCGCAGTTCGTGGGCGATGTCGGAGACCAGGTTCTGGCGCAGCTTCTGCGCCCGCTCCAGTCCCTCGGCCATGGCGTTGAAGGCCCGGGCCAGTTCCGCCACCTCCCCGCTGCCGCTGACCGGCACCCGCTGGTGGAGGTCGCCGGCGCCCAGGGCCCGGGCCGCCCGAATTACCGCCTCCAGTGGCTGCACCAGGCGGCGAGCCAGGCCCAGGCTGAGGAGCAGGGCCAGCGCCCCGGCGATCAGGCCGGCCCCCAGGACCGACCACTTGATGGCCTGCATCAGTTCGGCCGTCCGCCGCTCCCGCTCGCGCTGGGCCCGCAGCGGATTGAGAAAGACCGCTCCCAGGTAGGTGCCCTCATCGTAAAGGCGCACCACCAGCGGGCCCCAGCGGGGGTCCTCGGGCTGGCCGATCAGCTCCTGACCGGAGTCGGCGATGACCGTGCCCCGGGCGTCGGTCACCACCAGCCGCTCGCCCAGCGCCTCGCTCATCCGCTGCGTCAGGTTCTCCACACCGTCCCAGCCGTTGTGGATACGGTAGTTGCGGATGAAGGCGTTGCGCAGGCGCTGGGTGGTCGACTGCTCGCCGGCGATAACGTAACTGGTCACCTGGTCGCCCAGGAACTGGAAGGTGAGGAGGGCGGTGACGCCCACCGCCGTCAGCAGGACCAGGCTGAAGGCCAGCAAGAGGCGCAGCCAGAGGCGGTCCAGACGGCTCACGGCGCCTCCAGTTTGTAGCCCAGGCCGTAGACGGTTTTGATGTAGCGCGGACGCCGGCTGTCGTCCTCCAGTTTGCGCCGCAGGTTCATAATGTGCATGTCGATGTTGCGGTCAACGCCGGCGAAATCGTAGCCGAAGGCCCGCTCCAGAAGCAGCGCCCGGCTGAAGGCGCGCCCCGGCTCGCTGGCCAGGACCGCCAGGATGCGGAACTCGGCCGGGGTGAGGCTGACCCGGCGATGGCCCAGCCGCACCTCCCGGCTGGCCAGGTCGATGACCAGGTCGCCGACCTGAATCTGCCCCGGCGGACCGGCCTCGCGGCTGCGCCGCAGCACCGCCTGGACACGGGCCACCAGTTCCCGCGGGCTGAACGGCTTGGTGACATAATCGTCGGCCCCCAGCGTCAGCCCGTGGAGTTTGTCGTTCTCGCTCACCCGGGCGGTGAGCATGATGATGGGCACGTCGGACTCGGCCCGCAGGCGCTGGCAGACCTGCCAGCCGTCGAGGCCGGGGAGCATCAGGTCGAGGATGACCAGGTCCGGTCGAACGGTGCGGAGGCTCTCCAGAGCGGTGGTGCCATCGGCCGCCCGGTAGACCTGAAAGCCGGCCCGCTCCAGGTACAGGCTGACCAGATCGGCGGTCTTCGTATCGTCCTCGACCACGAGGATCCGTCGGACAGACTGGGGCATGGCCTGGCTCCCCGGTCTCTCTGCCCATGGTACTACTCCGCGAACGGCCTGGCTGTCAAGGGGCGCAGACGGTGCCAGGGCTTGCCCGGCAGGGGTGACAGTGGTATGCTGGCAGCAACTGACCGGAAGGAGACCGCGTGTGACACCGACCCGGCCGCTCAGCCGCGAGGACCTGCTGGCCTATCTGGTCGAGGCGCTGGAACGCGCCACCCGCACCTACGAGGGCCGCCCGCCGACCGATCCGGTCCGCCAGCTGGCCCTGGGCGAGGCGCTGGCCCTCTTCCGTCTGGCCGACGAGTTCGGACTGATCAGCGACCTGCGCGCCCAGGTCGACCAGCGGACCGGGCGTGACACCTACCGGTACTTCTCCGAGGCGATGCGCGCCCAGTTCGGACTGGGGCCCGAGCGGCCGCACCGCGGGCCGCCGGCCCGGCGGCCACCCCGGCGGCCAGGGGACGGGGGATAGGCCGCCCCGGCGCCCAGCAGCCCCCGTGGGCAGGGAGACAGACCGTTCACACGATGGTCCCGCGACCGGGGCGGACCGATTCCTCAGAGAGCCCCGCCGGCAGAAGGACACGGGCACGTCGCCGGTCACCGCCCGAAGACCACCGCCGCCGCCGGGCCGCGCGCTGCGGGAGGGGTGGCGGTCAGACCGGTAGGGATGGCCGCCGGGCACACTCCTCCGGGGCCTCCCCCACCGGCCAGGGCTACCGGCCCGCCGGGGCGGGCGGCCAGGGCGCCGACGGAGCGGCGTCGGGGTCGGCGGCCCACTCTTCGGCCCAGCGGAGGGCTCGCCAGACCCGCCAGCGCCGGGCCCAGAGGCAGCGGGCCCGGTCCCAGTCGCCCTCGAGCAGGGCCTGCTGGTAGAGGTCGGCGAGTTCCCGGGCGTAGGCCCGCAGGCGGGCGAGCGGTGTGCGGGCAGTGGTGTACATCAGGCTCCTTTCACCGGCCCGTGGCCGGAAACGACCGACCGCTGCACACGGGGTGCCAGCGGCCTCAGCTGGCCACCGCAACCAGGGCCGGCCGGGCCGCCGGGGTCCGGGCAGGCGCGACCAGGGCCGCCATCACCCGCTGGCGCTGGGCCCAGAGACGGCGGGCCCGCTCCCAGTCGCGCGCGGTCAGAGCCTCCGCGTAGAGTTCCTGCAGCTCCTGAGCGTAGGCCCGCAGTCGGGCCGCCGGTGTGCGCTGGGCGGTGTACATGGCCGATCCTCCTTACTGTCGGTTTTTCATGCTCAAGGATAAAGTCCAAGTCCTAACCTGTACTTAGAGACCGGTCAGAAAACGGTCACTGATCGCGCTGCCAGTGCATGCCGCCGACGACGATGAAGGTGCGGGTGGACTCGACCTGGGGGAGCCCCTGGATGCGGCGGATCACCAGGTCGTCCAGTTCGGCCTGGCTGGGCACGGCGATCTTGGCGATGATATCGGTCTCGCCGTAGACCACGGCCGCCTCGACGATGCCGGGGAACTGGCGGAGCTGCTCCAGGACGCTGTCGGCGTGTTTGGCCGGCACTTTAATCAGGACGTAGGCCAGCATGGGTGGCTCCTTTGGTGTTTCGGGGAGCGGGGCGCGGACCCAGCGCACGGTTTTGAGGACGACCGGCACCCCGGCGATGGCCCCCTGATCGAAGACCGGGTTGAGGACCGCGAAGACGTCGCTCTCCTGGGCGGCCCGCAGTCGGAGGACGAGCAGATTGTCCTCGCCGTAGACCAGGCCGGCCTCGGCCACCCGGTCGGCGCTCTGCAGCAGCGCCAGGGCCTCGGCCGCCCGCCGGGGCGGGGTGCGCAGCAGGACGTAGACCGTTGTCTGGGCGGCGGCCAGCGCGCTGGCCACCGGCAGACTGTAGCCCTGGCGGTAGTACTGCCAGATCGCCCGGATGGTCTCCAGATCGGCCGGGCTGTACTCGCGCCGGGCGATCCGCTGCTTGGGCAGTCGGGTCGGCCGGATGTAGCCCTGGGCCTCCAGATAGTAGACGAACCGCTTGGGCAACCCCGGCACCTGGGCCAGAATCTCCCCCAGTTTCATCGCCCCATGTCCAAGTCCGTATGTGGACTTACTGAAAGTATACGGTCGAGGGGCCGGGGTGTCAAGGTTTTTTATTCGCCCTTAATCGCCGCCGGTCCGGCCGCTGGCTACAATCCATGTCAGGTCGGTTCCCGGCCGACAGTCCAGCGGTGTGAAGGAGGGGTCGTGTCCCCCGCCCGGCGGCAGTCCAACCTCCAGTCGGTGCAGCCCAAGGAGTTCTGTCAGGCCCTCTGGGAGGCGGCCCGGGGGGCGGTCGATCCCCGGACCCTGACCGGGGTCCGGACCCTGCAGCTGGGGATCGTCCTGGCCCATTTCATCCGCACCAACCCCGATCCTTTTGAATTCGAAGCGGCGCTGGAGGATCTGACCCGCGACCCCCGGCCGCAGCGGGCGCTGCTGCGGACCGTCGCCCGCCAGGTCCTGCGCCTCTGGCGCAACCGCCGCTTCTACCGCGCTCCAGACGGACGGCTGGTCGTCCCCTGGCCGCCGGGGCGAACCCGGCGCGACTCGCCGCCGGCCCGCTGAGCCGGAGCGGCACGGCCCTTGCCCGAAGCGGGCGGGGTGTCGCCGGGGACGGCCGGGTCCCGGCGGGAGGGGACGATGCGGAGGCTGGCGCAGACGCTGCTCCTCTGGCTGGTCGTCTGGGGACTGCTGCTTTTGCTGCTGGGGATCGGGGTCGTCGGGTTCGTCGCCCGCTAGGCCGCCGGTCCGGGTGTGGCTCAGGCCGGGACGGTGGCCAGCAGGGGAGCGGACACCGGCGTGGCGGTCGGGAAGGTCACCACCGGTCCGCTCTCCACCCAGACCCGCACGCGCAGGCCGACCGGGTAGCGGACGGTCGAGGGCTGGCTGCTGTGCAGGGCCTGGCCCGAGGGCAGCCGGATCTGGTAGAGCGTCTGGCTGCCCCGGAACTGCCGGTCGGCGATGACCGCGGGTCCGTCGGGGGCGGGCGCCAGCCGGACCGTCTCCGGGCGGATGACGACCTCGACCGGCCCCTGGTGCGCGGTGGCCGTGGGCAGGGCGCCGATTTCGGTGAGGACGGTGCCGTTCTGCGCCAGACCGGGCAGGAAATCGGCCTGGCCGAGGAAATCGGCCACGAAGCGGGTGGCCGGCCGCTCGTAGACCTCCTCGGGCCGGCCCACCTGTTCCAGCCGGCCCTGGTGGAGCACCGCGACCCGGTCGGCCAGGACCAGCGCCTCTTCCTGGTCGTGGGTGACCAGGACGGCTGTTACCCCGGTCTGGCGGAGGATACGCGCCACCTCCTGGCGCATCTGGCTGCGGAGGTCGGCGTCCAGATTGGCGAAGGGTTCGTCGAGCAGCAGCACCGCTGGCTGCGGGGCCAGGGCCCGGGCCAGGGCGACGCGCTGCTGCTGGCCGGCCGACAGCTGGTGGGGGTAGCGCCCGGCCAGATCGGCCAGGCCGACCAGGGACAGCACCGCCTGGACGCGGGCGGCGCGGGCGGCGCGGGGCCAGGTTGCCAGGCCGAAGGCCACATTCTCGGCCACCGTGAGGTGAGGGAAGAGGGCGCCATCCTGGAAGACCATGCCCACCCCGCGCTGCTCGGGGGGCACCCAGCAGGGGCCGGCCACGCAGCGGTTGGCCAGGATGATCCGGCCGCTGTCGGGCTGCTCGAACCCGGCGATGAGCCGCAGGGTGGTGGTCTTACCGCAGCCGGACGGGCCCAGCAGCACCAGGAGTTCGCCGGCCGCCACCGTCAGGGAGAGGTCGCAGACGGCGGGGCGGGGCCCGTAGGCTTTGCTGACCTGCTCCAGGACGATCAGGGGTGTCGCGCCCGGTGCTTGCAGCATCGCACGGCAGGCCTTCGATGGGGCTATCGTTGGGTTTTAACCCCACCATAGAGAAGATTCGGACCGTTAGTACTATAGCGCCGGCTACGGCTGGCTGTCAAGATTCGATTCGGCTCTGAGGCGGTTCAATCTCATTATGGCGCGATCGGGACTCGGGCTGGCCGTCGTCCGTCTGCCAGCAAGGAGGATGTTTTCATCCCATTATCGTGCGATCAGGACGTCGCGGTGCGCACAACGTTGTTCGCCGAATCGTCCGTTTCAATCCCACTATGGTGCGATTAGGACG
>DAOUAE010000007.1:0-1658 GCA_034433795.1 Chloroflexota bacterium
GATGGTCCCCGCGCCGATGACCACCGCCTCTAAGTGAAACTTTTCGGTCAATTCTTTCTGCCACTGGTTGCAGAGGTAGGGTGGGCAGAGCACAGCCAGCCGGCGGACCTCGCCGCGTTCCAGCAGCTCGCGGGCGATGAGCCCGGCCTCGATGGTCTTGCCCACTCCCACGTCATCGGCGATGAGCAGCCGCACCGGGTCCAGACGCAGCGCCAGCATCAACGGCACCAACTGATAGGTGCGGGGCCGGATCGAGATGCGTCCCAGCGACCGGAAAGGAGTGGCCCCCTCACGCAGCAGCAGGCGAGCGGACTGCCAGAGCAGGTGCACGCTCTGGGCGTCGGCTACACTCTCGGAAGTGGGGAGTGGGAACTGAGAAGGTGTCACCCGTTCGGTGGGGAAGGTGTAGCCCAGTAGATCGCAGAGGCGTCGGTGGACGGCGATGACATCGTCGCTGGTGCCGGTGAGCGGGCGCAATCGGAGGATCTCGGCCTCCTCGCTGGGGAGCAGGACCCAGTCGCGCTCCCGAAAGCGGACGATCGACCCAGGCACCATGGCGTGGCCCACTCCGGGCGTTCAATTAGCTAGTGGATAAGGCCAAATACCACGGGCTAGGAGCGGTTCCCCTATCTCGGGTAATCGGCAAGATGACAACTATCTACCCACGTCTTGTTCCGTGGCTTTGCCCTATTTTCGACCGAGACCCCGGCTCCGTCAAGAGGTCAGGCGGGCGGTGGGGCATTCGCCTCGGCTCGGTAGCACGGCCGCTGTCGTACGGGCGGCTGGCACCGCAACAGGGCCGGCCGTGGGGTGACAGCGCCAGCCGCTCAAAATATGCGCCCGAAAGATACCGCTTGGGCCACACCCTCTTCAGAACTTCAGCCCGCTCATGACCACGCCGCGCACAAACTGGCGCTGCAGCACCAGAAAGAGCACCAGGATCGGGAGAGTCACCGCCGTGGAGGCGGCCATGAGGGCGGTGTAGTCGGTGCGGTATTCGCTGCTGAAAGCGCCAGCCCCAACGGCAGCGTGCGGAGCGAGACTTTGGTCGTCACCACCAACGGCCAGAGCAGGCTGTCCCAGTTGCCGGTGAAGGTGAAGATAGCCAGGGCGGTGACACCGGGACGGGAGAGCGGGAGGACAACACGCCAGAAGATCCTCAGTTCGCTCGCCCCATCGATACGGGCGGCGTCGAGAAGTTCGTCCGGCAGCGAGAGCATAAACTGGCGCATCATAAAGATCCCAAAAGCGCTGACCGAGACCGGTAGGATCAATCCCTGGTAGGTGTTCAGCCAGCCCAGGTTCCGGGTGAGAATGAACAGCGGGACCATGATCACGTGGAAGGGGATCATCAGCGTGCTGAGAACGAGGAGAAAGAGCGGCCATTGCCCCCAGAACCGATACTTGGCGAACCCGTACCCGGCCAGGGTGCAGAGAGAGACGGTGATTAACGTCACACTGAGGCCGACGAAGAGGCTGTTGAGAAGATAGAGCCCCCACGGGGCGAACTCGTAGGCCCGGCGGTAATTCTCCGGATGAAAGGGGACGGGCAGCCACTGGATGGGCACGGTGAAGACAGCCCGCTCCTCCTTAAACGAGGTGGTGACCATCCAGATCAGCGGCAGGACCATGACCAGACCACCCACCCCCAGGCTGCC
>DAOUAE010000008.1:0-205148 GCA_034433795.1 Chloroflexota bacterium
GGCCGCATCCGGAGCGGTGCCGCCGGCGATGGCGGTCAGCATCTTCTCGCCAATGCCGCTGACCTGGAGACCGTTGACCTGGAAGGTGTTGCTGGTCTCGTTGAAGCGGTTGATGGTCGCCCGCAGGGCGTTGATGCCGGTCATGCCGCCCCAGCCCCACCAGAAGTCGATGGTCTTCAGGCCGGGCTTGACAAAGGGCGTGGCCACCGGCAGCGGTGTGGGGGTCGGACCGGCTGCCGGCTGAGCTGGCTTAGCGGGGGCCGGCGTCGGCGTGGGCTGAGCGGCCGGCTTGGGGGCCTCGGCCGGCTTGGCCGGTTCAGCCGCCTTGGGAGCAGCCGTCGGTGTCGGCTGCGCAGCCGGCGCGCAGGCCGCCAGCGGTCCCAGAGCCGCCATCAGCGCCAGACCACGGAGCAGGTGCCGGCGAGTCACAGACGCAGACATAACCTCTTCCTCCCCTTCTGTTTCCCAAGGTCTCTTGGACGGCTGGCATATGTGTAGGCCGTTTTGGCCAGCCGCACAATGGACAGCGCGCCATCTTTGTGCCATAACATAGCCAGAAAAAAAGTCTCACGTCAGCGGAGACCACCGGTCAGGAGCCTCACCGATGGCCGACAGGGCGTTCGTTCAGGAGGTCCAGGAGTGTCTGAAATTGCTCCACGACCGGGTCTCCCTTGAGCGGCACTCTCTCGCCAGGCGGCTGGCGGCCGGCCCCGGCGCGGGCGAGGCCCTGCGGCGTCTCCTCCTCCAGACCATCGCCCGGCTGAAACCGGCCCAGACCGCCCCAGCCGGGGCCTCCTCGCCGGCCTGGCGCCGCTACCACCTCCTGGTCCTGCACTATGAGCAGGGGCTGACGCTCCAGGAGGCCGCCCGCGCCCTGGGCATCAGCCTGCGCCAGGCCAGCCGCGATCATCAGCAGGCCCTCCAGGCCCTGGCAGACCTCCTCTGGGATCACCTCGCCCATCGTCCCGCGTCGCTGGCCTCCGTTCACTCCCCACCTGCCCGCCCGGCCGCCGTTCCGACCGAATCCCTCGATACCCTGGAAACCGAACTGCGCTACGCCACCGCCAGCCCCGACGACCGCTCGACTGACCTGGGACCAGCGGTGCGGAGCGTCGCCGCCACCATGGCCGGGCTCCTCAGCGAGCACCGGGTCACCCTTGAGAGCCAGATCCCCGACACCCTCCCGCCGGTCGCGGTCAGCCGACCGCTCCTGCGCCAGGGCCTGATCAACCTGCTGGGCTACCTCGTCGAGGCCCGTCCGGGAGCCCATGTCACCCTCGCCGCCGCCGACACCTCTCAGGGCGTCGTCCTGACGATCACCGCCCGGCGCGGTCGGGGACGCCCCCCGGTGATCCATCCATCTCCCCCTCAGCACCTCCTGGCGATGTTCCAGGCCGGCTGTGAACTCCTGGCTGCCCAGGGCGGGCGGGTCGAGCAGGCCGAGGCGGCCGACCGCTCGCTGACTCTGGAGGTGCTCCTGCCGCCCGTCTCCACCCACACCATTCTGCTCATCGACGATAACCCCGATGTCGTCGCCCTCTTCCGACGCTATCTCAAAGGCAAACCCTACCGGCTGCTGCAGGCCAGTACTCCCCAGCGGGCCCTGCAACTGGCGACCGAGCTGCGGCCACATCTCATTATCCTCGATCTCCTGCTCCCCTCGCTCGACGGCTGGGAACTGCTGCAGCACCTGCGGGCCCTGCCCGCCACCCGCGAGACGCCGGTCATTGTCTGCTCGGTGCTGCCGGAGCACGAACTGGCCCGCTCGCTGGGGGTGGTGGGCTTTCTCCAGAAGCCGGTGACCCCCACGGGATTGCTGACGGTGCTGGAGCGGCATCTCCCCGGAGCATCAGCAGCGCGTCCAGACCGGCCCGCAGACATCTGAGCCCCGCGCCCACCGGGAATCCCCCTGGCCGGGTGAACGTCAGAGACGGAATGGTGACCGGGGCTTCGCGCTCCGTCCCGTGCGCGGTCACCACAATGACCTGGAGACGCTGGAGCGCCGGGTCGGTGGCGATGATCTGGAGCAGGGTATACCCGTCCACCTCGGGCATCAGGAGGTCGAGCAGGAGAAGATCGGGCGGGGCTATCCGCAGCCGCTGGAGAGCGGTGGCCCCGTCGAAGGCCTCGTCCACCGTCCAGCGCGGGCGCAGCGCCCGCACCATCCGCCCGAGCAGGCGCACCATATCCGGATCGTCATCGACCACCAGGGCCCGCCGCACCCGCCGCAGGCGGCGGAGGGCCGCCTGCAGGTGCTCGACCGTCACCGGCTTGGCGAGGTAGGCCACGACCTGGGGCAGGGCCAGCGCCGTCTCCCCGCTCCGGATCGGACAGACGACCACCGGCAGATGCTCCAGTCCGGCTGGCGCAGCCAGCGGCCCCTCCAGATCCTCACCGGCGCCGGTGTACACCACCGCCCGGACCGGCTCGGTCTCAGCGACCGTCCGCGCCTCGGACGGCCGGGCGACCGGGAGGACCCGATAGCCGTCGAGGTAGCGCTGGAGGATGCGGGCGGCCTGGCCTCCCGGGTCGATGGCCACCACGGTGTGGGGCTGCTCGGCCAGCCGGGCCTCCAACCACCGCTGCCAGACCGGCGGGGCGCTCGCCAGGGCGATGTTATCGTGCAGCGGCAGGGTGAAGAAGAACGTGGTCCCCGCGCCCGGCGTGGACTCGACCCACATCGCGCCGCCGTGCAGCTCGACGAACCGTTTGCTCACCGCCAGCCCCAGACCGCTGCCGGTCCGCCGGCGGGCCGGGTCGCCGAACTGCTGGAACGGCTCGAAAGCGTGGGCCGCCTCCTCGGGCGACATCCCGATCCCGGTGTCGGCCACCGCCACCAGCACCTCACGGCCCTGCCGCCGGGCCGTGATCGTCACCCCACCGGCGTCGGTGAACCGGGCGCTGTTGGCCAGGAGATTGATCAGCACCTGGCGGAGGCGTGTCGGGTCGGCCAGGACGAGGGGGAGGTCCGGCTCGACCTCGAGGCTGATACCGAGCCGTTTGTCGCGGAAGAGGCTGGCCACGGCGCTCACCGCCGCCTCGATGACCTCGGCCACCCGCACCGGCTCTTTCTGCAGGGCCAGACGGTGGGCGTCAAGGCGACTGAGGTCCAGGATATCGTCGATGAGATGCGAGATATGGCAGGCGTTCCGGTAGATCGCCTCGATATCGGCCCGGTAGCAGGCCGGCAGCGGCTCGTCGTAGGAGCGCTCGGGGGAAAGCACCATCAGCTCGCTGAAGCCGATGATGAGATTGAGCGGGGTCCGGAGTTCGTGGCTGATAGCGGCGGCGAACTCATCCTTCAGCCGGCGAGCCTCTTCGGCCTGTCGCCGGGCCCGTTCGACCTCGGTGGTCAGGTGCTCCAGCCGACGGTAGGCCTCCTCCAGACTGCGCGCGTACTGCTGCAGTTCCGCCTGACGGTCTCGCAGGGCCTCGGTGAGCCGCCGGGCTTCGCTGTAGCTCTGCCAGGCCCAGTCCAGCGCGGTGTAGACCGGGTGCATGGCCAGCCAGGTGAGGAGGGCGATGCTGAGGGTGAGAAGGACGGCCACCACGGCGACGTCACCGCTGGCGATCACACCCGTTCCATAGAGCGCGAGGATGCTCAGACTGGCGCTTCCCCCACTGATCAGCCCCCAGAGCGGTCCCAGGAGAAGAACGGTCAGCCCGACGAGCGGAGCGAACAGACACGGGACGATGCTCCCCGGCAGCAGCAGGTTGGTGACCACCAGCGCCCCAAAGAGTCCCCCGCACAGCGTCAGCGAGGCGGTCAGATCCCCAAACCGACGGGCCAGGTAGGCGAGGAGACTGACGAGGACATAGATCAGCGTCAGTTTCAGGATGACGACCGGTTCGCTGCTGAGATGCAGAATAAGGAAAACCGCCCCCAGCGGGAGCAGCATCAGTGGTCCGAGGATCTGGCTGCGGAAGTAGGCCAGATCCTCCTGGAGGGCCAGAGACCGGGCAGGCTGTGTGGCGGGCATCGCTTCCCCCTCGCGCCGCGTCCTGGACGACCAGGCGGCCCTTTTCAGGCCAGGTCCCTGCTGTCGCAGCACCATTTTACTCCTCCCGGCGCGTCGCCGCAGGGGGGCGAACCGTTCCTGCCGCTGCGCGGGGGCAGGGCTCGTGGCCCCGCCGGGTCCTGTGTTCGGAGGCCGGGTGCGGACGCGAAGACCCCCGATGGCCCGGAGGGAACGCGGTCGGCGGGAGCGTGGGCCGGTTGCCAGGATGGCCCGTCGTTCGCTATAGTTCTATGGCGGTGATCGCGCCCCGGTGTCAACGGCGACACCCGGGCCTTGCTGTGTGGAGGAGAACCGTGGGCGGCGAGATCCGATTGGGACTGACCTATGACGACGTGCTGCTGGAACCGAAGCGCTCGAGCGTCCGCTCACGGCGCCAGGTCGACACCAGCACGTTTCTCACCCGCCACATCCGGCTGGCCATCCCCATTGTCAGCGCCAATATGGATACCGTCACCGAGTCGCAGATGGCCATCGCCATGGCCCGGATGGGCGGCATCGGCATCATCCACCGCTTCATGCCCATCGCCCGCCAGGTGGCCGAGGTTGAGCGGGTCAAGCGCTCGGAGGGCTGGGTGGTCGACGAGCCCTACACCCTCGCCCCCGATCAGACCATCGCCGAGGCCCGGTTGCTGGCCGAACGCTACCAGGTCGGCGGCTTCCCGGTGGTCGACGCCGACCGCCGGCTGCTGGGGATCATCACCCGGCGCGATCTGGCCTTCGCCCGCGATGAGGACCGGGTGGCCGATTGGATGACGCCGCGCCACCGCCTGGTGGTCGCCCCGGTCGGGACCAGCCTCGCCGAGGCCCGGCAGATTCTGGAGCAGCACCGGCTGGAGAAACTGCCCCTGGTCGACGCCGAGGACCGTCTCCGGGGCCTCATCACCCTGAAGGACCTGCTCCGCAGCCGCTCTTTCCCGCACTCGACCAAGGACGAACGCGGACGCCTGCGGGTGGGAGCGGCCATCGGCGTGGTCGGCGACTACCGCGAGCGGGCGGCGGCCCTGGTCCGGGCCGGGGTCGATGTGCTGGTCATCGACATCGCCCACGGCCACGCCGACCACGCGCTGGAGGCGATTGAACGCATCAAGAGCGACCATCCGACAGTGGACGTTATCGCCGGGAACGTCGCCACCCCTGCGGGCGTCGAGGACCTGGTCAGCGCCGGGGCCGACGCGGTGAAGGTGGGGATCGGCCCGGGCTCGATCTGCATCACCCGGCAGGTGGCCGGCGTGGGGGTGCCGCAGCTGACGGCCATTATGGAGTGCGCCAGGGCGGCCCGCCGGCTGGGCGTGCCGCTCATCGCCGACGGCGGCATCCGCTATCCGGGCGATGTCACCAAGGCGCTGGCGGCGGGGGCCAGCACGGTGATGATCGGCAACCTCCTGGCCGGGACCCGCGAGAGCCCCGGCGTCACCATCATCCGTAACGGCCGCAAATACAAGATCGCCCGCGGGATGGCCTCGGCCGAGGCGGCCTTCGACCGCTGCTACCGCGAGGACCCCGAGCGCGGCTGGGCGGCCTGGGAGCAGGAGCTGAGCGAGGTGGTGCCGGAGGGCATCGAGGCGGCCGTCCCCTATCGGGGGGAGGCGGCGGAGGTCGTCTTCCAGCTGGTGGGCGGGCTCCGATCCGGGATGAGCTACTGCAACGCCCGGACGATCCCCGAGCTCCAGGCCAACGCCACCTTCATCCGCATCACGCCGGCCGGTCTGCGGGAGAGCGGCCCCCACGACGTCGAGCCGCTGTGACCGGTCGAGCGAGGGGCCGCTCCCGGCGGGCTGGCGATCGCCCCTTGGCAGACGGTCCGCCCCCGCCTACAATGAGGCCAGAAGATGAAGGTGAGGGCGGGACCGTGCCACCACGCTCGAACCGGTCGGCCGCAGCGGCCGGAGCCCGATCATCGGGGGCGTCGCTGAAAGAGACGCTGCCGGCAGATGAGCGTCCCCGCGAGCGGCTGCTCCGCCACGGGCCGCAGACGCTCTCGGATGCCGAACTGCTGGCCGTCGTCCTGCGCACCGGTCTGCCCGGTGAGATGGTGACCCGCCTGGCCCAGCGGCTCCTGGACCAGTTCGGCGGCTTCTGGGGGCTGGCCCGGGCCAGCCCGGGCGAACTGGCCGCTGTCCGGGGGCTGAAAGGGGCCAAGATCGCCCAGATCAAGGCGGCCATCGAGATCGGCCGGCGCATGGCCGTGGCGGCGCCGGCCGAGCGCCCGTCGCTGCGCTCGCCCGAGGACATCGCCCGCCTGGTCCAGTGGGAGATGGCAGCGCTCGAGCAGGAGCAGCTGCGGGTATTGCTCCTCGATACCAAGAACCGGGTTGTCGGCCAGCGCGTCGTCTATCAGGGCAGCCTGAACAGCACCCCGGTCCGGGTGGCCGAGATCTTTCGCGACGCCATCCGCGAGAACTGCGCCGCCATCGCCGTCGTCCACAACCATCCCTCCGGCGACCCCACACCCTCGCCCGAGGACATCCAGGTGACCCGGGCGCTGGTCCAGGCCGGCCGTCTGCTCGATATCGAGGTGGTCGACCACGTCATCATCGGGCGTCAGCGCTATGTCAGTCTGCGCGAGCGGGGGCTGGGCTTCGGCTGAGGATGGTATAATCGTAAGAGAGACAGGGGCGCGGCCGGTTCGGGCCGTGTCACCTGCTCTTTTTGTGCCGACAGGGAGGGAGAGACAACGATGCCAGACCTGCGTGAGCAACTGGAGGCGGCCCGCGAGCGACTCTCACTCCTTCGGGGGCGTCTTTGACCTGGCCCGGAAGGAGAACGAGGTCCGGGCGCTCGAGGAACAGACGGCCGATCCGGAGTTCTGGGCCGATCCGGCCCAGGCGCAGCAGACGATGCGCCGGCTGACGGCCCTGCGCGAGGAGGTTCGGCGTTTCCAGGAGTTGGAGCAGGGGGTCCAGGAGGCCCTGGCCCTGCTCGACCTGGCCGAGGCCGAAGAGGATGAAGCCCTGCTGCAGGAACTCGAGCGGGAGGCAGCCCGTCTCACCGCCGCCGTCGACCGGCTGGAGAGCGAACTGATGCTGAGCGGCCCCTACGACCAGCGGGCGGCCATCCTGGCCATCCACGCCGGGGCCGGTGGAACCGAGTCGCAGGACTGGGCCCAGATGCTCCTGCGCATGTACCTGCGCTGGGCCGAGCGGCGCGGCTTCCGGACCGAGATCCTGGATCTGACGCCGGGCGAGGAGGCCGGGATCAAGAGCGTGACCGTGGAGATCGAGGGTCCCTACGCCTACGGCTACCTCAAAAGCGAGCGGGGCGTGCATCGGCTGGTGCGCATCTCGCCCTTCGATGCTGCCCATCGCCGTCACACCTCGTTCGCCCTGGTCGAGGTCCTGCCCGAGGTCGAGGAGAACATCGACGTGACCATCGACCCCGACGACCTGCGGATCGACGTCTTCCGCGCCTCGGGCCCCGGCGGCCAGAACGTCCAGAAGAACAGCACGGCCGTGCGCATCGTTCACCTGCCGACCGGGATCACGGTCAGCTGCCAGAGCGAGCGCTCGCTGGCCCAGAACCGCGAGACCGCCCTGAAGATCCTGCGGGCGCGCCTCATCGAACTGCGCATGCGCCAGATCGAGGAGGAGAAGGCCCGGCTGAAGGGCGAGCACGTGGCGGCCGGCTGGGGCAACCAGATCCGGTCCTACGTTCTGCATCCCTACACCCTGGTCAAAGACCACCGGACCGGCTACGAGACCAGCGATGCGACCGCGGTCCTGGATGGCGAGCTGGACGACCTCATCCTGGCCTACCTGCGCAGCCAGATCGGCGCGGCGGCCTGACGCCGGCCGGACCGGCCCCGGCGCCCCGCCGGGGCGATTTTTTATTCCCGCCGGTAGGCGATGGCGATGCCGTCGCGCAGCGGCACCAGTGTGAAGAGAAGTGCCGGGTGCTGACTGGCCAGACGGTTCCAGGTGGCCACGGCCCCGGCGCTGCCCGTGGTCGGCCCGCTGAGCACCTGCTGACCGTGGAGCGCGTTGTCGGCGATAAGCAGGCCGCCCGGGGCGAGGCGGTCCAGGCAGAGGGCGAAGAGCCGTTCGGCGGCGGCGGGCCCGTCCAGCGAGCGCAGGATGTCGACGAACACAGCGTCGTACCGCTGGCCGAGCGTTGGCAGGAGGGCGAAGGCCTCTCCCTGGAGAAGCGTGATCGTCCCAGCCAGGCCGGTCCGCTGAAAGTTCTGTTGCGCCCAGGCGGCGCGGTCGAGCTCGCGCTCGATGGTGGTGACACGACCGCCCCTGGGCTGGACCGCCCGGGCCAGCCAGATGGTCGAGTAGCCGGCGGCCGTGCCGATCTCCAGAACGGTGCGGACTCCGGCGGCCTGGAGGAGAACGCTCAGGAACTGGCCTTCGAGCGGGCCGATGATCGGCAGGCGGGCCTGCCGGGTCTCGGCCTCGATGGCCGCCAGCGTCGGGTCCGCCGGGGGCAACAGGCTCTGAAGATAGGTCTCAAGGGCAGTGCTATCCACGGTAGCCTCCTGGAGAGACGTTGTCAGAGGCCGAGCATCAGCCGGGCCACAGTGAAGTACATAAAGAGCCCCGTGCCGTCGACCAGCGTCGAGATGAAGGGGGCGGAGACGACCGCCGGGTCGATCCCCAGACGGCGCAGGAGAAGCGGCAGGACGGCCGCCACCGTGGCCGCCCACAGGCAGATAAGGGCGGCGGCCACGGCCACCACCAGGCCGACGTGAAAATCGACCTGCAGCGTCAGCGCCCGCAGGAAACTGGCCAGCCCCATCACCAGCCCCAGGAGCAGGCCGGTGGCGACCTCTTTAACCCAGACGCGGAGAAGATCGTTGAAGGTCACCTGGCCGATGGCCATCGCCCGGACCAGGGTGGTCACGGTCTGCGACCCCATGTTCCCACCGGTGCCGATGAGCAGGGGAATGAAGAAGGCCAGTTGAACCACCCGCTGGAGCTCGTCCTCGAAGTGCCGCAGCACGGTGCCGGTGTAGGCCTCGGCCAGAAAGAGCACCAGCAGCCAGCCGACCCGTTTGCGGGCCAGTGTCAGGACGCTGGCGTGCAGGTAGTGCTGTTCGAGCGGCTCCGAGCCACCCAGGCGGGCGATGTCCTCGGTGACCTCCTCTTCGAGGACGTGGGCGACGTCGTCGACGGTGATGATGCCCAGCAGCCGGTTCTGCTCGTCGACGACCGGCAGGGCCAGGAAGTGGTACTCGTTCAGCAGGCGAGCGGCCTCCTCCTGGTCGGCGTCGGCGCGGACGCTGACCACCGCCCGGTCCATCAGGTCGCCGACGCGGGCGGTGGGCGGGGCCAGGACCAGTTTGCGCAGCGACATCACCCCGAGAAGGTGGCCGGCGGCGTCGGTAACGTAGGCGTAGTAGATCGTCTCGGCCTCCTCGGCCTTGGCCCGGAGCAGCTGGATGGCCTCGTCGGCAGTCATCTCCGGTCGCAGGGCCACGAAGTGCGGGGTCATCCGCCCGCCGGCAGTATCGGGCGGGTAGACCATCAGCTCCCGGACCTCTTCGGCCTCGGTGGGAGGCATTTCCCGCAGGAGGCTTTCGGCCACCTCGGGGGCGAGCTCCTCGACGACGTCGGTGGCGTCGTCGGGCGACATCTCCTCGAGGATATCGGCCGCCAGCTGGCGGCTGAGGCGCAGGAGAAGGTCGGCGGCCTCCGGTGGCGGCAGTTCGGCGATGATGTCGGCCACCTGTTCGTCGCCGAGCAGCCGGACCAGGCCGCTGATCTCCTCCGGGGTCATGCCGTAGAGGACGTCGGCCAGCTGGGCCGGGCTGGCGCCCAGCGTCGCGGCCACCACCGCCTCGCGGCTGCCCTGGGCCAGGGCGGCCCGCAGCCGTTCGCGCCGCTCGTCGATGCTGATCTTGACCAGCTCTTCGGTCATGGTCTGACCCCGGCAGCGTTTCTCAGGGCCCGGCGGCCCGCGCGCCGCCCGCGACCGGCTGTCGGGCGGGCACGGGGCGATGAGCGTGCCGATCTGGACGTGCAGCCGTCTGCGCGGTGTGCGCGGTGCAGCTCGCACCGACGGAGCAGGGGAGATGGACCGCGCTACGGGCCAGCCGTGCGGGGGATCCGCAGCGCCTGGCCGATGTGCAGGTACGTCCCGGGAGCCAGGTCGTTGGCCTGGGCGATCTCTTCGACCGAGACCCCGTACCGGCGGGCCAGGTCCCAGAGCGTGTCTCCTGCTTGCACAATGTGCACCACCGCCACCGGCGTCGCTGTGGGCGACGGCGTGGCGGTCGGCGCAGGGGTAGGGGTCATCGTCGGGGTCGGCGTGGGCGACGGGGTTGGTGTCGGGCTGGGTGTCCAGGTCGGCGTTGGGGTGGGAGCGCGCCGCTCGATGACAATGACCCCCACGGTCGGTGTCGCCGCACGAGGGGTCGCGCCTCCCAGCCGGGGGACCGGCTCCGGGGGGCCCAGGGTCCACTCGCGGAGAACGGACCAGAGCGTGAGCCCGAACAGGAGCGTGAACAGGCCGAAGAGCAGGAAAAACGTCAACCCCGGCGAGCCGGGAGGCTCCGACCGCATCGCCAGCCCATTATACTCCGCCGTCCACCCGCCGGCAACCTGGGTCGACATCGCTGCCGTCCCAGGACCACCAGCGGTGATCCTCGGTGAAAGAGCACGGCTTGCCAGCTGCCAGCCCCTGCGGTATACTTTGACGCGCGGTCCATCCGGCAGTGCGCTTGGCTGTCGGTGTCGAGGTTTGCCGTGTAGAGGGAGGCGTGGGCGGTGAAGGGCTCGTGCCTGCAGGAGCATCTTTCGCGGGGCCTGTCGATTGTGGGCCGGGCAGTGGCCACCCGCAGCACCTTGCCGGCCCTGAGCAATATCCTGTTGAGCGCCGACCAGAGCGGTTTGCGGCTGGCGGCCACCAATCTGGAGATCGCCATCACCTGTGCGGTCAGCGCCCTGGTCGAAGAGGAGGGCAGCATCGCGGTCCCCGCCCGCCTCTTCAGCGAGTTTGTGAACAGTTTTCCCGCCGACCGCCGTGTCGACCTGGCGCTGAACGCCCGGACGCGCACGCTGAACATCAAATGCGCCGCCTTCGAGGCCAATATCAAGGGGCTGGACCCGGAGGAGTTTCCGCCGATCCCGGAGGTCGCGGACCCGCCGGTCGCCACGATTGATCCCAAGGTCCTCCGTCAGGCCATCGAAATGGTCGCCTTCGCCGCTGCCCCGGACGATAGCCGCCCTGTTCTCCAGGGCGTGCTGACCTCGCTGCGCGAGGATAAGGTGACGCTGGCGGCGGCCGACGGCTTCCGTCTGGCGGTCAAGACCGCGCCGCTGGCGACCCCGGCCGCGCAGCCCCTGGATATCATCGTCCCGGCCAAATCGTATCTCGAACTGGCCCGGATCTTGAGCGACGAGACCCAGCCGGTCGAGATCCGGGTGACCCCCAACCGGACGCAGGTCCTCTTCCAGCTGAGCAACACCGCCCTGGTCTCCCGGCTGATCGAGGGCACCTTCCCCAACTACCAGCAGATCATCCCGACCCGCTTCGCCACCCGGGTGGTGGTCAACACCCAGGATTTCCTCAAGGCCACCAAAATCGCCTCGTTCTTCGCCCGCGAGTCGGCCAACATCGTCCGCCTGCAGATCCAGGCCGGCGAGAACACCACCCCCGGCCGGCTGACCATCGCCGCCCAGGCGGCCGACCTCGGCGATACGGTCGGCGCGGTCGAGGCCATCGCCGTTGAGGGCGAGAACGCTCAGATCGCCTTCAGCGCCAAGTTCCTGAACGACGTTCTGGATGTGCTGGAGAGCGCCCAGGTGTGCATGGAGATCACCAGCCCGGCCAGCCCCGGCGTCATCCGCCCGGTGGACTCGGACGGCTATACCTGTGTGATCATGCCCATGCACCTGGCCCGGGGCGCCTGACGCCGCCCTTTCCCGCCGACCGCGGTCGGCGGGATGGCCCCGCCCGGCGAGCCTGTCACCCGGCTTTATGGGCTTCTGGCCAGCGGCTCTGGCCGGGCGGGTGAACCGGGCGTCCGGTGGCTGCGCGCAGGGCGCGCCAGAAGGCGGCGGCTGCCTGGGCGATCTGGTCGCGCGGGGCGCGGTCGATCGCGTTGATAAGCGCGCTCCCGACAATCGCCCCGTCGGCCACCTCCGCCACCGCCGCCACGTGCTCCGGCCGGGAGAGGCCAAACCCCACGGCCACCGGCAGGGGAGAATGTCGCCGGATGCGCTGGACCAGCTCGGGGATGCCGGCGGGCAGACGGTCCCGAGCACCGGTGACCCCGGTCAGCGAGACCGCGTAGATGAAGCCCCTGGCCCGCTCGACCGCCCGGGCGATCCGCTCGTCGGTGGAGGTCGGCGCCAGGAGGGTGATGAGGGCCAGACCGTAGCGCTCCAGCGCCGTGGCCAGGTCCGCGCTCTCCTCCGGCGGCAGGTCGGCGACGATCAGCCCGTCCACCCCCACCTCGGCGCAGGCGGCGACGAACCGCTCGAGGCCGAACCGGAAGATCGGGTTATAGTAGCTGAGGAAGACCAGCGGCACCGCCGTCCGCTGGCGCAGGGCCTGAACCGTCTCCAAACAGCGCCGGACGGTCACCCCCTGCCGGAGCGCCTGAGCGGTCGAGCGCTGAATGGTCGGCCCATCGGCCAGGGGGTCGGAGAAGGGGATGCCCAGTTCGACGAGGTCGGCGCCGGCCGCCGCCAGGGCTGGGACCAGGTCCAGCGTCGCCGCCGGGTCAGGGTAGCCGACGGTGAGATAGGGAATCAGGGCGATCCGCCCGGCCCGCCGGGCCGTCTCAAACGCCATCGTCAGCCGGTTCACAGCCGCACCTCCAGGGCTCGGGCGACCGTCTCCAGGTCTTTGTCCCCACGGCCGGAGAGATTGACGACGATGGTCTCCTCAGCGCTCCGCTCGGCCGCCAGCCGCAGCGCGTAGGCCACCGCGTGGGCCGACTCCAGGGCCGGGATGATCCCTTCGGTCTGGCAGAGGGCCTGAAAGCCCTCCAGGGCCTCCTGGTCGGTGACGGCGACGTAGGTCACCCGGCCGCTATCTTTGAGGAAACTGTGCTCGGGGCCCACGCCGGGGTAGTCCAGCCCGGCCGAGATGCTGTGGGTGGGAAGCACCTGGCCGTCCTCGTTCTGGAGAAGATAGGATTTGGCCCCGTGCAGCACGCCGACCTGGCCGGCCACCAGCGTGGCGGCGTGCTGGCCGCTGGCCAGACCGTGGCCGGCCGCTTCGACCCCGATCAGCTGGACGGTGGGCTCGGTCAGGAAGGGATAGAAGATGCCCATGGCGTTCGAACCGCCGCCGACGCAGGCCACGATAACGTCGGGCAGACGGCCGGTGGCGGCCAGGATCTGCTCCCGCGTCTCCTGGCCGATGACCGCCTGGAAGTCGCGCACCATCCGCGGGTAGGGGTGGGGCCCGACGACCGAGCCGATGAGGTAGTGGGTGGTGGCGACGTTGGTCACCCAGTCGCGGAGGGCCTCGTTGATGGCGTCTTTGAGGGTCCGGCTGCCGCTCTCGACCGGCCGGACCTCGGCCCCGAGGAGGCGCATACGGAAGACGTTGGGTTTCTGGCGCTCGATGTCCTCGGCCCCCATGTAGACCACGCACTCCAGGTCGAGCATGGCGCAGACGGTGGCGGTGGCCACGCCGTGCTGACCGGCGCCGGTCTCGGCGATGACCCGGCGTTTGCCCATCCGTTTGGCCAGCAGGCCCTGCCCGAGGGCGTTGTTGATCTTGTGGGCGCCGGTGTGGGCCAGGTCCTCGCGTTTGAGGAAGATCCGGGCGCCGCCGGCCCGGGCGCTCAGGCGTCGGGCCTCGTAGAGCGGGGTGGGCCGCCCGACATACGTGCGGGCCAGGGCCTGGAGTTCCTGCTGGAAGGTCGGATCCTGACGGACGGCCTCGTAGGCGGCGGTCAGTTCGGCCAGGGCGGCCATCAGCGTCTCGGGCACAAACTGCCCTCCGTAGGGGCCGAAGCGGCCGCGCTCGTCCGGCCAGTTGTAGGTTTCCCAGGGAAGGGTCGGCGCAGACGGTTTCGGTGGCATGCTCTCACCCCGTGTGCTCAGCCGTGGCGGTCGCCCGCCGGACGGCGGCGATGAAGGCGGCGATCTTGGCGGGGTCTTTCTCGCCCGCGGTCTCGACGCCGCTGGAGACGTCCACCGCGTAGGGCTGGACCAGCTGGATAGCCCGGGCCACGTTCGCGGCGTCGAGCCCGCCCGCCAGCATGGTCGGCCAGCGCCGGGCCACCGGCACCGCCAGCGACCAGTCGAAGGTCTCGCCGGTGCCCCCGGCCTGGCCGGGGCGATAGGTGTCCAGGTGGACCAGCCGGCAGACCGTCATGTACCGGGCGATGGTCGTCAGGTCAACCGGCCCGGCCACCCGGAACGATTTGATGACCGGCACCCGGACCTGGGCGCAGAGGTCGGGCGGCTCCTGACCGCACAGCTGGACCCAGTCCAGACGGCAGGTCTCGGCGATGGCGTTGATGAGGTGCGGTGGGGCGTCGACGAAAACACCCACCGTCTCGTAGGCCCCCGGCGGCAGGTCGGCCAGGAGCTGCTGGACCAGCCGGGGGGCCACCTGCCGTCGGCTGGGGGCGAAGACAAAGCCCAGGAAGTCGGCGCCGGCCTCAACGGCGGCCCGCGCCGCCGCGACAGTCCGCAGACCGCAGATCTTGACCCGTGTCATCGACCGGCCTCCTGAAACTCCCGCAGTCGGACCGCCGGGTCCGGCGCGCGCATCAGGGCCTCGCCGACCAGCACCGCCCGGACCCCGGCCCGGCGGAGGCGGGCCACGTCGGCCGCCGTCTGGATACCGCTCTCGCTGACCACCAGCCGGTCAGGCGGAATGAGCGGCCGCAGTCGCTCGGTCGTGGCCAGGTCCACGGTGAAGGTCCGCAGGTCGCGGTTGTTGATGCCGATGAGACGAGCCTCGGCCCGGAGCGCCCGCTCGACCTCCTCCGCCGTGTGGACCTCGACCAGGGCGGCCATGCCCAGGTCGTGGGCCAGAGCCTGCAGGGCGATAAGGTCGGCGTCGGCCAGAGCCGCGACGATGAGAAGCACAGCGTCAGCGCCGGCCGCCCGCGCCTCCCAGACCTGATAGGGGTCGATGAGAAAATCCTTGCGCAGAACTGGTCGGTCGACCGCCTGGCGAACCCGGACGAGGTCGTCGAGCGAGCCCTGGAAGAAACGATGGTCGGTCAGGACCGAGATCGCGGCCGCCCCGGCCCGGGCGTAGCAGCGGGCCAGTTCGACCGGATCGGCGTCGGGGCGGATGGCGCCGGCCGAGGGCGAGGCGCGTTTGACCTCGGCGATGACCGCCAGATCCGGTGCTGACCGGAGGGCGGCCGCGAAGTCGCGCGGGGGCGGCTGCCGCCGGGCCTGGGCCTGGACCTGGTCCAGCGGCCAGCGCGCTTTCTGAGCGGCCACCTCGGCTCGCTTGTGGGCCAGGATCTCTGCCAGGATCACGACCGGCACTCCTGCGTATAGCGGACCAGCTGCGCCAGTTTGGCCTGGGCCGCCCCGCTGTCGATGATCTCGGCGGCCAGGCGGACGCCACTGCGCAGGTCGGAGACCTGTTCGCTGGCCAGCAGCGCGGCCGCGCTGTTCAGCAGGACGATATCGCGCGCCGGGCCGGGCTCGCCGGCCAGGACCCGCCGGATGACCTCGGCGTTCTCCGCCGCCGATCCCCCCCGCACCGCCTCGCGCGGCGCCCGACAGAGGCCCACCTCCTCCGGTGTGACCGTGTAGGTCCGCACCTGGTCCGGGGTTACCTCGCAGACGAGGGTCGGGGCCGAGAGCGAGAGTTCGTCCAGCCCGTCCTGGCTGTGGACGACCAGGGAGTGGCGGGTGCCCAGCCGCTGCAGCGCTCGGGCCAGGAGCTCCACCGCCTCAGGCTGCGGCACGCCCAGGACCTGGTAGGCCGCCCCAGCCGGGTTGGTCAGCGGCCCCAGGAGGTTGAAGACCGTTCGGATGCCGATCTCCCGCCGAGGGCCGGCCGCGTGCTTCATCGCCGGATGGTAGAGAGGGGCGAAGAGGAAGGCGATGCCGACATCCGCCAGGCAGGCTGCTGCCTGTTCGGGCGAGAGGGCGATGTTGACCCCCAGCGCCTCCAGGACATCGGCCGAGCCGCAGTGTGAACTCATCCCCCGGTTGCCGTGCTTGGCCACCGGCACGCCGGCCGCCGCCAGGACGAAGGCGGCGGTGGTCGAGATGTTGAACGTCCCGCTGTGGTCGCCGCCGGTCCCGCAGGTATCGGCCACCGGGCCGCGGGTCGGCACCCGCAGGGCGTGGCGGCGCATGGTCTCGGCCAGCCCGACCACCTCATCGACGGTCTCGCCCTTCAGGCGGAGGGCCACCAGGAAGGCGCCCAGCTGGGCCGGGGTGGCCTGGCCGCCCATGATCTCCTCCATCACCTCACGGGCTTCGGCGGTCGTCAGCGACTCGCCGGCGACCAGTTTGGCGATCGCCTCACGGATCATACCCGCACCTCACTGGTCAGAAAGTTGCGCAGGAGATCTTTGCCCACGCTGGTCATGATGGACTCGGGGTGAAACTGAACGCCCTCGACCGGGTACGCGCGGTGGCGCAGGCCCATGATCGTGCCGCTGGTGGTCTGGGCGGTGATCTCCAGGCAGGCCGGGAGGGTCCGCCGCTCGACCACCAGCGAGTGATAGCGGATGGCCTCGAAGGGACTGGGGAGACCGCGAAAGACCCCCTTGCCGTCGTGGTAGATAAGGGAGGTTTTCCCGTGCATCACCCGGTCGGCCCGCACCACCCGACCACCGTAGGCGTACCCGATGCACTGGTGGCCCAGGCAGACGCCGAGGATGGGGATGCGGGGACCGAACGTGCGGATGACGGCCACCGAGATGCCGGCCTGCTCCGGTCCGCAGGGTCCGGGAGAGATCACAATCCGGTCTGGCGCGAGAGCGGCGATCTCGTCCAGCGTGATCTCATCGTTCCGGCGGACCACCACCTCGGCCCCGAGTTCGCAGAGGTACTGGTACAGGTTGTAGGTGAAACTGTCGTAGTTATCGATCAGGAGCACCATGTTCCCTCTCCATCTCCTCGGCCAGGGCGATAGCCTGCAGCGTCGCCCGGGCCTTGTTCATCGCCTCCTCGTACTCGCGCTCCGGCGTGGAGTCGGCCACGATCCCCCCGCCGGCCTGGATCATGGCCCGCCGGCCTTTCAGCACGATGGTCCGGATGGCGATGGCGGTATCGAGGTTGCCGGAGAAGCCGACGTAGCCGACCGCCCCGGCGTAGGGACCGCGCCGGTCGGGCTCCAGTTCGGCGATGATCTCCATCGCCCGGATCTTGGGGGCCCCGGAGACCGTCCCGGCCGGAAAGCCGGCCCGCAG
Source organism: Chloroflexota bacterium (assembly GCA_034433795.1). Lineage (GTDB taxonomy): Bacteria > Chloroflexota > UBA6077 > FW602-bin22 > DAOUAE01 > DAOUAE01. Next base: position 17,317 of record DAOUAE010000008.1, read on the forward strand.
GGCATCCAGCGGGGTGAGGTCGCGCCGCAGCCGGCCGGTCACATGGGAGACCAGGTGCATCACGTGCGAGTAGCGCTCGACCTCCATCAGCTGGGTCACCCGGACCGAGCCCGGCTCGCTCACCCGGCCCACATCGTTGCGTCCCAGGTCGAGGAGCATGATGTGCTCGGCCCGCTCTTTCTCGTCCTGGCGCAGTTCGGCCTCCAGGGCCAGGTCCTCCTCGGGGGTGGCTCCGCGCCGACGGGTGCCTGCGATGGGGTGGATGTGGACCAGGCCGTCCTCAACCCGGACCAGGAGCTCCGGCGAGGCCCCGATGATGTGGGCCTCGCCCAGGTCGAGGTAGTACATGTAGGGCGAGGGGTTGATGGTGCGCAGGGCCCGGTAGATGGTGAAGGGATCGGCCGGGGTCTCACAGGTCAGCCGGAGTGAGAGGACGACCTGGATGATATCGCCCTCGACGATGTAGCGCTTGGCCCGCTCGACCATGGCCGCGTGCTCCGCCGGGGTGAGGTTGGCGGTGAAGATGGGCTGACGGCGTGGCCGCCCCAGGTCGCCGGGACGGATCGGGGGCAGCGGCGCGCGCAGGCGCTCGACCAGGCACTCGATGCGCTCGACAGCCTGTCCGTAGCCGCGCTCGACGCCCTGACGGAGGTCGGCGTGACTGACCACCATGATCCGCCGGCGCAGGTGGTCGAAGATAAGGAGGGTGTCCACCAGGAAGAAGATGGCCTCGGGCAGGCCCCACGGATCGACGGCCGGCACCGGCAGCCGTTCGAAGTAGCGGGCGGCGTCGTAGCTGAGGTAGCCGACCAGTCCGCCGGTGAAACGGGGCAGTTCCGGCCGGAGAGCCAGAAACCGGTAGGGCCGCAGCTCCTCGGCCAGAGCCACCAGCGGGTCGCGGAAGGGCCGGCTGGTCTGCCCCTGGGGGGACTGGCGGGTGAGGAGGCCGTCCTGCAGCCGCAGGGTCGCCAGCGGCTCGGTGCCGATGAACGAGTAGCGGGCCAGGCGCTCGCCCCCCTCGACACTTTCGAGCAGGAACGAGCCCGGCCCCCGGGCGATCTTGAGGAAAGCGGAGACCGGCGTCTCCAGGTCGGCCAGGATCTCGCGATAGACCGGCACCAGGGTTCCTTCGGCGGCCCGTTGCCGGACCTCGGCCAGCGTTGGCTGGTACATCGTCACTCCTTCCCACACCCCGATCAAAAAACCTCCCGTCCGCTGGGGACGGGAGGTTCCGCGGTGCCACCCCACTTGGCTCGTGCGAGCCCGCTCATTATCACGAGTACGGGAGACGCTCCAGCCCGGTGGGCTGGTCGCTCCGATACCCGGTCCCGGGTAACGGCGGGACCGCCGGCAGAGCCTACTGGGCGGGGCCCACCGGCCTCACCGTTCGGTCTGCGGCTCCCAGGTCCATTCCACCGGTCCACCAGCACCGGGCTCGCACCTTTCCCCGGCTCTCTGGGGCCGTGCGACCGGTGTACTCGTCCTGTTCGTCGCCTTTGACACTGTGCGGTTGCTCTTAAGCATACGGGAAACGGGCCGAACTGTCAAGGGGCGGAGGACATCCGCCAGGGCGCTGCTCGGCCGCTCGCCTTGAGACCCCTTTCCGGAGAGGGCGCGGGGGGCCGAGCGCGGACGCGCCGCACCGGCTGGCTGCTCAGCGGAAGAGCCGACCGGCGAGGACGCTGGTGCGGAAGACGGTGGTCGCCGGCAGGGCCGGAGGAGGCCAGTTTCGCAGCGCGGCGCCGAAGATAACGAGGCCCGGCCAGCTGACCGCTGGCCGGGCGAGCAGCGCTGTCACCGGGCTGCTGGGTCCTTTTCGGCGGCAGGCAGAGGGCGCTCGCGGAGCCAGTCGGGATCAGCACCATCACCAGCGTGCCGGGGGCCGCCAGACTCACCATGGCGGGGTCGTTGCCGTCGCCGCGAGACCGCAGGATCGGGGCTGGCCAGCCGACCAGCGCCGCCCTCAGAATAGGAACGGCGATACGGGCGATGGCTCAGTGGTGTGCGGCCCGGCGCTGATGAGCGTGGCCGGCGCGGCGCTCGCGTGGCCCGCGAGCCGTTGTTTGAAGGCGGTCCGGGAATCGCCGACTGCGGGCGCTGATCGTCCGGCGGGCATTGACAGACAGCGGGGACGCGCCCTATAGTCGGGACAGGTGATGTATTTTTCCCACGGCGGGGGAGATGGACCGGTGCACCTGGTGCTGGCCCGCCCGCTGACGGCTACTCTCGGGGCGCTTCTGCGGGCCCTGCGTCCGAAGCAGTGGACCAAAAACAGTGTCATGTTCATCGGGCTGGTCTTCGCCCTCAAGCTCGGCGAGCCGGCGCTGGTCGGTCTGGCCCTGGCGGCCTTCGCCGCTTTCTGTCTGCTTTCCAGCGGGGTCTACCTTATCAACGACCTGGTCGATCTCGAGCGCGACCGCCAGCACCCCGTCAAACGGCAGCGGCCCCTGGCCAGCGGGGACCTGCCGGTCGGGATGGGGATGGCCGCGGCCGCCTTTCTGCTGCCGGTGGCGTTGGGGCTGAGTTTTCTCATCAACTGGCGCTTCGGTCTCATCGCCCTGGCCTATCTCCTGCTCAACCTGGGCTACAGTTTCGCGCTCAAGCACGTCGTGATCCTCGACGTCTTCGCCATCGGCGCCGGCTTTGTCCTGCGGGTGGTGGGTGGGGCGGTGGCCATCAATGTTCCGGTCTCCCCCTGGCTGTATGTCTGCACGATCCTGGGTGCTCTCTTCCTGGGGCTGACCAAGCGTCGCCACGAGCTGCTGCTGCTTGAGGCCGAGGCGGGCCACCACCGGCGTATTCTGCAGGAGTACAGCCCGCAGCTGCTCGACCAGCTGACCACCATCGTCACCGCCACCCTGGTCATGGCCTATTCGCTGTATACCTTCTCGGCCGAGAACCTGCCGCGCAATCACGCGATGATGCTGACCATTCCCTTCGTCCTCTACGGGGTCTTCCGGTATCTGTATCTGGTTCATCAGCGCAGTGCCGGGGGCAGTCCGGAGGACCTGCTCTGGCAGGATCGGCCGCTGCTGGCCACCTGTCTGCTGTGGGGGGTGACGGTGGTGGCGTTGCTCTACGGGCTGCCGCGGGGCTAGGACGGTGTGCGCAAAAACAGCCGAGAGACTAGTGCATTTGTCCGTGGAGTGTGTTATAATGGGCCGCGCAGGGACCCGGCCAAGCATGCAAGGGTTCGTCCCTGGCTGGCCAGCCGGGTGTGTGGGCGCCCCACCCCGTTGGCCGACCGGGCGACCCGGCCGTCCGGAAAGGAGGGGGAGGAGTCGACCGAGCAACCAGGAGAGCCCCGTCTAGGAAAAGCGGTTTTGGCGGTAATGCCCGTCGTCCAGAAGCGGGCCGGACGACGACCGAAGAGTTCTGTTTTCTTAGATTGTGGGGGCCTGGTGCGAGCGCCAGCGGCCCACTGGTGCTCGGCCAGCCGCGCAATCGATAACCAGACGCAGATGGAGGAGACTGTTCGATGGCGAGTGTCACGCTTGAGCACGTCACGAAGCGCTTTGGCGAAGTCGTGGCGGTCAACGACCTGAGCATCGAGGTGCGCGACAAAGAGTTCCTGGTGCTGGTCGGCCCCTCCGGCTGCGGCAAGACCACAACGCTGCGCCTGATCGCCGGTCTGGAGGAACTGACCTCCGGGAACATCTACATCGGGGACCGCCTGGTCAACGATGTCGCGCCGAAAGATCGCGACATCGCGATGGTCTTCCAGAGCTACGCGCTCTATCCGCATATGAGCGTCTACGATAACCTGGCCTTCGGCCTGCGCCTGCGCAAGGTTCCCAAGAAGGAGATCGACCGCCGGGTGCACGAGGCGGCCGAGATGCTGGGGATCAGCTCGCTGCTGAACCGCAAGCCCAAGCAGCTCTCCGGTGGCCAGCGCCAGCGTGTCGCCCTCGGCCGGGCCATCGTCCGCGAGCCCAAGGTCTTCCTGATGGACGAGCCGCTCTCGAACCTGGACGCCAAACTGCGGGTGGCCACGCGGGCGGAGCTCATCAAGCTCCACCAGCGCATCCAGACCACCGTTATCTACGTGACCCACGACCAGGTCGAGGCGATGACGATGGGCACCCGGATCGCGGTCCTGCGCGACGGCGTGCTCCAGCAACTCGACACGCCGCAGACCCTCTACGACCACCCGGCCAACATGTTCGTGGCTGGCTTCATCGGCAGCCCGGCGATGAACTTCTTCGACGCCCGCCTGGTCGGCACACCGGATGCCATGTACGTGGACGGCGGCAGTTTCAAGGTCCGCGTCCCGGCTGATAAGGCCGAGAAACTGGTCCCGTACCTGGGCAAGGAGATCGTCTTCGGCATCCGTCCCGAGGACATCATCGACCGCGGCAGCGCCCAGAACCCGCCGGCCGAGAGCACGGTCAAGGTCCAGGTCAACGTGGTCGAGCCGCTGGGTTCGGAGCAGTTCGTCTATCTGCTCACCGGCGATACCGAGTTCGTCGCCCGGATGGACGCCCGGGTGCCGGTGCGAGCCGGTCAGCAGATGGAAGTGGTCTTCGATATGTCCCGGATGCACGTCTTCGACCGCCAGACCCAGGACGCGATCATCTGAGGCCGGACACCGGACGAGCCGGGGTGTGGGCTGATGCTCCCGCCCCGGCTCTTTTTGTGTCCGTTCTCATCTGTGGGGGAGCCAGACTATGCCCCGCACCCGGATCGTCTGCACGCTCGGGCCGGCCTCGCAGAGTCCGGAGGTGATCCGCGGTCTCCTGCGAGCCGGCATGGATGTGGTCCGTATCAACTTCTCCCACGGCGACCACCAGACTCACCACCAGACCATCGACCTGGTGCGGGCGATCGCCAAAGAGGAGGGGCGGACGGTGGCCTTTCTGGGCGATCTCCAGGGGCCACGCGTGCGCGTCGGACCGATCGCCGGCGAGAGCGTCGAACTCCTGCCCGGCCAGCGGCTGACCCTCACCACCCGCCCGGTTCTGGGGACCGCCAGCCTGATCAGCGTCACCGCCCCGACGCTGCCGCGTGACGTCCGCCCCGGCGACCGTCTGCTCCTGGCCGACGGCACGATCGTCCTGCAGGTGACCCGGACGCTGACCACCGAGATCGAAACCGTGGTCGAGGTCGGCGGTCTTCTGCGCTCGCACCAGGGGCTCAACATCCCCGGTCGGACCCTGCAGATCCCCTCACTGACCGAGAAAGATCTGGCCGACCTGGCCTTCGCCCTCGACGAGCGGCTCGACTATATCGCGATGAGTTTCGTCCGCTCGGCTCAGGACCTGCGCGACCTCAAGCAGCAGATCGCGGCCCGGGGTGGGACAGCCCGCGTTGTGGCCAAGATCGAGAAGCACGAGGCGGTCCGCGCCTTCGACAGCATCCTGGCCGAGAGCGACGCGGTGATGGTCGCCCGTGGCGACCTGGGCGTCGAACTGCCGCTGGAAGAGGTGCCGATCGTCCAGAAGGAGATCATCCGCAAATGCAACGCCGCCGGCGTCCCGGTGATCACCGCCACCCAGATGCTGAACGCCATGATCGAGAAGCCGCGCCCCACCCGGGCCGAGGCCACCGACGTGGCCAACGCCATCCTGGACGGCACCGACGCGGTGATGCTGAGCGGCGAGACCGCCATCGGCCGCTATCCGGTGCTGGCCACCGAGACCCTGGCCCGCCTGGCCAGCCGGGCCGAGGACTACTTCTTCGCCCACCGGTCCAGGCCCGTCGATCCGGCGGCGATCTCGGTCACCGAGGCTATCGCCCAGGCGACGGTCGAGATCGCCGCCCAGGTTCAGGCCCAGGCGATCCTGACCCTGACCGCCACCGGCTACACCGCCCGCCTGGTGAGCAAGTACCGACCGGCCGTGCCGATCCTGGCCGGGACGCCCACGCCCGAAACGCTGCGGGCACTCTGCCTGGTCTGGGGTGTCCAGGGGTTTCTGGTCCCGCCCAGCGACCGGATCGACACGCTCCTCCAGGCGGCCATCGACGGCGCCCGGCGGGTCGGTTGGCTCCGCGAGGGCCAGACCATCGTCATCACCGCCGGGGTCCCGCTGGGTGGACCGGGGCGCACCAACTTTCTCAAGGTCCACGTGGTCGGCGAACCGCTCTCGCTCGCCGACTAGCCGCCCGAGGCGCGCGGGGCCACCGCCCGGGCCGGCGGGGGCTCCGTCGGGGGCGCCGCCGGGCGGGCGCAGTAGGGGCAGACCCGCCAGGTCAGGTTGAGCAGTCGCTCGCAGTGGGGACAGGGATAGCGGAGACGCGTCCCGCAGTTGGGGCAGACCCGGAAATCGGGCTGGGCCCGGTAGCGGCACTCCGGGCAGGCCTGGCGCTCGGCCAGGTCGCTCAGCAGAGCCTCTTCCTCCAGCGACCGGGCGTAGGCCTCGGCCAGCGTCTCCGGTGGCCGCAGAATCGTGTAGAGAATCAGACCGGGGATATTGAAGAGCAGGACGAGGAGCGTGGCCAGGATCTGGACCAGGACATCGCGGGTGCGTTTCTGGATGTCGCGGAAGGTCCAGACCACCAGACAGAACCAGAAGGCGGCCAGATAGGCGCCGACCAGCGCCAGAACAACCTGCAGGACGGTCTCGAGTCCCTTTGGCACCACGCCCTCCCTCGCCCCGGCCGGGCGGCCGGCGTCCGGCCGGGATTACTCAGTGGCCAGCACGGCGACAGTCACCCCGTCACCCCCCTCACGGGGGTCGGCCGCGCTGAACGATTGCACCAGTGGATGCTCGGCCAGGAACGCCCGCACGACCTGCCGCAGCGTTCCGGTCCCCTTCCCATGCACGATCCGTACATAGGGGAGCCCGGCCAGATAGGCCTGATTGAGGTATTTCTCCAGCTCGGGCACGACCTCCTCGGCCCGCCAGCCCCGGACGTGGAACTCCAGGCTGGCGGCGGCCGGCGTCGTCGGGGAGGGGCGGGGGACGGCCGGCGGAGCCGGACGGGGGCGCTCGCTGGTCCGCTCCAGATCGGCCAGCCGCACCCGCAGTTTGAAGTTCCCGACCTGCACCTCGGCCATGCCGGCCTCGGTGTCCAGGGCGATCACCTGGCCGACCTGCCCCAGCGAGCGGATGCGGACGGCGTCGCCCACCCGCAGGGCGCCATCGTGCGGCGTGGCACTCCGGCCCGACCGGCGCAGGCGGCGGTACTGCCGTTCCACCGCCCGGACCGTGGCCAGGGCTTCCGCCACCGCCGGCGGCGCGGCCGCCGCCAGGCGGGCCTCAGCCTGGCGCAGCTGGGTCCGCAGCGCCCGCAGTTCCTCTTCGACCTCGGCCCGGGCCTGGGCCAGCACCTGCTCCCGTTCGGCCTCGAGGTTGGCCAGCCGGGCCTGGAGCGCCCGTTCGGTCTCCTCCAGACGTTGACGGAGGCGGGTCGCCGCCTCGCGCTCGGCCTGGAGCCGGCGCCGCTCGGCCTGGAGATCGGCCAGCAGGGCCTCGGCCCGTACGGCGTCGGGGTCGAGGTAGCGCTGGGCCCGCTCCAGGACCTCCGCCGGCAGCCCCAGCCGTCGGGCGATGGTCAGAGCGTGGCTCTGGCCGGGAACGCCGATGATCAGCCGGTAGGTCGGCGTGAGGGTCTCCGGGTCGAACTCGACGGCGGCGTTGGCCATGCCGGGCGTGCTGGCGGCGAAGGTCTTGAGGGCGGTGTAGTGGGTGGTGGCCACCACCCAGGCCCCACGCTCCAGCAGGGCCAGCAGAATCGCCCGGGCCAGGGCCGCTCCCTCGACCGGGTCGGTTCCCACCCCGATCTCGTCGAGCAGGGCCAGCGTGTCGTCGTCAGCCTGGGCCAGGACCTCGATGGCCCGGCGCAGGTGGCCGGAGAAGGTCGAGAGGTTCTGCTCAATGCTCTGTTCGTCGCCGATGTCGGCGAAGACCTTGCCGAAGACCCGGACCTGCGCGCCCTCGGCGGCCGGGATCTGCAGGCCGGCCTGAGCCATCAGCGTCAGCAGCCCCAGGGTCTTGAGAGCGACGGTCTTTCCACCGGTATTGGGACCGCTGATAATGAGCACGCGGAACTCGTCGCCCAGCCACAGGTCGATGGGGACGACCGGGCCGGTCAGCAGCGGGTGGCGGGCCTGGCGCAGAACGGTGCCGCGTCGGCCGGTGGGGCCGATCTGGTCGCCGGCGACCAGGTGCGGGGCCGTGGCCCGGAGGGCTTCGGCGTAGCGGGCCTTGGCCAGGGCGAGATCCAGGTCGGCCAGAATGGCGACGGTCTGGCGCAGCGCCTCGGCCTGCTGCCCCACCAGCGTCGAGAGTTCGCGCAGGAGACGGACGATCTCGTGCTGTTCCTCGGCCTGCAGTTGCCGCCAGCGGTTGTTCAGGTCCACCACCGCCAGCGGCTCGACGAAGAGGGTCGCCCCGCTGGCCGATTCGTCGTGGACCAGACAGCGGATCTGGCTGCGGGCCTCGGCCTTGATAGGGATAACGAAGCGGCCGTTGCGGATGGTGATGATGGCGTCCTGAATGACCGACCGGTAGGCCGGGGCGTGCAGGAACTCGGTCAGCTGCTCCTGGATCTGGCGGTGGACCTGGCGCAGGGCCGTCCGGATCCGGGCCAGCGTGGGGCTGGCGTGGTCTCGGACCTCGCCCTGCTCATCGAGCACCCGGGCGATGGCCGTTTCCACCCCCTGCTGGTCCGGGATCTGGCCGGCCAGGGTGGCCAGCCGAGGCCAGTCGGCGGTGGGCCGGGCGAGCGCGGTGCGCAGGCGGCGGGCCGTTTCCAGCGTGGCCTTGATCTGGAGCAGTTCGGCCGGCTCGAGCACACCCCCGGCGGCCGCTCGCTCGATGGCCGGACGGATATCTGGCAGGGCGCCGACGGTGAGCTGCGGCTGCTGCTCCAGGAGCCGGCGGGCCTCGCCGGTGATCGCCAGAGCGGCGGCGGCGTCCGCGAGGGAGGTGGCTGGCCGGAGCGCTCGGGCCTGCTCCTTGCCCAGGACCGAGGTCGCGTGGCTGGCCAGCCGGTCGAGAACTTTGGGAAACTCGAGTGCGGCCAGTGTCCGTTCGTTCATAACTCAGCTAATTATACCGCCCGGCCGGGACTTATCGCAGGCCGGTCGTGTGGCGAAGAAAGCCCGAGGCTTCCGGGGCCAGCCGCGCCCGGCCTGCTGAGCAGCGCGGCGTCGGGCGGGAGGAGCGACAGCGGGAGGGGGGACCGATGAGGCGTGCTCGACAGCTCCGCAGGCTGCTGTACCGGGCGTCCGCATGGTCGCACGTCCGTCACCTCCTGGCTCTGGGCCGGGCGGTCGTGGCAGCCGGTCTCCGCGACGATATCGCCAACCAGGCCGCTGTCATCGCCTACTATACCCTCTTTTCCCTCTTTCCCCTGCTGCTGGGGATCCTGGCTCTCCTGAGTCCCCTTCTCGGCGCGGCCCACACCCGCGAGTATCTCGTCGCCCGGGCTCTGGGGTACTTCCCCGGTGCCGAGGCGTTCCTCGAGCAGACGCTGGCCGATATCGTGGCCGCCCGTGGAAGAGCTGGCCTTCTCTCGGCCCTCGGGCTCCTCTTCGCCGGTCGGGGGGTCTTTGCGGCCATCGCCCAGGGGGTCGGGCGGGCTTTCCCGGCGGCTCCCTCCCGTTCGCTTCTCCAGCAGACGCTGCTGGCGGTGGTGATGACTCTCGGGGTGGTCGGGCTGCTGCTCTTCTCGGCCGGGCTGACCGTCGGCCTGCGGTTCCTCCGGGGACTGGCCCTGGCCCAACCGTGGGCGGGCGTCGGCGCGATCGGGATCGTGCTCGACGCCGCCAGCGCGCTGCTGCCCATCTTTCTGACCACTCTGGCGCTCTTTCTCCTCTACCGCTACATCCCGCCGGCGGCTGTCCCTTTCCGGGCGGCGGCCATCTCCGCCGGCCTCACGGCCCTGCTGTTCGAGGCAGCCAAGTGGCTGTTTGTCTGGTACGCGGCGGTCCTCGGGCGCTTCAACCTCGTTTACGGCTCACTGGGCGCGGTGATCGGGCTCCTCACCTGGGCCTACGTCGCCGGGCTGCTGCTGCTGCTCGGGGCGGAGGTCTGCGCGGTCCTCAGCGCCGGCGCCGGGCCGGCGGCTGACCTCACTCGACCAGGACAGCCCGACCGCTGGCCGCCGACTCGTAGGCCAGTTCGATGAGGTGCTGGGTTTCGACGGCGTCGGCCCAGTTGGGCCGGTACTCCTGGCCGGTCACCACCGCGGTCAGGAAGTCGCGCAGCTGGACCTCGAAGGGGTCGACCGGGAGGAGGGGCAGGCTCTCCCAGCCGGCCTCGGGGTCGGCCTGCTGGCGGGTCGGGTCGTAGGTGAAGGTGGGGGTCTGTTCGGCCGACTGGATCTTCAGGTGGTTGAAACTGAAGATCAGGCTGGCCTTTTCCCCGTCGATCTCGAAGAACGGGACCTCTTCGTGCTTGCGGCGCACCCAGCTGAGGAAGATATCGCCCAGGGCGCCGCTGGCGAAGCGGACGACGACCACGGCGGCGTCTTCGCACTCGTTGACAAATGGTCGCCCCTCAGGGTCGCGCCGGATGGGGAAGTAGAGGCCGGTCGCGCAGTAGACGGAGCGGATCGGCCCCAGCCAGTAGCGCAGGAGGTCGAAGAAGTGGGCCATCATATCGTGGACGATGCCGCCGCCGGCCAGATCTTTCTGGTAGAACCAGGCGGGACGGTTGGTCACCGTCTCGGGGACAAAGTAGCCGAAGACGATCCGCACATGGAAAACGCGACCGAGCGCGCCCGCCTCCAGCAACTCCTTGGCCCGGGCTGGTCCGGCCTGGAAGCGCATGTTCTGGACGATGCCGTGGCGGACGCCCGCCGCCTGAGCGGCGCTCAGGAGGTCGCGGGCCTCGGCCAGCGTGTTGGCCAGAGGCTTGTCGGTGAAGGCGTGCTTGCCCTGGCGGACGGCGCGGAGAAGCGGTTCGTAGTGGAGCGTGTTGACCAGGCAGTTGTCCACGATGTCGATGTCGGGGGCGTCGAGGACGGCCGCGAGGTCGGTGGTCGTCCGGTCGAGGCCGAACTCCCGCTGCAGAGCGGCCACCTTGGCCGGGTCCCGGCCGTAGAGAACGAGGCGGAGCGGCCAGAACTGGCCGTTGACCGAGAAGCCACGGTCGCGCAGCCGGGCCAGGGCGCGCAGGTGCAGCCGGGCCATGCGGCCGGTTCCCAGCACCGCCACCGTCAGGCCCCGCGTGGGATCGAGTGCCATCGTCCAGCTCCCTCTGCCAGAGACATAGGCTGCCGGTAAGTATAGCAGGCCCGACCGCCGGGGCGAAAGCGGCCGGACGGTTGACGCCCTGTCTCTGCACCGGATACAATCCGGCCGGATCGCCCAGCCTGCTGGAGGACCGCGGGGATGGAAGGCAATCACCTCGCGCTGGTCGGGGTGGGGCTGGTCGTTGGCGGCCTCTTTCTGGCCTGGCGGGGGCTGGCCCGGCTGGAGGGGGCGGTGGCGGCCCTCCAGCGGCAGCTCGAGGGCCGTCTGGGCACGCTGGAGGGCCGTTTCCAGGGCCTCGACGGCCAGGTCAGCGGTCATCTCCAGACGATCAGCACCACGGTCGCGACCATCGGCGCTCAGGTCGACCAGATGGCCAGGATCGCCGAGAGTCTGCGCCAGCTCGAGCACCTGCTCCGGCCGCCGACGCTGCGCGGGGCTCTCGGCGAGCTGCTGCTGGAGCAGATTCTGCGGCAGGTCCTGCCGGCGGGCAGCTACGCCGTCCAGCACGTTCTCTCCAACAACGCCCGGCCGGACGCCGTGGTCTTCATCCCCACCCGCGATGGACGGCGCTGTCTCCCTATCGATGCCAAGTTTCCGGCCCTGCTCGAGACAGGCGTTGAGGAGCGTCGGCCGGCCGAACTTGTCCGACGCCTGCGGGGCCATCTGGAGAGTGTGGCCAAGTACCTGGGGTGCCCGGAGGTTCTGGAGCTGGCGATTCTGTATCTGCCAAGCGAGGCCCTCTACCACGAGATCCTGAGCCTCCCGGAGGGCCGGGCCCTGATCCAGGAGGGCTGGGAGCGGCGCGTCCTGGTGGCCTCGCCGAACCTGCTGGTGGCCTACCTGCAGATGATCAGTCTGGGGCTGCCACCGGACGCCTGTCGGGAAGCCAACTCCCACTCCCTTACCACACTTTTACCACACCCTTGCCGAATGGAGGGAAAGGATGCCCACCATTCGCAAACACCGTCTCGGCCATTGGGAAGCCTCTGTCCAGATCGACGGCCGGCGCATCTGGGTTACCGGCAAGACGAAAGCCGAAGTCGAAGCCAAACTCCAACCCTTTCTCCCCAGCCGGGCCCTCCCGGCGCCGATCACCGTCGGCGAGCTGCTGGAACGCTGGTGGCAGACGGGAAGGCAACGGTGGAAACCCCGAACGGCCGTCGAATATCGCCGCATCCTCGACCGTTTCGTTCTCCCCAGCATCGGCGCCACTCCCCTGCGCCGTCTGGCACCGGATCGGCTTCAACGCCTCATTGACGGTGTTCCCGGCCGGCGACAACGCAAGTTGGCCCATCAAACCCTCCACGCTGCCTTCGCAACGGCCGTCCGCTGGGGATGGCTGCCGGCCAACCCTCTGGATCGGGTGGAATCACCTCCCTACGCTCCCCCTCCCCCCGTTCTCTGGACGGTGGACGACTGTCGCCGTTTTCTGGAGGCAGCCACCGACTGGTGGGGATGGCCGTTCTGCGCTCTTCTCCTGGACACCGGCCTTCGCCCCGGGGAGGCTGCTGCACTGGAGTGGAGCGACTACGACGCCCCCCGTGGCAGCCTCACCGTCGGCAAAACCCTTCAGCGTATCGCCGGCGCGTGGGTGATCGTCCCTCCCAAAACCTCTGCCGGCCGGCGCACCCTCACCCTTGGCGAACTTGGCAAAGAGGCCCTTCGGCGACAACGGCTGCTCACCGCCGAACGGCGCCTCCGGGTGGGGAATCGGTGGCAGGAGTCCGGCCACATCTTCACCGGAAGGGATGGACGGCCGTTGCGCCCCGAAACCGTCTCCCACGCACTGCGCCACCTCTGCGCCAGACTTGGCCTCCCCCCGATCACCTGCCACAAACTGCGCCACCTCTCCGCCTCTCTGGCTCTCCACGCCGGCGTTCCCCTGCCGATCATCTCCCGACGACTTGGCCATAGCAGCGTGGCCATCACGGCCGGCATCTACTCCCACGCCGTCACCGGCGATGCGCTGGCTGCCGAGGCCATCGGACGGGTGCTAAAGCACCGTTAGCGTCCCGGCGCCCGGACACTTGACGCGCAACGGCCGGATCGGATATAACAGCACCGAGGTCCAAAAAGGCCCCCTCCTGGGGGCCGTTTTTTTGTTTTCCCGGGCGGGAGGTGCGAACAGATGTTCGATTTCAAAAACTATCTGACGGTGGCGGAGGCGGCACGCGCCATTGGTATCTCTGAAAGTTGGCTGCGAAGGCTGATCAAGCTTGGCCGGGTTCCGGCGCTTCGGACGCCTTACGGCGCACTCGTGGAGGCCGGCGCCCTTAGCGCCTGGGTGCGCCAGCGGCAAGAAAGCGAGAACGAATGAAAATCCCGGCCGGGGTGCACGGCCGGGAGGCAGGGGTATAACATGGCTGCCGGTTCGCAGAGGCATTCTAGCAGAAATTCGCAAGTTGTCAACCCTCAGCTCCCGTCATCCCTCCAGGCGGAGATCGCCGCCGTTCGCCGTGAATCTGCGCTGCTGATCGATGGCGCATCGCTTTCCGATCTTGCCTTCGCTGATCTGCCGAACTCCGGCCCTCTCAGCACAATAACCGACATTTGCGCCGGCGATCCTCTGCCAGCGTCGTGGCTGGCGAATCCCTTGCAAGCTTGTATTGAGGGCCACGCACTCCATATCACAAAGTCGCGCAAGAACGACGCGCCGAAGCCCTCTTGGGTTGTCGTTGAGCTCGTCGGCCTCATCCTTGGTGGAGAACGCCGAACCGATGCGCAAACCGGACGCCCGGTGTGTTTTGTGGGCTGCCCCTACTGCCGTCGCCTCAACGCTGCCGTTGTTAACCCAAAGCGCTTCGCCTGCAATATCTGTGGCCGTTCGGCCACACTGGCCGACTTTTGCCGGGAGCAATTCGGTGAGCTACTATCGTGGGTGAGAGACGATGAGGGGCCGGCATTCTCCGGCCGAAGGACTGCGCACACCCTGACTTCAAGCACGAAAGCACAGAGAAAACAAAAATCGCTGCCACCGACGGCGTCCGGCTGTTCCACGCGCCGGATGGAACGGCCTATGCCACCATCCTTGTTGGCGATCACACCGAAACGCATCCTGTGCGTTCATCTGCGTTCAAACGGTGGCTGACACAGCGTGAATACCGTCAAACCGGCAAAATCCCTTCCAAAGAGGCCACAGAACAAAAAATCGCACTCCTGGAGGCCGAAGCCCTCTTCGACGGGGAAGAACACCCCGTCCACCTGCGTGTGGCGCACAAAGATGGCGCGATCTTCATCGATCTCGGCGATGAGAGGTGGCGTTGCGTCAAAATCACGGCCGACGGCTGGTCGGTTCTCTCCCATGCTGAAGCCGGCGTTTACTTCCGGCGCACACCGGCAACGGGCGCGTTTCCCCTTCCCCAGAAGGGCGGTAGCATCGACGCCTTATGGCGTTTCATCAATGTCTGTGCCGATGACCGGCCCCTTCTTCTGGGGTGGTTGCTAGTAGCGTTCTCTGCCGGCCCCTACTTTCATATTGCTATCTCCGGTGCGCAGGGAACGGGAAAGTCCGTTGCGACACGCATGCTCAAACTCCTAACCGATCCTCCGCCGGTCGACGACGACGGCCTTGTATCTCTCCCCGACGACGAACGCAACCTGGCCGTCATGGCACAGAACGCCTTCGTCCTGGCCTTCGACAACGCCTCCTCGATTTCCGCGTGGCTTTCAGATTGTTTGTGTAGGCTTTCGACTGGTGGACGCTTCTCGGCGCGAAAGTTGTACAGCGACGACGAAACCATACACATCGGTGGCAAACGGCCGGTAATCCTCAACGGCATCACCGATTTAGTCACCCGCCCCGATCTGGCAGATCGGACGATCACAATTACCCTCGAACAGCCGGCGCGATATGTTTCTGAGCGCGACATCTTTCGCCAATTCGCTGCCGATGCACCTCTCATCCTCGGCGCCATCTTCGATTTACTGGCGTCGGCGCTGCGCACCCTGCCCACGGTGCAGATCACTCAGCCTCTCCGAATGATCGATGCAGTTTCCTTCGTGTTAGCTGCCGAAGTCGGCAGTGGACTGGCCAATAGCGAACTCAACTCGCCTTTTGTGCGAGCTTACGCCGAACGCCGTCAGGAGGGCTTGATGTTGGCTTTGGAGGCTCATCCCCTCACCCGGCCTCTCATGGCGTTTGTTCACCGCTACAAGGAGTGGGAGGGGACCGCTGCTGAGCTGCTGCGCCTCTTGCGTGACGAAGCCGGAGACGACGCGCGCGTTGATGGGTTTCCGCGCACCCCCAATCAGCTTGGTAGCCAGCTTCGCCGTCTGATGCCGGCGCTGCGAACGGCTGGCATCGCCGTGGAATTTGTCCGGTGCCCCGACAGAGAACGCCGCCGCCTCGTTCGCCTCCGCCTGGTGGACGACCCACCGGACAACGCGGACAACGGTCGGACGACGGCGTCGTCCGAAGTTTTCCCTACTCCGGACGGGCTTCGGACAACGTCGGACAACGCGGACAACGGAAATCCGAATTTTTTGGGAATGGACAAAGAAACAAGAGAAGGCGTCGGCCAATACATTGAGAACTCGTTGTCCGATGTTGTCCGATTGTCCGAAACGGCGTCCACCTCTCCACGCTGTCGCCACTGCCGGCGCCGTCTCCGTCAACCCGATCCGGCCGGCTTTTGCAGCCGGGAATGTTTTGAGGGCTACCAACGCTATGGAGGCAAAATAGATGATGGCTGATTTTTGCCACTATCCCCGTGTCAGCAAAATCACGGCCGGGATCGGCCGTCCGTTCATCACCGAGTGGGCAGCCACCCGGACGGCCCGTCTGGCCATCGAACACCTCTCCCGTCTTCAGTCGCTGGCCACCGAAAACCCCGATGAGGCCATTGAGTGGCTGATCGGCGCCGTCTTCGACGAGAAGAGTGGCGCCGATGCCGGCAACACCGTCCACCGGTGGATTCACCGTCTCCTGGCCGACACGAACGCCGATCCCCCCTCCCATGTTCGTCCGTACACCGACGCCTTCCGTCGCTTCTGGCAGCATTTTACACCCCGACGCCTTCTCGGCACCGAACTCACCGTCGTCTCCCACACCCCACCCTATCTGGGCGTCATCGACATCCTGGCCACCGACGCTGACGGGAAAACCGTCGTCATCGACATCAAAACCGGGAAGCATATCCACCCCGAACATTATCTGCAAGTCGTCGCCTACACGCGCGCTCAACTCATCCTGAACGAACACAAACCCCTCCCCAAAGTGGACTATGGCCTTATCGTCCACCTCCTCCCCGACGGCTACCACCTGCACTTCGTGGATACGGCCGATGAGACACTATGGGTGGCTTTCCTGTCGGCGTGGCTGGTGCACCGGTGGCTGAAAGAACAGGGGAGGAGTACGGAATGAAGGCTGCCGTCCGGCGTCGGCGTCTCGCCGATACCCTTCTCCGACTTGGCTTCATCGAAGAAATCCGTCCAGGCGTCTTTCGGGATATCGCCACCGGGAAAACCGTCACCTCCCACATCGCCCTCCTCAGCCTCATCCCCTTCGACGACTGGGAACATCCTTACGCCAAACAATGGCTTTGCCTCTTCTATCCGGCCGTTCCCTTTGTCTCACGCACCGTTCTCCAACGATTTATCCGGTGGCTGCTGACTTCTCGCACCGATAGACGCATCCACCTTGGGAACCGACAACTTGTTCGCCTCAAACGACTTCTTGGGGTAATGGACCAGGAAAAATAGGCTACGGCAAAACCGCAACAAAAAACCGCAACAAAGCGCAACGCGTTGCGGTTTAGGGGAACGCCTTTGTCCGTCTGCTCGTCTGCTTTCCTATTTTTCGGGGCAGAATACTCGGGGAGGGGGAACCCACGCGCCGTTTCGCGCGGCTGCGGGGGAAAACCCCACCGGGTGGGGTGGCCATCCTCATTTATATGCTGCCATCCCCAGTGCGCTCCCCTCTTGACGGTGGCCGGCGTGGGTGGTAGGCTGGTGGCGCAGAGAAAAAATCCCGGCAGGGGTGTGGCCCCACCGGGAAGGGAGACTGGGGTTGGCCTCCCGACGCCTCGATTCTACTCCCCGTCGGTGTGGGTGTCAAGGGGTGTGGCTTACCACACTTTACCACACTTCTACCACACTACCACACCGGATGTTACCGGCCTCGCCGAACCTGCTGGTGGCCTACCTGCAGATGATCAGTCTGGGGCTGCGGGGCCTGGAACTGGAGCGCCGGGCCGCTGCCCTGCACCACGACCTGGCGGCCCTGGGCCAGGCCCTGCAGAAGTATCAGGAGGAGTTCGCCACCCTGGGCCGTCATCTCGCCAACGCCCAGGCCCGGTACCAGGATCTCCGGATGCTCCTGCACGACCTGAGCCTGCGGCTGGCCCGCCTGCAGAGCCCGGAGGCGGGCGGCGACGGCCCGGCTGCTCTGCCGGAGGAAGGCGTTTAAGCAGCCGGCCGGGGCAGTCCGAACTGATCGGCGGCCTTGTCAGCGATCATCTGGGCGATGGCCAGCGAGGCGGTGGCCGCCGGCGAGGGGGCGTTGCGCACGTGCAGGACCGGACCGACGGCGTCGACCACGAAGTCGTCGACCAGCGTGCCGTCCAGCCCCAGCGCCTGCGCCCGGACGCCAGAGGGCCCGGGCAGCAGGTCGTCGAGGGTGAGGTCGGGGATGTAGCGCTGGAGCGCGGCCAGGAAGGCCCGCTTGGAGAAGTCACGGTACATCTCCGCCAGGCCGGTCCGCCAGTATGTGCGGGCCAGCCGCCAGAAGCCGGGGTAGGTGAGCGTCTCCCACAGGTCGTAGAGGTTCACGTCGCGCCGCCGGTACCCCTCGCGGGCGAAGGCCAGGACGGCGTTGGGCCCCAGCCAGACCTCGCCGTCGAGCCGGCGGGTGAAGTGCACGCCCAGGAAGGGGAACGAGGGATCGGGCACGGGGTAGATGAGCGCCCGGACCAGCCCGGCCCGTTCGGGGCGCAGGCGGTAGTAGTCGCCCCGGAAGGGCACGATCCGCGGGGCCACCGGGCCGCCCGAAAGCCGGGCCAGCCGGTCGGCGTGCAGCCCGGCGCAGGCGATAGCGTAGCGGGTGGCGATGGCCCCGCCGGTGGTCTCCAGGACGACCTCGCTTCCCTGCACCCGGACCTGGCGCACGCCGTGGCGCAGGCGGATCACTCCCCCGGCCTGCTGCACCAGGTCGGCCAGCGTCTGGGCCACCCGCCGGAAGTCGACGATGCCGGTGTTGGGGGAGTAGAGGGCCTGGCGCCCGACCACCGCCGGCTCGATCGCCCGCAGGCGGTCCGGGCCGATGAGTTCCAGTCCGGGGACGCCGTTGGCCTGGCCGCGCCGGTAAAGTTCCAGCAGCCGCGGGATCTCGCTCTCGTCGGTGGCCACGATGACCTTGCCACAGCGCTCGTAGGGGAGGCCGTACTCGTCGCAGAACCGCATCAGCAGCCGGGCGCCGGCCACACAGGTCCGCGCCTTGAGCGAGCCGGGCGCGTAGTAGAGGCCCGAGTGGATGACGCCGCTGTTGTGGCTGGACTGGTGGGCGGCGATCGCCGGCTCTTTATCGAGCACCGCCAGCCGCAGGTGCGGCCAGCGGCGCTGAGCCTCGTAGGCCGTGGCCAGGCCGACGATGCCGGCCCCGACCACGACCAGGTCGTAGCGCTCCTGGATCACTCTCGCCTCCTGTGCCCGCCCCCGGGACCGTCCTCGGCTCGTTCCGGTCCCGGCTCTGTTCCGGCGCGATCTTAGCAGAAGGGCGCGGAGGCTGACCAGACGGCGCTCAGGCTGGTTGACGTTCTCCCCCCTCTCTCACTACAATCGCAGCAGACCGCTCGTCACCGGAGATCCCCAATGGCGCTGACCCTGCCGCTCGCTGGCCGCTCTGTTCTTCTCAAGGTCCACATGGCCCGCCTCTCCGACCGCCATCCCCCGAACTCACTGGCCGCTCTGGCCGAGTGCCTGGCGGCGGGGGCGACCTGGGTCGAGATCGACCTCTCCTGCCTGGCCGACGGCCGTTTCGCCGTCCTGCACGGCCCGTATCTCGACCAGGAGACGACCGGAACGGGGCTGATCCGGGCCACAACCACCGCCGATCTCCGGCGGTGCTATCTGCGCCACCACGGCGAGCCGACCGCCGAGCGGCCGGCGCTGCTCGAGGAGGTGCTGGACCTGGTGCGTGCGGCGGACCTCGCCCTGCACCTGGACCTCAAGGACCAGGAGCCTCTGCCCGATGAGGCGGTGGAATATCTGGTCGACCAGCTGGTTCCCCTCCGCGACCGGCTGATCGTCGGCAGCACCAGTCTGGCCAACCTCTGGGCGCTGCACACCCGCCGGCCCGACCTGCCCTTGGGCTTCGACCCGCTCCTCCATCTGGACTACCGTCCGCTCAGCGCACCGACGCCCCGCGCCGGTCCCCACGGCTACGTCGACACGCAGCCGCCGGCGGCGGGAACGCCGCTGGCCCGTCATCTCCGTGAACGGCTGGGCGAACTGGTCCAGGCGGCCCCGTTCGCCCGGGCCTGGTTTGTGCGGGGGAGCCTGCTCCTGCGTCTTCTGGCCGACGGGGTGGATGCGGTGGCCGAGCTGCGCCGTCACGGGGTCGAACGGGTCGAGGCCTGGACCATCGATTATCTCCCCGGGGACCCGGGCCCGTGCGCCCAGGTCCGGGCCCTGGTGGCGCTGGGGGTCAGCGCGATCATCACCAACACAGCCCGGGCCTGGCTCGACTGGGCCCGGGCCGGCGATTAGGGTGGCGGCGATGCGCGGCTGGCGGCGCAATTTCGCCACGCTCTGGGTCAGCCAGTTTGTGGCCATGGTGGCCTTCAGTGCGGTGCTGCCCTTTCTCCCGCTCTACGTTCAGTATCTGGGGGTGCGCGACCCCCGCCAGGCGGCCGTCTGGGCGGGGCTGCTGGGGTCGAGTTCGGCGGTGACCATGGCGCTGATGGCCCCGGTCTGGGGGGCGCTGGCCGACCGCTACGGCCGCAAATTGATGGTGCAGCGGGCCCTCTTCGGCGGGGGAACGGTCGTCGGGCTGATGGGGCTGGTCAGCGATGTCTTCCAGCTGCTGGTCCTGCGCATTATCCAGGGGGGCGTCTCGGGCACGGTCACGGCGGCGCGGGTGCTGGCGGCCAGCATCGTCCCCGCCAGTCACCTGGGGATGGCCATGGGGCTGATGCAGACCGCGATCTTCGTCGGCTCGTCGGCCGGGCCGCTGCTGGGGGGCTTCATCGCCGACCATCTGGGCTTTCGGGCGGCCTTCTTCACCACCGCTGGCCTGCTGCTGGCCACCGGGCTGGCGGTCATGGTCCTGGTCCACGAGGAGTTTCAGCCGTCCACCGTTCAGAAGGCTCAGAAGCGCCTGCGCGACGATCTGCGCTGGCTCCTGGCCATGCGCCCGCTGGTCGCCCTCATCGTTGTTCTCTATGCTGTCCAGGTGGGGACGATGGTGGTCTCGCCGATCCTGCCGCTCTTCATCCAGAGC
This sequence comes from Chloroflexota bacterium, assembly GCA_034433795.1. Classification (GTDB taxonomy): domain Bacteria; phylum Chloroflexota; class UBA6077; order FW602-bin22; family DAOUAE01; genus DAOUAE01. Next base: position 37,896 of record DAOUAE010000008.1, read on the forward strand.
CTGACCGGGCCCGGACAGCCGGCGGCGGCCATCGCCGGCACGATCATCGGCGCCACCGCCGCCAGCAGCGCCCTGGCCTCGGTGGTGGCCGGGCGGCTCGGCGACCGGATCGGCCACCGGCGGGTTCTGACCGTCTGTGCGATGGGGGCGGCGCTGCTCTACGTTCCCCAGGCGCTGGTGGCGACCCCGGGGCAGCTGCTGGTCCTGCGGGTGCTGATGGGGCTGTTTATGGGCGGGGTTCTGCCCTCGGCGATGGCGATGATCGGGCTTTTGACCCCCGCCGAGAACCGGGGCTGGGTCTACGGTCTGACGGCCAGCGCCTCGTCTCTGGGGAACGCCACCGGGCCGCTGCTGGGGGCGTTGGTGGCGGCCAGTCTGGACCTGCGGGCGGTCTTTCTCGTCACCGCCGGGGTTCTTTTGGGGGTGGCGGTGTGGGTGGCCAGCGTGGTCCCGGAGGCCCTGGCCTTGAGCGCCCACACCGCCCGGTCGTAGAGATTTAGGTCGTGGGCCGGGTCTGGCTCGTCCGGCCGGCCAGGGTCTCCTCGGCCTGGAAGCCGTTCCGACGGTGCGTGCCGTCGCAGAACGGCTTGTTGCCCGAGCCGCCGCATCGACAGAGGGCCACCGTGCCGGTGATCGGGTACTCGTTTCCCTCGTAGTCGACCAGTTTCGCGGGCCCTTTGACGATATAGGGGCCGTTCTTGCGGTACTGAATGATAACCTCGTCTGTCATCGCCGCCTCCACAGGGCAGTCTGCCGCGCGGACCGGGTCCGGCCAACGGGCTGCCTAAAGTGTAGCCGAGCGGTTCGCGCATTGACAACCGCGCCGGGGGCGTGTAGGCTCCAGACAAGGCCGTGGAGCAGAGAGGATGGAGGCGATGCACAGGCTGGACGACGAGGCGCGCTGGCTCTCCGACCGCATCCGCCAGATCGAGAGTTCGGGCATCCGGCGGGTCTTCGACCTGGCCGCCCGCCTGCGTGACCCTATCGATTTCTCGATCGGCCAGCCGGACTTCCCGGTGCCGGAGCCGGTCCGGGCGGCCGCCCACCGGGCCATCGACGAGGGCTGGACGCGCTACACCCCAACCCAGGGGATCGCGCTGCTGCGGGAGAAGGTGGCCGAGAAACTGCGGCGGGTCAACGGCATCCCGGCCGACGCCGAGACGGTCCTCATCACGGCCGGGTCGTCGGGCGGGATCTTCCTGGCCTTCGCCGCCCTGCTCGACCCCGGCGATGAGATCATCATGACCGACCCCTATTTCGTCATGTATCCGCAGCTGGCCGCCTTCTTCGGTGCCCGCAGCGTTTTCGTCGACACCTATCCGGATTTTCAGCTCGACCCGGAGCGGGTCGCGGCGGCCATCACCCCACGCACCAAGGCCATCATCATCAACACTCCCAACAACCCGACCGGGGCGGTCTACGCCGAGGCCACCCTGCGAGCCCTGGCCGAGGTCGCCGACCGCCACGGTCTACCGGTCATCGCCGACGAGGTCTACGAGGTCTTCACCTACGATCAGCCGCATGTCAGCATCGGGAGCTTCTACCCGCGGACCATCACCCTCAACGCCTTCTCCAAGAGCCACGCCCTGACCGGCTGGCGGATCGGCTACGCCACCGGCCCTCGCGCGATTATCGAAAAGATGAAAGAGCTCCAGCAGTACACTTTCGTCTGCGCGCCGGCCATCGCCCAGGTGGCCGCGCTGGCGGCGCTGGCGTGCGACACCCGCGACCTGGCCCGCGCCTACGCCGCCCGGCGCGACCTGATCTACCACGGGCTCAGGGACCTCTTCCCGGTCACCCGGCCGAGCGGGGCCTTTTACATCATGCCCCAGGTGCCGGGCGACGCCACCGCCTTCTGCGAGCGGGCTCTGGCCCACAACCTCCTGGTCATCCCCGGCGGCGTCTTCTCGCGACGCAACACCCACATTCGGATCTCCTACGCGACGACGGTGGAGAAGATTCAACAGGGGCTGGCGGTCCTGCGGACTCTGGCCGCCGAGTACGGCCCGGTGGCGGCTGGCTGACCTGACCACGGAGGAAGGCCGATGCGGATCACCGACATCACCTGGGTCAAGGTGCGCGTGCCCTGTCGTCCCGACAGCGTCAACAGCCCGCCATGGGGGGTGGACGCCTGGGAGAGCATCCCCCGCTTTATCATTCAGGTCCACACCGATGAGGGGATCGTCGGACTGGGCGAGACGCCGCGCGGGGTGAGCGAGGAGGCGGTTCGGGCGGCCGCCCAGCGTCTCCAGGGTCAGGACCCCTTCCACCTGTGCTGGCAGGACCTGCCGCTCGGCCCGGACATGAGCGCCTACCTGGTCGGCTGGAACTCGACCGCCTATCCGCCCCGGCCCTACGAACTGACACTGCCGCCGGGGCCGGCCTACGTGGCCTTCGAATCGGCGATCTTCGACATCGTCGGCAAGGCCCTGGGGCTGCCGGTCCACCGGCTGCTGGGGTCGGCCTGCCGGTCGGCGGTGCCGGTGGACTTCTGGATGGGTCGTCGCACCCCCGAGGACGCGGCCCGCCGGACCCGGCTGGCGGTCAGCCTGGGCTATCGGGGGCTGAAGATGAAGAGTGCTCTCGAGGACCCGGTGGTGGCCCAGGTCGAGGCCATTGTCGAGGCGGGTGGTCCTGATTTCCGGATCATCATCGATCCCAACCAGCGCTACTACCGGCCGGCCGAGGCCCTGCGGCTGGCCAGGGACCTGGAGCGCTTTCCGCAGATCGTGGCCCTGGAGGACCCGGTGCCGGTCTGGAACCTCGACTGGTACCGGCTTCTGCGCCAGAAGACGACCATCCCTCTGGCCCTTCACCTTTCGACGCCCCAGCAGGTCATCAACGCCATCAAGGCCGAGGCCTGCGACTACCTGAACCTGGGTGGGGGTATGGTCAATTTTGTCAAGTGCGCCGCCATCGCCGAGGCGGCCGGGATCCTGGTCTGGCACGGCTCGGGGGTCGATCTGGGTATTCTCGAGGCCTCGTACGTGCACGCTGCGGCCGTCGCCCGCACCTGCGTGCTGCCCAGCGACATCTTCGGCCGCCTGATCCGCGAGCATGATCTCCTGGCCGAGCCGCTGCGCATCGAGAACGGCCAGGTCGTGGTGCCTCAGCGTCCCGGTCTGGGGGTGGACCTCGATCTGGACGCGGTCGAGCGCTACCGTGTGCGCGAGTGAGGACCGCCGGGCGGTCCTGGAGCGCCGGGCCGCCGAGGCCGTTCTGACCGACGAGAGTCTGCGGCGGGACCTGCCCGATCCGGCCGCCGAGGTGCTGCTGGCCTGGGCGCTGACGGCCGTGGCCACTCTGGCCGCCCAGGCGGCGCGGCGGCCGGCTGGGGCCGAGGAGTGGCTGGCCGACCGCGTCGGCCAGCTGCGCCGGCTGCTCCGCCGGCTCGCCGGGCTTGCCGGGCGACCGGAGCCGCCGACGCCCGGCGAGTGGGCGGCCATCGTCGCCGATCTCAGGGCCCTGGGGCTGCCGGCACCGGCGCTCACGGCCGAACTCGCCCGGCGCTGGCCGGCGCTTGACCCGGCCGGGCGTCTGAGCATCCTCCTGTCCTGGTCGGGACCGCGCGCTGAGGACTGCCTATGAGACGCCTCCGCCGCCGCGCCGTCGCGCCCTTCCTGGGGGTGCTCTTCTTGGCCGCTCTGGCGGTCGTCCTCCTCTGGCGCTCACCACCATCCCTGCCCGCTCCGCTCGCGGGCTCCGAGCCGCTCATCGCCGCCTATTTCACCCAGCCGCTCATCCCCGATCAGCCCGACCGTCACCGTGGCGGACTGGATGAGCGGCTGGTGGCCCTGATCGACCAGGCCCAGCAGACTCTGGAGGTGGCGGTCTACGACTTCGATCTCCAGAACGTGGCGGAAGCGATGGCCCGGGCCGCCCGTCGGGGGGTGCGGGTCCGCATGGTCACCGACACCGATACCCGCGAGAACCAGGCGCAGCCGGCCGTCCAGCGCGCCTTCCGCCTGGTGGAAGCCGCCGGGATCCCCATCATCGACGACCGGCGGCCGGCCATTATGCACCATAAGTTCGCGATCATCGACGGCCGCCTGGTGCTGACCGGCTCCTGGAACTTCACCGAAGGAGATACCTACCGCCTGAACAACAACGCGGTCGTCCTGCGCTCGCCGGAGGTCGCCGCCAACTTCCAGCGGGAGTTCGAGCAGCTGTTCAGCGAGCGGCGCTTCGGTCGGGCCAAGCGTCCGGTGACGCCTTATCCGCGGGTGACGGTCGGGACGGCCGTGGTCGAGACCCTCTTCGCTCCGCAGGACCGGGTGGCCCAGCGCCTCAGCGAGCGCATCCGGGCGGCGAGGACCACCATCCGCTTCCTGGCCTTCTCGTTCACCCACGATGGCCTGGGGAGCGCCGTGCTGGAGCGGCACCGGGCCGGTGTGCGGGTCGAGGGGGTCATCGAGCGGGTCGGGGCCGAGACACCGTTCTCGGAGTACCGCCGGTTAAAAGCGGCCGGCGTGGCGGTCTATCTGGACGGAAACCCCTACGCAATGCACCACAAGGTCTTTATCCTCGACGACCGGGTGGTGGCTTTCGGCTCGTTCAATTTCAGCCGCAACGCTGATGAGGAAAACGATGAGAACCTGCTGATCGTCGAGGACACCGATCTGGCGCGGGCCTTCACCGAAGAGTTCGCGCGGGTGCTGGCGCTGGCCCGCCAGGCCGAGCAGCGGGCGGCCGGCGGGCTTGTCCTCCGCGCTCGCTGAGCCTGGCCTCCCGCCGGGGCCCTTCCCCCGGCGCTCCCCGGTCGCTATCTTATTCCTGACCAGTCGCCCCGCGGTCGGCGGGGAGGCCGGTCGGCCGGTCTGAGCCCTGAAGGCAGTGGAGGAGAGGAGCCGATGCGTCCGCTTCATGTCGCCACCTGGGAAGAGGTCGTGCAGGGACAGGTCACCGACGTCTATTTCCGGCGGACCGTCGAGGTTCTGCGCGCCCGGGGGCTGAACCCGGTCGTGCGGGCCGAGGTCATCGCCAAGAGCCTGCCGCAGCACTGGCCGTGGGGGATCCTGGCCGGGCTTGAAGAGGCGATCAACCTGCTCAAGACGCTGCCGGTTCGGGTCCGCGCCTTCCCGGAGGGGACGGTCTTCCGGCCCTGGGAGCCGGTTCTCGAAATCGAGGGGCACTACCTCGATTTCGCGGTCTACGAGACGGCCCTCCTGGGGCTGCTCTGTCAGGCCTCGGGCATCGCCACCAAGGCGGCCCGCTGTCGGAAGGCGGCCGGCGACCGGCAGGTGGTGAGTTTCGGGGCCCGCCGGATGCACCCGGCCCTGACGCTGATGATCGAGCGGGCCGCCTACATCGGCGGCTGCGACGGCACCTCGGTCGTGCTGAGCGGCGAGTTCATCGGCGAGGGGGCGCGGGGCACCGTGCCCCACGCGCTCATCCTGGTCTTCAGCTGGGGGATCGGGAGCGAGGAGGAGGCCACCGTCGAGGCGATGAAGGCCTTCGACGCGGTCATCGCCCCCGAGGTGCCGCGGGTGGCGCTCATCGACACCTTCAACGACGAGAAGTTCGAGGCGATCAGGGTGGCCCAGGCGCTCGGTCCGCGCCTCTGGGGGGTGCGGCTGGATACCCCCAGTTCGCGCCGGGGCAACTTCCGGCAGATCCTGGAGGAGGTGCGCTGGGAGCTCGACCTGCGGGGCTTTCACCATGTCCGGCTCTTCGTCAGCGGCGGGATCGACGAGCCCGAGATTCTGGAGCTGCGCTCACTGGTCGATGGTTTCGGGGTGGGCACCAACCTCTCCAACGCCCCGGTGGTCGATTTCTCGCTCGACATTGTCGAGATCGAGGGCCGACCGGTGGCCAAGCGGGGGAAGCACTCGGGGGCGAAGTCGGTCTGGCGCTGTCCCGACTGCTTCCAGGATGTGGTCGTCCCGCAGGGGACCCTGGCCGAAAGCTGCCCCTGTGGCGGGACGCGGGTTGAGATCCTGGTGCCGTTCCTGGAGAACGGTCAGGTCCTCCAGCCGCTGCCGACTCCCAAAGAACTCCGCCAGCGCGTCCTGGCGCAGCTTCCGAAGGTGCCACTGAGCGGTGATTGAAAATTGAAAAAGGCCGGCCGGGGGTCCCGGCCGGCCAGAGGGGGTCGGGTTCAGGCTGGAGCGGTCGCCAGCAGGCGCTGGCCGATGTAGGCGGCCAGTTCGACCACCCGCAGTGCGAACGACCACTCGTTATCGTACCAGCTCAGAACCTTGACCAGGTTGCCCTTGACCATTGTCGAGCGGGCGTCGACGATGGAGGAGTGGGTGGTGTTGAGGATGGCGGTCGAGACCAGTTCCTCTTCCGAGACGGTCAGGATCCGCCCCAAACGCTCGTCCTGGGTGGCCCGGCGCAGAGCGTCGTTGACCTCCTCCACCGTCACCTCGCGCCCGACCACACAGGTCAGGTCGATGATCGAGCCGCAGGGAACCGGCACGCGCAGGGCCAGCCCGTCCATCTTCCCCTGGACCGGCGGCACCACCTGGTGGATCGCCCGGGCCGCGCCGGTCGAGGTGGGCACGATATTAATGGCGGCGGCCCGGTTGCGGCGGCCCTTACCGATGGGCCGGTCCAGCAGGGCCTGGGTGTTGGTGTAGGCGTGGACGGTGTTCATCAGCCCCCAGCGGATGCCAAAGGCGTCGTTGAGGACCTTGACCAGCGGAGCCAGGGCGTAGGTGGTACAGGAGCCCATGGCCACCACCCGGTCGCGCTGCGGATCGTAGGTGTCCTCGTTGATGCCGATGACCAGCGTCTTCTCGACCCCTTCGGCCGGGGCGGTGATGATCACCTGTCGCGCCCCGGCGTCCAGGTGGCGAGAGGCGTCGCGGTAGTTCTCGAAACGCCCCGTGGCCTCGATGACCAGGTCCACGCCGACGCTCTTCCACGGGATCTGGCCCGGATCGCGCTGGCTGAAGACTGTGATCCGCCGGCCGTTGATGATGAGCGCGTCGGCCACTGCGCTGACGGTCCCCTCGAAGGGGCCGTGGACAGAATCGAAGCGCAGCAGTTCGGCCAGCGTCTCGGCGTCGGTCAGATCGTTGACGGCCACGAACGTGAGCGCTGGGTTCCTCAGGCCGTGGCGCAGGACCAGACTGCCGATGCGACCAACGCCGTTCACTCCTACCCGGATCGGCATCGCCATCCCTCGCTGATGTTCTTGGGGGGCAAGCGGTCAGCGGTGCCGTGGTCGGCGCGGGCGACCGATCCCCTGTTGCTGGACCTGGGCAATTGTCGCGCCAGGCTCCTCGGGCAGGGCGTCCTCGCTGGCGCAGCTGGCGCAGTAGGCCTGGACGGTCAGCACCTGGTGGGGGCGGCTGCCGTAGCGGTAGACGGTGATGCCTTTGCAGCCCAGCTGGTAGGCCAGTTCGTAGGCCCGCCGGACGTCGTCGGGCGTGGCCTCCTGGGGCAGGTTGATCGTCTTGGAGACGGCGTTGTCGGTGTGCTTCTGGAAGGCCGCCTGCATGCGCACGTGCCATTCGGGGGCGATGTCGAGGGCGGTGACGAAGAGCCGGCGGACCCATTCGGGGATCTGGGTGAGGTGCTGGACCGTGCCGTGGGCGGCCACCTCGGCGAAGAGGTCCGGCGAGGCGAAGCCGTAGCGTTCGGCCAGTTCGATGAAAATCGGGTGGATCTCCTGGCGCAGCTCCTGGCCCTCCAGCACCCGCCGGACATAGGCGATGGCGAAGAGCGGTTCGATGCCGCTGGAGCAGTTGGCGATGATCGAGATCGTCCCGGTGGGGGCGATGGTCGTGCGGGTGGCATTGCGCAGGCGGAGTCCCTGGCGGGCGTAGAGGCTGCGGGGGAGGTTGGGGAAGGGGCCGCGCTGCTCGGCCAGGCGGGCCGAGGCGGCCAGAGCCCGCTCTTTGATGAAGCCCATAACCTGTTCCGCCGTCCGCAGACCCTCCTCGCTGTCGTAGGGGATGCCCAGCCGGATGAGGAGGTCGTGGAAGCCCATCACCCCGAGGCCGATCTTGCGGTTGCCCAGGCAGATCGCGCGGGTCTCCGGCAGGGGGTAACGGTTGACGTCGATCACATTGTCGAGGAAGTGGACCGCCAGGTCCACCGCCCGGCCCAGGCGCTCGAGATCGAGAACATAGGTCCCGTTCTGCTGTCGCCACATCTTGCTCAGGTTGATCGAGCCCAGGCAGCAGGCCTCGTACGGCAGCAGGGGCATCTCGCCGCAGGGGTTGGTGGCTTCGATCTGGCCGAGCTCTGGCGTCGGCTGGTGGCGGTTGATCGTGTCCAGGAAGATGGCTCCCGGCTCGCCGGTCTCCCAGGCGTTGGTGATCATCCGGTCCCAGATCTCGCGGGCCGGCAGGCGGCGCCAGACCGCTCCGTCGCGGGGGTTGACCAGGGCGAAGACCTCGTCGCGCTGGACGGCCTGCATAAAGGCGTCGGTCACGCCGACCGACAGGTTGAAGTTGCGAAAGCGGCGGACGTCGCGTTTGGCGTCGATGAAGTCCAGGATATCGGGATGATCGACCCGCAGGATGCCCATATTGGCCCCTCGCCGGGTGCTCCCCTGTTTGATGACCTCGGTCATCGTATCGTAGAGGAGCAAAAAGGAGAGGGGACCGGAGGCCAGCCCCTTGGTCGAGCGGATGATATCGCCGGCCGGTCGGATGCGGGAGAAGGCGAAGCCGGTGCCGCCGCCGGTCTTCTGGATGATGGCGGCGTGTTTCAGCGTATCGAGGATCCCTTCGATAGAATCCTCGATGGGCAGGACGAAACAGGCCATCAGCTGGCCCAGCGGCTGGCCGGCATTGATGAGGGTCGGGGTGTTGGGCAGAAACTCCAGGCTGGCCATGAGATCATAGAAGGCCTCGGCCGTTCGGGTCACCTCGGCCTGGGGGTCGTAGAGGCGGTCGGCCTCGGCCACGGCGCTGGCCACGCGCCAGAAGAGTTCCTCGGGCGTCTCGATAATCCGGCGCTGGTCGTCGCGGCGGAGATAGCGGGCGCGCAGGACCACCAGCGCGTTCTCGCTGAGGGAGACGGGGCGGAGACGGGGGATCTGTGCCATCGAGCACCTCACTTACCGGATCTCTACCACCCTTCGACGACCAGTTCGTTGGTCACCCGCGTCACGCCGGCGGTGAACCAGGCGTCATCGCCGGCGGCCTCGCGTTCGGCCGGCGAACTGACCTTGCCGCGCAGGATCACGTGCCCCCCCTCCTCGACGATCACGCTGATCCGGGTGGGGTCGCTGATGCGGACATCCCGGGTCAGGGCGTCGCGGACGTCGGCCAGGATCTCGGCGGCCGGGCGTTGCAGGCCGGGAATGACTTCGAGCTGGTTGACCACGTCGACCACGCCGGGCACCGTCCAGGCGTCCTCGCTGGCGGCGTGCTTCTCCACCAGACTGCCAACGGTGCCGGTCAGGGTCACAACCCCGCCGGCGACGTGGATGATCACCCGTTTCTCGTCCACCCGTGGGTCGTTGCGCAGGGCGTTCAGGACATCGGCGGCGATGTCCTGGTCGCTGCGCGGGGCGGCCTGTTTGACCTCCAGGTTGTTGATCACCTGGCGCACGCCCTTGATGCGCCAGGCATCCTCGGCGGCGGCGGTCTTGGCCCCGTAGGTAGGGACGCTGCCGGAGAGGATCACCACCCCATCCCTGACCTCGACGACGAGGTCGGTATCGTCGATCCGCTCGTCCCAGGCGAGCGTCGCCCGAACATCGGCAGCGATCTCCTCGTCGGTGCGCGGCGCCGGCTCGACGATGATATCGTTCACCACCCCCCGGACCCCTTCCACCGACCAGCAGGCCTCTTCGGCCTGGGCCCGCTGGTCGAACGTCCCGACCAGCCCGGTCAGGTAGACGATCCCGTGGGCCACCGCCGCGTGAATGCGATCGGTCGGCAGGTCTGGCGCGCTGGCCAGAGCCTGGCGGACGGCGGCCTCCAGCTCGCTATCCGTCGGTTCGCGCAGAGGGCCGGTGTCCAGGAGGTTGGTGAGGCTTTTGACGCCCTTGATCCGTTCGGCCAGCTGAGTGCACAGCTGGCGCTGGCGCTCGGTCAGCACCCTGCCGCGCAGGACCACCCGGCCGGCGGTGACGTCAACCGTCAGCCCCTGGGCGATGATCCGCCGGTCGTAGCGCAGGATCTCCAGAACGTCCTGGGCGATCGCCGCATCCGGGCGCGTTTCGGTCGCCACGGTCGCCTCCTCCCGCTGTGGTCGTCGGGTGGGCCCGCTTCGGCCGCTGTCCGGCGATACTCTCTGAGGATTATCTTATCACTCCGGCTCCGTTTCGTGGCCACTTTCCGTTGGCGCCGGGCTCTCGGTGCGGCCGCCGCGCTGGAACTCCCGGAGGGTCTGGGCGAACTGGCGCAGCCGCCGGATGACGCGGTCGTTCACGCTGCCGGGCGGATACGTGCCATCGGGCTGACGCTGGCCGGCCGGAACGCCGGTCAGCAGCTCGATCCCTTCATCGATGTGGCGGACAGCGTAGATGTGGAACTGCCCGGCGCGCACCGCCTCGACGACCTCGTTTTTGAGCATCAGGTGCGGAACGTTGGCGGCCGGAATGATCACCCCCTGGTCGCCGGTCAGACCGCGGGCCTGGCAGACATCGAAGAAGCCCTCGATCTTGCGGGTCACCCCGCCGACGGCCAGCACCTCGCCGAACTGGTTGACCGCGCCGGTGACGGCCAGGCCCTGGCGCAGGGGCAGGTCGGCCAGGGCCGAGAGCAGAGCGTAGAGCTCGGCCGAGGAGGCGCTGTCGCCCTCGATCTCGTCGTAGGTCTGCTCGAAGCCGATCTGGGCGGTGATGGCCAGGGGGACGTCGGCGGCGTAGCGCCCCTGGAGGAAGCCAACCAGGATGAGGAAGCCCTTATTGTGGATCCGGCCGCTCAGTTTGATCTCACGTTCGATGTTGACGATGCCCTGGGTGCCCAGACCGACCCGGCAGGTGATCCGGTTGGGGCGGGCGAACTCGTAATCGCCCAGGGGGATGATCGAGAGCCCGTTGATCTGGCCGATCTGCTGGCCGGTTGTTTCGATGGCGATCGTCCCCTCGGCGATCCATTCGTGAAAACGTTCCTCGAGGAGGTTGGCCCGGTACTCGCGCTCGGCGATGGCCCGGTCGACGTCGGCGGCGGTGACCAGCGGATGCTGGTTCTGGCGAGCCCAGTGGGCGGCCTCGCTGATCAGGCTCTCGATCTCCAGGAAGCGGGTGGAGAGTTTGCGCTGGTTTTCGGTCAGCCGCAGGCTGTGTTCGACGATCCGGGCCACGCCGCTGCGGTCGAAATGGGGGAGGTCGAGGTCACGGCAGCGGGCGCTGATGAAGGCGGCATAGGCCTGGAGCGTCTCCGGGGCGAGCGGCATCTCGACATCGAAGTCGGCCCGCACCTTGAAGAGTTTTGGGAACTCCGGGTCGAAGAAGTAGAGGAGGTAATAGAGGAGCGGTGGGCCGACCAGGATGACCTTCACGTCGAGCGGGATCGGTTCGGGGCGCAGAGCGGCGGTGGGCAGGGGGCTGTACTGTTCGGCGATGTTTTCGATGGCCAGCTCCTGGCTGCGCAGGCTGCGCTTGAGCGTCTCCCAGACGAAGGGCTGGAGCAGGACATCGAGGGCCTGCAGGACGATGTAGCCGCCGTTGGCCCGGTGGAGAGCGCCGCCGCGGATCATGGTGAAGTCGGTGGCCAGGACCCCCATCCGGACGCGGTACTCGATGCGGCCGAAGAGATTGTAGTAGGTGGGGTTGTGCTCAATGATGACCGGGGCACCGACGGTGTTCCGGTGGTCGACGATGACGTTCACCCGGTAGCGCAGGAGGTGGGCATCGCGTTCCTCGTCCTCCATTTCGCCACGGGCGGCGAAGGCGGCCAGGTGCTGGGGGATATCGGCCTCGACGGCGTCGAGGTAAGCCAGGACGCGGGGGAAACTGGCGTACTTCTCGCGCAGTTCGGCGAAGAGCGGGCCGACGGCGAAGAGCGCCACTTCACGGTCGAGAGCCTGGACGCGTTCGGCCGCCTCTTTTTCCAGCTGATGCAGCTGGCGGAGGACCTGCAGGGCCTGCTGGCGCAGCTGGGCGCTGCGCTCCTCGATCTCGCGACGGACTTCCTCGGGCAGGCGGGCGTAGGCCTCCGGGCTGAGGGGGCGTCCCTGGACGAGGGGGATGGTGATGATGCCGGCGGGCGTGATCTCGACGGCGAAGCCCTGGCGGGCGGCCTCGCGTTGGAACTCCCGGATGACCTGCTCCCGGCGCTGGGCGATCTCGGAGAGAATCGCGTTGCGGCGACGGGCGTAGTCCTCGCTCTCCAGGGCGCGGGGGATCTCGCGCTGACAGCCGGCGATAAGGTCCTCCATATCGCGGGCGAACTGGCTGCCCTGGCCGGCGGGCAGGCCGATAGCCATGGGGCGATAGGGGTCCTGGAAGTTGAAGACGTAGCACCAGTCGTTGGGGACGGGTTTGGTGGGGGCGATCTGGGCCAGGAAGGCGCGGACGGTGCTGTTGCGGCCGGTGCCGATCTGGCCGGCGACGTAGAGGTTGTAGCCGAAGGTGGCGGTCTCCAGGCCGAACTGAATGGCGCGGATGGCGCGCGGCTGGCCGATGGTGCCGACCAGCGGGGGCACCTCGGCGGTCGAGGTGAAGGGGAGCGTTTGGGGATCGATCGTCCGGCGCAGTTGCGCGGGCGCCAGACGCAAACGGGTCGCGAGGGCGGGTGCCAGCACGGTCTCCTCCCGGCGCGAGCCTGTCGCCGCCTTCGGGGCAGGAGGTGTGCCAAGCGGCCCGTGCTACCCCTTGATGCCGGAGAGAACGACCCCGCGAACGAAGTAGCGCTGACCGAGGAAGAAGAGAACGATAACCGGAATCGTCATCAGGACGGAGGCCGCCAGCAGCAGATGATCCTTCGGCTCACCTTCAGTCGGGAGGATCTGAAAGTAGCGCAAACCGATGCTCAACAGGAATTTCGGCGGATCGTTGAGGATAATCAAGGGGAGAATAAACGAATTCCAGTGATTAATAAAAGAGATAATCGCCGCTGTCGCCACCGCCGGCAGAGATAATGGGAGAATGATACTCCAGAGAATGCGGAAATAACTGGCGCCGTCCAGTTTTGCCGCTTCATCAAGGTCCAGCGGGATAGTCATAAAGAATTGTCGGAAGAGGAAGATAAAGAAAGCTCCGCCGCCCAGCCAGAAAGGAACGGTCAAAGGGAGGTAGGTATTAAGCCAGCCGAGTTTGTAGTACAGCAGGTAAGTGGGAATAAGAGTCACCTCGTGCGGCAGCATCATCGTACTGAGCGTCACCATAAAAAAGAGGTTGCGGAATGGGAAGCGAAATCGGGCGAAAGCGTAGCCGGCCAGGGCGGCCGAGAGGACCGTGCCGGTCGTCGCCACCACGCTGACAAAGACGGTGTTCACAACCCACTGGCCAAAGAGGGTGGTCTGCCAGACCTCGATATAGTTCTGCCAGCGGAGAGTACTGGGCCACCACTGTGGGGGCAGCAGACGGACCTCGTGGGCCGGTTTCAGCGAGCTGATGACCGCCCAGTAATAGGGCAGCATGAGGAAGACGGCCAGACCAATGGCCAGCAGATGAAGGGTCAACCGTCCCAGTCCCCAGCGCAGCCGGCCGACCAGGAGAAGCAGGCGTTCTTTCCGACGCTCTCGGGGGAGACTGACAACTGCGGGCATCGCCTATTTCACCTCGCCGGCGTAGTAGACCCAGCGCGTGGCAAACCGAAACTGGAGATAGGTGAACGTTACCAGGACCACGAAGAAGAGCCAGGCCAGAGCGGCCGCGTACCCCAGTTCGAAGTAGTTGAAGGCGTTGGTGTAGATATGCAGGGCGTAGAACCAGGTGGCGTAGGCTGGTCCCCCCTGGGTGGCCACGAAGGCCAGCGTGAACGTCTGCAGGGCCCCGATAATAGCCAGGACGGTGTTGAAGAAGAGAGTCGGCGAGATCATTGGTAGGGTGACGTTCCAGAAGCGCTGCCAGGCGTTGGCACCGTCGATCTCGGCTACTTCGTAGAGTTCCCGCGGAACGCCCTGCAGTCCGGCCAGGAAAATCATCATCAGATTGCCACCGATGATCCCCCAGAGCGCGATCAGAATAAGGCTGGGGATCGCCCATTCCTTGCTCCCCAGCCAGACCGGGCCCTTGATCCGGAACAGCTGCCAGAGCACCTCGTTCACCAGGCCAAAACTGGGGTTGAGCAGCCAGCTCCAGATGAAAACGGCTGCCACCACCGGGGTCAGATGAGGTAGAAAGAAAAGTGTCCGGTAGAGCGTTGTGCCGCGCAGCCCCTGGTTGAGGAGCAGGGCTGTGAGAAGAGCACCGGTGACGCCGGTGGGGACCACTACAGCGGCGTAGAGGAACGTTCGGCCCAGCGAGGACCAGAACAGGGGATCGCGGAAGAGAGCCTGGTAGTAGTTCTCCAGGCCGACGAAGACCGGGTCCTTGACGATGTTATAGCGGGTGAGGCTGAGAAAGAGCGAGGCCACCATCGGCCCGGCGACGAAGCCCAGGAACCCCAGGATCCAGGGCAGCAGGAAGAGGTAGGCATAGAGCGCCTCCTGGCGCGCCAGGCCACTCGTCGGCCAGCCGAGCTGCTGAGCGAACCGGTGCCACCATCCACGCATCGACACGCTCCGGCAGGCGCCGTTACTTACTACACAGGGGGCTTGTCCATGATCGCCTGGACTGCCCGGTAGGCCTCCTCGGCCCCCTCCTCCGGCTTCTTCTTACCCAGCCAGACATCCTGCAGGATATTGCGGGCCGCATCGCTGGCCTCAAAGAAGCGACCGTTGGCCGGGTGGTGCCAGGCCCCCAGTTCCCCTGGCTTGATCAGCACTTCCCAGATCGGAACCAGTTTGGGCTGTCGCTTATGGAACTCCGGGTCCCCCCAGACATCATAGCGGGAGCCCGGGCTGCCCAGGCCGGCGAAGTGGCGTTGGAGCCCGTGCTCTTTGCTCACATAGGACTTGATAACCTCCCAGGCCTCCTCCGGATACTTCGTGATCTTCGACATCGCGATCCCGTCCGACGAGACCTGGGTCGCGTGCTTGCCGGTCGGTCCGAGAGGGTTGGGGGCGATAGCCCACTCGAACTTGTCCTTGACTAGGTTATTGATCGCACCAGCGATGGAGGTCAACACGACGATGGCCACCTTCTGGCCGGGGAAGGTTTCCTGGTAGTTGGGCTGCAGTTCCAACGGATAAGCGACTTTGTGTTTGTGCCAGAGGTCGGCGAACCAGGCGATGGCGGCCTTGGACTCCGGCGTGTTGAGGAGACACTTGGTCCCCTCAGCGTTGTAGAGATCGCCACCGAAGGCCCGGAGGATGGCGACCACGCCCTCCTCCACCCCACTGCACGGCTGGAGCCCATACTGATCAATGCGGCCGTCTTTATCGATGTCAACGGTGGTCGCCTTGGCGATGGTGATCAGATCGTCATGGGTCCAGTTGCCATCCAGGGGCGGTGTCTTGACGCCGGCCTTCTCGATAAGGTTCTTGTTGAAATAGTACTGCAGGCATCCCGGGTGGCCGACGACTGGAAGTCCCCAAAGTTTCCCTTCTTTGGAGTAGGTCTGAATCTGGGCTGGCCAGAACTGTTTGTAGTCGTAATCGGCCCATTTCTTATCGCTCATAATGTACGGATCGAGTGGCTGGATGACCCCCTTCAGGCGCATCTCTGAAACAAGCGGCGCCAGATTGATCCGGACGACGTCGCCGACCTGTCCGGTGGCAGCCAGCGTCATGATCTTCACGTGCATCTCGTTACGGGGGAACCACTCACGTTTGACCTTGATGTTAGGATGCTCCTGCTCGAACTTCTGCCACCAGGGTCCGTAGAACTCCTCGCTCTGCAGCCAGTCGTGCGTGCGGATCTCAACGACCCGTGTGCCAGGCTTAGGCTGCTGGGCTGGCTTGGGGGTCTCAGCCTTGGCGGCCGGTGGTGGCGTTGGGGTCGGCTGCGGCGCCGGGGCGCAGGCCCCGAGCAGCCCGGCGCTGATGCTCCAGACCAGCGCCCGCTGGAGAAGAGACCGCCGTGAGAAGCGGGGCTCTACCAACACGGTCATCGGCGTGCTCCTTTCTCCGGATCCTCGTTCTGCCACGCTCTTTTCCCACACTGTCTGGAACCTACCATGCCGGGTCCGGGCTGTCAATACTCTTGCTCTCCTGGCTGCCGGCCTTCGGCTGGAGGGGAAGTGATCGGACGGAGATATGGCCGGGTGTTCAATGACCGTTGAACGACCGCTCAGTCTGGCTTATGATACGCCGGCACATGGGCACCGCTGTCGTCACGGGGGAGGTCGAAGCACGGATGAAAATCACCGAGGTCCGGACGATCGTCACCTGTCCTGGGCGCAACTATGTGGTCGTCAAGGTCATGACCGACGAGGGGATTTACGGCGTGGGTGAGGGCACGCTGAACGGCAGTGAACTGGCCGTCGCCCAGGCCATTGACCACGCCAGCCATCTTCTTCTGGGCCGAGACCCGCAGCGGATCGAAGAGATCTGGCAACTTCTCTACCACTGGAGTTACTGGCGCAGCGGCCCGGTCTACATGGCCGCCCTGGCGGCTATCGACATCGCCCTCTGGGATATCAAGGGCAAGATCGCCGGGCTTCCCGTCTACCAGTTGCTCGGTGGACGGGCCCGTGAGGGTGTTCTCTGCTATGGCCACGCCAACGGACGGACGATCGCTGAGCTGATCGAGAGCGTTCAACGTTTCCAGAGTCAGGGCTACAAGGTCATTCGCGTGCAAATGGGTCCTTACGGGGGACCGGGTATTCTCCGCCACGAGCCCCCGCTCACGCCCGGCACGCCGCCGACTGCCATCTTTGACCCGACACCATATCTCATCGAGACCCCGCGCATGTTTGAGCAGTTGCGGGCACGTCTGGGGATGGCCGTCGAACTCTGTCACGATGTTCACGAGCAGTTGACCCCTCAGCAGGCAGCCTGGCTGGCTAAACGACTGGAGGACTACCGGCTCTTCTTTCTGGAGGACCCAGTTCGACCGGAGTTCAAGGAGGGGCTGCGCCTGGTGCGGGAGGCCTCAACCACCCCGCTGGCGATGGGGGAACTCTTTACCTCCCGGGCCGAATGTCTGCCGCTTTTTCAGAACCAGTGGATCGATTTTATTCGCATCACGCCGATCCATGTGGGCGGGCTGACCGAGGCCCGAAAGATCTGTGTTCTCGCCGAGCCTTATCAGGTGCGGACCGCCTTTCACGGCGCCGCCGACATCGGTCCTATCGGGCAGGCGGCGGCGCTGCACCTGCAGGTGGTCGTGCCCAACTTCGGCGTGCAAGAATGGACCGATTTCACCCAAAACGCCCTGATCTGCGAGGTCTTCCCCACCCCAGCCGAATTCCGAGACGGCTATGCCCAGCCGCCGGAGCGCCCTGGCATCGGGGTCGACATCAACGAAGAGGCAGCCCGCCGCTACCCATACCAGCGAGCCTTTATGCCGCTCGTTCGGCTGACCGACGGAAGCGTCCACGTCTACTGAGGTGGCCGTTATGACGTCAGCACTGGTCCTGCGGGCGCCGCGCCTTTTTGCCGGCACCGACCAGCCCCCGGTGGCAAATGGCGCGGTGGGTCTGGTGGGAACCCGCATCGTCGCCGCCGGCTCGCTCGATCAGGTGGTCGGATCTCTACCCGAACCGGTGCAGGTGGTGGATTACCCAGACTGCACCCTCCTGCCTGGGCTTATCGACAGCCACACGCACCTTCTTTTCAGCGCTGGTGACCAGGCCCTCGATGAGGCCCTTCACGATTCTGACGAAATCATGCTCCTACGGGGAGTGGCCAACGCCCAGGCCGAGCTCCGGTGTGGGGTGACCACGGTGCGCGACTGCGGTGGTCGGGGCCTGCTGACACTCCGGTTGCGAGAGGCTGTCCGCCAGGGGATCGTCGTAGGACCCCGTATCCTGGCCGCCGGCACGCCGATTACGACCACCGGTGGACACTTGCACTTCTGCGGGCTGGAGGCCGACGGTCTCCTGGAGGTCGTCAAGGCTGTCCGCCGGCTCTGCAAGGCAGGGGTCGATTTCATCAAGGTCATGGCGACCGGCGGAGGGATGACCCCGGGTACCAACCCGCGCGCGCCGCAGTACACCCAGGAGGAGCTGACCGCTCTTGTCGCCGAGGCCCGTCGGCTCGGTCGGCAGGTGGCTGCCCATTGTCACGCCACCGAGGGAATCGCCCGGGCGGTCCTGGCCGGTGTTCAGACAATTGAGCACTGTTCATGGCTGCACCCCGAGGCTGGCCACCTTTTCGATGAAAGGGTGGTCATGGCGATGCGCGAACGCGGGACCGTTGTCACCCTGACGATGGGATCGGAGCGGGCGGTGCTGAAGCCGCCGGAGGACCTGGCCCCATGGCAGCGTGAGGCGGTTGCCCGCTACGGCCCTCACTTCGACGTCCTCCGACGCACGATCCAGGCCGGTGTTCCTTTTATCGCCGCCAGCGACGCTGGGGTCAGCCGGACGTTTTTCGACGAATACTTTCTCACTCTGGAGGTGCTGGTCTTCCAGCTTGAAGTCCCGCCGCTGGAGGCGCTTCGGGCCACCACCGGCCGGGCGGCCCGTGTGCTGGGGTTGGCGGGCCAAACAGGGACGCTTGAGCCGGGCTGTGCCGGCGACCTCGTCGTTGTGGCCGGCGATCCCTGCTCAGATATCCGAGCCCTGCGTCAGGTGGTGGCCGTCTACCGTGACGGGCGCCTGGTCGTCGACCGAGGGCGCCTGGTCCCGCCTCCCCGGTCACCAGCGCAGGCTGGAGTGTCGGTGGAGCGGCGCGAGTAAGGTGCCGACTGTCAGCCAGCGTAAACTGTCGCCAGGAGCCAGGCCGGCCCAGCCGGTCAGAGTGCCAGCGGGTATTCACGCTGCGGCGGCGAGAACGATCTGGCGCTGCACGCCGCCGGGCAGCACGGGGGCCGGGCCCTGACCGTGCTGCCCGGTCGCGCGGCCGGGACCGGATGGTCGGTGACGGTTGGGCGCGCAGGTCTCCAGTCGGTAGTCTGGTATCCGGACGGTCGCCGCATTGCCGGAGAGTGCCCTGGCCGATCTCGACGACGCTTTTGGGCGGTCAGCCCGAACCGCCTCCGCCGGGGGTTAGGCATTCCTGGCCTTGACAAGCGGGAAGAAAGGTGTCAAAACACTTTCCCAGGAAAGAGGTGCGGGCGGGAGTTAGGCGGTCTCTTGACAGCCGATGAGCCACCGCCCTATACTCCTGCCAGCCTGTCGTGGCCCGGAGACTTTCTCCACGGGAGATTTCTTGCGCGGTAAAGGAGGGATTCCAATGGCCCAGCGTGCACTCTCTCGGCGTGTCTTCCTCCGGTCGCTCGTGGCGGTGAGCGCGGCCGGGCTGCTCGGAGCCTGCGCCCCGGCGCCGCAGCCGACCCCAACGCCCAAGCCGGCTGAAGCTCCCAAGCCGGCGGCGACGCCCACCCCCGCGCCCCAGCCGACGCCGACCCCGGCCCCGGCCACACCGACTCCAGCCCCCAAGCCGGCCCAGCCCACACCCACCCCGACGCCGGTGGCCCAGGCCAAGCCGGTCGGGCGGCCGAATGTCATCAAGATGGTCAGTTCACTGCCGCGCACCGGCCCCTCCAAGGGTCAGACCGACACCATTGTCAACGCCTACAAGATGGCCCTGGAGGAGATCAACTACCAGATCGGCCAGTTTAAGATCGAGTATGAGGACTGGGACGACGCCACGGCGGCCGCCGGCAAATGGACGGCCGATAAAGAGGCCGAGAACGCCAACAAGGCGGTGGCCGATCCGGATGTCATGGTCTACCACGGCACCTATAACTCTGGCGCCGCTGCGGTGGCCATCCCCATCCTCAACCGGGCCAACCTGGTGATGATCAGCCCGGCCAACACCTGGCCGGGTCTGACCAAGCCCGGCAACTGGGAGCCGGGCGAGCCGGATAAGTACTACCCCACCGGCAAGCGCAACTACTGCCGGGTCGTCCCGGCCGACGACCTGCAGGGCCGGGCCGGGGCCCTCTGGGCCAAGGAACTGGGCGCCCAGAAGGTCTACATCCTGGACGACAACGAGCTCTACGGCAAGGGCCTGGCCACGATCTTCAATCGCAGCGCCAAGGAGCTGGGCCTGCAGGTCCTGGGTCAGGAGTCCATCGATCCCAAGGCGCCCGACTACCGCACGCTGGCCACCAAGATCAAGGGCCTGGGGCCCGACCTGGTCTATTTTGGCGGCATCGAGGATAACAACGCGGCCAAACTCTGGCAGGACCTGCGCGCCACGCTGGGCCCCAATGTGAAACTGATGGGGCCAGACGGGATCGCCACCACCAACTTCATCAAGACGGCCGGCCAGGCGGCCCAGGGGACTTATGTGACCTTCGGCGGTCTGCCGCTCGAGGCCTACAAGGGCAAGGCCCTGGAGTGGCTCCAGCGCTACCGCGAGAAGTACAAGGGCGACCCCGACGTCTACGCCATCTACGGCTACGAGGCCATGAAGGTGGCGATCGACGGCATCAAGCGGGCCGGGGTCAAGGATCGCGACGCGATCCGGGCAGCCGTTATGGGCACGAAGGACTTCGATGGGGTCCTGGGCAAGTGGAGTTTCACCGAGACCGGTGACACCACCCTCACCACGATGAGCGGCATGATCATCGAAGGCGACAAGTTCAAGTTCGTCAAGCAGATCGGCTGAGCCCATGGCGACCGCACGGTGACTCTGGCCGGGCGAGCGGGTGGATCCACCCGCTCGCCCGTGTGATGTCTGCGCCGTCGCCCAACTGTGTCGAGGAGGACACCGGGCTATGAACATCGGGCTTCTCATCGAGAATCCGGCGCTTCTCCTCCAGGTCCTGATCATCGGTCTCTCCAACGGCGCCATCCTGGCCCTCATCGCCCTGGGCTACACGATGGTCTACGGCATTATCGAACTCATCAACTTCGCCCATGGTGATGTTTTTATGCTCGGGGCGATGACCGCTCTCACGCTCATCCAGGTTCTGGCGCTCGCACCGGGTCTCCCGGCCAGCACCCTGGTCCCGCTGCTGCTGCTGGTGCTGGTGGGGACGATGGCCACGACCGCCACGCTGAACGTTCTCATCGAACGGCTGGCCTACCGGCCGCTCCGTCGGGCTCCCCGCCTGGCGCCGCTCATCACCGCCATCGGGATGTCGTTCATTCTGATGAATATCGGCCTGCACTGGAAGGGGCCCTCCTACGTCACCTTCCCCCCTCTCATCCCGTCCATTGACCTGCTGAACGAGGTGCTGGGGTTGCGGACGGTGGTCAGCCTGCGGACCACCGATCTCTTCGTGGTGGCGCTGACGGTGCCGCTGCTGCTGGGACTCAACTGGTTTGTCCGTCACACCCGCCTGGGGAAGGCCATGCGGGCCACCGCCCAGAATCAGGAGGCGGCGGCGCTGATGGGGATCGACATCAACCAGACGATCGCCCTGACCTTCCTCATCGCCGGGGCGCTGGCCGGGGCCGGCGGCTTCATTCAGGGGCTCTACTACCAGTCGGCCCGCTTCGATATGGGCTTCCGCGCCGGGCTGATGGCTTTCACCTCGGCGGTGCTGGGCGGCATCGGTAATCTCACCGGCGCGGTGCTGGGCGGTTTCCTCATCGGCCTCATCTGGGCGCTCAGCGATTTCCTCTTCGACCCCAAGTGGACGCTGGTGGTGGTCTTCGGCATTCTGGTGCTGATCATCGTCTTCCGTCCCTCGGGCCTGCTCGGGGCCGAGGTGCCGGAGAGGGCGTAGAGCCATGGTCGCCGCGGCGCTGAAAACGCTCTGGTCCGGCGAGCGGGCCGGCCGCTGGGCCCTGCTCCTGGGAGCGCTGGTTCTGGCGCTCCTCTATCCTCCCCTCGACCAGTGGCTGGGTCTGGGGCTCCTGGGGGCGGTGGTGCCTATCTTCATGTTTGTCATCCTGGCGCTGGGCCTCAATATCGTGGTGGGCTACGCCGGGCTGCTCGACCTGGGCTACGCCGCCTTCTTCGCCATCGGCGCCTACACCACCGCCTTCCTGACCTCGCCGGTCAGCCCGCTGCCGTTCCGCACCGATTTCTGGCTGGCGCTGGTCCTGAGTTTTGTCGTGGCGGCCATTTTTGGCGTCATCCTGGGGGCACCGACCCTGCGGCTGCGCGGCGATTACCTGGCCATCGTCACCCTGGCCTTCGGCGAGATCGTGCCCCGTGTCTTTCTCAACGCCGAGAGCATCACCGGCGGGGCCAAGGGGATCAAGCCCATCGGCTATCCCACCCTGCCGGGGGTCAGCTTCGTCAACAACCAGGTCGCCTGGTACTACCTGGTGGTGGCGGTCGGGGTCTTCTCGGTCTGGATGATCAGCCGGCTGGTGGACTCGCGGATCGGGCGGGCCTGGGTGGCGATGCGCGAGGACGAGGTGGCGGCCGCCAGCATGGGCATCAACCTGGTCACCACCAAACTGCTGGCCTTCGGCATGGGGGCCTCGTTCTCGGGGTTCTCGGGGGCGATCTTCGCCGGCATGTTCCAGTTCATCGACCCCGGGCAGTTCGAGTTTCAGATCTCGGTGATGGTCCTTTCGATGGTCATTCTGGGCGGCATGGGCAATATGACCGGGGTCATCGTCGGGGGAATCCTGCTGGCCTCGTTTGACCGTATCCTGGCCGAGCGGGCCACCCACTGGCTCCGCCAGGCCGGGGGGCTCCTGGGGGCCGATCTGAGCTGGGTGGACCTCAGCAGTTCGAAGATGCTGATCTTCGGGCTGGCGCTGGTGCTGACGATGCTGCTGCGGCCTGAGGGGCTCATCCCCTCGGCCCGCCGGCGGGCCGAGCTGCGGGCCGCCCAGCTGGAGGCCGACCTGGCGCCGGCTACCGATCCGGTGTCCTCGACGCCAGCCGACCGGTCGTGAGGAGGCGACGATGGACGCGCTGCTCGAAGTCCGGGGTCTGACCAAGGTCTTCGGGGGGCTGGTCGCCCTCAACGAGGTCGACCTGGTGGTTGAGGAGCGGATGATCGCCAGCCTGATCGGTCCCAACGGGGCCGGTAAGACGACCCTTTTCAACGTGGTCTCCGGCTTCTATCCCCCGACCCGAGGCGAGGTCCGCTTCGCCGGCCACTCGATCGTCGGTCTGCCACCCCACCGGATCACGGCTCTGGGGATCGCGCGGACGTTTCAGAACATCCGCCTCTTCGCCAATATGACCGCCCTGGAGAACGTGCTGGTGGGGATGCACTGCCGGCTGACCACCGGTCTCCTGGGAGCCATTCTGCGTCCGCCCCGGGTGGTGCGGGAGGAGCGCTGGGCCCGCCAGCGGGCGCTGGAACTCCTGGCGCTGATGGACCTGGCCGACCGGGCCGAGGAGCTGGCCCGGCATCTCCCCTACGGCGACCAGCGACGCCTGGAACTGGCCCGGGCGCTGGCCACCCAGCCCCGCTTGCTGCTGCTCGATGAGCCGACCGCCGGGATGAACCCCCAGGAGACGGTCGAGATGATGCGCCTCATCAGCCGGCTGCGGAGCGAGTTCGGGCTGACCATCCTCCTCATCGAGCACGATATGCGGGTGGTCATGGGGATCTCGGACCGGGTGACGGTCCTCGACTACGGGGTGAAGATCGCCGAGGGGCCGCCAGCCCAGGTCCAGCGCGACCCGCGGGTCATCGAAGCCTATCTGGGCCGGGGAGCGGTGGATGGCGCTGCTTGAGGTGCGCGAGGTCAGCACCTACTACGGCAATATCCGCGCTCTCGACCACGTCTCGCTGGCGGTCGACGCCGGCGAGATCGTGACCCTCATCGGCAGCAACGGCGCCGGCAAGACCACGCTCCTCAAGACGATCGCCGGTCTGCTGCGCCCGCGCACTGGGCAGATCCTGCTGCGGGGCGAGCGTCTGGACCGGCTGCCGCCCCATGAGATCGTCCGCCGGGGCGTCTGCCTGGTGCCCGAGGGCCGGCAGATCTTTCCGCGGATGACCGTCCTGGAGAACCTGGAGATGGGCGCCTTCACCATCCGCGACCCCCGGCTGGTGGCCGAGAGCCTGGAGCAGGTCTTCGCCCTCTTTCCCCGCCTGAAGGAGCGTCGCCACCAGATCGCCGGCACCCTCTCCGGCGGCGAACAGCAGATGCTGGCCATCGGCCGGGCGCTGATGGCCCGGCCCCGGCTGCTGCTGCTCGATGAGCCATCGATGGGGCTGGCCCCTCTCCTCGTGGCCACGATCTTCGAGGTCATCCGGGCGATCAACGCCCAGGGCATTCCGATCCTGCTGGTCGAGCAGAACGCCTACATGGCCCTCCAGGTGGCCCAGCGCGGCTATGTCCTGCAGACCGGCCGTATCGTCCTGGCCGATACGGCCGCCGCCCTGCGGGCCAATGAACTGGTCCGGCGGGCCTACCTGGGTGAACTGGTGTGATCCTCGCCGCAAGGAGTCCCGATGTACTGGAGTCTGAATCCAGGCGCGATCGGCATCCGTCTGCCTCTGCCCGAGATCCTGCCGCTGGCCCGGGCGACGGGCTTCGCCGGAGTTGACATAAATATTGTCGAGGTGGCCGACCTGGTGGCCCAGCAGGGTCTTGGGGCGGTGCAGGCCCTCTTTCAGGAAGCCGGGGTGCGCCTCGGCAGTTGGGGGCTCCCGGTGGACTGGCGGGGAGCGACGGAGCGCTGGCGGGCGGGCCTCGCTGACCTGCCGCGTCTGGCCGACCTCGCCGTGGCCCTGGGGGCCCGGCGCTGCGTGACCTGGGTGCCGCCGGCCTCCGACGAGCGGCCCTTTGCTGAGAACTTCGCCTGGCACGTCGAGCGCCTCCAACCGATCGCCGAGGTCCTGCGGGCGGCGGGATGCCGGCTGGGGCTGGAGTTCATCGGCACGCCCAGTCTGCGCCGAACACGGCGCTACCCCTTCCTCTACACCCAGGACGGGATGCTGGACCTGGCCCGGGCGATCGGCACCGGCAATGTGGGGCTGCTCCTCGACTCCTGGCACTGGTACACCTCGGGCGGGACGCTGGCCGATCTCCACCGACTGACGGCCGCCGATATCGTGGCGGTGCATCTCAACGACGCCCCGGCCGGGGTGCCCCTCGACGAGCTCCAGGACAACGCCCGCTGCCTGCCGGGGGAGACCGGAGTCATCGATCTCGCCGGGTTTCTGCAGGCGCTCCAGGCCGTGGGCTACGACGGCCCGGTGGCGGTTGAGCCCTTCAACCAGGCGGTCTCGGCCCTCCCACCAGCCGAGGCCGCCCGGGCCACGGCGGAGTCTCTGCGGCGGGTCTGGCAGCGCGCCGGTCTGCCGCTGCCCGTGGCCTGAACGGTCAGGGCAGGACAACTGTCCGGGCCAGCGCCTCTCCACACCTCTGCCCAGCGAAGGAGGCCTTGACCAGCTATGACCGGAACTCTGCCGCAGCGACTGATGGTGATCGCGGCGCACCCCGACGACCCGGAGTTCGGCTGCGCCGGGACGGTGGCCAAGTGGGTCCGCCAGGGAGCGAGCGCCGTCTACGTGCTCCTGACCAGTGGCGATAAGGGCTGCCACGACCCGGCAGTCCGCCCCGGCGAGATCGCCGGCCGGCGGGAGGCGGAGCAGCGGGCCGCTGCGGCGGCCATCGGCGTGCAGGAGGTCGTCTTCCTGCGCCATCCTGATGGCCTGCTGGAGAACACCCTGGCCCTGCGTCGGGAACTGGCCGGGATCATCCGGCGCTACCGCCCCGAGGTGGTCTTCACGATCGACCCCTGGCGACGCTATCAGCTCCACCCCGACCACCGGGCGGCTGGGATGGCGGCTCTGGATGCCATTATCAGCGCCCGGGAGTGGTATCTCTTCCCGGAGCAGCTGCTGGACGGCCGGCAACCGTGGCGGGTCAAAGAGGTCTATCTCTTCTGGACCGACCAGCCCGACCACTGGGAGGCGCTGAGCGAGGAAGACGTCGAGGCGCGGCTCGCCGCCCTGGCCCACCACCGCAGTCAGGTCGGCGCCCGCTGGCACGAACTGCCGGACCGTCTGCGCGAGGGACTGCGCCGGGCTGGCCAGGAGAAAAACCTGCCCTACGCCGAGACGTTCAAGAAACTCAGTCTGGGCTAGCGCCAGCGCCGCCAGCCGAGGAGCCGTGGCCAGAGGACGGCCCGGGCGCGGGCCAGCTGACGGTCGGCGCGGGCCGGCCGGCGCCCGAACCGGTGGCGGGCCAGGGCGTCGGCGATGACCCGGGCCGCGACGGGGGCGCCAGCCAGACGTCCCACCGCCCGGGCGTACTCGTGCGGCGTCTCGGCCGGCCGTCGGGGACGGCCGCGCAGGGTGGCGAGGAGGGTCATCAGGGTGTAGGCCCGCTCGGCCGGAGCCAGGCGGCTCCAGAACCGCCAGCCCAGACCGGCGAGGAGCGGGAGCAGGACCAGAACCAGAGCCAGGAGGCCGACCGGGCCGGATGGCCACGGCGACGGCGGGCCGGCGCGCGGTGCCGGGGAAGGGGGCGCGGCGAGCGGTTGGGCCTCGGCCGGCGCCGGGGGCGCGGCGGGAGTCGGCGTCGGTGGGCTTTCCAGGGGCGTGGGGGGCGAGGCCGGGGAGGCGGCCGTGGGGCTGGCCTGACCCGATCCGGTCCGGGGCGGCCGGATCGGGCTGGGCTCGAACTCAACCCAGCCGGCGCCGGGGAAATAGACTTCGACCCAGGAGTGGGCGTGACGCTCGCGGACCACGAAGGGCCCATCGGGCGTCTCGCGGGCTCCGACGGCGTAGCCCGAGACCACCCGGGCCGGCACGCCGAGACTGCGCAGCAGAACGGCCATCGCGCTGGCGAAATAGTCGCAGTAGCCGCGCTGGACGTCGAAGAGGAAGTAGTCCACCCCATCGCGGTCGGGCGGTGGGGGCGGGAGTTCGAGGGTGTAGGTGTAGCGCTGGCGGAGATAGGCCTCGATCGCCCGGGCCTGCTCGTACGGGGTGGCGGCACCGGCCGTGATCTGGCGGGCCAGACGTCTGACCCGCTCAGGGAGCGGTGGCAGCTGGCTGTAGCGCTCGCCGAGGCCCGACGGATAACTGGTCCCGGCCCGACGCAGGGCCTCCTCGGTCGGCGCCGGCAGGACGGAGAGGACGGTGTAGCGCTGACCGGCGCGCGCCACCAGCGGGCTCTGGAGGCTGGCCGTGAGCCCCAGCGTCAGCCCTGCGGACGACGACCAGGGCCCGCCCGGCACCAGGGCGGTGCCGGGGAGGGAGAGAACCAGCGGCTGGCCGGCCGCCACGATCACGGCGCCCGGGGGCTGGACGATCTCGACCTCCTGGACAAGCGGGACGCCGGTCGCCCCGGCCGGCAGGCGCTGGTTGGCCGCGAAGGGAACCTCGACCAGCGGCTCGCCGGCCGTCCAGCCGTGGCCGGTGTACTGGCTGTAGGCGATGGCCCGCCAGTAGGCCGGCCGATCGGCCTGAACCCGCAGGACGACCGCCTCACCCAGGCGGAAGCTTCCCCCCAGGGTGAGGACCGGGCCGAACCCGGCGCCCGGGGTCCGTCGGGCCGGAATCTGCCCGAAGAGGCGGCTGAAGAGCCCCTCGAGATAGTGCCAGGGCGCGGCCAGCGTCCGGCTCCAGACCAGCGTCTGGGTCGGGCGGACAGGTGGCAGGCTCCAGGCCAGCCCCCCGGCTCCCAGTCCCAGCACGACGACCCCGACCAGAACCGGACCGAACGGCGCGCCGTTCGCCCCGCGCGCTGTCTGACCCCCTGCCCAGAGCGCCATGTTCAACCGGGCGATCAGCAGAAGACCGCTCAGAAGATAGAGCAGGAGCCAGCCCGGCTGCTCCCCTGCGTAGGCCATGTTGACCAGGAGAGTCGCCCCGCTGGTCAGGAGAGCCCACCAGGCGAGCCGCAGCCGCAGCAGGGACCAGACGCTCAGATAGGCGAGGCTCCAGGCCAGGATCAGAAAGAGGGCCAGGACGAGCAGGCTGTCGGCCGGGCCGCCACCGGCCAGCAGAGAGAGGCTGCGCCCGAGGTGGGCCACCGTCTGTCCAAGGCGGAGGCTCAGCGCGCCAGCGGGCTGGGCTCCGCTGAGAAGGTACAGGCAGAAGAGGCCTCCCAGGCTCGCGCTGAGCAGATGGGCCAGCAGTCCCGGCCAGCCGGCCACCGCGAGAGCCGTCCCGACCAGGAGGCCGGCGACCGCCGCTGGCACCAGCAGGGCGCTGCGGTCGACCCAGCCCGTCTGGACCAGCGAGCCGACCGGGGCCATGACCACGCCGGTCAGCGCGGCCAGCAGGAAGAGGATGGTTGTGACGGGGCGGGTGGCGATCATCCTCGCCCTCCGGGGGACCAGTCGGTCAGGGCCGTGGCCAGGTCGTCGCCGCGCCGGACGAGACAGTGCGGGAGCGACGCGCGCTGGAGGGCGGTCAGGACCGGTCCGGGGTCCACCGCCGCCCCGAACGAGGCCGGGTCGAGGTAGATCGCCCCAGCCAGCCGGCCGGCGGCCCGCAGGTCGGCCAGGACCGCTGGCCAGTCGGGGACGGCCGAGGCGGTGATGACCAGGACCACACTGGCGCGCCGGAACCGTCCCTGCTCCTGGGCCAGCACCCGGGCGAGCGGCCGCTGCCCGGTGGACCGGAAGAGGGCCAGGGCTGTCAGCACCGCGTCATCCTGTCCCGGCTCGGCGGTGGGCTCCAGGCACTGGCCGGGCTCGCCCGTGGCCAGCAGGCCCACCGCCCGTCGGCGGGCCAGCGCCCAGCCGGCCAGAGCCGCCGCCGCCCGCACCGCGTACTCTTCGGTCGAGGCCTCATCCTGGCCAGCCTGAGCTGTGGCCTCCCCGTCGAGGACCAGCCACAGGTCGGCGGCGGTCTCCGGCTCGAACTCCTTGACGATGAAGCGCTGGTGGCGGGCGGTCGCCGGCCAGTGGACGTAACGGAGGCTGTCGCCGGGCCGGTACTCGCGGACCCCGGCCACGAGCGGGCTGACGGCCGGCCAGAGGGTGACGAGGCGGTCGGCCTGGGGCAGCCAGGTGGGAGGAAGGGGCGGCCGGTCGAGCGGCAGAACCGGGGGATAGACCAGGACCGTCGCCGTCGTCTCCACCCGGCGGCGGCGCGGAAAGAAGCCGCCGGGGTCGGCTCCGGTGAGCCAGACCGGCCCCAGACGGTAGAGGCCCCGGCGCCGGCAGACCGTGTGGCTGGTCCAGGAGCGTCGTCCCCACGGGCCCAGCCAGCCGACCCAGTCGGACTGATAGCCGGGCAGGTCTGAGCCGGCCTGCACGGCCAGCCAGAGACGCGGCCACGGCCAGCGGTTGACGATGGTCAGCCGTTCACGCAGCGTCTCGCCGGCGGTGAGGCGGTCAGTCTCCGGTCGGCGGTCGACCTGTACTCCCCGGACGCTCAGCCAGCTCCAGAGCCAGGCGGCGATGGTCAGTCCCCACAGGAGGTAGGCCAGGCGGGTCAAAAGACCCCACTCGCTGCTCAGCGCGACGCCGGTCAGGGCGATGGCGAAGACGAGAAGCCGGCGTCCGCTCATCGCCACCGCCCGATCCCGGCCCCGGGCACCGGCAGGCGTTCCAGGATCTCGGCGATGAGAGTCCCGGCCTCCCGCCGCTGCTGACGGGCGCTGGGCTGCAGGACCAGCCGGTGGGCCAGGACCGGCTCGGCCAGCGCCTTGATATCGTCGGGGAGAACGTAGTCGCGGCCGTCGAGGAAGGCCCGGGCCCGGCTGGCCTGGAAGAGCGCCAGCGAGCCGCGCGGGCTGGCCCCCAGGCGGATCTCGGGATGCTGGCGCGTGGCCTGGACCAGGTCGACGATGTAGGCCCGGAGACGGGGATCGACATAGACCGTCCGGGCCACCATCGCCTGCAGATCCACCAGCGTCGCCGCGTCGATCACCGGCTCCAGGGTGGCGATGGGGTGGTCTTGCTCCTGGGCGGCCAGGATGGCCAGTTCGTCCTCGGGGCCGGGGTAGCCCAGCCGCAGCCGCAGCAGAAAGCGGTCGAGCTGGGCCTCGGGCAGCGGGAAGGTGCCCTCGTATTCGATGGGGTTCTGGGTGGCCAGGACCAGGAAGGGCTGGGGAACCGGGTAGGTCGTCCCGTCGACGCTGACCTGGCGCTCCTCCATGCACTCCAGGAGGGCTGACTGGGTCTTGGGCGTCGCCCGGTTGATCTCGTCGGCCAGGACCACATGGGCCATCACCGGACCGGGGCGGAACTCGAAGGCGCCGGTCCGGGGGTTATAGAGCGAGACGCCGGTGATGTCGCTGGGCAGGAGGTCGGGGGTGAACTGGATGCGCTTGAAGGTGCAGCCCAGCGCGCGGGCCAGCGCGCGGGCCAGCATGGTCTTGCCCACGCCGGGCACATCCTCGATCAGGATGTGGCCCCGGGCCAGCAGGGCCACCAGGGCCAGTTCGACCTCGCGGCGCTTGCCGATGATCACCCGCTCGACGTTGGCGACGATCTGCTCGGCCAGGCGCTGGCGCTCTCGCATGTTCCCTCTCGCGCCGCCGTCCGGAACAGGGGGCGTCCGGCGGAGACCGACCGGGACCGGCGCGACCACCGGTCTTCTGGCAGGGGGCGTGCCGGGGCGGTGGTCAGCGGCCGCAGCACTTCTTGTACTTCTTGCCGCTCCCGCAGGGGCAGGGGTCGTTACGGCCGATCTTCCGGCCGACCCGCACCGGCTCCGGCACCGCGTTCTCGCGGTTGGTCCGCAGCGGGCGGGCGACCGGGGCCGGCTGGCGCTGGACCGAGATGTGGTAGATGAGCCGGGCCACCTCGTGGCGGATGTTGGCCAGCAGGGCCTGGAACATATGGTAGGCTTCGTTTTTGTATTCGACCAGCGGATCGCGCTGGCCGTAGGCCCGGAGACCGATCCCCTCGCGCAGTTCGTCCATCGCCGTCAGGTGGTGGACCCACAGCCGGTCGATGGTGTGGAGCAGGACGAACCGTTCGATCTGCCGCATGATCTCCGGTCCCAGGTCCTGCTCGCGGGCCTCGTAGGCCGTCTCAGCCAGGTGCTCGAGCGTCTGGCTGATCTCCTGGCGGCTCATGGTGGCCAGGCTTTCCGGCGTGACCTCCGGCGGCAGCGGGAAGATGGTCTGGACCGCCTGGACCAGGCCCTCCAGGTTCCAGTCCTCGCGAACCTCGCCGGTCAGGTAGGTCTGGACGATCTCGGCCAGTTCCTCGCGCACCATGTTCAGCACGACCGGGCGCAGGTTCTCGCTGCTCAGCACCTTCCGCCGCTCGCCGTAGATGACCGCCCGCTGCTTGTTCATCACATCGTCGAACTGGACCAGGTGCTTGCGGATGTCGAAATGGTAGGCCTCGACCTTGGTCTGGGCGTTCTCGATGGTCTTGGTCACCAGCGGGTGCTCGATGGGGGTATCCTCGTCGAGGCCCAGCTTGTCCATAATATTGGCGATGTTCGCGCCGCCGAAGCGACGCAGCAGGTCGTCCTCCAACGAGACGTAGAAGCGGGAGGAGCCCGGGTCGCCCTGGCGCCCGGCCCGGCCGCGCAGCTGGTTGTCGATCCGCCGGGCTTCGTGGCGCTCGGTGCCGATGATGTGCAGGCCACCCAGGGCCACCACTCTCTCACGGTCGCGGCGGCAGATCGCCTCGGCCTCAGCCCGGGCCTGGGCCACCTGCTCGGGCGTCGCCTCTTCCGGCCGGATGCCCTGCTGGCGCAGGATCTCGTCCACCAGGCCGGCCGGGTTGCCGCCGAGCAGGATGTCGACGCCACGGCCCGCCATGTTGGTGGCGATGGTCACCGCGCCGGGTCGGCCGGCCTGGGCGATGATGGCCGCCTCTTTTTCATGGTACTTGGCGTTCAGCACCTGGTGGGGGATACCCCGCCGGCGCAGCAGGTCGGAGAGATATTCAGACTTCTCAATGGAGACCGTGCCGACCAGCACCGGCCGGCCCTGCCGGTGCAGTTCCTCGATCTCGCGGACCACCGCCCGGAACTTGGCCGCCTCGGTCTTGTAGACCAGGTCCGGGAAGTCCTGACGGATCATCGGACGGTGGGTCGGGATGACGACCACGTCCAGACCGTAGATCTGCCGGAACTCCTCGCGCTCGGTGTAGGCGGTGCCGGTCATGCCGGCCAGTTTCTCGTACATCCGGAAGTAGTTCTGGAACGTGATCGTCGCCAGCGTCACGCTCTCGCGCTGGATGCGGACGTTCTCTTTGGCTTCGATGGCCTGGTGGAGCCCTTCGCTGTAGCGTCGGCCGAACATCAGCCGGCCGGTGAACTCGTCGACGATGACGATCTCCGCGTCGCGGTCGTGCTCGTGGGGGCCGAGCACTCGCCCATCCTTGTAGAGGACGTAGTCGCGGTCGCGGCGGAAGAGGAAGTGGGCCTTGAGGGCCTGCTCCAGGTAGTGGGTGAGTTCGTAGTTCTCCGGGGCGTAGAGGTTGTCGACGTTCAGCCAGCGCTCGATCTTGGCGATGCCGCTCTCGGTCAGGGTGACCGTGCGGTGCTTCTCGTCCACCCGGTAGTCCTCGTCGCGCCGGAGACGGGGGACCAGTCGGGCGAAGAGGTAGTACTTATCGGCCGACTCCTCCGCCTGGCCCGAGATGATGAGCGGCGTCCGGGCCTCGTCGATGAGGATGTTGTCCACCTCGTCGACGATGGCGTAGTGCAGCTCGCGCTGGACGCACTGGCTGAGGTCGTGGACCATGTTGTCGCGCAGGTAGTCGAAGCCGAACTCGTTATTGGTGCCGTAGGTGATGTCGGCGAGATAGGCCTCGCGCCGGCTGACCGGTCGCAGGTGGCGCAGGCGCGGGTCGGGGTTGGCGTAGGTCGGGTCGTAGAGGAAGGCCGCCTCGTGCTGAATGACCCCGACGCTCAGCCCCAGGAAGTGGTAGACCGGTCCCATCCACTGGGTATCGCGCTTGGCCAGGTAATCGTTGACCGTGACCAGGTGGACGCCCCGGCCGGTCAGGGCGTTCAGGTAGAGAGGAAGGGTCGCCACCAGGGTCTTGCCCTCGCCGGTCTTCATTTCGGCGATCTTGCCCTGGTGCAGGACGATCCCGCCGATGAGCTGGACATCGTAATGGCGCAGGCCGATGGTCCGCCGGGCGGCCTCGCGGACCACCGCGAAGGCCTCGGGCAGAAGGTCGTCCAGCGTCTCGCCGGCCGCCAGCCGGGCCTTGAACTCATCGGTCCGGGCCCGGAGCTCGGCATCGGTCAGCCGCTGGACCTCCGGCTCCAGGGCGTTGATCCGTTCGACCAGCGGCTGGAGCCGCTTCAGTTCACGCTCGTTCGATTCGCCGAAAAGACGATGCAGGAGTTTCAGCACCCAACACCACCAGCGCGCTCAGGCGCATGCGGAACGCTCTTCCGCGCATGGCAAAGTTTAGCACGGGCCAGAGGGAAAGTCCAACCAGCCGTACGGGCTATCGGAAGAGCGCGCCGACCGACTCCCCGCTGTGGATGCGCTGGATGGCCTCGGCGAAGAGAGGGGCGACCGAGAGGACGGTCAGATTGGGCAGGCGCTTCTCGGGCGGCAGGGCGATGGTGTCGGTGACGACGATCTCGTGGAGCGGGCTGGTGCGCAGGCGCTCGACAGCCGGGCCGGAGAAGACGGCGTGGGTGCAGCAGGCGTAGATCTCCTGGACGCCGCACTCGTAGAGGAGCCAGGCGGCGTTGGTGACCGAGCCGGCGGTATCGATCTCGTCGTCGATGATGATGGCCGCGCGGTGGCGGATATCGCCGATGACGCTCAGGACCTCGCTGCGCATATCGTTGCCGGGGCGGCGCTTCTCGATGAAGGCCAGGGGGGCGCCCAGCCGTTCGGCGAAATTGCGGGCCTTCTTCGCGAAGCCGAAGTCGGGGGCCACGACCACCACGTCGTCCAGGTGTTTTTCCATAAAGTACTGGATAAGCGTGCTGAAGGCCGAAAGGTGGTCCACCGGGATGCTGAAGAAGCCCTCGATCTGGCCGGCGTGCAGGTCCATGGTCAGGACCCGGTTGGCGCCGGCGGTGGTGATGAGGTCGGCCAGCAGGCGGGCGGTGATCGGCACGCGAGGCTGGTCTTTTTTATCGGTCCGGCCGTAGGCGAAGTAGGGGATGACGGCGGTGATCCGGCCGGCCGAGGCTCGCTTGAGGGTGTCCAGCAGGATGAAGAGCTCCATAATATGGCGGTTAACCGGCGAACTGAAGGACTGGACGACGAAGACGTCGTGTTCGCGGACGGTCTCGTTGATCTTGACGAAGATGTTCTCGTTGCTGAACTCGAAAACGTCGGCGCTGGTCAGGGTCAGACCGAGGTAGGCGCAGATCTTCTCGGCCAGATCGCGGCTGGCGTTGCCGCAGATGATACTGAGCGGGACATGGCGGTACATCGGTCGCAGGCCCCCTGGCTCACCCGGCGTGGCTGGACTTCCGCGGGCGGGGAGCGTGTGGCGCCGCTCCGGCGCGGTCGAGCGGCTCTTCCCCTCATCACCGGGCGGCTGTATTATAGCACACGCCCGGCTAAGCACTGGCGTTAGGCCGGCATTAATAATAAGTCGGAGATCGCCCCCGTGTCGCCGACTCTGACGCGGCTGCTGCTGGTCCGTCACGGTGAATCGGTCTGGAACCGGGAACAGCGGCTCCAGGGACAGCGTGACCCGGCGCTGAGTCCCCAGGGGCGGTGCCAGGCCAGGCGGCTCGCCCGCTGGCTGGCCGCCGAGCCGATCGCGGCCGCCTACGCCAGCGATCTCCGCCGGGCCTGGGAGACCGCCCGGATCGTTCTGGCCGGCCGGGCCGTTCCCCTGGTCCCGCTTCCGGCGTTGCGGGAGGTCAATCTGGGGATCTGGGAGGGCTTGACGGCGGCCGAGGTCCAGGAGCGCTACCCGGAGCTGTGGGCCCGCCGGCGCGCCGACCCGGCCGGGTACGCGGTCCCGGGGGGCGAGACGCTGACCCAGGTCCAGGCGCGGGCGAGGCGGGCGGTGGCCGCCATTGTTCGGTCGCACCCGGGGCAGACTGTCCTGGTCGTCACCCACGGCATGGTCCTGCGCACCCTGCTCTGCCACTGGCGGGGCTGGCCCCTCACCCGTGTCTGGGACCTGCCGGTGGCCAACGCCGCTCTCTGGCTGGTCGAGAGCGATGGCGAGGCGGACCAGGTGGTGCGCGTCCACGAGACAGCACCCCGGGGCGAAGAGACGGAGGCCGGGCCGTGGCCCTGAAGGCTCCCGGAGCGGCCGTTGACGGTCCGGGCTGGCTGTGCTAAGCTCCGCAGAGCGGTCGAGCGGACCGTTTTGCTGCTGGCTGGTTTCCGGCAGCGGACGATAGTGAGAGATTCTGGAGGAAAAGTCATGCGCTCCGTTTCGCGGCGGCGTTTCCTGAGCACCACGGTCGCGCTGGTCAGCGGGGCACTGGCCCTGGCCTGTGCCCCGGCGGCGCAGCCCACCCCGACGCCGGCCAGGCCGGCCGAGCAGCCCAGGCCAGCGGCTCAGCCGACCCCGACCCCCGCGACGGGTGGCGTCACCATCACCTGGTCCACGCCGGGCAACCCGGACGAGCTGGCGGTCTATCAGGAGGTCGCCAAGCGCTATATGGACAAAAATCCGGGGATCACGGTCAAGACCGACCGTCCCTCGGCCGACCGGGATAAACTGGTGACCCTGCTGGCCGGCGGACAGGCGCCCGACATCATCTTCAGCGTGATCAACAACTGGCCGGCCTTCGCTGTCAAGAACGTCTTCCTGCCGCTCGACGACTATATCCAGCGCGATCGGTTCGATATTCAGGATTTCTACACCCAGATCCTCAAGCCGTATCAGTACGACGGGAAGAAGTTCGGTCAGGGGAAACTGCACGGTCTGCCCAAGGAGATCGCCGTCCGTTCGATGTACTACAACGCCGATATCTTTAAAGAGGTCGGCGTCAAAGAGCCTGATCCCAAAGAGCCGTGGACCTGGGAGGTCTTCCTCGACGCCTGCCTGAAGTCGGTCAAGCGCGAGGGCGACCGGACCGTACGCTACGGCTACGTTCAGGAGACCTGGTGGGGTCCCTGGATGATCTGGGCCTGGTCGGCCGGCGGCGAGGTGGTCGACGACCCGTGGAATCCGACCAGGGCCACCTTCGACCATCCGGGGGTTGTTGACGGGCTGACCTTCTGGACCGACTTTGTGGTCAAGCATAAAGTGGCGCCGACGCTGGCGGTTATGCAGCAGCAGGGCCGGGCGGAGATGTTCGCCGGCGGCCTGGCGGCCACCTATAACAACGGCCGCTGGATGGTGCCTCTCTTCCGCAAGTCGAAGTTCACCTGGGAGGTGATGCCGATGCCCCGGCGCAAGGAGCGGGCCCAGCTCCTCACCGGCTCGATCTTTGGCCTCTGGACCGGCTCCAAGCAGCGCGATGAGGCCTGGAAGGTGCTGGCCCACGTGAGCAGCCGGGAGGCGCAGATTCTCATGACCGAACTGGGGCTGCTCCAGCCGTCGCGGCGGTCGGTCCACGAGTCCGACGTGTTCCTCAAGAGCAGCCCGCCCAGGAA
Organism: Chloroflexota bacterium; assembly: GCA_034433795.1. GTDB lineage: Bacteria > Chloroflexota > UBA6077 > FW602-bin22 > DAOUAE01 > DAOUAE01. Next base: position 74,198 of record DAOUAE010000008.1, read on the forward strand.
CAACCAGGTCTACGTGGACGAGGTCCAGTACGCCCGCATTCTTCCCCTGCACCCGAAGTACCCGGAGATGCAGAAGGCGGTCGACGACGAGGTGGCGCTGGTGCTGAGCGGCTCGAAGTCGGTGGCCGACGCGGTCAAGGAGATGAACGCCAAGGTCAACGCGCTGCTCAAGGAGTCGTAGATGGCGTTGCGGGCCGGACGGTCCGACGCGCGGGGGCCGGGGGCGGCCCGGCGGGCCGAGGCGCTGACGGCCTATCTCTTTCTCCTGCCCAATATCATCGGCTTTCTCGTCTTCACGCTCATCGCCGTTCTGGCCTCGCTCTTTCTCGCCTTCACCGAGTACGATATCCTCTCGCCCCCGCGCTTCATCGGACTGGAGAATTTTCGCAAACTGCTTTTGGCCGATCAGACTTTTCGCATTGTTCTGCGCAACACGGTGCTCTTCACCATCGCTTCGGTTCTGGGGAGCATGGTTCTCTCCCTGGGCGTGGCGCTGGCCCTGAACCGGGCGCTCCGCGGGGTCGTGCTGTTCCGGACCGCCTACTACCTCCCGGTGGTGACCTCCTCGGTGGCGGTGGCGGTGATCTGGACCTGGTTCTTCAACCCCGATTTCGGTCCGCTCAACTACTACCTGCGGCTTTTGGGCTGGCACCAGCCGCCGCACTGGTTGGGGTCGCCCCAGTGGGCGCTGCCGGCGGTGATCCTCGTGGCCATCTGGCGCTCCGTCGGCTACGACATGATCCTCTGGCTGGCGGGCCTGCAGGCCATTCCCCAGCATCTGTATGAGGCGGCGGCCATCGACGGGGCCGGGGCCTGGGCCCGGTTCTGGGCGATCACGGTGCCGCTCTTGACCCCGACCACGTTTTTTGTGCTGGTGGTCTCGTTGATCCGGGCCTTCCAGGTCTTCGATACCGTGGTGATCCTGACCAACGGCGGGCCGGCCGACGCCAGCCGGACGATGGTCCTCTACATCTACAATCAGGGGTTCGAGTTCCTGCGCATGGGCTACGGGGCCGCCATCGCCTGGGTGCTGTTTCTCCTCATCTTTGCGGTGACGCTGGTTCAGTGGCGGCTGCAGGGACGGTGGGTGGTCTATGATTGAGGTGGCCGCGCCGCCGGTGGCCCGGCGGCGGAGTTTCAGCCGTCGGCTCCGGTCCGGGGTGGTGCTGCTCATAAGTTACCTGCTGCTGACCGCCGGCGCCCTCGTGATGGTGGCTCCCTTCCTCTGGATGCTCTCCACCGCCCTGAAGGAGCCGGGACGGGCTTTCTCCTACCCGCCGGAATGGCTGCCGATCCCGGCCACCACCGAGAATTTCGTCCGGGTGCTGACCCGCGTCAACTTCGGCCGCTACATCGCCAACAGCCTCGGCGTGGCCCTGGCGACCATGACGCTCGAGGTCCTGACCTCGTCGCTGGCGGCCTACGCCTTCGCCCGGCTGCGGTTTCCTGGCCGCGACCGGCTTTTTCTCCTGTACCTGGGAACGCTGATGATTCCGGGTCAGGTCACCGTTATTCCGAATTTTATCCTTATGCGCCTTATCGGCTGGGTCGACACCTACCAGGGGCTCATCATCCCCAACGCCTTCACCGCCTTCGGCACCTTCCTTCTTCGACAGTATTTTCTGACGCTGCCGCCGGAGCTCGAGGAGGCGGCCAAGATCGATGGCTGTGGCTTCTTCCAGATCTACCGGCTCATCGTCCTGCCGCTCTCCGGGCCGGCCCTGGCCACGCTGGCGATCCTCGCCTTCATGGGGTCATACAACGCCTTCTTCTGGCCGCTGGTGATGATCTCCAGCGAAGAGAAATGGACGATCCCCCTGGCCCTGCGCTTTTTCACCGGCCAGGCCGGCTTCTACGCCAGCGACTGGTGGCTGATCATGGCCGGGGCCTCGATCGCGGTGGTTCCGATGCTGCTTGTCTTCGTTGTCGCCCAGAAGTACTTCGTCCAGGGGATCGTGCTGACCGGCATGGGCGGGCGCTGAGCGCCGCCCGGGAGGGGGGAGCGGAGGCAGCCCCCGCCCCCTGGCCGGCGGAAGGGGGAAGCGGTGAAGGCTGCGGTTCTGTATTCGCCGACCGATATCCGGGTTGAAGAGGTGCCCGATCTCACACCGGGGCCGGGTGAGGTGCTCTGCCGGGTGGGGGCGGCCGGTATCTGTGGGAGCGACCTCCACGCCTACCGGCTGGGCCATCACGCGCCGGGCCGCCCGGCCAGCTACCCGCGGGTGGCCCCCGGCCACGAGCTGGCGGGTACCGTCGTCGCGCTGGGGCCAGGGGTGACCACGCTTCGCGTCGGCGACCGGGTGGGGATCGAGCCGCTCTGCGGCTGCGCGGCCTGCGAGTGGTGCGCCGTCGGCCAGTACCATCTCTGCCCGAAACTGGAGCACATCGGGGGCGCCCGGAGCGGCGGCTTCGCCGAGTACGTGGTCGCCCCGGCCACGAAGTGCTATCGCCTGCCCGACCATATCTCCTTCGAGGAGGCTGCCACCCTCGACTGCGCGGCGGTGGCGGTCCACGCTCTCCAGCGGGTGCCGGTCGGGCCGGGCGATACGGTGGTGGTCTTCGGGACCGGGGCCATCGGCCTCTACATGGCCCAGGTGGCGCGGGTGGCCGGGGCCCGGCAGGTCATCGTCGTCGGCGGCCACCGCCAGCGCCCGCTGGCGGTGGCCCGCGAGCTGGGAGCGCATCAGACGATTAACGCCAGCCAGACCGACCCGGTGGCGGCCGTCCTGGACCTGACCCAGGGGCGGGGGGCCGAGGTGGTCTACGAGACGGTCGGCGGCTGGGCCCCCACCCTTCAGCAGGCCATCGCCGTGGCCCGCCCGGGCGGGCGCATCGGGGTGGTCGGCTCGTTCCAGGAGCCGCAGGCGGTAGACCCCCGGGTGCTGATGCGCCGTGAACTCTCGCTCCTGTGGTGCTGGAGTTACGCTATGTGGGGGCCGGTGCCCGAGTACCAGATCGCCCTGGACATGCTGGCCGACGGACGGCTGCGGGCTGGACCGCTGATCACCCATCGCTTCCCGCTCGCGGCCATCGCCGAGGCCTACGCCTGCGCCGGCCACAAACTGACCTCTGACGCCATCAAGGTCTGCGTTCTGCCCTGAGCCGGTCAGCCCGAGGGCCCGGCGGCCAGCTGGGGCCAGAGGGGAAAGAGCCGGCGGTCAGCCAGCCGGTAACGCTCGAGCGCCTGAGCGTAGATCGCCACCAGCGCCGGGTCGGGGGAGGTGTGGTCCACAATGCGCACCCACCGGTCCAGGGTGGTGGCGATCCCCTGACAGAGCCCGACACCCACCGCGGCCAGGAGGGCCGCTCCCCGGGCGCCGCCCTCCAGACAGTCGGGCACCAGAAGCGGCCGCTGAAAGACGGCGGCCATGATCGACCGCCAGAGGGGGCTCTGGGCGCCCCCGCCCATCGCCAGCAACCGACCCGGATCGTGCTCGGCCAGGAGGGGCTGGCAGGCGGTCCAGAGGCAGAAGGCGCAGCCCTCCAGGACCGCCCGGAGAAGGTCGGCCGGGGTGTGGGCCAGGGTCAGGCCGATGAACGCTCCCCGGGCGTCGGGGTTGTACTGGCCCCCGCGCTCGCCCATGAGGTGGGGCAGGAAGAGGAGCCCGCGCGCTCCCGGCGGACTTTCGGCCGCGGTCTGGCAGAGGTCGGCGAAGGTGGCGGCGGCCCCGAGGAGGGCGCGGGCCCAGCGCAGGGCGGCGCCGGTGGCGGTCACCGTGCCGAAGTGGCGGGTGGGGCCGAGGCTCTCCAGCGCCGCCCGCGAGACGAACGCGCCCAGGATGCCGGCCGTGCCCATGTAGAAGCAGGTCCGCTCGGGGAGGTAGCAGCCCGAGCCGACGATGGTGGTGAACCAGTCGCCCGAGCCGACGACCACCGGTGTGCCGGGCCGGAGTCCCGTGGCCCGGGCGGCCGTGGGGGTCACCAGGCCGGCGATGGCGGTGGGCGACCGGATCGGGGGGAGATGCGCCGGGCGCAGCCCGACCAGGGCCAGCAGGGCCTCCGACCACTGGCCGGTCGCGGCCTCGGTCAGCATCGTCCCGGCGGCGTCGCGGGCGTCGGTGGCCAGCTCGCCGGTCAGGCAGAAGCGCAGGAAGTCCTTGGGCGGCAGCCAGGCGGTGGCCCGGGCCAGCACGTCTGGACGGTGCTGGCGGAGCCAGGCCAGTTTGGCCAGACAGCTCAGGGTGGTGGGCGGGCGCCCCTGGATCTGAACGATCTGCTCCTGGTAGGGGGCGAGGGCGAGGAGGGCCGTGCGGGCCCGCTGATCGGGCCAGAGGAGCGGACGGTCCAGCGGACGGCCCCGGGCGTCGATGGGGACCAGGGTGTGCATAAAGCCACAGAGGCCGACGGCCCGAACGGCCCCGGCCGGAACGGTGGTCAGAACCGTTCGGAGCCCCCGGGCGACGATCTCCCACCAGGCGGCGGCGTCCGATTCCAGGGCCATCGGATCGGGGGAGTAGAGAGGGATCTCCTGCTGGAAGGTGGCGAGGGGGCGCCCGTCAAGATCGAAGGCGACGACCTTGACGGTGCTGGTCCCCAGATCGATGGCGAGCAGGCAGTCGTCCACGGAGCGTGTGGTCCTTCCCGACGGTGGTTGGCAGCGTAGCAGCCCCGCGCTGGGTTGTCAAGCCGGGCCAGGCGCCCGGGTGGGTGATCGGCGATGGGGGGGTGCCCCTCAGCTGTCCACGGTCGGCCGGGCGAGGTGGAGGGGCGGAGAAGGGCCGGACACGCGGATGACAGCTGAGATCGGGTGCATCTGGCGGTCGGCCCGGGCCGGGTGCCGGCAGCCGCTGCGGGGTCTTCCCCAGGCGGGCTGCCGGCGGTCTGAGAGGCGGCGATCAGGCCTGTTTGGCCCATTTCTCGTAGATCTGCCGGATCTCCCGCTCGGCCCACTGGATGGCCTCGTCGATGGCTGTCCCCTGGCAGACCTTGGCCACCATGTCGGGGATGATGTACCGTTCGCCGACCTCATTGGCGGCCGGGGTGTTGGGGCCAGGATAGCCGGCGGTGGCGAAGTATTTGACCTCGTCGGGCACGATCCGGTACTTGGGCAGGTCGTTGTCCAGGACAGGATAGGGGCGCGGGATCTCTTTGAAGAGCACCAGGTTGTAGCCTTTGCTGGCGGTGACCGCGTCTTTCCAGCGCGCCCCGTAGGCCAGGAAGAAGGCCCGGGCCGTCTCGATGGCCGGCGAGAACTTCCAGACGCCGTAGTGGTGTCCGGGCGCCCAGGTCAGCCGGGCGGCCGGCCCGCGTGGCGTCGAGGCGATCTCGATCTTGGCGGCCAGGTTGGGATCCGAGGCCTCGATCGAGCGCAGAGCGCTGATGGCATTGTGAATGTAGCAGCCCTTGCCCGAAGCCAGGAAGCGGTTGTTCGAGGCGTCGTCCCAGGAGAAGACCTCGGGCGTCATGGCCTCGATGAAGAGCGCCTTGGCGAAGCGCAGGACCTCGCGGGTCTCCGGCGAGTTCAGGGTGATGGTCTGCCCGTCCTTGGCCACCCACGAGGCGCCGTAGCTCCAGAGCACCGCTCCCCAGTCGGTATTGGCATCGGGGGTGTGGGAGATCGGCAGGCCGACCGGGTAGCCCTTGGGCTTCAGTTTCCGGCCGGCGGCCAGGACATCCTCCCAGGCGTCGGGTGGCTTGAGCCCTTCGGCGTCGAAGAGATCCTTGCGGTAGAGGCCGGGCGTGGCCAGACCGTAGTCGGGGTAGGAGAGCCAGCGGCCGTCGACGTTGGCGATCAGCCGGGCGAAGTCCGACCAGCCGCCGTAGGGGCGGGCCACCGCCTCGACGGTCTCGCTGAGGTCGGCCAGGCTCTTGGCGTAGAGCGAGGCTCCGCCGCGGACCGGCAGCATCACGATGTCATGGCCGGCCTGGGCGGCCACCTCGGCTCCCAGGCGGGCGGGCAGTTCCAGGTGCGGGATGTGGTCCACCGTGACCTTGACGTTGTTGGCGTTGCCCCACTCGCTGGCGAACTGGTCGAACCACTTATCGAAGTCCGGCACGAAGTGCGACCAGAGGAGCAGTTTGAGGGCACCGCCCTGGACGGCTGGCGCCTTGGGCGCCGGTTGGGCGGCGGGTGTCGGGGTGGGGGCCGGCTTGGCGGCGGGCGTGGGGGTGGGCGGTGCCGGCGTCGGGGTCGCCGCCGGCTTGGGAGCCTCGGCCGGCTTGGGGGTTGGCGTCGGCGGCGCCGGGGCGCAGGCCCCGAGCAGCGAACCGGCAGCCAGGGCGGTGATCATCCCCGCCGCGCGCAGGAACTGTCGCCGACCAAAACCCGAGCTGGGGGTGAACGGCACCATAAAGACGCACCTCCTTCTGCAATCGGACTGAACGCCTGCCCCGGGGCTGACAGCACCGTCGGCCAGGCGATGTCAGGACCGCAGCGGCGTCCGCGCCCCACCTCCTCAGGCTATTTCACCGCGCCGGTCAACCCGGCCACGAACTGCTCCAGGAAGAAACTGTAGAGGATGGCCACCGGAACGCCGGCGATGAGCGCCCCGGCCATCAGCGACCCCCAGAAGAAGATGTCGCCCCGGATGAGATCGGTGGCCACGCCCAGGGTGACCGGCTTCTGAGCGGCGCTGGAGACGAAGGTCAGGGCGTAGATGAATTCCTGCATCGACAGTGTAAAAGCAAAGATGACCACGCTCAGCAGCCCGGGCAGGCTGACCGGCACCAGGACGCGGAGCAGGGCGCCCACCCGGCTGCAGCCGTCGAGGCAGGCGGCCTCCTCCAGTTCACGCGGAACGGTCTTGAAGTAGCCGTGCAGCAGCCAGGTGCAGAAGGGGATGGTGAAGGTGGGGTAGATCAGGACCAGGGCCCAGAGAGAGTCCTGGAGTTTCAGGTCGCTGATCAGGCGAGAGAGGGGGAGGAAGAGGACGGTCGGCGGGACCAGATAGGTCAGGAAGATGCCGATCCCCAGGGTCTCGGCCCCCGGGAAGCGGAGACGGGCCAGGGCGTAGCCCGCCGGCACGGCCGCCACCAGGGTGATGGCGACCACACAGACCGCCAGCTGGAGCGTGTTGCCGACCCAGCGAGGGAAGAGGGTCTCGGCGAAGAGGTAGCGGACGTGCTCGAAGGTCGGCGGCTCGTTGAACCAGAGGGGGATGTTGTCCAGGTTGTAGAGGTCGCTGTTGCGCTTGAAGGCGGTGATGGCCATCCAGAATACGGGGAAGAGGGCGAAGAGGAGATAGACCACCAGCCCCAGACCGGTCAGGAGGTTCTCGACGGTTCGCCGGGAGAGTCTCGGCGCGGGGACCATGGCGTGCTCCATCACTGCACCTCCCGCGCCTTCAGCGCCCGCAGGAGCCAGATCGCCACGACCATCAGGAGCGGCAGCATAAAGACCGCCACCGCCGTGCCCCGCCCCAGCGCTCCCGAGAGGATGCCCACCTGGAAGGCGACGGTCGGCAGGACATGGGTGGCGTTGACCGGTCCCCCACGGGTCAGGAGATAGACCACCGACAGGTCGGTGAACGTGAAGACCACCGAGAACAGGAGCGCCACGAGGAGAATGGGCGCCATGATCGGCACCATCACGTAGTGCCAGCGCTGGAGGAAATTCGCGCCGTCCACCTTCGCGGCATCGATGATCTCCTGCGGCACGGCGGTGATCGCCGCCATGAGGATGATGGCCGAGAAAGGCAGCCCGCGCCAGACATTGACGATAATGACCGACCAGAGGGCGAGCGTCGGGTCGCCCAGCCATTGGGGCTCAGTCCGGACCAGACCGGTGTGGAGCAGCACCCAGTTGAGGACGCTGTAGCGTGGCTCCAGCATCCAGCGCCAGGCGATGGTGCTGATGGCCACCGGCATGGCCCAGGGGATGATCACCAGGGCCCGGACCAGCGCTCGTCCCCGAAACGAGCGCAGCAGCAGGAAAGCCAGCCCCATACCCAGGACTGCCTTGAGGACCTCGGAGCCGAACGTGAAAAGGAACGTGTTCCGCAGCGCGACCCAGAACACGTCCATCTGCAGGACGGCGCGAAAGTTCTCCAGACCGACGAAATCGCCGCCGACGCTGCCGGCGGTGACGTTGCGGACGCTGAACGAGAGGGCGAGAAGAACCGGGTAGCCGATGAGCAGGACGATATAAAGGACCGCCGGGAGCAGGAGCAGGTAGCCCAGAAACCACTCCTGCCGGACGATCCGGGCCAGCCCGCTTCTCTCGCCGAAAGAGAGCGGAAGAGCCACGCGCGCCATACGGCCCCCGCACCAGTCGTGCTGGCTGTTATTCTACAGACCAGGCCCTTTCCTGTCAAGACTGAGGCGCGCCGGCCCAGAGACCCTGCGCCCGACCGGGCGCGAAACCGGGGATTGACACCGCCCGACCGGTGGCGTATGATGCTTATAGGCTACTGACCAGCCCGCAGCCGGTCATCCTCTTCTCCCCAGCGTCCTCTTCCCGGTGGCCGAGCGGTCCCAACAAGAGGGCTCTCTCACCGATCCCGGTTCTGCCCGGCCGGCGGCCGCGCGTCGCGCGGTGGGTCAGGTCACCAGCGGAGGGAGGCACGATGGCGTGCATCACACTGGTCCACGATGAGCCCCGGATCGCCGCGGTTCTGGTCGAGGTCCTGCGCCAGCAGGGCATCCAGGTGACCGATACGTATATCTGTCCGGCGGCGGCCGGGGCGCTGCCAGCAGACCTGGCGGCTCGCCCGGAGACGGTGCTCGTCGCCACCGCCCGGCTGCGCACCCTGGCCTGCTGGCAGCGCGCGCCGGTCGCCCTCTGAGGCGGTCGGCCCTCGGAGGAGCGGGCCCCGGTCTCTCCCCTGCCGTCTCCGTCGCGAACGGCGGAGCCGTTCCTCTGCCCGCGCCTCGACCCCGTCCCCCGCTTCCTCGTCAGTCCGGGCGGTGCGCTGGTGTCCGGGGGGCGGCCACCTCGTAGGCGGTGTTGGTGACCTCGAAGAAATTGACGATCTCGGGCACGTCCACCTCCGTGGCCATCCAGGGCGCCGGGTTCGGCGTGTGGAACTGGGCCCCGAGCCCCAGTTCCTCCAGCCGGCGGTCGGTCACGTACTCGACATAGGCGTTGAGCACCTCGGCCCCGATCCCCAGAACCGGCTTGGGGAAGAGCGCTCGATTGTACGCTCGCTCCAGGTCCACCGCTCTGAGGATCAGCGATCGGAGGTCGTGGGCGAAAGCCGGCGTCATAAGGTGTGGATGCTCCTCCAGAATGGTGGTGATCAGGTGAATCCCAAACGACAGGTGCAGGCTCTCGTCCTTCAGGACCCAATCGATGAGTGAGGCGAGCCCGCGCAGCAGGTTCCGGCGCCGGAAGCTGTAGAAAAACAGGAACCCGGCGTAGAAAAAGACGCCCTCGAGGATGATGTAGTAGCCCACCAGGTTGCGGAGCAGCGCCCGCCGGCCGTCATCGGTGGTGATGTCCAGCCGCTGGAACCACTGGCGGGTCAGCTCTTTCTCAAAAGCCTTCTTCGCCTGGACGGCGGGGATGGTCTGGTGAGCGGCAAAGACCCGGACGCGGTTCACCGGCAGCGTTTTGAGCACGTATTCGAAGGCCATGGTATGGTTGGCCTCTTCCCACACCTGGCGGGCCAGATACAGGCGCACCTCTGGCGCGGTGAGAACAGGGTAAATAGACAGGATCAGATTGTGGGTCACCAGCGATTCCATCGGATTGAAGAACCCCAGGACCAGTTCCACCGCGTGCCGTTCCTCGTCGGACAGCTTTTCCTGAAAGTCCCGGACATCATCGGCCAGCGGGATCTCTTCCGGAAACCAGGTGTTTCGTTTCCCCTGCTGGGCGTGAGCGTAGGCCCACGGATAGCGCAGGGGGAAGAGGTCCATGGGTTCGAGGGGATCGCCGGCGAAAAGTGGGGAAAGGGCACCGGTGGCTTCGCTCATCGCACACTCCCTCCTCTGAAGAATCTCACTGACACGATTCGCAGCTTCTCTCCAGCGAGCAGACGGCCGCCGGGGGAGACTCCTCCAGGAACCGCCATTTCAGACGCTGGCGGGTCTTGTTGACCGGAACGGTCGAGGGCTCGGCGTACATGCGGGGAGCCATGAAGAGGTAATAGGTCGATTTGAGCCCCTTGCGCCAGGCGTACAGGTACACGTCGGCCATGCGGTCGAGATCGCGCTCCTGCAGGTACAGGTTCCGGCTGATGCCCATATCTACCCATTTCTGCGCCCGGGCCGCGATGTCGATATAGGCGCGGGGCGGGATCTGATAGGCGGTGGGGAACCGTCGCCGGATCTCCACCGGGATCTCCGTGATCTCGGCGATGTCTCCCCGCTCGGCGATGATGCGTTCGCGGACGCTCTCCCACAGACCCAGGGCCTTCAGCTGCTCGACCAGGACCGGGTTGACCTCCAGAAACTTGCCGGAGAGGGTCTGCCGGGCGAAGACGTTGGCATAGTAGGGGTCGAGGCTGGGGGTCGTTCCGGCGATGAGAGCGATGGTGGCCGTCGGCGCGATGGCCATGACGGTGCCGTTGCGGAGGCCGCGCCGGACGCGCCCCCGCAGGTGGTCCCAGTCGAGGCGGGCGCTCCGTTCCACCGCGCCCGCCCGGCCCAGCGGGGTGAGCGCGTCCAGCGTGTCGATGGGGACCTGTCCGCGGGCCCACCGGCTGGCCGCGAACGCCGGGAACTGTCCCCGCTCCTCCGCCAGATCGCAACTGGCCTCGATGGCGCAGTAGCTGATGAACTCCACCACCCGGTCGGTCAGCGCCTGGGAGTCCTCGTCGCCGTAGGTCAGCCCCTGCCGGGCGAAGACCTCGGCCAGTCCCATGATCCCCAGCCCCACGGGCCGGTTCTGCTGGTTCGAGCGCCGGGCCTTCTCCACGGGGTAGAGATTAATGTCGATGACGTTGTCCAGGCCCCGCATGGCCACCCTCACCGTCTGGCGCAGGGCCGCCCAGTCCACCTCGCCCGCGGGCGTGAGATGGCGGGCCAGATTCACCGAGGCGAGGTTGCAAACCGCGATCTCGTCCGGCGAGGTCGGGAGGAAGATCTCGGTGCACAGGTTGCTGGAGTGGATGATCCCCGCGAGCATGCTCCGGGCGTTTCCGGTGTCTTTGAACGTGATCCACGGATGCGCCGTCTCCTGCAGGGAGGCCAGGATCTTCACGAACAGGTCCCGGGCCCGCACCACCCGAAACGCCCGGGCTGGCAGGGCGCCGGTGCGCGCCTGATGAATGTACCGTTCGTAGGCCAGGCGAAAAGCCTCGCCGAACGTCTCGGGCAACTCCGGCACGTACGCGGGATCGAACAGGTACCAGTCCTCATCCGCCTCCACCCGCCGCAGGAACTCATCGGGCACCCACAGGGCCGTGTTGAGGCTGGGCGTGCGCTGGTACGGATCGCCGGCGTTGCGCTTGAGATCGAGAAACGCCTCGATCTCCAGGTGCCACGGCTCCAGGTACAGCGCCAGCGTGCCCCGCCGTCGCCCGCCCTGACTGATGGCCTTGATGAGGGCGTCGTACAGGTGGGCGAAGGGGATGATGCCGGACGACTGGCCGTTGATGCCCCGGACTGGCGAGCCGACCGCGCGCAGTTTGGTGATGGCGGCGCCGATCCCCCCGGCGTATTTGGCCAGATAGCCGAAGTCGCGGGCCGATTCCAGAATATGGTCCAGCGAGTCCAGCACGTCGGCGAGATAGCACGACGACAGTTGCGGGTGGGTGGTTCCGGCGTTGAAGAGGGTGGGCGTGCTGGGAAGGTAGTGCAGCCGGCTGAGGGCCTCGTAGAAACGAAGAGCCCAGGCGGTGCGCCGGGCCGCCGGTTCGGCCAGGCTCAATCCCATGGCCACCCGCATGAACAGGAACTGCGGGGTCTCAAGGAGCACGCGGGTCTCGGGATGCCGTACCAGATACCGGTCGGCGAGGGTCGCAATGCCGGTGTAGGTGAGCCACTCATCGCGCTCGGGCGCGAGCGCCCGCGCCAGGACCGGCAGGTCGAATTCCAGAAGGCGCGGGTCCAGTTCCCCCACCGCCACCCCTACAGTCAGGTACCGCACCAAGCCGGCGCGGTAGGCCTCGGGCGAGGGGGGCCAGCCCTGGCGGGCCACCTCCCATCCCAGGGCCTCCCGGTAGACCGTGGCGAGGACGGCGCGGAGCGCCAGCCGCTCGAAGGCCGGCTCGTACGCTATGTGCTGGGAGGCCAGGAGAACCAGCGGAGCCTCGGGGTGGCCGTCGTCGGCGGCCTCCCACAGCGGATCGCGCGCCAGGGTCTCCACCAGGCGGTCGGAGGCGCGCAGCCCGCGCACAAGGTGCGTGGCCAGTTCACGCAGCGATGGCCTCATGTCACTATCCCTCCTTCCAACCCAACAACCTCAACCGTTCTCGGTCCAGAGAGCAGGGCCCGACCGGAGCCGGTCCGCCGACGGGCGCCAGAGGCGGACCAGCGCGCTGGCCGGGCAGGGGCGCTGGACCCGGCGCGTGGAGCCTGTCCGCGCGGCCGGGGACCGGCCACGGGCGCTCCGGGCGGGCAACAAAAATCCCCGACGAGGCGTCGGGGACCGGCTGACACGACACCATGGCCAGGCTGCACGCCGGCCTGCGGCCACGGTCTGACCGTCGTGCCGCCGGCCCCAGCTCGCGAGGGCCAGGCGGGAATGCCCCTCTGGGCAGGTCTTCTGGCTCGTCGGTGGCCTCCGCCTTCCCATCCCATCGGACAGTGGCCTGCTGGAGGCCAGCGCTGCCTGAGGTGCCCCCTCAGGCCCGACTCACAGCGGCGCGTCCGCCCCGGAGTTGCACCGGCGTTCCCTTTTCACCCGCGCCCGCCGGGCGCGGGCACCCAGAGGGAGAGAGGAGCGAGGGCTTCCACCTCCTTCCAATATCTTGTGTTCGCCGTCACTATAACAACAAGATGTGGGTCAGTCAAGAGGCCGGCGGTAGGAGAATCTGGCTAGAGGAGCTGCAGGCTCCAGGCGCCCAGATGGGCGATGAGCAGCATGCGGAGGGTCTTGCCCAGCCAGACGGGCAGGAGAAACTGCCAGAGGGGCAGTCGCCGCCAGCCGGCGATGAGCCCGGCCAGGTCGAGAAAGGGGTTGGGCAGGGCGCTCAGCAGAAAGAAAAGTCAGAACCAGTGGCGGGTGACGAGCGATTCCAGGCGCTGACGCCAGTGGGCGGGCAGACGGCGTCCCTCCCCGTGATCGAGCAGGTGGGCCCCGCCCCAGCCCAGCAGATAGCCGCTGACCTCGCCGAGAGCGGTGCCGGTTCCGGCCACCAGCCCGACGAGGAGCGGCGGCCAGACCCGCGCGGCCAGGAAGGTGGCGGCCAGCCCTGGCCCGGCCAGAACGATGGCCGCCCCGTTCAGGAGGGTCACCAGAAAGAGTCCGAGATACCCCCAGCCGGCCAGGGCCTCCCAGTCGAGCGGGGCCAGGGCGACCAGGGCGATGAAAGCCAGGGTGAGGCCGACCACCACGGCGGCGAAGAGGCGGCTGGCCAGGAGACTCTGGAGCCACCATCGGCCGGCCGCGGGTGGAGCGGCCGGAGGGTCGGGAATCTCCGGGTGTCGGTCGGTCACGGTGCTGTGAGTGTAGCGAACCGTCCCGGCGCAAGGCAAGGGATATTCCCGTCGTGCGCGGGGATCAGCCCGACTGCGCGCACGTCTGGAGAAACGGGATCACGAGATCGGCGAAGCGGTCGGCGTCGCGGTGGATCCAGTGGTCGGCGCCGGGGACGGTGACCAGCCGGCAGCGTGGGATGATAGCCGCCATCCGGGCGGCGGTCTCGGCCGTGAGATGCTGGCTCTGCTCTCCACGGAGGAGAAGTGTCGGGACCGGCACCCGGGCCAGGCGGTCCCAGGCGGCCTGGGACCAGAGGTGGCGGGCTGTCTCCACCACCGCCGTGCGGTCGAAGGCCCAGCCCCAGCCGCCATCTGGCAGGGGGACCAGACTGGGCGCCCACCAGGCCAGGCTGCGACCGGTGGCCTCGAGGAAGGCCAGCCCCTCGGCCTGGCTGGCGAACCGCCAGGGCCAGCCCCTCGCCCACTCCTGCCAGACCGCCGGCGCGGCCGGGTCGGCCTCCGGGTGCTGGTCCTCGATGACCAGGCAACGCGCCAGGGCGGGCCGCGCCCCGGCCACCTCCCAGGCAATGGTCCCGCCCAGTGAGTGGCCGATCAGATGGGCTGGCGCCAGGCCGAGCCGTTCGATGACCGCAATGGTGTCCTCGACGTAGCCGGTGAGGCGGTAGTCGGCGGCCCGGTCGGAGGCGCCGTGGCCGCGCAGATCGCAGGCCACAGTGCGGAAGCCGACAGCGGCCAGCCGCCGGGCGACCGGCTCCCAGACCGCGGCCCGGCCGGTCAGCCCGTGGAGCAGAAGAACGGCTGGACCGTCGGGCGGTCCCCATTCCTGATAGTGCAGGCGCCGACCGTCGGTCCAGAGCTCGGGCATGGGGGGTCAGCGGCGCTCCCGGCGGCCCAGGAGCTCACGGACCACCGCCTGGTCGCTCCAGGGGACCTCGGTGGTGCCGAAGCACATGGTGCGCTCGTGGCCCTTGCCGGCGATGAGGATGAGATCGCCGGGGCGGGCCAGGTCGAGGGCGGTGGCGATGGCGGTCCGCCGGTCCGGGATGGCGAGGTAGTCGACGCCGGCCTGCCGGCCGGCCCGGGCGCAGCCGGCGGCGATCTGGGCGATGATGTCCTCGACCCGTTCCCGGCGGGGGTCTTCAGCGGTCAGGATGATGCGGTCGGCCAGAGCCCCGGCGATCGCCCCCATCTGCGGCCGCTTCTGGGGGTCGCGCTCGCCGGCGCAGCCGAAGACCACGATCAGGCGGCCGCGCGTCAGCCCCCGTAGCCAGGTGAGCACCTGGCGCAGGGCGTTCGGCGTGTGGGCGAAGTCGACGACGACCGCAAACGGCTGGCCGCAGTCGATGAACTCCAGCCGGCCGGGGGCGCCCCGGTAGGCGGCCAGGCCCTGCTGGATGGCCGGGATCGGGAGGCCGAGGGCCAGGGCCGCGCCGATGGCGGCCAGGGCGTTGGCGCAGTTGAAGAGGCCCGGGACCGCCAGGGTGACGGGGAAGGCGCCGGCCGGGGTCTGGACCCGGAAGTGCTGCCGGTGGCCCTCGGTGGCGATCGCCCCGGCGGTGATGTCGGCTGGCTGGCTCAGGCCATAGGTGAGGTGGCGGTCGGCGGGGTAGGTGCGAAAGCGGGCGCTCACCGGGTCGTCGGCGTTGAGGACGCTGGTTTTGGCGACGCCGGCTTTGCGGGGAGCCGTGGCCAGGCTCTGGAAGAGCCGGGCCTTGGCCGCGACGTAGGCCTCGAAGGTCTGGTGGTAGTCCAGGTGCTCGGGGGTGATATTGGTGAGGACCGCCACGTCGTAGGCGCAGCCCAGCGTTCGTCCCTGGTCCAGGGCGTGCGAGGTCGTCTCCAGGACGGCGTAGCCCAGGCCCCGCCGGACCATCGTCGCCAGCAGGCGCTGGACGGTCAGGGCGTCGGGCGTGGTGGTGTGCGGGCCAGTCTCCTGCCACTCGTCTCCCAGGAGGGCGCCGACGGTGGTGATGGCGCCGGTGGGATGGCCGGCGGCGGTCAGGATCGCCTGGAGCATCAGGCAGGTGGTGGTCTTGCCGTCGGTGCCGGTCACGCCGATGACCACCAGGCGGTGGCTGGGATGGCCGTAGAAGGCGCTGGCCAGGTAGGCCAGGGCGGCCCGCCCGTCGGGCACCAGGACGTAGGGGAGAGGGTGGGGCGTCTCGACCGGGCGCTCGGCGACGATGGCCACGGCTCCGCGCTGGCAGGCCTCGGCGATGTAGCGGTGGCCGTCGACCTCGACCCCCTGGTAGGCGACGAAGAGCGATCCTGGTCGGACCTGACGGGAGTCGGCGGTCAGGTCGCTGATCAGAAGGTCGGGCGCGGCCGGGTGGAGGATTTCCCGCCGGGGCAGGGCGGCCAGGAGGTCAGCCAGCCGCCCGCCAGCGGAGAAGACGGGTCCAGAGGGCGTGGCGCCAGCGGCAGTAGACATAATCAAAGGCTCCCAGAAAGGTGACCGGGGTGCCGCCGAACCCGCGTTTGAAATGGTAGACGCCCCCCAGGCCGGCGGTGGCGCCGGGCGGGGGATCGACCGTGGGGATGCCCCAGAGATCGTAGGCCAGGCAGCCCTGCTGGCGCGCCCACCGCATAGCCTCCCACTGGAGGAGGTCGTTGGGCTTGTGCGACCGGTGCCGGTCGCTGGAGGCCCCGTACATGTAATACGCGGTCGGGCCGAAGCGCAAGAGGAGGGCGGCGGCCACCGGCTCGTCCTGGTAGTCGGCCATCAGCAGGGCGGCCTGGCCGGCCGGGTGGAGGGTGCGCCAGACGCTCTCGTAGTAGGGAGCCGGGTGGATGGGGAAGCGTCCGCGCCGGCTGGTGGCCTGGAGCCAGCGGTAGAAGACGGGCAGGTCGTGCTCGCTCCCCAGGCGCACGGTGACGCCCCGCCGGCGGGCCAGGCCGATGTTGTAGCGGGTCTTGGGGTGCAGGCGGGCGGCGAGCTGGTCCGGGGCGGGTCGGAGATCGACGATCAGGGTGCGCTGAGGCTGGACCGGCGCGCCGGGCCGGAAGCCCTGCGCCTGGAGCCAGGCGGCCAGGGCCGGATCGTCGGTCGGCGGCTCGATTTTGAGAAAAACCGCGCCCTCCTCGCGGCCAAGGTCGTGGAGGGCCCGCAGGAGACCGGCGTTGGCCCGCGGATCGGGGCCGAAGAGCGGACCCCGGGGAACGTAGGCGACGGTCCCCAGCGGGGTCCGGCGGACCAGCAGTTGGGCGGCGGCCAGGGGGTGGTCGCCGGCGGTCAGCAGCAGGCGGTAGGGGCGCCAGCCGGTCTGGCGCTTGATCTCGCCCCAGCGGTAGGCCTGGAGGATGCTGGCGCCGGGCCAGGCGGCCAGTGTGCCGTCCCAGAGGGTGGGTTCGGTGACGAGGGTCAGTTTCATCGTCGGTCTCCCTCACCGCCGCTCGGGCGGATCATACCGGCGGGCCGGTTAGAGCGGGGTTAAAAACGCGCCCGGGGAGCCAGACGGGGCGACGGCGGCCGATGGCCTTTCCCGCCCGTTGATCCAGGGCGCGGGCGGTGCTAAGATGCCGCCGGGATGGGTGGGCACAGCGATCCCGACCAGTGGTCTCACCAGTCCGAACCGTTCGCCCGGGCGCTGAATGGTTTCCTGTGTCCCGGCACCGGCGGCTGGGTCGTGGTCTGCGAGCGAACCTACCCCTTCCCGTTCTGGTACGGGCGGGTGCCCATCAGCCAGACCGCCCTGGCGCTGGCTCTCGCCCGTCTGGTCGGCCCGGGCCTGGACGCGGGCCGGGTGCTGTTTCTGGACCTCGAGACCACCGGCCTGATGGCCGCCGCTGGCGACTGCGCCGTCCTGGTCGGGCTGGCCACCCTGGAGGGACACGGTCTGCGTCTGCGACAGCTGCTCCTGCGCGGCCTGGCGGGTGAGCCGGCTCTGCTGACCCAGGCCCAGACCCATCTGAGCCGGTGCCACCTGGTGGTGACGTTCAATGGCCGGCAGTTCGACCTGCCGTTCCTGGCAGCCCGGCTGGCCGAGCGCCGGCAGCCGTTTGTGCCGCCGGCCGGTCATCTCGACCTGCTTGACCCGGCCCGCCGGCTCTGGCGTGAGTCGCTGGGCAGCTGCCGGCTGGAGGTGCTGGAGCGGATGATCCTGGGCGTCGACCGGGGACCGGATCTGCCCGGCCGGCAGATTCCCGCCCAGTACGAGGCCTTTTTGCGCTCGGGCGATCCGCAGTTCCTGCACCCGATTCTGGCCCACAACGCGGCCGATCTCCTGGCGCTGGTGGCTCTGCTCGTCGCGGTGGGGCAGAGCCGCTGACCGCCGGCCGCGTCCGGGAGGAGAACGGATGACCGAAAGCGTCGAGCGCATCGCCGAGTGGCTGAAGACGGCGGGCCTGGGGGAGCGGGTGCGCTGGCTGCGCGAGGACACCAGCACCGCCGAGCGGGCGGCGGCGGTCCTGGGCTGTCCGGTGGGCGCCATCGTCAAGTCGCTGGTCTTTCTGGTGGACGACCGGCCGGTCCTGGTGCTGGTCTCGGGCGACCGGCGGGTGGACCCGGCCCGGCTGGCGGCGGCCCTGGCCGCCCGCCGGGCGCGGCTGGCCCGGGCCGCCGAGGTCCAGGCCCTCACCGGCTACGCGGTCGGCGGGGTGCCGCCCAGAGTGACAACCACAACCGGCGAACCCCTGGCCACGGTGATGGACCGCAGTCTCTTCCGCTTCCCGGTGGTCTGGGCCTCGGCCGGCTCGCCCTACGCGGTCTTTCCGGCCAGCCCGGCCGAGCTGCAGCGGGCCACTGCGGCCCGCGTCGCCGCGATCGTCGAGGAGGAAGAGCCGTGAACGTGTCCGAGGTGCTGGCCGAGACGTTGCGGGCCGCCGGCATCCCCTTTGCCGCCGGCCACCCCGGGGGAGAGGTGACCCACCTGATCGAGGGGCTGCGCCGCCGGGGCGTCCCCTTCTATCTCACCCGTCACGAGGCGACGGCCGCTTTCCTGGCCGCCGCCTACGGCGAACTGACCGGTCGGCCGGGGCTGTGCATCGCCACCCTGGGGCCGGGGGCGACCAACCTGATAAGCGGCGTGGCCCACGCCTACCTCGACCGGGCGCCGCTCCTCGCTCTCACCGGCCAGATCCCGACCGACCGTTACCTGCGCTTTCCCCACCAGCGCCTGGACCTGGGTGGGCTCTACCGTCCGGTGACCAAGCTGACCGTGCGCCTGGAGGCCGAGACGGTGCGCGAGACGGTCCACCTGGCGCTGCGCCTGGCGGTGACCGAGCGGCCCGGGCCAGTCCATCTGGAGCTGCCCAGCAACGTTGCCGCCCAGCCGGCGGCCGAGCGGCCTGGCCTGGCCGAACGCTGGGGCGACTGGCTGCCGGTGGCCGGGAGCGAGGGAGCGGTGGCGGCGGACCCGACGGCGCTGCAGGCGGCGCTGGACCGGCTGGAGCGGGCCCGCCGTCCCCTGATCGCCGTCGGGCTGGCGGCTCTGCGGGGCCACGCGCCGGCCCATCTCGTGGCCCTGGCCGAGCGCCTGGGGGCGCCGGTCGTCACCACCACCAAGGCCAAGGGCGTGATCCCTGAAGACCATCCCCTGGCCGCCGGCGTCTTCGACATGTACGGCGAGGCGGTGGTGCGGGAACTGGTCGGCCAGAGCGACTGTGTCCTGGCGGTCGGTCTGGACGCCACCGAGTTCATCCACCCCTGGACCTTCACGGTGCCGGTGGTCTATCTGGACACTGTACCCAACACCGACCAGTTCGTGCCGGCGGTCTGCGAAGTCGTCGGCCCGCTGGGTCCGCTGGTGGCGGCGCTGGCCGCCCGGGTCACGCCCGGTCCGCGCTGGCCGGCCGACGAGGTCGCCCGCCACCGGACCCGGCTGCGCGCGGCTATCGAGGGCCAGGGGCCGGAGCTCCAGCCGCAGCAGGTGCTGGCCGTGGCCCGCCGGCTCTTCCCCCGGGAGACGGTGGTCTCCGTCGACGTCGGTGCCCACAAGATCCTGGCCGGCCAGTACTGGACCACCTACGCGCCGCGCACCTATCTCGTCTCCAACGGGCTTTCGGCGATGGGCTACAGTCTGCCGGCGGCGATGGCCGCGCGCCTGGTCCACCCGGACCGTCCGGTCCTGGCCTTTGTCGGCGACGGGGGTCTGGGGATGTATCTGGGCGAGCTGGAGACGGTGGCCCGCCTGGGCCTGCGGCTGGTGGTGGTCTGCCTCAACGACCAGAGCCTGAGCCTGATCCGGCTGGGCCAGGTGCGCCGGGGCTATCCCCCCTACGGGGTCGATTTCCGGAACCCTGATTTCGCCGCCGTGGCCCGCGAATGCGGCTGGACCGGGCTGGCGGCCGAGACGGTGGCCGAGGTCGAGCGGGCCCTGCGCGTCGCCCTGGAGAGCCCGGGACCCGTGCTGGTCGAGGCCCGGATCCAGCCGGAAGGCTACACGGTGGCCGAGTGACAGGGCGAGAGCGGCGGGGCTTGCCAGTTTCGCCTGACTCGTGCATAATCCCAGGCGAAAGCGCGCAGCGAGGGTGAGGGTCGTGGGCCGACACAGGTGGTGGGCCGGGTTCAGCAGCCTGCTGGTCGCGACGCTGGCTCTGACCGGCTGTCTGGTCAGGACCGGGGCGGAGCCGACGCCGACGCCGTTGCCGCCGCCGCCGGTGACCAAAGCGGTCTATGAGGTGCGGCGGGGCGATGTGGTCGATATCATCAAGGCGCTGGGCCGGGTGGCCGGCAAGGAGGAGGTGGTCCTCTACTTCCGGCAGGGAGGGCGTCTGAAGACCAATCCGCCACCGGTCGGCACGGTGGTGAAGAAGGGCGACGTTCTGGTTGAACTGGATACCGGCGACCTGCCCCGGCGGGCGGAGGAGGCGCGGATCAAACTGGAGATCGCCCAGCTGGAGGAGACGCGCGAGGCCCAGCGGGTCCGGGAGAGCCGGTCGCAGGTCCAGCAGGCGGCGGCGCAACTGGCCAGCGCCCGGGCGGCCCTGCTACGGGCTCAGAGCGATCTGGAGCGGCTGGAGGCCGGCGGCAATCCCGAGGAGGTCGCCCGGGCCCAGGCGGCGGTTGCCGGCGCCCGGGCCGCTCTGGCCAGCGCCGAGCGCCAGCTCCTCGACCTCAAGGCCCGCCCCAATCCGGAGGAGGTCCGCCAGGCCGAACTGGCGGTGGACCAGGCCCGCAACGCCCTCTGGGCGACCCAGATCGAGCGCGACCGGATCTGCGGGGGCGGTCCGGGGCCGGCCTGTGAGTCGGCCAAGGCCCGGGTCGCTGCCGCCGAGAGCGCGCTGGCCCAGGCCCAGCAGAAGCTCGACCTGGCCCGCCGGCCGGCCGCACCGGAGGAGATCGCCGCTCAGGAGCAGGCGGTGCTGGCCGCCCGGCAGAACCTGGCCAGCGCTCAGGCCCGGCTGGAGGAGCTGCAGCGCGGCGTGCGGCCGGCCGATCTGGAGGCGGCCCGACGGGCGGTCCAGGCGGCCGAGGCTCAGGTCCAGGCGGCCGAGGCGCGCTACCAGGAGGCGCTGGCCCAGGCCGAGGGGACCGCCCAGAACTACGAACTGCTGGTGCTGCGCAAGAACGTCGACCTGGCCCGGGTCACCTATCAGGGGCTGCTCGAGCAGCTGGAGAACGCCCGCCTGCGGGCGCCGTTCGACGGGGTAGTGACCTGGTCCACCGGGAAGGCCGGCGAGGCGGTCCAGGGCTATACGCCGGTGGTGGCGGTGGCCAGCCCGGCGGAGCTGGAGATCGTCGCCAACATCGAGGGGGCATCGCTGGCCCGGGTCCAGGTCGGCCAGGAGGTCATCATCACCAGCGACGCCTTTCCCGGCCAGGAGGTCCGGGGGAAGGTTGCGGCCCTGCCCTCGACCGTGGGGGCCAGCGCCACCCAGCTGGCCCAGGCTCCGAACCGGATCCGCATCTCTTTCACCCCGCCCTCGCCCGATGTGAAGATCGGGCAACTGGTCAACGTGGCGATCATCACCTTTAAGAAAGAGAACGTGATCCTGGTGCCGAACGGGGCGGTGCGGGTGTTCGGCCAGCGGCGCTTCGTCCAGGTCCTCGGCGACGATGGCCGTCGGCGCGATGTGGATGTCGAGGTCGGGGTGGTGACCGATACCGAGACCGAGATCACCAAGGGGCTGCGGGAGGGGATGAAGGTTATCATGCCCTGAGACCGGGCCCGCGGTGGCCGGACAGTGCCGAGATCGGGAGAGCTCTCTGTGCGATTGCGCGATGCGCTGCGGATCCTGCGCAAACGGTGGTGGCTGATCCTGCTGGTCGCCCTGGGGGCGACGGTCAGCAGCCTCGTCTTCAGCCGCCTGCAGACCCCCGTCTACCGGGCGCGGGCCGAGCTGGCGGTCTCGCCCTCGCGGATCGACTACGGTCTGAGCCTGGCTATCGAGAACCTGATGCGCCAGTACGCCCGGCAGCTCCAGACCGACAAACTGGCCGAGGCCGTCAACCAGCGGCTGCAGCTCGACCTGCCGGTCGAGAAACTCCGCTCCCGCGTGCGGGCCAGCGCGGTCCTGGAGGACTACATCCTGGTGCTGGAGGTAGACGACTCCGACCCCAATCGGGCGCGCGACATCGCCTATGTTTGGGCCGATGAGTTTGTCAAACTCCAGCAGATCCGGATGGCCTCGGTGGACCCGCGCGAGCGGATCGAGGTGGCCCTCCTGGACCGTCCCCGACCGGGCGACCTCTACTTCCCCCGCACCCGCCAGTTCGCCCTGGGCGCGGCTCTGCTCGGTCTGGTGGTGGGGTGTCTTCTGGCCTTCGGGCTGGAGTACCTTGACGATACCATCAAGACCACCGAGGACGTGGAGCGCTATCTCCGCTGGCCGGTCCTGGGGGTGATTCCGCACCTGGCCCCCGCGCCGGTGGCGGGCGCGCCGCGTCTGTCGGTGGCCGATCCGAAGAGACGCTGATGGCCAACGGTCTGGACCAGCTGGTGACGATCACCCATCCGCGCTCGCCGGTGGCCGAGGCCTACCGGGCGCTGCGCACCAGCATCCTCTTCTCCAGTCTGGACAGCCCGGTGCGCAGTCTGCTGGTCACCAGCACCGCCGCCGAGGAGGGGAAATCCACCACCCTGGCCAACCTGGGGGTGACCTTCGCCCAGGCCGGCCACGAGGTGATCCTGGTGGACTCGGATCTGCGACGGCCGAGCCTGCACCGGCTTTTCGACCTGCCCAACGAGTACGGCCTGACGACCGCTCTCCTCAGCGAGACGGCCGGGCCGGTGCTCCAGCCGACACCGGTTGAACGGCTGCGGGTGCTGACCAGCGGCCCGCTGCCGCCCAATCCGGCTGAACTCCTCAGCTCGCGCCGCTGCGCCCGGCTGATCGCCGAACTGCGCGATCGGGCGGAGTTCGTCTTTTTCGACTGCCCGCCGATCGTGGCGGTGACCGATGCCGCCATCCTCGCCCGGCAGGTGGACGGTGTCGTGCTGGTGGTCAGCGCCGGTCGGACCCGGCGGGAGCACGCCGCCCGCGCCCGGCAGCTGCTGGAGCGGGTCCAGGCCCGGGTCCTCGGGGTGGTTCTGACCAACGTCACGGTCGATGCCAGCCTCTACCAGTACTATGAGTGACCGGCCGGAGACGCCGCTTATCGACCTGCACTGCCATCTTCTGCCCGGGCTGGACGATGGCCCGGCCGACCTGGACCAGGCCCTGGCCCTGGCCCGCCAGGCGGCGGCCAGCGGGGTCACGGTCATCGTGGCCACGCCCCACTACGGTCTCTGGCCCTATACCTGGACCCGGGCCCAGTTCGACCAGGCCCTGGCCGATCTGCGCCAGGCTCTGAGCATGGCCGGGATCGCGGTTGAGGTGCGGCCCGGCTGTGAGGCCCTGCTGACCGCCGAGCTCCTGGACCACCTGGCCACCGCGCCGACCTTAAACCACAGCCGCTATCTCCTGGTGGAACTCCCGCTCCAGGCCCACACCCCGTATCTCAGCGATCTGCTCTTCGCCCTCCAGGTGCGGGGGTGCTGGCCGATCCTGGCCCATGCCGAGCGCTATCCGGTGGTCCAGCAGGACCCGGCCTGGCTGGTGCCGTTCATCGAGCGGGGGCTGCTGGTCCAGGTGAACGCCGAGAGTCTGGTGGAGAGCCGGAGCCCGCGTCTGCGCCAGACGGCCGAGTGGCTGGTGCGGCAGGGGCTGGCTCACATCCTGGCCTCGGACGCTCATGACGCTGTCCACCGCCCCTCGCGGCTCCAGGCGGCCTGGCGGTGGGTGGCGGCCACCCTCGGACCGGCGCCGGCGGCCCGGCTGGTCAGCGAGATCCCGGCGGCTGTTCTGGCCGACCAGCCAGTGGTGGTCGCCCCGCCGGCGCCGGTCCGTCCACGGCGGTGGTTTGCTTTCTGGGGGACGAGATGAAAGGGCTGATCCTGAGCGGCGGGAAGGGCACGCGCCTGCGGCCGCTGACCTACACGGGCGCCAAACAGCTGGTCCCGGTCGCCAATAAACCCATTCTTTTCTACGTCATCGAAAGTCTGGTCGAGGCGGGGATCACCGATATCGGGATCGTGGTCGGCGAGACCCGCGACCAGATCCAGGCGGCGGTGGGAGACGGCCAGCGCTTCGGCGCCCGCGTCACCTACATCTACCAGCCCGAGCCGCTGGGGCTGGCCCACGCGGTCAAGATCGCCCGCGATTTCCTGGGCGATGAGCGGTTCGTGATGATGCTGGGCGACAACATCTTTCAGGGCGGTATCCGGCGGCTGGTCGAGACGTTTCAGAGCGGCACGATGGACTGCCAGATCGTCCTGACCCCGGTCCCCGATCCCCGCCAGTTCGGGGTGGCCGAGCTCCAGGACGGGCGGGTGGTCCGGCTCGAGGAGAAGCCGAAAGAGCCCCGGAGCAATCTGGCTCTGGTGGGCATCTACATGTTCGACCGGGCGATCTGGGAGGCGGTCGAGGCCATCAGGCCCTCCTGGCGGGGGGAGCTGGAGATCACCGACGCGATCCAGTACCTGGTCGAGCGCGGCTACGAGGTCCGGGCCCATATCCACGAGGGCTGGTGGATCGACACCGGCAAGAAAGACGACCTCCTGGAGGCCAACCGGCTGCTCCTCCAGGAGATCGAGCCCCGGATCGAGGGGACGGTGGACCAGGACTCGCGGATCTACGGCAAGGTGGTCATCGAGGAGGGCGCCGAGGTCCACCACAGCGTGGTCCGGGGACCGGCGGCCATCGGCCGCAATACCCGGATCGTCAACGCCTACATCGGCCCCTACACCTCGATCTACCACGACTGCCTGATCGAGGGGAGCGAGATCGAGCACTCGATCGTCCTGGAGCACAGCCGCATCGTCGACGTGCCGCAGCGGATCGAGGAGAGCCTGATCGGGCGGTACGTGGAGATCTGCCGGTCGCCGATCAAGCCCAAGGCCTACAAGTTCACTCTGGGCGACTACTCCAGCGTCGGTGTTCTCTGATGCCAGACTACCGCCTCCTGGTCGTGGATATCGACGGGACGCTGGTCGGGCGGGATGGGCGCATCCGACCACGGGTCCGGGCGGCCATTCAGGCCGCCCTGGCCCGGGGAGTCAGGGTGGCCCTCTGCACCGGCCGGCCGCTCCGCGCCTGTCGGCCGTTGGTGGCCGCGCTGGGGCTGACCGGACCGCAGATCGCCTTCGACGGCGCGCTGGTGAGCGATAGTGCCGGGACCACGGTGGTGCTCCGCCAGCCGGTGGCCAACCGGGCGCTGGCCGCGCTCTACGCCTGGGCGCGCGCGGTCGATCTCTGTCTGGAGCTCTATACCGAGGCCGGCTACTACATCGACCGGCCGTGGCCGGAGTCTCGCCGGCACGGCGCGCTCATCGGCCTGCCGCCGGTGGTGGCCGATTACGGCCCGCTGCTGGCGAGCGCCACCCTGATCAAAGGGCAGTTCGTGGTGGCCGATCCGGCCCGGCGGGCGCTGGTGGAGGCCTGTCTGGCCACCGCCCCATCGGATCTGCGCTTCGCCTGGGCCAAGCCGCCCCCGGATCTGCCGGGTCTGGACTTTGTGAACATCACCCATCCGGCGGTGGACAAGGGGACGGCGGTCCGGGCCCTGGCCGCCTACTATGGTCTGCCCCTCACCGCGGTTATGGCGGTCGGCGACGGCCCGAACGACCTCCCCTTCCTCCGGGTCGCCGGTCTGGCGGTGGCCATGGGCAACGCCTGTGAGGCGGTCAAGGCGGCGGCTCACGTGGTGACCGCTCCCCTGGAGGAGGACGGGCTGGCTCTGGCGGTCGAGCGTTTCCTGTTATCCCGGCCGGTCCAGACTGGCCGGACCGGCTGAACACGGGGGGAGAGCGTGCGCACACTCCTGGTCACCGGCGGTGCCGGTTTCATCGGCAGCAACTTCGTGCGGTACTACCTGGCTCGGTATCCCGACTGCCGGATCGTCGTGCTGGACAAACTCACCTATGCCGGCCGCCTGGAGAATCTGGCCGACGTCCTGAGCGATCCGCGGCTGGAGTTCGTCCAGGGCGATATCTGTGATCCGCTGGTGGTCGAGCCGCTGGTGGCGCGGGCCGATGCGGTCGTCAATTTCGCCGCCGAGACCCATGTGGACCGGGCGGTGATGGAGGCGGGCGTCTTCGTCCAGACCAACGTCTACGGGGTCTACGTGCTGCTGGAGGCGGCCCGTAAGTACCGGGTGCAACGCTTTCTGCAGGTCAGCACCGACGAGGTCTACGGCTCGGTCGAGGTGGGCTACGCCTCCGAGGAGGCTCCCCTGGCGCCCCGGAACCCCTACGCCGCCTCCAAGGCCGGGGCTGACCTCCTGGCCCGCTCCTACTTCATCACCCACGGCGTGCCCGTTCTGATCACCCGTGGGGGGAACAACTTCGGCCCCTATCAGTATCCGGAGAAGTTCATCCCCCTGGCCATCACCAACGCTCTCGAGGATCTCCCCATCCCGATCTACGGCGATGGCCAGAACGTCCGCGACCGTCTCTACGTGCTGGACCACTGCGCCGCCATCGATCTGGTGCTGGAGAAGGGAACGCCGGGCGAGGTCTACAATATCTTCGCCGGGCACGAATACACCAACCTGGCGGTAGCCCGGCTGATTCTCGATCTGCTGGGCAAGCCCCACGATCTCATCCGCTTTGTGAAAGACCGGCCAGGCCACGACCGCCGCTACGCGCTGGATACCGCGAAGGTGCGGGCGCTGGGCTGGCAGCCACGCTACCGTTTCGAGGAGGCGCTGGCCACGACCGTCGAGTGGTACCGCACCCACCAGGAGTGGTGGCGGACGATCAAGCGGGGCGAATTCGCCCACTACTACCAGCGCAATTACGGGTGGCGGTAGAGGATGAGCGGGCGCCGCCCGGGCGGCTGGCGGGCGCTGGTGGTCCCGCTGGGCGGGCTGATGCTGGTCTGGGCCGACCCGGTCTACCGGGCGGTCTTCCTCGTGAACCTGTTCAGCGCCGTCATCATCGGCGCCCTGGGGCCGGTGACGATCCTCTGGGCGGTGGGCGACCTGGGGCTGACCGAGTCGCAGGCCATCTTCATCGTGGTGGTGTACGCGCTGGCCTTCGCCATCTCCGGCCCGGTCGGCGGCTATCTGACCGACCGTTGGGGACGGCGCAAGCCGCTGGTCGTGGTGGGGATGGTGGCCCTGCCGCTGCGCACCCTCTCGTTCGCTCTCCTGACCGACTACCGGCTCATTTTGCTCAGTTCGTTTGTGATCTCGCTCATTCCGGGAGGTAATCTCTACGCGGTTCTGGCCGACCACTTCGCCGCCCAGGAGCAGCGCGGTCACCTGGTGCCGCGCAACACCATCAACGCGGCGGTTCGGCTGGCCTTTCCCCTCGGGGTGGCGGCCGGAGCGCCCCTGGGCACGTTTCTCTATGAAATCGGTGGCGGGCGCCTGGTCTGGCTGACCCTGACGGTGCTGGGCGGGCTGACGCTGCTCTACGCCCTGGTGGCCCTGCCGGACACCCGCCCCCCTCGCCTGCTGACCCATACGCCCACGGCTCGGCCCCCGCGAGCGGGCTGGACCGGGCTCGTGACCGGGACCGGTCGGACGGTCCTGCTCTTTGTGGCCGCTCTCACCCTGTTCTACGCCGCCGCGATGGTCAGCCAGATTCTGGTCCCGTTGCACGTCACCCGCTATCTGCAGGCCTCGCCGGCCCTGGTCGGTCCTCTTTACACAGTGAACAGCCTGGTGGGCCTGGTCAGCCTGCCGCTGGCCGGGTATCTGGCCGACCGTCTCGGCGACCGGCCGGTGGTCCTGGCCAGTTTTCTCCTCCTGGCCCTCTCCTGGGCGCTTTTTCTGGTCGGGACCTCACTGGTCGCGCTGGTGGTGGCGATGGCGGTGGCCGCCCTGGCCGGCAGCGCCAACAGCGTCGCCATCACCATCGCCCAGCGTCTGGACCCGGCCCGTGTCGGGCTGCTCACCGCGCTCACGACCACCGCCTTCTGGATCGGTCGGAGCGGGGGGAATGTGGTCATCGGTCTGCTCATCGACTGGCTCGGTCTCCCGCGCATCTACTGGGTGCCGATCCTCGAGGCGCTGATCGGCTTCGGGCTGATGCTCGGCGTGACGGTGCCGGCGACCCGTCCGACCGCCCCGGCCATCACGTCCAGCCTGCCCCGACGCTAGCCGGCCGTCGCGCCCTGGCCGCGCGGCTGGCATGGGGCTTGCCGACCGTCGGGTGTGAGGGGGACGGGGTGGAGAGCGTCCGCCGGATCGCGGTCTTCCGCGCCCTCTATCTCGGTGACCTGCTCTGCGCCGTGCCGTTCTTCCGAGCCCTGCGCCGGGCCTGGCCGGCGGCCGAGGTCACCCTGATCGGGCTGCCCTGGGCCCGGGCGTTCGTCCGCCGCTGCTCCTATCTCGACCGCTTTGTGACCTTCCCCGGGTTCCCGGGGCTCTGGCCCCGGCCCGTTCGGCCCGACCGGGTGCTGGCCGGTCTCCGGGCGCTCCAGGCCCGACGCTTCGATCTGGTCGTCAATCTCCACGGGGGCGGGCTGG
Organism: Chloroflexota bacterium; assembly: GCA_034433795.1. GTDB lineage: Bacteria > Chloroflexota > UBA6077 > FW602-bin22 > DAOUAE01 > DAOUAE01. The sequence continues at coordinate 102,579 of DAOUAE010000008.1, forward strand.
TCAGCACGATCTTCTGTGTGCTCCTCGGCGGGCGCCGAACCGTGGGCCTCTACCAGCAGCCCGAGGCCCCCGACCTCTACGGGCTGGACCTGGCGGTGCCCTACCACACCGACCGCCACGAGGTCCAGCGGCTGCTGGCGGTGGCCACGGCCATGGGGTGCCCCCCGGCCGGCGACCATCTGGAGTTCGCCGTCCTCCCGGTCGACCGCCTGCGGCTCCGCCGCCGACTGCGTCGCTGGGGATTGCTCGCTCAGCCGTTCGTCGTTCTGCACCCCGGGGCGCGCGAGGCCAGCCGTCGCTGGCCCGCCGACCGCTTCGCGCAGGTGGGCGCGGCCCTGGCGGCCCGGGGGTACCGGATTGTCTTGACCGGCACGGCCGAGGAGCGGCCGGTCACCGCCGCCGTCCAGGCGGCCCTGGGCGGACAGGCGCTCGATCTGGCTGGCCGGCTCGGTCTGGGGGACCTGGCCGCGCTGCTCGCCCGGTCGGCGCTGGTCGTCAGCAACGATACCGGGCCGGCCCATCTGGCGGTGGCCCTGGACCGGCCCGTGGTCGTCGTCTTCGGGGCGGCCGACCCGCGACGCTGGGCGCCCCGTGAGACCCGCCGGACCCGTGTGCTCAGCGCCCCGGTCTCCTGCCGACCGTGCGGTCGGGCCGAGTGCCCCTACGGGCACTACGCCTGCCTGACCGGGACCACGCCGGCGGCGGTTCTCCGAGCGGCGCTCGACCTTCTCGCCGCCAGCCGCCGGCTCCGGGCCGATCTCCCTGACGTTTAGGCGAGAGAGCCTCTGGCTGGGCCGGACCGCCTGCTCCCTTGTTGGCACCGGCCAGAATCTGCTAAAATGTCTTAGCCGTGGTGGTCAGGCCCCGGTTGAAGGATGGGATGGCGGATGGCGAGTAAGCGCGACTACTACGAGGTCCTGGGCGTCTCCCGCGAGGCGACCGAAGAGGAGATCCGTCGAGCGTACCGGCGGCTCGCCCGCCAGTACCACCCGGACGTCAACAAGAGTCCGGATGCCGAAGAGCGCTTCAAAGAGATCACCGAAGCCTACGAGGTCCTGAGCGACCCGGAGAAACGGCGGCTGTACGACCGCTACGGCCACGCCGGGCCGGGCCAGGGCTTCGCTGGTCCGGGGGTCGGAGGCTTCGGCTTCGATGTGGTCGACCTGTTTGAGACCTTCTTCGGCGCCCGTCCGGGGGCCCGTCGGCCGGCCCGTGGCGGCGATCTGCGGGTCGATCTCACGCTGACCTTCGAAGAGGCCGCCTTCGGCTGTGAGAAGCCGGTTGAGGTCCAGCGCTGGGAGCGCTGTCCGCACTGCGGCGGGCGGGGAGCCGAGCCGGGGACCGAACCGGTGGTCTGTCCGAACTGCCACGGCACCGGCGAAGTCCGCCGGGTCCACCAGACCCTCTACGCCCGCTTCGTCAACGTGATGGTCTGCGAGCGCTGTCAGGGTGAGGGGCAGGTCATCACCACGCCCTGCGGCGCCTGTCAGGGGCGGGGCTACCGCCGGGCGACCCGGCAGGTGATGGTGACCGTCCCGGCCGGGGTGGACGAGGGCACGCAGATCCGGGTGCCCGGCGAGGGCGAGGTCGGCCAGAACGGTGGGCCGCCCGGCGACCTCTACGTGCAGCTCCACGTCCAGCCCCATCCGGTCTTCAAGCGCCAGGGCAACGACCTGGTGTACGACCTCACGCTGAATGTGGCCCAGGCCGCGCTGGGGGCCGAGGTCGAGATCCCCCTCCTGGAGGGGGGCACCACCCGTCTGCGCATCCCGCCGGGGACGCAGCACGGGCGCACCTTCCGGATCAAAGAAAAGGGTATCCCCTACCTGCGGACCTACGGTCGGGGCGATCTGCAGGTTCGGGTTCGGGTGGAGATCCCTCAGAAGCTGACCGACGAGCAGCGCCGTCTCTTCACCGAACTGGCCCGCACCTTCGGCACGCCGGTTGCTGCCCACGACGGCAAGGGCTTTTTCGAACGGGTAAAGGACGCGCTGGGTGGCGAGTGACGGTGAGCACCGCTGATGGCTGGCCGCTGGCTGGAGGTCTGCGCTCAGGTCGACGCCGAGGCGGTCGAGGCGGTGGCGGCCCTCTTCCACCGCTATGTCTACGGCGGGGTGGCCATCGAGGCCGGCCTCGCTGAGACGCCGGAGGTCGAGGCCTGGACACCGGAGGCCCTGGACCTCCGGGTCTCCCGCCTGGTGGTGAAGGGCTACCTGCCGCTCGACGCCGAGGCCGCGGAGAAATATCAGCGTCTGTGTGAGGGGCTCTGGCACCTGGCCCAGATCTGGCCGGTCGGCCCGCTCACCAGCCGCGAGCTCGACGAGGACGACTGGGCCCACGCCTGGAAGGAGCATTTCCCGGTCCTGCGGGTCGGCCAGCGCCTGGTCATCCGGCCCTCCTGGCGCCCGTACCAGCCGCAGCCGGGCGACTGCGTCGTCGAGCTGGACCCGGGGATGGCCTTCGGCACCGGCCTGCATCCCACCACCCGTCTCTGCCTCATCGCCCTCGAGCAGCTGGTGCGTCCAGGCAGCACGGTCCTCGACCTGGGCACCGGCTCCGGTATCCTGGCCCTGGCGGCGGCCCGACTGGGCGCCGCCACGGTCCTGGCCCTCGACATCGACCCGGTGGCGGTGGCCGCCTGCCAGGCCAACGTGGTCCGCAACGCGCTCACCGACCGCATCACGGTCTGTCAGGGGTCCCTGCCGCTGGTGCCTCCCCGTCACTTCGACCTGGTGGTGGCCAACCTCACCACCCGGGTGATTCTGGACCTGGCGGCCGCCATGGTGGAGACCCTGGTGCCCGAGGGCTGGCTGGTCGCCTCGGGGGTCCTGGAGGAGCGGGCCGCGCTGGTGGCTGGAGCGCTGACGGCGGCCGGACTGCGGCTCGGCGGTTGGCTCGTCCAGGATCAGTGGGTGGCCCTCATCGGTCGGAGAGCAGCATGCACCGCTTCTTCGTCGCCCCCAGCGCCCTCCAGCACCAGACGGTGACGCTGACCGGTCCGCAGGCCCACCAGATCGCCGTCGTCCTGCGGCTCCGCCCCGGTGAGCGCATTGTGGTCCTGGACAACTCGGGCTGGCAGTACCTGGTCGAGTTGCAGACGGTGACGCCCCAGCGGGTCGTGGGCCGGATCTGCGAGCGCTCGCTGGCTACCACCGAGCCGCGGGTCAAACTGACCCTCTACCAGGGGCTGATCCGGGCGCCGAAGTTTGAACTGGTTCTGCAGAAGTGCACCGAGATCGGGGTGGTGGCCTTCGTGCCGGTCCTCTGCGCCCGAAGCCTCGTCACCAGCGCCGACGAGACCCGCCCGGCCAAGTTCGAGCGCTGGCAGCGGATCATCGCCGAGGCGGCGGAGCAGAGCGGACGGGGGAAACTGCCGGTTCTGCACCCGGTCACCACCTTCGGACAGGCCTGCCGCCAGGCTCGGGGTCTGGCGCTGCTGGCCCACGAGCGCGCGCCGGCCCGGCCGCTGCGGACGGTGCTCCAGACGGTCGAGCGGCCCTTTGCGGTCAGCCTCTTCATCGGCCCCGAAGGGGGGTTCGCCCCGGAGGAGGTCGCCCAGGCGCAGGACTACGGGATCGTGCCGGTGGCGCTGGGGCCGCGGATCCTGCGGGCGGAGACCGCCGCGATTGTGGCCACGGCGCTGGTCCTGTACACTCTGGGCGATATGGATGAGCCGTCGCACGGGGGGTAGAGATGTCCTGTATCTTCTGCCGCATCATCCGTGGCGAGGTTCCCAGCCAGATCGTCTATCGCGACGACCAGGTGGTCGCCTTCCGCGATATCAACCCGCAGGCGCCGGTCCATATCCTGGTGGTGCCGGTCCGGCACATCGCCGGGGTGGCCGATCTCACGCCAGCCGACGTCGAACTGGCCGGACGGCTGCTCCTGGTGGCCCGCCAGCTGGCCGAGCAGGAGGGGGTCCGGGACCGTGGCTACCGGCTGGTGCTCAATCAGGGGCCGGATGCCGGTCAGAGCGTGGACCATCTGCACCTGCACCTCCTGGCCGGGCGGCGCTTCCACTGGCCGCCGGGCTGAGGGGCCCTTCGCTTTACAGCGTCGGCCCCGGTCTGGTACAGTACAGGCGGTGAGACTCGGAGAAAGGAGATCCAGGATGCAGGCACCGGAGGCGCCGGCCGGCACGGTCCCCGACCTGGCCGCGCTGGCCGACCTGGCCCGACGGCTGCGCCGCGATATCATCGAGATGACCACGCGCGCCGGGTCGGGCCATCCCACCAGCTCGCTCTCGGCCATCGATGTGATGACCGTTCTGTACTTCGGCGGCTTCCTGCGCCACAACCCGCGCGACCCCCGCTGGCCCGACCGCGACCGTTTCATTTTGAGCAAGGGCCACGCCGCCCCGGCCCTCTACGCCGTCCTGGCCGCGGCCGGCTACTTTCCCCGCGAGTGGCTGTGGACCCTGCGCCAGATCGGCAGCCCCCTGGAAGGGCACCCGAACATGCGCCGGCTGCCGGGCGTCGAGGCCTCGACCGGCTCGCTGGGGCAGGGGCTCTCCATTGGACTGGGCCACGCCCTGGCGGCTCGCCTGGACGGGCGCGACTACCGCGTCTACGTGCTGCTGGGCGATGGGGAGTGTGACGAGGGGCAGGTCTGGGAGGCGGCCATGGCCGCCCGGCATTACCGGGTCGGCAATCTGGTGGCCATCGTCGACCACAACAAAGCGCAGCAGAGCGGGCTCATCGCCACGGTTATGGACCATACCCCGCTGGCCGAGAAGTGGGCGGCCTTCGGCTGGCGCGTCCACGAGATCGACGGCCACGATCTGGCCGCCATCGCCAGCGCTCTGACCGCCGTCCGGGAGGAGCGCGAGCGGCCCAGCGCCATCATCGCCCACACCGTCAAGGGCAAGGGCGTCTCGTTCCTGGAGAAAGACTGGACCTTCCACGGCAAGGCCCTGACACCGGAGCAGGCCCGCCGGGCTCTGGAGGAACTCGGATGGAGCTGACCAAACGCCGTGCCTTCCGCCTGGGCAAGGCCACGCGCGACGCCTTCGGCGAGGCCCTGGTCGCGCTGGGGCGCGACGAACGGATCGTGGTGGTCGACGGCGATGTGAACAACTCGACCCGGACCGACCTCTTCGCCCGGGCCTACCCGGAGCGGTTTTTCAACGTGGGGATCGCCGAGTCGAATCTGGTCAGCCTGGCCGGAGGCCTGGCCAGCTGTGGGAAGATCCCGGTGATCGCCAGCTTCGCCTGCTTTCTGCTCTGCAACGCCTTCGACCAGTTGCGCATGTCGGTGGCCTTTCCCCGCCTGAACGTCAAGGTGGTGGGCACCCATGCCGGGATCAGCATCGGCGAGGACGGTCCCTCGCAGATGGGCATCGAGGATATCGCTCTGGCTCTGGCGCTGCCGGGCTTTACGGTCCTGGTGCCGGCCGATGAGGTGGCCGCCCGGGCGGCCACGCAGGCGATGCTGGCGGTCGAGGGGCCGGTCTACCTGCGCCTGGGTCGGCCACGGGTGCCGATCGTCTATGAGGACGGCTGCGAATTCGTGATCGGCCGGGCCAACCTGCTGCGCCCGGGCCGCGATGTGACGCTGGCGGCCAACGGCCTGATGGTCGCCCTGGCGCTGGAGGCGGCCGAGATCCTGGCGGAGGAGGGGATCGACGCCCGGGTGCTGGATCTGGCCAGTGTGCGCCCTCTTGATATCGAGGCGCTGGTGGCCGCCGCCCGCGAGACCAGAGGGATCGTGGTGGCCGAGGAGCACCTGAAGCACGGCGGCCTGGGCAGCGCGGTGGCCATGGCGCTGGCCGAGCGCGCGCCGGCGCCGCTGCGCTTCGTGGCCCTCGAGAACACCTACGCCGAGTCGGGCAAGCCCGAGGACCTCCTGGCCAAATACGGTCTGACGGCGGAGAATATCGCCGCCGCCGCCCGCGATCTCCTGCGCTGACCCGGTCGCTCGCACGGCGGCCACGGGTGCGGTATCATGGACTGACGAGCCGGCCCGGTGGACCGGGCTGTTGGGCGGGGACAGGCCGCGGGATGCCAGACGAGCGCGGAAGACCGGCGGCGGGAAACGCTGACCGTCAGGCGCGCCTGCGGGCATTGGAGCAGCAGCGTGCCTTCCTGGAGGGCCGGCTCCGCCGTGGCGAGCGGGTCGTCGAGGAGGCGCGCGCCAGGGGCGATCCCCGCCTGCCCGAGTACGAAGCCCTCTGGTGCGCGCTCCTGGCCGATTACGAGCGTCTCTGTGACGAGATCGCCCGGCTGGCCGACGAGACCTCGCCGTAGCGGACGGTTACCCCGGCAGCGAGCGGGCGACCGCCATCAGTTCGGCGGGCGTCACCACCGCGTTGCCCAGCCGGCGGACCACCTGACCGGCGGCCAGGCTGGCCAGGTAGGCCCCGGCCAGCGGGGGCAGACCGGCGGCCAGCGCCAGGGTCAGCACGGCGATGACCGTGTCGCCGGCGCCGGTCACATCGTAGACCTCGGTCCGGTTGACGGCCGGGACGTGCCAGCACTCTTCGCCCCAGACCAGCGCCAGGCCCTCGGGCCCCCGGGTGATCACCACCCCCTTGACGGTCAGACGGTCCCGGATCTCGCGCGCTGCCGCTGTGACCGCGACCTCGCTGGGCAGTTCTCGCCCCAGGTACTGCTCGGTCTCCGCCTGATTGGCCTTGAGAAGATCGTAGCCCCGAAAGGGGGCGAGGTTCCCCTGGGAGTCGACCGTGACAGGCCGGCCGGCCCGGTGGGCCAGGGCCCGGATCTCGGCCGCCAGGACGGGGTCGATGACCCCGCCGCGGTAGTCGGAGACCAGCACCGCCTCCACCGTGGGCAGGACCGCCGCCAGTCGGTCCAGAACCGCCTGGCGCAGGGCTGGGGTCAGCGGGCGGCGTTCGGGGTAGTCGATCCGGGCCACATGCTGGGGGAACCGCAGGCTGACCTCGGCCAGCAGCCGCGTCTTGCGGGTGGTCTGCCGGTCGGGGGTGGCGATGAGCCCGTCGTCGGCGATGCCCAGGTCGCGCAGACGCTGGCGCAGTTCGGCGGCGGTCGGGTCGCAGCCAACCACGCTGAGGAGCACCGGCTCGCTCCCCAGGGCCCGGAGGTTGTGCGCCGGATTGGCGGCCGCCCCGGGGAGGGTCCAGCGCTCCTGGAACTCCAGGACGGGCACCGGGGCCTCGCGGCTCAGCCGGCGGGCCCGGCCGACGATGTATTCGTCAAGGCAGACGTCGCCGACGACGGCGACACGCCGGCCGGTCAGGCGCGGCACCAGGGCGGCCAGCTCCTCGCCGCTCCCCGGGATCACGGCTGGCCCTCGCCGGCCTGACGGATGAGCGTCCAGGCGACCTCGTCGGCCCGGGCCAGGGCCGTGGCCACGGCGCATGCGCCCCGGATGGCCTGCTGGAGGAGCGGAGCCACCGCTTCCTCGACCGCCGGGTAGGCGGCGAACTTGGGGAAGGTCAGCATCTGGTCGCGCTGGATCTCGTCGAGCAGGGCCAGCCGGCGGGCCTCCAGCGAGTCCGGCGGCAGGGTGGCGCGCAGGGCCTGCATCACCGACTGGCGGGGGACGATGGCCCCCCGTTCGGCCTCCAGGCGCTGGCTCTCCGGCGCGGTGAGGAAGCGCAGGAGGGCCAGGGCCCCCTCCAGGTCCTTGACCGAGGTGGGGATGGCGAACGAGTGGCAGCCCGCATAGACCCGGCGCAGCCCGGCGGGCCCCACCGGATAGGGAGCGATGTCGTAGCGGCCGATGATCTGGGAGGTGGCCGGGTCGCGGTAGAGGCCGTAGTAGGCTGGCCAGTCGAGGACCAGGGCGGCCCGGCCGCTGCGGAAGAGGGCGCTGACCTCGTCGAAGTAGAGGCTCTCCAGGGGCTGCGGGGTGGTCTGCCAGGTCAGGTAGAGGTCGCGCAGGAGCCCCAGCGCCCAGTGGCCGGCGGCGGTGTCGAAGTGCGGCCGCAGCCCCTCGTCGAAAAGGACCCCTCCGGCCATGGCGTGGAGCTCGAAGAAGGTGCCGAAGAGGCCGGACTGCCGCCCGGGGAAGGCGTAGCCGAAGAGAGCAGGCGGACGGGCGAAAAAGCGGGCGACGTCGGCCAGGTCGAGCCAGGTCCGGGGCAGGCCGAGCGGGCGACCGAAGCGGCGGACGAAGGCCGCCTGTTCGTGGGGGTCAGCCAGCAGGTCACGGCGGACGAAAAGGAGCCGGCAGTCGACATTGCGCGGGACCTGGACCAGCCGGCCGTGGACCCGGGCCAGGTCCAGGATGGCCGGGGCGAAATCGGCCAGGTCGGCCGGGTCGAGCAGGTCGTCCAGGGGGCGGAGGAAATGGGCCTGGGCCGGGGCGTATTTGGTGTGGGTTGAGATGAGGTCGTAAGGGCCGTGGCCGGTCCGGTAGGCCTCGGCCAGATGGGCGTTCAGCTCCGGGTGGGGGAGCCGGACGTGGACCCGTACGCTGTAGCCGGTCCGGGCGGTGAATTCAGCCAGGCGGGTGTAGAGGGCGTCGTACTGGGGGCCACCGATCAGAGCGACGTCAAGAGCGCGCGACGCCATGGCTTTCCCCGCGGACCGCACCCGGTGAGCAGTAGCCGGGCTGGCTGTACTCGACCGTGATCACGGTCCGGATATTGCCACGGGGATTGAAGTCGCCCACCACCCGCAGCCAGCGGGGCTGGACGGTCTGGACCAGGTCGTCCCGGATGCGGTTGACGGCGGCCTCGTGGAAGAGGTACTCGCCCCGGTAGCGGTTGATGTAGAGTTTGAGCGACTTCAGCTCGACGATCCAGCGGTCGGGGATGTAGGTGATGTGGATGGTGGCGAAGTCGGGGTAGCCGGAGCGGGGGCAGAGGCAGGTGAACTCCGGACAGGTGATGTCGATGATGTAGTCGCGGTCCGGGTAGGGGTTGGGCAACGGCTCCAGCCGGGCCTGGGCGATCTGCTCCTCACCGTAGCGCATGGCTTTCCCCTTCGCCCTCTTACCCTACGGCAGCCCGCGCGCGGCTGTCAAGGGCTTCTGATATAATCCTCGGGTCGGACATACTCGCCAGGGGGAGAGGCCGATGGAACGGGTGGTGGTCACCGGCCTGGGCGTGGTCTCGCCGGTGGGGACGGGTGTCGAGCGCTTCTGGGCGGCGCTGCGTCAGGGCGTCTCGGGCGTCCGGCCCATCTCGCTCTTCGACGCCCGCGATCTGCCGAGCCGGATCGCCGGCGAGGTGGTTGATTTCTGTCCGGAGGACTTCCTGCCGCGCAAAGAGGCCCGCCGGCTCGACCGGGCCACCCAGTTCGCCGTGGCCGCCGCCCGGATGGCCCTCCGGGACGCCGCCCTCGACCCCGCCGCCTTCGGTCCCGAGGACATCGGGGTCGTCTTCGGTCTGGGTGTGGGCCAGATGGGGACCTTCGAGGCCGAGCACGGGGTTCTGCTCCGCGAGGGACCACGCCGGGTGAGCCCCTTTTTCATCGCCAACGTCATCCCCAATATGCCGGCCTGCCAGATCGCCATCCAGTGTGGACTCCAGGGGCCGGTCGTGCCCCTCACCAGCGCCTGCTCGACCGGGACCGACTGCATCGGCCAGGGGGCCGAACTCATCCGCCGTGGGCTGGCCCGGGCGGTGGTCGCCGGCGGGACCGAGGCCCCGATCACCCCCCTCACCGTGGCCGGGTTCGCCAACGCCCGGGCTCTCTCGCGCCGCAACGATTGCCCGGCCGAGGCCAGTTGCCCGTTCGACCGGCGGCGCGACGGGTTTGTCATCGGCGAGGGAGCCGGGGCGGTGGTCCTGGAGGCCCTCTCCACGGCCCGAGCCCGTGGGGCCCGCATCTACGCCGAGGTCCTGGGCTACGGCACGACCTGCGACGCCTTTCATATCACCGCCCCGCCGGGGGACGGCGGGGGCCTGGTCCGGGCGATGCGCCTGGCCCTCCGGCAGGCCGGGCTTCCCCCGGAGGCCATCGACTACCTCAACGCCCACGGCACCGCGACGCCGCTCAACGATAAAATCGAGACCCGCGCCATCAAGACGGTCTTCGGCGACCACGCCCGCCGGCTGCCGATCAGTTCGACCAAGTCGATGACCGGACATCTTCTGGGAGCGGCCGGGGCGGTCGAGTTTGTCGCCACCGTCCTCTCGCTCCGCGACGGCTTCGTTCACCCCACCATCAACCTGCACGAGCCGGACCCCGAGTGCGACCTGGACTACGTCCCCCTGGTCGGCCGGCCCGCTCCGCTTCGGGTGGCCATGACCAACTCGCTGGCCTTCGGTGGGCAGAACGCCAGCCTGGTGGTGGCCCGCTGGGACGGTTCAGAAGATCCAGGGCGGCAGGATGGCCGGTGAGGGGGCTTCGATGACGGTGGGACCGGGGAGGGTCAGCGCCTCGGCCACCGCCTCAGGCACCTCGGCCAGGCTGGCCACGCGCAGCCCACGGGCGCCGAAGGCCTGAGCCAGCCGGACGAAGTCGGGGCTGACCAGGTCGCAGCCGATCGTCCGCCCGCCGTAGTGATAGACCTGATCCTGCTTGACGGCGCCATAGGCGTGGTCGTTGAAGACCACGGCCACCACGTCGACCTGCCAGGCCACCGCGGTGGCCAGTTCCTGACCGGTGTAGAGGAACCCCCCATCACCGGCCAGGGCCACCACCGGTCTCTCCGGCCGGGCGATCTTAGCACCGATGGCGGCCGGCAGGGCGAAGCCCAGGGTGCCGAAGCCGGTGGGGTAGTGGAAGGTGCGCGGCTGGGTGACCGGGAAGGCGGCGTGAGCCCAGTAGCAGACGGCGGTCAGGTCGTTGCAGAGAACGGTCTCCGGCGGCAGCACCGCGCGCAGCCTCTCAAAGAAAGCCAGAATCTCGCCGGCCCGCTCCATCAGCACCTGCCGGCGGGCGGCGCGCTGGGCCGCCAGATCGCACCACGGGGCCGAACGCGCCGGCTGATCGGCCAGAGCCGCGTTCAGCGCCTGGAGCGCCAGGCGGGCGTCGGCCACGATCCCAAGGCGGGTCGGATAGTGCCGACCGATAACGGTCGGGTCGATGTCGATGTGAATCAGATTGGCCGGGAGCGGCAGCCGCCAGTGGTCGGTGGGCAGGGGACCGAAGCGGGTGCCGACGGCCAGGACCAGGTCGGCCTGGGCCAGGAGGGCGCGGGCCGGATGGTGGGCGCCCCAACCACTGCCCAGGACGAGGGGATGATCTTCGGGGACCGCGCCCTTGCCCTGGGGACTGCAGACGACGGGCGCCTGTCGGTGCTCGGCCAGGCGCAGGGCCGCCTGGCCCGCCCCGGCCCGGATGACCCCGCCGCCCAGATAGAGAAGCGGCTGGCGGCTTTCGCCCAGGAGAGCGGCGGCGGCGGCGATGGCCTCCGGATCCGGTGGGGTCTCGGCGACGGGCAGAGGGTGACCGGCGACATCGCCCGCCGGCCGGGTCAGCAGGTCAAGGGGGATCTCGATGAACGCCGGGCGGGGGCGGCGGCTGCGCAGGTGCTGAAAGGCGGCGTGGAGGCCGAAAGGAATGGCCGTGGCGCTAGGAGCCCGCCAGGCGAAGCCGGTTACCGCTCCCACCACGTCGAGCGAGCGGCGCAGTTCGTGAAAGCCCTCGTATTCCCGCTCGAGCTGGTCGGTGGGGACCTGGGTGGCGATGAGGAGGACCGGCGAGGAGTCGGAGTAGGCCTGACCGAGGGCGGTCAGGGTGTTGGTGACGCCGGGGCCGGTCACCGTGAGGCAGACGCCGATCTCGCCGGTGGCCCGGGCGTAGCCATCGGCCATGAAGGCGGCTCCCTGTTCGTGGCGGGTGGTGACGACCCGCATGGCCGGCTCGTCGTGCAGGGCGTCGTAGAGCGGCAGGTTGTGGGTCCCGGGGATGCCGAAAACGACGCTGACCCCTTCGGCCCGCAGGGCCCGGACCAGCGCCTGCGCTCCGGTGAGCATGGTCCCTCCTCGCGCCACGGTGCTCTCCCCATCATTCTACACCCGGCCGCCGACGGCCGGGGTGGAAGAGGTCCTGTCGGCCGTGGCGGGGGGTGCGGGGGCATGTTGCCGGCGTGGCGCGAAAGCGGTAGAATACACTGGTGTGGAGCGTCGGCCGAGTCTGAAAGGAGTAGGAGGAACGTCCCTGCATGGGTTCGGTGCTCAAGTGGCGGCGTAAGAAGATGAACAAGCACAAGTATCGCAAGCGCCGGAAGCGCGAGCGCTGGCAGCGTCGACACGGGAAGTAACGGCAGATGGGGTGGGCTGTGACCCTGCGCGAGAAGCTGCTCTTCGCTCTCTTTATGCCCCTGGCGCTCATCGTCTGTATCGCCTTCACCGTCTCGGCCATCGGTTCGTTCTTCCTGGCGCTGGAGAGCACGGGCGCCATCATCGCCGGTCTGATCCTGGTGGTGAGCGGGGCGATCGCGGCGGTCCTTCTGGCTGGCCGTCGGTTCGACTGACGGCGCCGAGCGTGGACGGCTGGTTCCAGGCCCTCGCCTCACCGAGGGCCTTTTCTTTTGGGCGCGTTGACAGCGGCGGCGGTCTGGCGTATGATGGCCTGGCCTGCCTGGAGCGCGGGCCAAGTCTTGCGGCGAGGAGGGCGCCATGCTGACAGTGCGCCTGACAGTGGCCCAGGCCCTGGTGCGCTTTCTCGGCCAGCAGTACGTCGAGCGCGACGGTGTTGAGCGCCGGTTCATCCACGGGGTCTGGGGCATCTTCGGCCACGGCAACGTGGCCGGGCTGGGACAGGCCCTGGAGGAGCTGGGCGAGCAGGTGGGGCTGCCCTACTACCGCCCGCAGAACGAGCAGGCCATGGTGCATCTGGCGGCGGCCTACGCCAAGATGCAGAACCGGCTGGCCACCTTCGCCTGCACGACCTCGATCGGGCCGGGGGCGACGAATATGGTCACGGCCGCCGCCGGGGCGACGATCAACCGGCTGCCGGTCCTGCTCCTGCCCAGCGACTACTTCGCCAACCGGCTGCCCGATCCGGTGCTGCAGCAGCTCGAGCACCCGCTCGAGCACGATGTCAGCGTCAACGATGTCTTCCGGCCGATTTCGAAGTACTTCGACCGGATCTACCGCCCCGAGCAGCTCCTGAGCAGTCTGCCCGAGGCCTTCCGGGTGCTGACCGACCCGGCCGAGACCGGGGCGGTGACCATCGCTCTGCCCGAGGACGTCCAGACCGAGGCCTACGACTTCCCCGTCAGCTTCTTCGAGAAACGGGTCTGGCCCATCCGCCGGCCGGTGCCGGAGCCGGAGGCGGTGGCGGCGGCGGTGCGTCTCCTGCAGCGCGCCCGCCGGCCGCTCATCATCACCGGCGGGGGCACGATCTACGCCGAGGCCACGGCCGACCTGCGGGCTTTTGCTGAGCGCTTCGGCCTCCCGGTGGCCGAGACCCAGGCTGGCAAGGGGGCCCTCCCCTGGAACCATCCCCTCAACGTCGGCCCGGTCGGAGCCAACGGTGGGCTGGCCGCCAACCGTCTGGCCCGCGAGGCCGACGTGGTTCTGGCCATCGGCACCCGACTGGGCGACTTCGTCACCGCCTCGAAGACCGCCTTCCAGCACCCCGAGGTGCGCTTCATCGGCCTCAACGTCGCCCCGCTCGACGCCTATAAACTGCGGGCGCTTCCGCTCATCGCCGACGCCAGACGGGGCCTGGAGGCCCTCACCCGGGCACTGGAGGCGACCGGTTACCAGACCAGCCCGGACTACCGCCAGGAGATCGCCCGGCTGAAGGCCGAATGGGAGGCCACCGTCGACGACCTGCGGCGGGTCAAGGACCCGGCCTGCCTGGCGCAGGCGGAGGTCATCGGCCTGGTCAACGAGGCCGCCGGCGAGCGCGGGGTGGTCGTCTGCGCGGCCGGAAGCCTGCCGGGTGATCTCCTCAAACTCTGGCGGACCAGCGATCCCAAGGCCTACCACCTGGAGTACGGCTACTCGACGATGGGCTACGAGATCCCGGCGGGCCTCGGCGTCAAGATGGCCGATCCCGACCGCGCGGTCTTCGTCATGATCGGCGACGGCTCGTATCTAATGATGAACTCGGAGATCGTGACCGCGGTCCAGGAGGGGATCGCCATCACGGTCGTCCTGGTGGACAACCACGGCTTCCAGAGCATCCACGGTCTTCAGCGCTCGGTCGGCTCGCCCAGTTTCGGCAACGAGCTGCGCTTCCGCGATCAGCGCACCCGCCGTCTGACCGGGCCCTACGTGCCGGTGGATTTCGTCAAGCACGCCGAGTCCATGGGGGCCCGGGCACTCTACGCTCCGACGGCCGAGGCCCTGCGGCAGGCGCTGGCGGAGGCCCGGGCCAGCGACCGCATCACGGTGATCGTGGTGCCGGTGGACCCGGAGCGGCGGGTGCCGAACTTCGAGGGCTGGTGGGACGTGCCGGTGGCCGCAGTGAGCGGCGAGGTCGGGGTTCAGGAGGCACGGCGGGCCTACGAGCAGGCTCGCCGGGCCCAGCGCGTCTTTTAGGAGGCGCCCGTGCGGATCGGGACCGCCCCTATCAACTGGAACAACGAGGACGTGCCCGACTACCGCCCCTGGGTGCCCTTCCCGACCATTCTGGACGAGATCGTCCGGGCGGGCTACACGGCCACCGAGTGGTCGCGCAGCCTGCCGGCCGATCCGGCGGTTCTGGGGCCGGCCCTCCAGGCGCGGGGCCTGCGGCTGGTGGCCGCTTTCACCGCTCTCGACCTGCGTGCGCCCGACCGGTGGGCCGCCGAGATCGCGGGCGCGCTGGAGCGGGCCCGGTTCCTTCAGCGCATGGGGGCGGAGTATCTTCTCGCCGCCGACGCCGGCGATGAGCACCGCCGGGCGGTGGCCGGGCGCGTCACGCCGGCAGACGGTCTGACCGAGGCCCAGTGGGCCAGTCTGGTGGAGGGGCTGCACCACCTGGCCCGTGAGGTCCGGCCGTTGGGACTGCGGCTGGCCTTTCACAACCACGTCGGCACCTATATCGAGACGGCGGCGGAGACGGCCCGTCTGCTCGACCAGACCGACCCCGACCTGGTGGGCTGGTGCCTGGACACCGGGCATCTGATCTATGGCGGTGGCGATGTCCTGGCCCTGCTCGACCGCTACGGTCCGCGGGTGGTGTATGTCCACCTCAAGGACGTGGACGGGGCGGTCCTGGCGCAGGCGCGGGCCGAGCGGTGGGACTTCCACACCGCCCTGCGGCGGTACATCTTCACCTTCCTGGGGAGCGGTGTCCTGCCGCTCCCGGCCCTCCTCGCCCGTCTGCGCGGGCTGGGCTACGACGGCTGGGTGATCGTCGAGCAGGACACCACGCCCATCGACCCCACGGAGACGGCCCGTCGGAACCGCGCGTATCTGGAGGGCCGGCTGCACCCGCGATGAGGCAAACGCTGGGCGTCGTCCTGCTGGGGGCCGGCCGTATCGGCCGGCTGCACGCTGCCACCCTGGGCGGTCTGCCGACGGTGCGGGTGGTGGCGGTGGTTGATCCCGACCGGGCCGCCGCCGAGGCCGCCCGGACTCTGGCCCGGGCCGAGCAGGCCACCGACGACGTGGCCCGGGCCCTCGACCATCCGGCGGTCGAGGCGGTGGTCATTGCCACCCCGACGGAGACGCACGCCGATCTGATCGTGGCGGCGGCCCGGCGCCGGCTGGCGGTCTTCTGCGAGAAGCCGGTGGCCCTGACGCTGGCGGAGACGCGGCGGGCGCTTCAGGTGGTGGCCGAAATGGGTGTTCCTTTTCAGATCGGATTCCAGCGGCGCTTCGACCCTGGCTATCAGCGAGCCCGGGCTCTCCTCGAGGAGGGCGCCATCGGCCCGGTTGAGATGTTCCGTGCGGTCGGCCGTGACCCCTTCCCGCCTCCCTTCCGCTACCTGGCGACGAGCGGGGGGATGTTCGTCGATATGGCCATCCACGATTACGATCTGGCCCGCTTCCTGGTCGGCGAGGTGCTGACCGTTCAGGCCTGGGGAGCGGTGCTGGTCGACCCCGGGTTCTACGCCGTCGGCGATGTGGACACCAGCCTGACCGTTCTGCGCTTCGCCAACGGCGCCCTGGGGGTGGTGGAGAACTCGCGCCGGGCGGTCTACGGCTACGACATCCGGACCGAGGTCTTCGGGGCGCGGGGCAAGATCGTCGTCGAGGCCCTGCCCCGGACGCCGCTCTGGCAGTTCGGTCCGACCGGTCTGCAGGCCGACTATTATCGCTTCTTCGCCGACCGTTTTCAGGAGGCCTACCGCCGTGAGCTGGCGGCGTTTGTCCAGGCGGTGCAGGGCGGCCAGCCGCCGCGTCCGGGGCCGCGCGACGCGCTGGAGGCGCTGCGCATCGCTCTGGCGGCGACCCGGAGCCACCGCGAGGGCCGTCCGGTCGACCTCTGGGAGGTGGAGTGATGCGTCTCTCCCCGGTTCCAGGGCCCGGCCGGCTGGTCGGGGTCGACCCGGCCACGGCCGGCTGGCGCTATCTCGCTTTCGAGGTCTGGGCGCTCCCGGCTGGGGCGACCTGGCAGCTGGAGACCGGCCCCGAGGAGGCGGTGCTGGTCTTTCTGACCGGCTCCGCCCGGGCCACGGTCGAGGGGCAGACCTTCGAGATCGTTGGTCGGCGGAGCGTATTCACCGCTCTCCCGACCGCCCTCTACCTTCCTTGCGCCTCGCGGCTCGACCTGACCGCGACCACGGCGCTGGAGTTTGCGCTCGGCCGGGCGCCGGCCGAGCGGCGCTATCCGGTGCGGCTGGTCCGGCCGGAGGCGGTGCGGGTGGAGATCCGCGGCGGGGCCAACGTGACCCGGCGGGTCTCGCACGTCCTCGCGCCCGACTTCCCGGCCGAGCGTCTGCTGGTGGTCGAGGTGCTGACGCCGAGCGGCAACTGGTCGAGTTTCCCGCCGCACCGCCACGACGGGCGGGGTGGCTCGCCCTATCTGGAAGAGGTCTACTACTACCGGATCGACCCGCCCGAGGGCTTCGCCCTTCAACGCCTCTACACGCGTGACACCGCCCGCGACGAGGTGGTGGTGGCCCGCGATAGCGATCTTGTTCTGGTGCCGGAGGGCTACCATCCGGTGGTGGCCGCGCCGGGCAGCAACGTCTACTACCTCAACATCCTGGCCGGCGAAACCCGCGAGATGACCCCCTACGACGACCCGGCCTACGCCTGGATCCGCCAGGACTGGCACGGCCGGGCCCTCACCCTGCCGATCACCGCCACCCACTAGGCGGGCGCCCCCGCAGACCGGGGCCACGGCGGTGCGGTCGGCCTGTCTCGGAGACCCGTCGCCGTGGTGAGGCGCCGTCTACTCTTCGGGGTCGGGGCGCCCGTCAGCAGGCTGACCGGTCGGCGGGTCGTACGCCCCAAAGGCCTCACGGTACTCCGCCTGGACCTCTTCGTTCACCAGGTGGACATAAATCTGGGTGGTGGCCGGGTTGGCGTGGCCCATCAGCCGCTGGACCACCGACTCGCGGACGCGGCGGCGGACCAGTTCGGTGGCCAGGCCGTGGCGGAAGCTGTGGGGGGTGATGGGGGCTGACAGACCGGCGGCGGTGGCCAGGGTGGTGATGAGGGCCTGGACGGTCCGGGGGCGGATGGGGGTGCCGGGCTGGCCGGGGCGATCGCGGCCGGAGAAAGCCGGGAGGTCGCCCACCCGGCCGTGGGCCCGGTCGCCACGGGCTTCCCAGTAGGCCAGGAGGGCCTGGGCGGTCTCGCGGTCGAAATAGGTGAGGCGGGATTTATTGTTCTTGCCCCGGAAGACGAAGACCGTGCCCTCGCTCAGGTCGATATCCTGGCGGCGGAGGGCGCAGAGCTCGGAGAGGCGCAGGCCGGTGCGGGCCAGGAGAAGGACGAGGGCGACGATCTTGCGGCGGCGGAGTTCGCGGGCCGGCTGGCGCTCCGGCGGCAGTGATTTTACATAATTAATCAGCCGCTCCAGATCGCGGCGGTGGACGCGGGGAGGTGGGGGGGTGAAGCGGCCGCGCATGGCTTTGAGGCGCAGGGCCAGTTTTTCGGTGGAGAGGGTGGGATGGAGGTCGGCGGCGGTGAGGTAGGCGTAGAACTTGCGGACGCCGGCCAGGTAGGTCAGGGCGGTGCGCAGGGCCGAGACCTCGGCGCGGGTCTGGGGACTGCGCGGGGCGCGGGCGGTGAGAAACCCGACGACGTGGTCGATGGTCAACGCGGTGACCGGGGCGGTCGCCGGGTCCAGCCCCTGACGCTGCAGGTGCTGACAGAAGGCCTGGAGGGCCTGGCGGTAGGTGGCGATGGTGCGGGGCGAGAGGCGGGCGCTCTCGAGGAAGGTGGCGATGGCCTGGGCGACGGTCGGCGTCATCGCGGCGCTCCTGGCCGGGTGTGACGGTGGATGAAGTCATGCGCATAAGGGCACTTATGCGCATGAGAGCGGCCGGCTCCCCGACGGGCCGGCCGGCCCGTCGGGGATCATACCGCCGTCGCCGTCGGCTGGCCGTTAGAGTCTGGTGAGAATCCTCAGACCGCCTCGCCCAGTTTGAGGGCCTCGTGGATCCGTACGCGCCGCAGCAGCCCCAGAGTCACCGGCAGTGTCCCCAGCAGCCCCAGCGCCAGAAGCCCGGTCAGAGAGCCCGCCTCGGCCCAGGCCAGCACCGGCTGGGGCGGTGGCCCGGCCGGCGGTTCGCCCAGAAGACGCGGCCCGTAGAGCCCGGCGGTCAGGAGCCCCAGCAACAGCCCTGGCCCCAGACTGCTGACGATCACCCCGATCTCCTCGCTCACCAGGAGCCAGCCCACCTGACCGCTGCTCAGCCCCAGCGCCCGCAGGACGCCGATCTGAACCAGGCGCCGCCGGAAGGCCAGGTAACTGGCGGTAGACCAGCCCAGCAGCCCCAGCCCGACCCCCACGCTCAGCCCCAGTCCCAGAAGCCCGAAGACCCCCAGCCGGCCGGGGTCGCGCTGGCGGGCAGCCAGCAGAGCCATCCGTGAGGCCAGCGGCGAGACCGCCAGACCTTGCTGGGCCAGGGCCGTCAGGACGGCGGCGTCGTCGACTGCGGGCGCCAGCCGCAGCCAGATCTCGACGCCGGGAAGCCCTATCCGGCCCAGCAGCTGTTCAAGATTGACGATAATGAACGGCCCCTCCGTCGGGAGGAGCGTGGGAAAGTAGGCGCTGACGCCGGCGACTGTTATGTTCAGTGCCTGGTCACCGACCGCCAGGGCGATCTCGTCGCCCGGCCGGAGGCGCAGCTGCTCGGCCAGTCGCCGGTCGACCAGCGCGGCCGTCTCGCTGGCCGCCAGGGCACTGAACAGATCGAGCAGCGGCTGGTCGGCGTACTCCGGCCGCCAGCGGACGACCTCGACCAGCTCGGCCGGTTCGACTGCCAGGACCTGGATCGGGGTGGCGCGCCCCTCCACCGTCAGGCGGCCGCTGGCCCGGACCACCCGGGCGGCGGCCAGGACACCGGGCACCGCCCGGTAGTCGTCGACCGGACGGAGGATCCACTCGCCGGTCAGCGGGTTCACCACTCCCTCCTCCCCCAGGCGCAGATCAGCCCCAACCCGATAGTCCACCGCCACCTGGTCGCTCTCGGCCAGCGTCCGGGCGGCCGAGACGCTGAAGAGGCTCAGGGCCAGCGTCACCACCAGCATCAGCACGATCCCCCGGTACTCGAAGGGGTGCCGGCTGACCTGGCGCAGCGCCAGGAGCAGGGTCGGCCCGGCCACGACCCGGCCCGCCCGTTCGGCCAGTCCCCAGAGACCGGGCAGCAGCCGGCGGTAGACCAGCCCGCCGGCGATGATGAACAGGGCCGGGGCGACCAGAGGAAGGGGATCTAGCCGGCCGGCGTCCGCCGGCAGGAGCGCTCCCCGCTGGTGGAGCAGGTAGTAGCCGTAGCCGGCGACCGGAAGCGGCAGGAGGTCGAGGAGGGCCCGCTCCCAGAGGGGCGTCCGCAGACGCCGCGCCAGTTCCTGGCGGTAGGTGACCACCGTGGTCCGGGCCGCCTCCCAGGCCGGCCAGCCGAGGCCCAGCCAGGCCAGTCCGACCGCGATGGCGGCGCCGACCAGGGCCGCCGGTCCCGGGACGACCGGCAGATCCACCCGCTCTCCGGCGTTGCCGACGAGCCAGCCAGCCCCGCCCAGACCGGCGGCCAGAAGCCCGCCAAGCGCCGGGCCGGCCAGAACCGCCATCCCGGCCAGCGGCAGCGTGGCCAGCCAGAACAGAACGACGATCTGGAGCGTGCTGGCGCCCCGGCTTTTGAGGACGGCGATCTCGGCCCGCTGCTCCTCAACCAGAAGCCGGGCGGCGGCGCTGAGGAAAAGACCGCTGGTCAGCAGCAGCGGCAGACTGACCGCCCCAAGAAGCACAAAGAGCCACTGGGCCTGGCGCTGGGCGGCGGCCAGCGCCGCCTCGGGCGCCCGTTCCAGCACCAGCCCCGGACGGTGCCGCTGGGCCTGGCGGCGCAGGTCCGCCAGGGCGCCCAGCAGCGGGCCCGCGTCGTCGGCCCGCAGAGCCTGGGGATCGAGGGCAAAGCCCCAGACGAACTCCGGGCTGGCCCGGGGGAGCAGGCGTGGGAGATGGGTGTGGAAGGTCTCGGCCGGGACCACCAGCGCCAGGGCATAGGTCTCCGGCGAGACGACCCAGGCGGGATCGGTTGGATCGCGCGGGTGCCAGCGCCCGACGATCCGCACGGCCAGTGGGGAAGAGCCGGGCCGCTCGACCCAGACCATCTGGCCGATGGCGACTCCTA
The DNA here is from genome assembly GCA_034433795.1 of Chloroflexota bacterium. Classification (GTDB taxonomy): domain Bacteria; phylum Chloroflexota; class UBA6077; order FW602-bin22; family DAOUAE01; genus DAOUAE01. The sequence goes on from DAOUAE010000008.1 coordinate 123,141, forward strand.
GACGGTCGATCCCCTGGGTCAGCATCACCGCCTCCAGGTCCGGCCCGCTCTCGGGCCAGCGCCCCTCGAGCAGATCGGCCCGGGCGGCGAGATCGCTCAGCCAGAGGAAGAAGCCGTACTCACCGGTCGGGCGGGGAGACCCGTCCGACGCGGTCAGCAGGGCGAGACGCCCGGTCTGAGCCAGCCGGACCGGAGAGCGAAGAGGGACCCGGAGCAGCTCCGGAACGAGAGTGGTCAGGAACTGGTCGGTCCGCTGAACCTCGGCCGTCGGTGGAAAATCGCCCAGGGGAGCGCGCCAGCGCAGGAGAACGGTGGCCGGGGAGGGGCCGGTCGCAGCCGCCAGGGTCTGCCGCAGCTGGAGGGTGAGGATGGCGTCGGTCAGGAGCGGAACGCTGGCCGCCACCGCGCTGACGGCCAGCAGACCCAGGCCGAGGAGCCCGGCCAGTGTGGCCTGCGCGCGCAGCCGGTGCAGGGCCAGCCGGAGGAAGGCCAGAGTCCAGCCAGAGGCCACGAGCAGGGCGCCTGGTCGGAGGACGAGCGGGAGCATCGTCAGGGCCCCACCAGAATGACCTGACCCTCGCGCAGCCCGCGCAGGACCTCGACGACCTCGTCGGCGGCGATCCCGATCTCGATGGTCTGCGCCCGGCGGATGTTGCCCTCCATATACTCGACGAAGCGCCGGTTGCCCACCGTCTTCACCGCCCGGGCCGGGATGAGGAGAGCGTCGGGCTTCTCCCGGACCAGGATCGTCCCCCGAGCCAGCATCCCCACCTGCACCTTCCCGGCCGTCTCCGCTGGCCAGGCGACGGCGATCCGGATCGACCGGTCGGAGGCCGAGCCCTCGGGGACGCTGGCCACCGTCCCGCTCAGGGTCTGGCCTGGCAGGGTGTCGAGGGTGAGCGTCACCTTCTGGCCGACCGCCACCCGCTGGAGATCGCTCTCGGTCAGGTCGGTCCGCACCTCCAGGGCGTTCGGGTCAGCCAGGGTGATCACCGGCTGGCTGGCCTGGACCTGGTCGCCGACTTTCAGCCTCAGACTGAGGATGCGCCCGCTGAACGGGGCCACCAGTTTGAGGGCGGCGATCTTCTCCTGCACCTCGGCCACCGCCACCCGCGCCTGGTCGACCTGGGCGGCCAGGAGTTTGATCTCCAGATCGGCGGCGCTCTCCGGCGTCCGTTTCTTCTGCTCGTACTCGGCCTGGGCCTTCTCCAGGGCCAGCCGGGCGGCCTGGACCGCCAGTTCGGCGCTTTTGACCGCCGCGTCGCGCGGGCGCTGGCGGGCGGCCTCAAGGTCCGCCCGCGCCCGAGCCAGATCGGCTTCGGCTCGGGCCACCGCCTCGTCAGCCTGGCGGAGGGCCAGCTGGGCCTGGGCGCGGGCGGTGTCCAGCCGTTCTTTGGCCGCCAGCAGGTTGCTCCAGGCGAGGTCGACGTCGCGCTGGCTGGCCTCGCCCTTCCGGAAGCGCTCCAGCACCTGCCCGTAGTTGACCTCGTACCAGTTGTGCTCGTACTCGCGCTCGCGGACGTTCCTGGCAACGACCTCGCTCTTCTGGGTGATGAGACGCTGGAGCCGGGCCGTCTCCAGTTTGGCCTCGGCCTCGCGGACCGCCTGCTCGGCCTGGGCCACCGGATCAGGGGCGGCGCGCGCCCTGGCCAGCTCCTCCTCGGCTTTGGCCAGCTGGGCCTGAGCCTGCAGGACCGCCAGTTCGGCGGCCTTGAGGTCCAGCGCCCGCCGCGTCGCGGTGTCGCCGGCTCCGGCCCGGGCCTGATCCAGTTTGATCTGGGCCAGCTGCAGGTTCACCTGCGCCTGCTCCAGCCGGACGGGGAGGTCGCCCGGCTCCAGCTCGGCCAGGACCTCGCCCTCCATGACCATCTGGCCGGTCTGCACATGGACGCGGGCGACCGTCCCATTGGTGCGGAAGGCGAGATCGGCCTGTCGCTGGGCGCTGACCCGGCCGAGGAAACGGATGGTCTCGCTGATGCTCCCGCGCTGGACCACCGCCGTGGCCCGGGGAGCCGGGGTGAGGGCCAGAGCCGGCCGGGGCGTGGGAGCGGCCTCGCGGGCCCCAAGAGCGCAGCCCAGGAGCAGGACCATCCCCAGTCCAGCGGCCAGCCAGACGGCACCGACCGTCCTGCACCCCATCGTCCCTCACCTCCGTCAGCTGTTCAGGGCGGCCTCCAGCGCGGCGGCCGCCTCCTGGGCGATCTCCTCGGGCTTTCTGGTCCCCTCGAACAGCGGTTGGAGGAGGCGCTGGAAGACCTGCGCCCCCAGACGGGACTGGACGGACGGCGGCAGGGCCCGGGCGGACTCCAGCGCCCGGCCGAGCACCTGGCCCTCGTCGGGCGTGAACGGGGCGGCCGGGCGCTGGAGGGCGGTCTGGAGGGCCGGCCGGGAGGCGGGGAGCGGCACCTCTTTCCCCAGCTCGCCGGCCAGCGCGGCCAGCACCTGGAACGCCGCACGCGGGTCGGCCGCCCGCGCGGTGAGAGCCAGAACGCCTGAGACCGCCAGGGCGCTGGCCGGAACCCGGCCTCGGGGCGGTTCGGCCAGTCGGAGCGGCCAGTCCTGGACGCCGGGCGGCCGCCACCAGCCGCCGTAGAGCCCGCCGGTTATGACAAAATCCATGGCCACCCGCTGGCCCCCCGGCCCCATGAGCGGCGGCGCCTCGCCCGGTCCGACCGGCCCGACCACGACCCGGACCGGGGGCGGGGCGCCGGGGGCGCCCCGCGCGCTCAGCTGGGGCCGCGCCACCACCTTGTGCGTGTGGATGAGGTCGTAGAGAAAGCGCAGCGTCTCCAGGGCTGGCCCCTCGGTCAGAAGCACCCGGCGCCCGTCGGGGCTGACGAGGTCGCCGCCGTTCTGCCAGAGGAAGGCCGCCAGGATGAGGAGGGGGTGGCCGGAGAACAGGTTGAGCCCGTACTGCCCCTTATCGGGCTGGGTCAGCGTCCGGGCGGCGTTGAGCAGAGTCGTCCAGGTCCAGGTGCTGTCGGGCGGGGGCAGGCCGGCGGCGCTGAAGAGACGCTGGTCGTACCGCAGGACCAGCACCTCGGCGGCGAGCGGCAGGCCGTAGAGCGCTCCCTGGTCGCTGACGGCGGCCAGTGCGCCGGGGAAAAGATCGGCGGGCCGGAGGGGGCTGTCGCCCTGGACCAGGGGATCGAGGGGCTGAAGAAGGGTGCGCCGGACGGCGGCGGCGAACTCGTCGAGATTCTCAAAGAAGACGAGGTCGGGAGCCGGCTCCTGGTTCAGGGCCTGTTCCAGAGCGGCGATGGTCGGCGGCAGCGGTGGGGGCTGGCCGGGCGGTGGCGGCGGCACCGGCCCCATGGCCGGCGTCGGCGGTGGGGCGGTGACGCTGGTGACGCGGAGGTCGATCTCGCCGGGGTGCGCCCGCACGAGGTCCAGGGCCGCTTTATAAAGCAGGGTCACACCCGGCCGGCCGAGGCCGGCCTCACGCGGGCCGCCGAGGCCCAGGTAGGCGACGGTGACCACCGTTGGCCGCCGGGGACTGAGAACGGGAAGACAGCCGGCCAGGCCGAGGGTGGTCAAGGCCGCCAGACTGCCGCGCAACAGACGACGACGCTCCAGGTGCACCGTGTCCCTCCCTTCACCCTCCGGTGGTGCCTCCGACCATGATGACGCGTCGCGGCCAGCGGAGGTTCCCGGCCACGCCGGGCCGCTGACGAAGGGTACCAGACCGGTGTGACCTGCACGTCTCAGCCCGGTTACCGGTCGGTGACAGCGGGCGGAGTGGGCCAGCGCCGGCTGAGGGCCGACAGGAAGCCCGGCGCGGCCGCGCGGGCCATGCGAACGGGGGTGAGCCGTTCAGTGGGCTGGCGGCGGCGTCGAGGTCCCGCCCGCGAACATGATGCCGAAGAAGAGGAGGCTCAGGTACAGGAAGATAAGGAGGGGGATCGTCAGGGCGATCACGTTGCCGACGGCGTCGGACCAGTGGCGTTCCAACGGCGCCTCCTGCGGCAGAGTTCGGTTTGGGATTGTAGAGGGGGCGGCCGGCGCTGTCAACGCGCTAGCCGGCCGTGCCGGCCACCCGCCAGACCGCGCCGACCGTATAGGTGTTCTCCTCCGAGCAGAGGTAGGTCACCACCACCGCCACCTCATCGGGGTCGGCGTAGCGGCCGATGGCCACGCCCGGCGGATTGGCCAGATGTTCAGGGCTGAAGCGCGGGATCACCATGTCGGTCAGAGCCCGTCCTGGCTCGACACAGTTGGCCAGGACGCCATCTTTGGCGTAGCAGTTGGCGATCGAGCGCATCAGCGCCACCACCGCCCCCTTGGAGACGGCGTATGGGGCCAGCAGGGCGGCTCCCCGGCGGGCGCCCGAGGAGATGGTGACGATCCGTCCCCAGCGCTGGCGGAGCATGTGCGGCAGAACGGCCCGGCAGCAGTAGTAGACCCCGTGGAGATTCACCGCCAGCACCCGCTCCCACTCGCTGTCGGGCTGCTCCAGGAACGGCCGTTCGACGCCCAGGATGCCGGCGCAGTTGACCAGGATGTCGATCCGCCCGAAGGCCTCGAGCGTCCGGGCGACCATGGCCTCGACCTGGGCCCGATCGGCGACGTCGGTCTTGATAAAGAGGGCCCGGCGTCCCAGCCGCTCGATCTCGGGGACCACGGCCGCGCCGAAATCGCCGATGTCGGCGATGACGATGTCGCGCCCGGCCTGGGCCAGCCGGAGGGCCGAGGCCCGGCCGATGCCACGTCCGCCGCCGGTGACGATGGCCACCCGTCGGGGCGGTGTCTCAGGAGCCATGCAGACGCCTCCATATAGTGATCTCGCTGGGCGCAGAGCCGTTCACACCTGAAGCCGGGCCTGCTCCGCCGGCGATGGGGCCTCCTCCGGAGCCTCCTCGATGGCCGCCGCGGCCGGTGGCGGCTCGACGGTCACCACCGGCGCTGTGGGGTCGGTGACCAGACGGACGCCCGGCGGCAGCGGCAGGTCGCCGGCGTGGATCACACTCGGCGCCCGGTCCAGGCGTGTCAGATCGACGGCGATCACCTCGGGCAGATCGGTGGGACGGCCCTCCAGTTCGACCGTCTCCAGGTAATGGACCAGGACGCCTTCGCCGCGCTGGACCGCCGGCGCCTCGCCGACGAAGCGCAGCGGCACCGCCACCCGGACCTTCCCCGCCTGCTCGATGGCGTAGAAATCAACGTGCCGGACCTCGCCGGTGATCGGATGGCGGTCGACCTGTTTGATAAGGGTGATGTGCTCCTGACCGTCGACCGTGAGGTGGAAGCGGGTGGTCGGCGTGGCCCCGGCCAGGGCCTGGAGAAGGGCGCGGGTCTCGACCTGGAGGGGCTGGGAGGGCAGGCCGGGACCGTAGAGGTTGACGGGGGTGATACCAGCCCGGCGCAGGCGTTTGACGGCTTTGCCCAGGATGGTGCGGGGCTGGGCCACGAGAGCGCGCTCGGCCATACCAACCTCCTTCGACCGGTGATGCTGGATTCTGGCTGGGACGAGCGGCGTGATTCAACAAAGAAAGGAGATGAGGGCCAACCCTCATCTCCTGACTGGTCGGGGCGGCCCGATTCGAACGGGCGACCACTAGCACCCCATACTAGTGCGCTACCAGGCTGCGCCACGCCCCGATTGCATTTTCTATTATAGCCACGCCGCTCGGCGAGTGCAAGAGGGAGCCGGGAGAATCTCAACAACCGCCGGCCGTGGCCGGCCTCTTGCTGGTGAGGGCCGGTGGTGGCAGGATCACCGGTGAGGATGGGCGTGCGGCGGCGCGATCTCCTGGGCGGCCTCGGGCTCGGGCTGCTTGGTCTGCTGCTGGAGGGCGGTCGCCGGGTGCCCGAACACCCAGGACGCGTGGAGAGGACGCCGATGATCACCGCTCCGCCGCCGGTCATCCCAACCGCCGCCTGGCGCCGGCCCATCGGCCAGCCGCTGCCAAACCCCGGGCGCCCGCGCCCCGGTCAGGAGTGGCAGATCGACGACGGCTACTGGCAGGGGGTGCCCCTCGGCGGGCTGGGCGCGGGCAGCATCGGCCGCACCTATCGGGGCGACTTCGCCCGCTGGCACCTCGACCCCGGCCGTCACTGGTATCAGCCCATCGCGGCCTGCCAGTTCGCCCTGTTCGTTCAGCGTGGTGAGCACCGTCAGGCCCTGGTTCTCTGCGCCGGCCAGCTTGGCCCGGCCCTCGCGGCCTGGAACTGGCGTTATCCGCCAGGCGCCGGCTATTACGCCGCCCTCTTTCCCCGGGCCTGGTTCGTCTACGACCCGGCGGTCCTGGGCGTCGAGGCCATCGTCGAGCAGCTCTCGCCGGTCCTGCCCCACAACTACCGCGAGTCCAGTTACCCGGTGGGCGTCTTCGAGTACTGGCTCCGGAACCCTCACCCGGAGCCGGTCACCGTGGGGATTCTGTTCAGCTGGGCCAATCTGGTCGGCTGGGACTATCGGGCCCGACGCAACGCCGGGAACCAGAACGTCCCCTGGTCTCTGTCAACCCCAGCCGGACGGATCGTCGGCCTGGTCCTCGGCCGCGACAGCCCGGCGGTGACCGAGCCGTGGGATGGTGAGTTCTGCCTGGCCACCCAGGAGGCGCCGGGACTGCGCGCCACCTTCTACAGTCGCTTCCCGGCTGAGGGCGACGGCCGGGCGGTCTGGGAGGACTTCGCGGCCGACGGCGCCCTCGACGACGTGGTCGATCTCCGGCCGGCCGCGCCGACCGAGCCGATCGCCGGGGCCCTGGCCGCCACCGTGACGCTGGCTCCCGGTGAGAGCCGGACGGTGCCCTTCGCCCTGGCCTGGGACCGGCCGATCATGGCCTTCGGCCACGGGCGACGCTGGTACAAGCGCTACACCCGCTTTGTCGGCCGCGACGGCCACCAGGCCCGCCAGCTCGCCCGCCAGGCCCTGGCGCAGTACCCGGCCTGGCGCCAGGCCATTCAGGACTGGCAGCGGCCCGTTCTCGAGGCCCCCGACCGCCCCGACTGGTTCAAGGGCATGCTCTTCAACGAACTCTACGTCCTGGTCGACGGCGGCACCGCCTGGGAGAACGGTCTGGTCGGCCAGCCCGACAGCGGTCAGGAACGGTTCGCCACCCTGGAGTGCTTTGACTATCCCTTCTATGAGACGCTGGACGTGCGCTTCTACGGCTCGTTCCCTTTGCTGCTCTTCTGGCCCGACCTGGAGAAGAGCGTCATGCGTCAGTTCGCGGCCGCCGTCGGCCAGGCCGACCTCGAACCGGTCACCATCCAGGCCACCCGAGCGCGGACCGTCCGCAAGCAGGCGGGGGCCGTTCCTCACGACCTGGGGATGCCCGACGAGGATCCATGGCTGCGCCCCAACGCCTACCATTTCCAGGACGTCAACCGCTGGAAAGACCTCAACGCTAAGTTCATCCTGCTGGTGGCCCGCGACTTCCTCTGGACCCACGACCATGATTTTCTCGAGGCCTGCTGGCCAGCGGTCCGTCAGGCCCACGCGTACCTGCAGGCCATGGACCGCGACGGCGACGGGATCCCCGAGAACGAAGGCTTCCCCGACCAGACCTACGATACCTGGCCGATGCGCGGGGTGAGCGCCTACTGTGGCGGCCTCTGGATCGCGGCCCTGGCCGCCCTCGAGCACCTGGCCACTCTGCGCGGGGAGGTCGCCCGCGCGCGGGAGTACGCCGTGCAGCGGGCGCGGGCCCAGGCGCTCTACGAAGACCGTCTCTGGACCGGCCGCTACTATCGCTTCGATACGAGCGGCGGCCCCGGCGCCGAGACGATCATGGCCGACCAGCTGGCTGGCCAGTGGTACGCGCTGCTTCTCGGTCTGCCGCCCGTGGTTCCCCACGACCGGGCCCGCCAGGCGCTGCAGACCGTCTTCGCCTTCAACGTCCAGCGGTTCAACCATGGCGCCTGGGGGGCGGTTAACGGCATGCGCCCCGACGGAACGGTCGAGACGGGCGCCGACCAGGCCGGGGAGGTCTGGAGCGGGGTGGTCTTCGCCGTGGCGGCGGCCATGGCCCAGCACGGCCTGGTCGCCGAGGCCTGGCAGACCGCCTGGGGCGCCTACAACGTCATCTACCAGCAGAAAGGCTACTGGTTCCGGACGCCCGAGGCCTGGGACGCGGCCGGGAACTTCCGGGCCTCGCTCTACCTGCGCCCGCTGAGCGTCTGGGCGCTGGAGCTGGCCCGAGCCTCCGCCCGCCCGCCGCGTCCGTAGAGGCGTCTCACCAGACGCGCAGCCCGGCTGCCGGCGGCGTTCCCTGGCTGAGCACCTGCCAGAAGACCGGCCCGTAGCCCACCACGATGAGCACCACGCTGACCACCAGCCACGGGGCCAGACGGTCGAAGGCGCGCGGGGTGTCGGCCGGACCATGGATCGTCTCGGCGAAGGCCGGAGCGGGCACCGGCTGACGCTCGCCGGCCAGGGCGGTCAGGACCACCAGGACAAAGTACAGCAGCCCGCTCAGGAAGAGGATCACGCCCCCTATCCCCACCAGCACCAGCCACGGCTGCCACTCGGCCAGGCGATAGGGAGCCGCCCCCAGCATCGTCCGACGGGGCGTGTCCAGAAGGCCGAGGTTATGTAACGCGTAGGCGAAAACAGCCATGCCGACGAACCACAGGACGGCCTGGACCAGGGCCAGACCACGGCTCCACAGCTGGCGCCCCAGGAGGTGGGGGAGCAGCCAGTAGGTGACACCCATGAAGGTCAGCGTCACCGCCGAGCCCACGGTCAGGTGGAAGTGGCCCACGATCCAGGCGGTGTTGTGAACCAGGAGGTTGACATTCAGCGAGGCGTTGACCAGTCCGCCGATGCCGCCGAAGATGAAAAGGATCATCGCCAGCAGCTGGGCGGTCAGGACCGGGTCGCCCCAGCGCTGGCGCCACAGCCAGCCCAGCCAGCCCTGTTCGCCGCGCCGGCGGGCGGCGCTCTCCAGCGAGGCGGCCACGTTGAAGGCGGTGAGGAGACTGGGGAAGAAGACGACGAAGGTGAAGAAGGTGTGCAGGAGTTTGGGACCCTCGCTGATGCCGGGGTCGGTGAACTGGTGGTGGACTCCCACCGGGATCGAAGTGGTCAGAAACAGGAGAAACGAGAGCCGGGCCATGGGCTCGCTGAACAGAGACCCGCCAGCGTGACGCGGGACCAGCGTGTACCACGAGAGGTAGGCCGGGAGCAGCCAGAAGTAGACGATGGGGTGGCCGGTGAACCAGAAGAGGGTGCGGGTCAGCAGCGCGTCAACCCCGCCGGTCAGGCCCACCGACCAGGGAAGGAGCAGGAAGACGACCTCGAAGGCGATCCCCAGGCTGGCCAGCGTCCACATGAGCATGGTCACCAGGGCCATGAAGGCCGGCAGGGGATAGGGCTCGCCGGGATGGGCCGCTCGCCACCGACGGTAGGCCAGGCCCAGGGTCAGAGTCAGCAGCCAGGTCCCGACCACGATGAGCCCAAGCCCCAGGTAGAACAGCGGGCTGGCCTTGAGCGGGGCGTAGAAGGTGAAGAGAACAGTGGCGTCGTTGCTGAGAAGCGGCAGGGCCGCCAGGACCAGCCCCACGACCATCAGCCAGAAGGTGGCCCAGGTCAGACCGGGCCGTGGGAGCGGCTGTCCGAGGCTCTGGCGGGTGACAAAGAGCAGGAAGCCGCCGATAAAGAACGTGGTCCAGACAAGCACCAGCAGCGTGCCGTGGAGCGACAGCCCCTGGTAGTACGAGCGAAGGCCGGGGATCAGTCCGTAGAGGTCCAGGCCGGCCCAGTTGAGGGCCTGGAGCGGGCCGAAGAGGCCGCCCACCGCCAGCGCGAGAAGCGCCACGATCAGGTAGCCGCGGACCAGTCGGTTCTCGGGAGCGGTCATGCTGCTTCTCCTCCTAGGGCGTCGGGGCGACGACCCGGATCCGTCCGTACATGCCGTGGTGGCCGACGCCGCAGTACTCGTGGCAGACCAGCAGGTACTCACCGGGCTGGGTGAAGCGGTAGGTCAGACGCGTGACCTGTCCGGGGATGAGCATGCCGTTCACGGTCGTCCCCTGGATCCGGAAGCCGTGGACCACGTCGCGGCTGGTGGCGATGAAGGTGACGGTCGCCCCGGCCGGCACCTGGATCTCGTTGGGGGTGAAGCTCCAGATCTGGCCGATGACCACCGCCTCGTACTGGCCGGGGCGGACCTCGCGGAGGCCGGGCCGGTCAAAGGGCGGTGTCTGGGCCAGCCGGCGGGGGTCGACCGTGGCCGTCTGCCCCGGCAGATGGATGCCGATGGCGAACGCGGTCAGGACCAGGGCCACCAGCATGCCGACTGGAATGGCCACACTGGGCAGGATCCAGGCGGACTCATACAGATAGGCCAGATAACTCTCCCGCCGTTCCATCAGACCAGCCCCCGCTGCAACAGGGTCAGATAGATCGGCAGCCAGAACAGGACGACCAGCGCCAGAAGGATCAGCATAAAGAGCAGCGCCCCCCGGGGCAGGAAGTGTTCGGGCCAGGCCATACCCCCTCCTTGAGCGTGCTGGTGGGCGGGCCCGTGGACGGGTGCCTCAGTCAGGATTATCCCCAAGACCGGCGCGGCCGGCAACACCCCTTTGGGTAGGCCGGGCCGGGGAGGCCACCAGGATGGGTAGGTCTCCCCTTCTCTGGGGCGAGCAAGCTCCGGGCCGGCCCGGCCTACCCATTCCCTACGCCACCGGGTGAGGCGGTGGTGGCCCCGGCCAGGGTATACCCCAAGCGAGCACCGCCTCCGGTCACGGAGGCGGCGCAAAGGGTGAGGAGGTGTTGGCAATGTTCAGACGGTGGTGGGCGTTCCCGGCGTTGCTCGGTGGGCTGGGGCTGATCCTGAGCGCCTGTGTCACGGCCCGGCCCTGGCCGCTGGTCCAGACCCGGCCGGTCGAGGCGCCGGCGGTGGCCCAGCCGCTGCCGCCCGGCCTGAGCCGGCTGCCCCAGCCCGCGGTGGCCCCGCCCGTCCAGCGGACGACGCCCGCGCTGGTGACGGTCGAGATCGAGGCCCGAGAGGTCACCGCCCTCCTGGATGAGGGCATCGCCTACACGTTCTGGACCTTCGGCGGCACGGTCCCCGGACCGATGATCCGGGTGCGCCAGGGCGACACGGTCGAACTGACGTTCAAGAACGCCGCCAACAGCCAGCACGTGCACAGCATCGACCTGCACGCGGTGACCGGCCCGGGTGGGGGCGCCCGCGTGACCCAGGTGCCGCCGGGCGGTCAGGCCACCTTCCGCTTCAAGGCGCTCAACCCCGGCGTCTACGTCTACCACTGCGCCACCCCCACAGTGGCGCAGCACATCGCCAACGGCATGTACGGGCTCATCGTCGTCGAGCCCCCTGAGGGGCTGCCACCGGTGGACCGCGAGTTCTACGTGATGCAGGGCGAGCTCTACCTCCAGGGCGCCCGGAGCGAGCCGGGGCTGCGCCAGTTCTCGCTGGCCAAGCTGCTGGAGGAGCGCCCGGACTACGTTCTCTTCAACGGGGGTGCGCGGGCGCTGACCGGCGAGCGGGCGCTGCGGGCCCGGGTCGGTGAGACCGTCCGCCTCTTCTTCGGGGTCGGCGGCCCGAACCTGACCTCGAGCTTCCACATCATCGGCGAGATCTTCGACCGGGTCTACCCGGAGGGCGCCACCGCGCCGGTGCTGCGCAACGTCCAGACGACGCTGGTCCCCGCCGGCGGGGCGACGATCGTCGAGTTCCGACTCGACTACCCCGGCACCTACACGCTGGTTGACCACAGCCTGGGCCGGCTGGAGAAAGGGGCGGTGGCCCAGCTGGAGGTCGAGGGGCCGGCCAACCCCGCGATCTTCCAGCCGCTCGGCGGCGGGACGGCCGGCGCGGGCGGCCACTGAGGCCGCCCGTCCGCGCGGGAGGGGTGCCTCGAGGGCATCCCTCCCTTCGTTCTTAGGGGCGCGGGCGGTCGGCGGGGGCCGCGCGCCGGACCGGTGTCAGGCGCGGCCAGAGGAGAACAGCGAAGACGGCGAAGCCAAGGGTGCTGAGCCCCGCCCCGAGCGCCAGGGCGAGGTCGGCCAGCGGGCGGAGCCTTAGCAGTTCGCCCAGGACGCGCAGGAGGGCGCCCGCGCTGCCGAGCGTGGCCAGGGCCGTCAGGAGACGGGGACGGCTGGTCATAAAGGGGGCGAAGCCGGGCAGGATCCGGGCCCCGATCACCACGATGAGCAGCAGAAGAAACCCCTGGCCGACCGCGTGCCGGGCGGCGGCGCCCGCGTGGGGCAGCGTCGCTGGTCCGGTCAGCGCCTCGGCGGCGAGCAGCAGGCTCCCGCCCGGCAGCCACAGATACGTCCAGCGCAGCCAGCGGCGGCTCGGCTCGGTGATCTGCGGCGCGCCGGAGGAGCGGACCGGCGGCTCGTAGAGGCGGAGTCCGGCGAGAAAGGCCAGCAGCCCCGCGACCATCGCCAGCCGGCCGCCAGCGCCGACGGCCGGCGGTCCGAGGGCGCTCAGGGCCAGGCTCAGCAGGCCGAGGGTGTAGAGGCCGCCTCCGGCCAGCGCCAGCGGCTGAGACGCTGGTCGCAGGTGCAGGAACCGTGGCAGGATCCTGGCGCTCACCCCGAAGGCCACCAGCACCGGGAAGCCCCAGAGGGCGAGGTCGACCGTGGCCCGGTCCAGCGGAGCCGGCACCACCGCCGTGCCGCCGGCGAGGACGACGCCGGCCCACCCGTGGAGACCCAGGCTGGCCGCCAGCGAGAGAACCCCCAGGGCCGGGAAGACCAGCCAGCTCTCCCAGACCACCGCCCGGCGCACCAGGGGCCAGAAGCCTGTCACCAGAAGCCCCAGAGCGACGAGAGGCAGGAGGGCGCTGGCGGCCAGCCAGACCGGCCGTCCCGGCAGCGTCAGGATGGGCTGGGCCACCAGCCGGAGAAGGAGTCCCAGCGCGAGGAGGACGCCGCCGGCGGTCACCCGGCCGGGCTGGGGGAGGGTGGTGGCGAGCAAGGGAGGAAAGAGACGGGCGGCCACCCCCACGACGAAGAGCAGCAGAAAGCCCAGGGTCTGCACCTGACCGTGCAGCTGGGCCAGGACCGGCCAGGGAAGCGGCCAGTGCAGCCAGCCCTGCCGGAGGGCCAGGGCCAGCAATCCCAGACTGAAGCCCCCGCCCAGCGCCCAGGCCAGAGCCAGGCGCACCAGAACCACGGACGGGTCGGTGAGCGAGCGCGCGGCCCCGCCCGAGACCGTCCGTCCCCCCATGGGGTCAGCTCCAGCGCAGCCCGGCGCCCAGAAGGACCACGGCCAGCGCCAGAAAAGTGGTCAGGCGGGCGACCAGGCGTGTGCGGTGGCGCAGGCGGGCCAGCGCGCCGTCGGGCTGTTTCTGGAGCGAGGCTCCGAGAGCGGTCTGCTGCGGTCCCCAGACGAAGTCGTGGAGGGCCTGACCGCCGAGCAGCAGGCCGACCAGCAGAAGTTTAACAGCGAGCAGCCAGCCGAACTGGGGCGTGGGCAGGGCGATCCCGCCGGCGGTCCGCAGCCAGACCTGGCCAAGCCCGGTGACGACCAGCACGGCCGCCGCCGTCCAGCCGATGGGGCGGAAGCGGCGGCCGACGGCCTGGAAGAGCCGCGCCCGTTCGGCCTCGGGCCATGCCCGGCTGAGCGGTCCCAGGACCAGCGCCAGGAAGAGCATGCCGCCGACCCAGACGATCGCGGCCAGGATATGCAGACCGGTCAGCAGCCATCCCCAGGGCATCGGTCCCCTCCCGGCGGTGGGGTGTGGGCGGCGCTCAGGAGACGGTCGTAAAGCGGTCTGGCGCCAGGTCGGTCAGGGGGATCGGTGGGGGCTCCCCCTGGATCAGGGCGGTCACCACCGCCGCAGTCAGCGGGGCCAGCGTCAGCCCGTCGAAGCCGTGGCCGGTGGCGTAGAGCAGCCCCTGACAGGCGCTCCAGCCCAGAATCGGCCGGCCGTCCGGGGTGGCTGGGCGCCAGCAGGCCCAGGTCCCCACCAGCGGGGCCTCGGCCAGTGCGGGGACCCAGCGCAGCAGGTCGGTGAGGATGCCGGCCAGGCCTCCCAGCGTCGGGCCGGGGGCGAAACCCACCCGCTCCTGAGTTGTCCCCAGGATGAGGGTGCCGTCGCCGCGCGGCACGATGTAGCGGAAGGCCTCGCCTGTCCGGGCGACCAGCAGGTGGCGCAGGGGGACCGGCAGGCTCCGGCCATCGGCCTGGACGATCTGACCGCGGATCGGCACGATGGGGACCGGCGGCTGACAGCCGGCCAGCGTCGCCGACCCGCAGCCGGCGGCCAGAACGGTGACCTCGGCCGCGATGAGGCCGGCGTCGGTCTCCAGCCCCCGGCAGCGGCCCCCCTGGATCTGGAGCCGTCGTCCGGCGACCCCTTCGCGGAGGCGCACCCCACTGCGGAGCGCGGCCAGGAGGGCGGCGCGGACGAACCGGGCCGGGTCGAGTCGTCCGCCTGGCAGCCGCAGGGCTCCGCTGACCGTCGGCTGGAGGGCTGGCTCGGCCGCCCGCACCTCGGCCGCCTCCAGCCAGACCGCCTCTCCGCCGGCCTGACTCTGCAGCGCCGCCGCCTCCTCCGGGGTGAAGGCGGGCACCAGCAGGCCCGGTGTCCGGTAGTCGAGCGCGAGACCGGTCTCGCGCTCGAGCGCGTCCACGACCGCGGGGAAGAGGGTGAGAGCCCGGCGGTGCAGGTGGACCAGGGGGTCGGGACTGCCGGGCATGGCCGGAGCGATGATGCCGGCCGCCCGTGGCGACGCCTGTCCTCCAGCCTGGCTGCTCTCCACGACGGTGACCCGGTATCCGCGCTGACTGAGGGCCCGGGCGGTCAGTAAGCCGATGATCCCGCCTCCGATGACGAGGACCTCGGTTGTCTCAACGACGGCTGGCATCGTCCTGCTCGCGTGTTTCGCCGGGGGTTGTGAGCTGCTCCTCCAGGATCTGCCGAAGGGCCGCCGCGTTGCTGTGGGCCAGGTCACGGGTGGCGGTGAGCAGGGTCAGAGGTCCCTGCCGCGCCCGCTCCAGCAGCGCGGTCAGGGCCGCCTGCCGCTCCGGTGCGGTCAGTTCCTCCCGGTACTGGCGGACGAACGCCGGCCACTTCGCCGGGTCGTGCCCGTACCACCGGCGCAGGGTGTCGCTGGGGGCGATCGCCCGCAGCCAGAGGTCGATCCGGGCGGCCTCGCGGGTGAGGCCCCGTGGCCAGAGACGGTCCACCAGGATGCGGCATCCATCCGCCGGCTCGGGCGGGTCGTAGATCCGCTTGAGGTGGATGGGGCCGGCGCGGCTGCGCCGGGGCTCGTCAGGCAGGGCCGACCGATCCATTGTCCCTCCCCTTATATACCATCCCGTGGCGTCGGCTCCCTACCCCAATGGGTAGGGAGCGGGTGGGAAGACAGCCTGGCCGTCGACAACTACCCTAACGGGTGTTCCGGTCGCTTCCGGTCGTTCGCTAAGACAAGGGCGGACGCTCCGCTCCCGCCAGACTCTGGCCTCGCCGCTGGCGCGGTGTGGATCCACGAGAGCAGAGGAGGTCGCGACGATGTATCGCCAGATCCTGGTCCCGCTCGACGGCTCCCGCCTGGCGGAGCGGGCGCTCCCGCTGGCCACCTGGCTGGCCGCCCGTCTGGGGAGCCGGATCCTGCTGGTCCGCGCCGTCTGGGTGCAGACGTTTCCCGGCGCCGATCCGACCGCCGCCCAGGTCGCGGCGGTCCAGGAGGCTGAGGCCTATCTGCGCGGGGTGGCGGCCCGGCTGGCGGAGCGGGCCATCCCGACGGACATCGCGGTTCCCTACGCCCCGCCGGCCGAGGGTATCCTGCTCGAGGCGGGACTGCGGGGCGCGGACCTCATCGTTCTCTCGACCCACGGGCGCTCGGGGCTGGGACGCTGGCTCTACGGCTCGGTGGCCGAGGCGGTCCTCGCCCGGAGCCCTCTCCCGGTGGTGCTGGTGCGGGCCAGCGCGCCCGAGGCGCTGTGGGAGCGCGCGCCGTGGCGGGCCCGTCTCCTGGTGCCGCTGGACGGCTCGCCGCTGGCGGAGGAGGCCCTGCCCCACGCGGTGGGGCTGGCCCGGGCGCTGGAGGCCACGGTCGTGCTGGTCCACGCCGTCCCCCCGCCGGTGCTTCCGCTGGCCGAGCTCAGCCTGGCCGGCGCGATGGCTCTCCCCGATGCCGACCAGATCGAACAGGCGCGGCGGGCGGCGGCCGCCTATCTGGAGACCGTGGCCGCCCGGCTGGCCGCCCAGGGCGTTCAGACCCAGACGACCGTGGTCGAAGGGGCAGCCGCCACCGCGATTCTGGAGGTCAGCCGGGCGGTCGGCGCGGTGCTGATCGTGATGGCGACGCACGGTCGGACCGGGCTGGGGCGGTTGCTGTTCGGCAGCGTGGCCCTGGAGGTGCTGCACCGGAGCGACCGCCCGCTGCTGCTGGTCCGGCCACGGGCGTTCCTGACCCCGGCCGCGCCCGTGGCGGAGGCGGGCGACACCCGCGGGTGAGGCCGCCGGGACCGGGGCGCGGGTGGCAGAATTGGACCGGTCACGCTATCATCCTGAGGGGACCGGTCGCCCGCGATGGTTCGACCGACCGGTCTATTCGATCACTGTCGTGGAGGCGTGGATGGCCGTTCGCTGGCTGCACCACTTCACCGGCCTGACCCTGACCGACTGCTACTGGGAGCTGCCGCCGGCCGACCAGTCGGCCCGCTGGTCTGAGTGGTGGGCGGCGCTGCAGCCCCTGGCCACCCGGCTCTGGCTGTATCAGGTCTTCCCGGCCCGGACCGACACCGATCTGGTGCTCTGGTCGGCCCTGCAGACCGAGGAGGCCCAGGCCCCGGCCGGGTTCTTCGGGGCGCTGGGTCAGACCCTCAACCGCTGGCGCCCGCTTTTCCGACCCGCCTGGACACTGTGGGGGTTCACCCGTCCCTCGGTCTACGCCAGCGGCCGCTCGGCCCAGGAGATCGACCCGCTGGCGACCGAGCGGCCGCCGTATCTTATCATCTACCCGTTCAGCAAGACCGCCGAGTGGTATCTTTTAAGCAAGGACACCCGCCAGGGGATGATGAACGAGCACATCCGGGTCGGGCGCGAGTATCCGACGATCAAACAGCTGCTCGTCTACTCCTTCGGTCTTCAGGACCAGGAGTTCGTCGTGGTCTACGAGACCGACGATCTCACCGTCTTCTCCGATCTGGTGATGGCCTTGCGCAGCACCCAGGCGCGGGCCTATACTCTGCGCGACACACCGATCATCACCGCGTTCTATCGCCCCCCGGCTGCGCTGAAAGAGGTGTTCAGCCGGCCTTCCCCCCAGCGCCCGACCGGTGAGGAGTGAGGCGGGCGGCCCCGGCGGTCCTGGTGACCAGATGTTGGGCGAGGTGGTGCCACCGCGATGAACGACTGTTTTCTGCGCGCCTGTCACCGGCAGCCGACGGAATGGACACCGGTATGGCTGATGCGCCAGGCCGGGCGGTACCTGCCGGAGTACCGGGCCCTGCGGGCCCGCTACAGCCTGCTGGACCTCTGCCGCGAGCCGGCCCTGGCGGCCGAGGTCACCCTGCTGCCCGTCCGGCGTTTCGGCGTCGACGCGGCCATTCTCTTCTCGGATCTCGTCATCCCGCTGCAGGCGATGGGGGTGACGGTCACGGTCCAGGAGAACTACGGGCCGGTGGTGGCCGACCCGGTGCGGCGGGCGGCCGATGTCGAGCGCCTGCGGCCGCTGGAGCCGGAGACCGATCTGGCGCCGATGCTGGCGACGATCCGGGCTCTCCGCCGTGATCTGACCGTGCCGCTCATCGGCTTTGCCGGCGCTCCCTTCACGCTCGCCTGCTATCTGGTGGAGGGGGGGCCATCGCGCGACTTCGCCCGCGTGCGGGCCCTGCTCTACCAGGAGGCCGCCACCTGGCGGGCTCTGATGGAGCGGCTGACGGAGAACATCATCCGCGTGGCGGTGGCCCAGGTCCAGGCCGGGGCCCAGGCCTTCCAGGTGTTCGACAGCTGGGCCGGAGCTCTCAGCCCCACGGCCTATCGGGAGGCGGTCCTGCCGTATCTTCAGCGGCTCTGCGCCGCCCTGCGGCCGCTGGGGGTGCCGGTCATTTACTTCGCCACCGGCGCCGCCGCTCTGCTCGATCTCCTGCCGGAGACCGGCGCGACGGTCATCGGGCTCGACTGGCGGGTGCCGCTCGACCAGGCCTGGGAGCGGCTGGGCGATGGGGTGGCGGTGCAGGGCAATCTCGACCCGGCGGTCCTGCTGGCGCCTTTCCCCGAGGTGGCCCGCCAGGCCGCCGACGTCCTGGCCCGCGCCGGCGGGCGGCCGGGGCACATTTTCAATCTCGGCCATGGGGTTCTGCCGGAGACGCCGCCGGAGACGGTGGCGCAGCTGGTGGCGTTCGTCCACCAGACCTCGGCCCGGGTCGCCCGGCCCGTCTGCGTCTCCGCGGGAGAGACGCCATGCGCGTAGCCATTGTCGGCGGTGGGATCACCGGGCTGAGCGCCGCCTATTTCCTGGTCCGCGCTCGCCAGCAGGGACGCTGGCAGGGGGAGATCGTCCTCCTCGAGCGCGAGCGCCGGCTGGGGGGAAAGGTCTGGACCGAGGAGGAGAATGGCTTCGTGGTCGAGGCCGGGCCGGAGACGCTGGTGGCCACCAAGCCCTGGGGACTGCGGCTCATCCAGGCGCTGGGGCTGGCAGACGAGGTCGTCCAGCCCCTCACCCGCACCGCCGCTCTTCTGGTCGACGGTCGCCTGCATCCCCTGCCTGATGATCTCCTTCGCCTGGCCCCACGCTCGATCTGGCGCCTCTTCCGGGTCTCCTGTCTGCCCTGGTCGGCCAGGCTGCGCCTGGCGCTGGAGCCCTGGATCCCGCCCCGGCGGGACCCGGCCGACGAGTCGGTCGGGGCGTTTCTGCGCCGGCGTCTGGGCCGGGTCTTCGCCGAGCGGGTGGGGGCGCCGCTGCTGGCCGGGGTCTACGCCGCCGACCCCGACACCCTCAGCCTGCAGGCTCTCTATCCGCATCTCCGCGATCTCGAGCGTCAGTACGGCAGCCTGGCCCGGGGCCTGCGGGCCCGGGCGCGGGGGGAGGGCGCGCCGCGTGGATCGCCCTTTGTCTCGCTGCGCCGGGGGCTGGGAGCCCTCCCCCGGCGCCTGGCGGAGGTCCTGACCGGTGAGGTCCGCCTGCTGGTGGGGCAGACCGTCGTCGCTCTGGCGCCGGCCGGGGACGGCTACCGCCTGGTCCTGGCCTCGGGCGTGGCGTTGACGGCCGACCGGGTTCTTTTGACCGTCCCGGCGCCGGCGGCGGTGCCGCTGCTCCGGCCGTTCGCCCCGGAGGCGGCGGCGCTCCTGGCCCGGCAGATCTGGGTCTCGACGGCGGTGGTGACGCTGGCCTTCCCGGCGTCGGCCCTGGGCCGGCCGCTCTGGGGGAGCGGTTTCCTGGTGCCACGGCGGCCGCCGTTCCCCCTCACCGGCGCCACCTGGTCCTCGGCCAAGTGGCCCGGGCGGGCGCCGGCCGGGTTCGTGCTCCTCCGCGCCTACTGCGGCTGGGCTGGCGACCAGGCGATCCTGGAGCGCGACGATGCCGATCTCGTGGCCCTGACCCGGGAGGTGCTGCGGCCCCTTCTGGCCCTCCAGGGGGAGCCGGTGCGGGTCTGGGTGCACCGCTGGCCGGGGGCGATGCCCCAGTACGCGGTGGGACACCTGGAGTGGCTGGCGGCCCTGGAGCGGGCGCTGGCCCCCTGGCCGGGGCTGCGGCTGGCCGGGGCTGCCTACCGGGGGCCGGGCCTCGCCGACTGCATTCGGCAGGCCGAGGAGGCCATCGAGGCTCTGGGCCTGTGGGCCGCCAGCCCGGCGCCGGCCGGCTGAGCCGCGTGGTCATGCTGGTGAAGGAGCGGAGAATGAAACGGATCGGTGTGCTGGTGATGGCCTACGGCAGCCCGGAGACCCTCGACGATGTCGAGCCCTACTTCACCCACATCCGGGGGGGGCGCCGCCCCTCGCCGGCCCAGGTCGAGGCGCTCCGGGAGCGCTACCGCCGCATCGGCGGACGGTCGCCGCTTGGGGCGATCACCCAGGCCCAGGCCGCCGGTCTGGCCCGGGCCCTGGCCACGGCCCGGCCCGAAACGGCCTTCCAGGTCGAGGTGGGGATGAAGCACTGGCATCCCTTCATCGCCGAGGCCGTCGGTCAGCTGCTGGCCGCCGGCATCACCGGCCTGGTCGGGATCGTGATGGCCCCGCACTACTCGCGCCTGAGCATCGAGACCTACCACCAGGCGGTCCGGCAGGCGCTGGCGGCCGCCGGTCGGGCCGATCTCCCGGTCGCCCTGGTCGAGCGCTGGGGGACGCATCCGCTATTCATCCGGCTGGTGGCCCGACGGGTGGCCGAGGCGCTCCAGGGGTGGGACGCGCGCCGGACGGCGGTGGTCTTCACCGCCCACAGCCTGCCGGCCCGGATCCGGGCCGATTTCGACCCCTACGAGCGCGAGCTCCTCACCTCGGCGGCCCTGGTGGCCACCGCCCTGGGGCTGCCCGACTGGCGCCTGGCCTACCAGAGCGCCAGTCACACCGGCGAGCCGTGGCTGGGTCCGGATATTCTGGAGGTGCTGGACCTGCTGGCGGCCAGCGGAACGGTGCGCCAGGTGGTGGTCTGCCCCGTCGGCTTTGTGGCCGACCACCTCGAGGTGCTGTACGATATCGACATCGAGGCCCAGGCGCGCGCGACCGACCTGGGGCTGGCCCTGCGCCGCACCCGGTCGCTCAACGACGACCCTCTTCTCATCGCCGCGTTGACCGATCTGGTGCTACAGGCCGCCGACCGCCTGCCAGCGACCGGGCGGACCGCGACGGCGGCCTCCTGAGCGCCGGGCTCGGGAGGCTTAGGAAGACGGCGGGACCAGCCCGTGCTTGAGGGCGTAGGCCACGACCTGGGCGCGGTTCTGGAGATGCAGTTTCCCCAGGATGTTCTTGAGGTGGTACTTGACCGTGTTTTCGCTGACCACCAGCCGCCGGGCGATCTCTTTATTGGTGGCCCCCTGGACCAGGAGTTCCAGGACCTCCCGCTCGCGGGCCGTCAGCGGCTCGACGAGGTCCTCGGCCGGCGCCGGCCGGGCTGAGGAGCGGGCGGGGGCCGGCGAGGGCGGCGTGGTCTTCGTCGGCTGAGAGCGCTCCTGCAGGATACGCAGGGCCAGGTGTGGGGTCAGCGCCGCCTCCCCCCGGGCCGCCGCCTCGACCAGCGTGGCGACGGTCTCGGGCGGGTCGCTTTTGAGCAGATACCCCTGGGCGCCGGACTTCACCGCCTCGAAGAGATCCTCTTCCTCTTCGGAGGCGGTGAGGATCACCACCGGTAGCTCCGGGAATTCGGCCTTGAGGAGGCGGGTCGCCGCCAGGCCGTCCAGCCCCGGCATCCGCAGGTCCATCAGCACGACGTCCGGCCGGGTCTGGCGGACCAGGTCGCGGGCGGCCGCCCCATCGTCGGCCTCCCCCACCACCTGGAACCCCCGGCGCTCCAGCAGGGCCCGCAGACCGGCCCGAAAGAGGCGATGGTCATCGACCAGCACAACGCGAATGGTCATCGTTCACGCTCCTGGAGCCCGGGCTGCCCGTTCGCCAGCGGCAGCGTCACGGTGACGCATGTGCCCCGTCCCGGCGCGCTCTCGATCCGCAGCCGGCCGCCGACGCTCTCGGCCCGCTCGCGCATCGTGGCCAGCCCGAAGTGGAGATCGCCCGCCAGAAGGCAGGGATCGAAGCCCCGGCCGTCGTCCACCACCTGGCACTGGAGCGCTCCCTGGGCGTCCCCGGTCAGGGTCGCCAGCCGCAGCCAGACCTGGCGGGCCCGGGCGTGCTTGCGGACGTTGGTCAGGGCCTCCTGGATGATACGCAGGAGCTGCACCTCGGCTGCCGGGCTCAGACGGGCGGTGGCCACCGTCGGGCTGGCTTCCAGGTGCACGGTCAGCCCCGTCTGGCGCTGGTAGCGGTCGAGGTACTGGCGCAGGGTGTTGAGAAGGTCGCGTTCGGTGCCGAGCCGGCTGCGCAGCCCCAGGATGGCCTCGCGGACGTCGGCGTAGGCCTCGCCGGCGGCGGTCTCGATCTGGGCCAGGAGATCTTTCAGAGCCGTGGTCTCCCCCTGCGCCGCTGCCTCCCGGGCGGCCGCCACCTGGAGGCGGATGAACCCCAGCACCTGGACCAGGCTGTCGTGCAGTTCGCGGGCGATCCGCTCGCGCTCCTGAAGTGTCGCCAGGACCTGGACCTCGGCGTGGAGGCGGGCGTTCTCGATGGCGACGGCGGCCAGGGCGGCGAAGAGCCGCAGCACCTCCTCATCGGCCTCGTCGAACGGCTGGACCTGCCCCTGGCTCATTTTATCGGTCAGGTAGAGGTTGCCGATGGGTCGTCCCTGGACCAGAATCGGCACGCCCAGGAAGGTGGTCATCGGCGGGTGTCCGGGCGGGAAGCCGACCGACCGTGGGTCGCGGGCGATGTCGTCCACCCGGATCGGCCGGCCCTCCTGCAGGACCGCTCCCAGCAGTCCCCGTCCCTTCGGCGGGTCGCCCAGCCGCTGCCGTTCCTCGGGGGAGAGGCCGGAGACCAGGAACCGGACGACCTGCCCGCGCTCATCGAACAGAGCCAGAGCACCGTAGCGGGCGCCGACCAGATCGCGGGCGGTGTCGGTGATCTTCTGGAGAAGCGCCTCCAGGTCGAGCGTGCTGACCACCGCCAGCCCGGCCTCGTGCAGGGCCCGTAACTGGGCCGCCTGCCGGGCGGCGGTGGCGTGCAGCCGCGCCAGCTCCTGCTGGCGCACGAGCAGCTGGCCTTCCACCCGCTCGATATGGTCGAAGACCATCTGCGAGAAAGCCCAGACGCCGGCGGTCACCACCAGCACCACCGCCAGGTAGCCCGGCCAGGGGTGCAGGACCTGAGGCCAGGGGAGGTGGCGCACCGCGTCGATGAGGAGGAGAAAGACCAGGGGGACGACGACCGTGATCCACCGCAGCCGGCGCAGGTCCACCGATAACACCTCTCCGGCGGCAATTGTAGCACAGACTCACAGACCGAGGTATCGGCGGGCGAAATCCCGCAGCTCCGGTCGGAAATCGGGATGAGCCAGATCGATCAACCGCGCCGCCCGTTCGCGCAGGCTCAGCCCGTGGAGGTTGGCGACGCCGTACTCGGTCACCACGTAGTGGACGTGGGCCCGGCTGGTGGTGACCCCCGCGCCAGGCGGCAGAACCGGGACGATGCGCGAGACGGTGCCGTTGACAGCGGTCGAGCGCAGGGCGATGATCGGCTTGCCGCCGGGGGCCAGGGCGGCCCCGCGCAGAAAGTCCATCTGCCCGCCGACCCCACTGTACAGGCGCAGACCGATGGACTCGGCGCAGACCTGGCCGGTCAGGTCGATCTGCAGGGCCGAGTTGATAGCCGTCATCTTGGACTGCTGCCGGATGATCCGGGTGTCGTTGGTGTACTCGACCGGATGCATCTCGACCCCGGGATTATCGTGGACGAACGCGTAGAGCCGCGGGCTGCCCATCAGGAAGGTCGCCACGATCTTCCGGGGATGCAGGGTCTTGCGGGCGCCGGTGATGACGCCCGCCTCGACCAGGTCGAGGACGCCGTCCGAAAACATTTCGGTGTGGATGCCGAGATCCGCTTTGGACCGCAGGGCGGCCAGGACGGCGTTGGGGATGGCGCCGATGCCGATCTGAATGGTGGCGCCGTCTTCGACGAGATCGGCGACGTGCTGGGCGATCTGCTGGGCCACGGCGTCGGGGGGCTCGGGACGCACGGTCAGCGGCGGGTCGTTGACCGAAACCAGGTAGTCGATCTGGCTGAGGTGCAGGAAACTGTCGCCCAGGGTCCGGGGCATCAGCGGGTTGATCTGGGCGATGACGATCCGGGCCGACTCGGCTGCGGCCTTGGCGCAGTCCACCGAGAGGCCAAGCGAACAGTAGCCGTGCGCGTCAGGGACCGAGAGATGGAGGAGCGCCACATCGAGGGAGAGATGCCCGCTGCGGAAGAGGTGGGGGATGTCCGAGAGGAAGATCGGGGTGTAGTCGGCGCGACCGGCGTTGACCGCCTCGCGGACGTTGGCGCCGATGAAGAGCGCCCGGTGACGAGCGTGTCCGCTGAACTCCGGGGCAACATAAGGGGCCGGTCCTTCGGTGTGGATGTGGACGATCTCGACATCGCGCAGATCGAGCAGGCGCTTGGTCAGCGCCTCAACCAGGGTGACGGGCGTGGCACAGCCGCCCTGGAGGAAGACCCGGTGGCCGGACTCGACGACCTGGACCGCCTCCTCGGGCGTGACCCAGCGGGGAACCCGTTGCCGACGTTGGTGTGTCATCAGGCGAGAATCCCTCCTTACCCATCTTAGTCAGCGCAGCCCGGGCGGCAGACAGCGTCCCGGCGATTTTAGACCGCCGCCCGCCGTCCCCGCCCGGCGATCATCTTGCGCCACTCGGCGCCGATCAGGGGCAGCAGCGCCAGGGCCCCAACCAGCCCCCAGTCGCCCGGCCCCAGCGGGGTGGTTCGGAAGGCGGCCTGGAGAGGGGGCAGATAGATGACTGTCACACACAGCAGCCCCGAGACCACCGTGGCCGCAAGCAAGGGACGGTTGCGCAGAGCCCCGAGGCGGTGGAGTGGCTGCTGGAACGACCGGGCGGCGTGGGCCCGCAGTACTTCGGCGGCGACGAGGGTGGCGAAGGCCAGGGTCTGGGCCCGCGGGAGCGGCTCGTCGCCACCCAGGCGAAGGCCGACGGCGAAGGCGGTGAGCGTCACCGTGGCGATGAGCAGCGCCTGGCTCCCGATAAGAAGCCAGTGCCATCGGGTCAAGAGCGGCTCACCTGGCGGCCGTGGCGGCCGCTTCATCACGTCCTCCTCCGGCGGCTCCAGGCCGAGCGCCAGCGCCGGGAAACTATCGGTCAGCAGGTTCACCCAGAGGATATGGGTCGGCGGCAGCGGCAGCGGCAGCGCTATCAGGACCGCCAGCCCGACCACGACGATCTCGGCCAGATTGGTCGAAAGAAGGTACGTCACGAACTTCCGCAGGTTGTCGTAGATCACCCGTCCCTCGGCGATAGCGGCGACGATGGTGGCGTAGTTATCGTCCAGCAGGACCATATCGGCCGCCTCTTTGGCGACATCGGTTCCGCGCAGGCCCATCGCCACCCCCACATCGGCGCGCTGCAGGGCGGGAGCGTCGTTGACGCCGTCGCCGGTCATCGCCACAACATGCCCCCGCGCCTGCAGGGCCTCGACCACCCGGACTTTATGGATGGGAGTGACGCGGGCGCAGATATCGACCTCTGCGATAATGGCCGTCAACTGGGCCTGGTCGAGACGGTCGAGCTCGGCGCCGGTGAGGATACGACCCCCGGGCCGCAATAGACCGATCTGGCGGGCGATGGCCCGGGCGGTTCGGGGAGAGTCGCCGGTGATCATGAGCGTTCGGATACCGGCCTGCCGGGCGGTGGCCAGGGCGGGGGCGATCTCCGGGCGCGGCGGGTCGTGCAGGCCAACGAGCCCCAGAAACACCAGCCCTTGTTCCAGCGACGCGGGGGGCTGCGCGGCCAGGGCCGGCGGACCCTCACGATAGGCCGCTGCCAGCACCCGCATCCCGGCGTCGGCCAGCTGAGCGTTGGCCGTGAGCACAGTGTGACGCCAGACATCGGTTAAGGGGACCGGCCCGGCGGGGGTGAGGATCGCCTGACAGTGGCCGAGGACGACCTCCGGGGCTCCCTTCATGAAGATCAGCGTCGTCCCTGGCCCACGGTGGACGGTGGTCAGGCGCTTGCGCTCGGCGATAAAAGGCACTTCGGCGATCCGTGGATACTGGCGCTCGAGGTCCGGTCGGTGATAACCGGCCTTGGCCCCCAGGACCAGGAGAGCGCCGTCGGTCGCGTTGCCGACGATCCGGTAGGTTGGCCGTGGCCCGACCTGTCCGCTGATCTCCAGGAAGGCGTCGTTGGCCAGGACCACGCTCAGCAGCAGCCAGGGCAGCACCGGATCGGTGCGCGGATCGACCGGGCGGTCGTCGGCGCGGAAGTCGCCGACCGGCTCGGTCCCCTGGCCGCTGACGGTTGTGATCTGATGGCTGGTCCAGAGACGGACCGCCACCATCTCGCCCCGCGTCAGCGTCCCGGTTTTATCGGTGGCGATGACGGTGACCGAGCCCAGGGCCTCGACCGCCGCCAGGCGGCGGACCAGGGCCCGGCGGCGGGCCATCCGCAGCAACCCGACCGCCAGCACCACGGTCACCACCGCCGGTAGCCCCTCGGGGACGGCCGCCACCGCCAGGGTGATAGCCACCAGCGCGGCCTCGCCCAGCCCGCGCCCCTGGAGCAGGCCGGCGACAGCCAGAGCGGCGGCGATGGCCACCGTCGCCCCGGCCAGGACTCGGGCCAGACCGGTCAGCCGCCGCTCCAGGGGCGTCACCTGTTCCTCATAGCGCTGGAGCAGCTCGGCGATCTCGCCCAGAGCCGTGCTCCGGCCGGTCGCGTAGACGATCCCGCGCCCCCGACCGGCCATGACGACCGTGCCCAGAAAGACCATGTTGACCCGGTCCCCTAACGGTGCGTCTGGATCGAGGATCGTCTCGGCCCGCTTGGTGACCGGAAGCGACTCCCCGGTCAGCGGGGACTCGTCGACCTCGAGGTTCACCGCCTCGACCAGGCGCATATCGGCGGGAACCGCATCGCCGGCCTCCAGCATCACGAGGTCGCCCGGCACCAGATTCTCGGCCGCGATCTCGCGGAGCTGCCCCGCGCGGATGACCCGAGCCTTCCGGCTGACCAGACGGCGGAGAGCCCGGACCGCCCGCTCGGCCCGCCACTCGTACGCGACCCCGATGGCCGCGTTGAGGACCACAATGGCCAGGATCACCACGGCGTCCAGGACCTCGCCCACGATCAGGGCCAGGAGCGTCGCCGCGCCCAGTAACAGGATCAGCGGGCTGGCAAACTGCTGGAAGAGCAGCTGCCAGAACGTCGGCCCCGGTTGCTCGGGCAGGGTGTTGGGGCCGTGGCGAGCCAGTCGCCGGCGGGCCTCGTCCTCGCTGAGACCGGTTCGGAGATCGGTCTGCAGAATCTGGGCGAGGTCAGCCGGCGACAGCGCGTGGGCGGTCGGGGCCGTCATCGGCACCGGCGGACGGGCCAGAGGCTAACGGGTCCCCGGGCCCGTCAGCGGGAACTCTCGCTTCTGGATGAACGGCCCGTGCCAGGCGTGGTACCAGACCTCGCCGGTGAAACCGTTAACCGAGAGCATGCCGTCTGTCTCCTGGCCGCGGAGGGTGTGAAAGGTGTAGTAGCCGTAGAAGCGGACTGGCGGCTCCAGGTCCCGGCGGAGGCCGTGGCTGTCGAGATACTGCGCGGCCAGCGCCCGGGCCTGATCGGGCCCGATCGGCATCTCCGCTCCCGGGTCGGTGGGACCGGCCCACCCGCCGGCGGGGCCGTACCGGGTGTTCCAGACAACCGTCGGGCCGAACTCCGGGAGGACCAGGCCGGTGGACTTGTCCACCAGGAGTTCGAAGGCCCCCCGGCCGGTGTCGCGCTCGACCACGACGGCGTAGTAGTTGTTCAGGAACTCCATGACCTCGGCCACCGCCAGGTTCGGGAGGCCAGTGGCGGTGACATACGACTGAACCGCCTGGGCGGCGGCCTCGATCCCGATAGGGCGGGCGGTCGCCACGCTGGGGCCGCCCATCATTGTGGTCATCAGCGGGTGGGTCCAGGCCCCCGGCCAGCCCGCGCCGGTCGCCGGCAGAGGCCCCGGGGCCAGCGTCTCGGTCAGAACCAGCCCGAGAAGCCCGACGCCCAGCGCGGCCAGGCCCAGGAGGAGCCTTCGCCTGCCGCCCATCGCTTACCCCTTCGGGCCTTCGAGATCGCGCCGCATCTGTTCGTACTGCTCGCGGGTGATCTCGCCCCGCGCGTAGCGCTCCTGCAGAATCTCCAGCGCCCGCGAGCGCCCGGCTGCCGCCTCACCCGGCCGGATCTGCCGGACGAACCAGAGGACCACAAGCACCAGCCCGGCCAGGACGAGCAGCCAGAAAACGAGCATGACGATCCCCCAGATCGGGGACCACCAGCCCCAGCCGCCGCCCAGCCCCACATCCACGGACACATCGGGCACATCGCTTCCCCTCCTTGTTCCCTCGTTCTTGGTGACCAGCGCCTTGTCTCACGGGACAACGTTCTGCGGCCGACCGGCCAGAAACGCCCGGATGTTCTCAACGGTTGTCTGGACCAGGCGGTCGAGCGCCTCCCGGCTGTAAAACGCCATGTGCGGCGTGATGACGACGTTCTCGTAGTGGGTGAGCAGGTGGCCGCAGAAGACGGCCCGCAACCGCTCGGTCTGGAGCGGCTCGGCCAGCAGCCGCTGCTCCTCGGCCAGCCACTCCTCGCCTTCGAGGACGTCGAGCCCGGCCCCGGCCACGATCCCCTCGCTGAGAGCCCAGAGGAGGGCTTCGGTCTCGACCACCGCCCCTCGGGCGGTGTTGAGCAGCACCACGCCCCGCTTCATCCGGGCGAAGGCCGCCCGGTTGATAAGATGATGGGTCTGCGGGGTGTAGGGGACGTGCAGACTGATAACGTCGGACCGGCTCAGGAGGTCGTCCAGCGCAACGTAGCTGAAGCCCAGAGCCGCCGCCAGATCGGGGCGCGGGACAACGTCGTAGGCCAGGACCGTCATGCCGAACCCGCGAGCCAGCCGGACGACATGCTGGCCGATGCGGCCGGTGCCGATGACCCCCAGCATCTTCCCGGCCAGATCGAAACCGAGCAGCCCCTCCAGCGAGAAGTCGCAGGCACGAGTGCGCTCGGCCGCCAGGTGGACCTTGCGACTGAGGGTCAGCAGCAGAGCGAAGGTGTGCTCGGCCACCGAGACGGTAGCGTAGTCGGGCGCGTTGCAGACCGTGATGCCCCGAGCCCGGCAGGCGGCCAGGTCGATGTGGTCGTAACCGGTCGAGCGGGTGACGAGACAGCGCACCGCCGGCAGCCGCCGGAGAAGATCGGCGGTCACACGCGAGCGAACGAAGACGGAGATGACGGTCGCCCCCACCGCCTGATCGGCTGTCTGCTCGGTCAGCGGCTCGGCCAGGAGCCGGACGTCCAGCCCGGCCAGCCCCTGTGTCAGAGGGATCCGCTCCCAGTCCTTGACCTCGAACACCGCGACAACGGTTGTCATCTCTTCTCTCCGTGGCGCCGGGGCCGCTCGCCTTGTCGCCAGCAAGTTCCAGACCAGTCTCCGGGTCCGCCGCCCCAGAGCCCTGGGACCGGGTGAGACCGGTCCCGGGGGTGGGAGGTGGGGTCGGCTAGGCGGTCGAAGCCCGGGCCGGACCGAACGGCGGACGGTAGCCGAAGATGGCGCCGGGCTGCCAGGGTGTGCCCAGAAGCGGCAGGAGCCAGCGGTCCAGGCCCCACCAGCCGGCCGTCTTCCAGGCGAGCATAAGGAGGATGGCCAGGGTGAAGAGGACCGGGTTGGTCGAGACGACGCCGGCCAGCATGAAGTTCATGTTCATAAAGGCGCCGAAGAAGGCGGCGATGCCCACAAACGCTCCCAGGATGAGGGCCACGCCGACCAGGAACTCGCCGATGGCGATGAGTTTGGCCATCCAGGTCCAGTGCCCGCCCTGCAGCAGGAAGAGCAGGAAGTCGCGGTACCAGTCGTAGGTGATGGGCGGGCGGCCACCCGGCGGGACCTGGACCTGGCGCTGCCAGAACTCCTTGACGGCCTCGCCGGTCACCATCCACCTCGGGTCGCCCAGCTTGTGCAGGCTGGCGTCGAGCCAGGCGTAGCCAAGGTACAGGCGCACCGGCAGCCAGACCCAGGCGTAGCGGGGATCGCTGAACAGCGCCCGGGCGATCGGCGGGTCCTGAAAAACCACCGGCTCGTGGCGTTGCGCTCCCATCGCAACCTCCCTCTCGCCGAGCGGGAACCTTTCAGGGTCCCGCTCTGTTGTTTCCAGTTTCAGTGTAGCCGGGGCGAGCGGCGTGTGGGCCTACACGGAAGGGTAGTTTTCCGGGGCGAGGGTCCTCCCCGGAGGCACGGGAGAGGAAGCGGCCCGATGGCACAGAACCTGCAAAAACTCCCCGCCTGTCCCGGTGGCCGGCGGTGGAGGCAGGCGCAGGAGTACTCGTCCGGCCAGAGGCGGGGACGGGCCGATGAGTTTTCTGGTCACCGCCGCCATCGTCTTCTCGGTGCTGGTGACGATTCAGGCGGCGTTCACGGTGTATCTGATGGTCTACACCTGGGACCAACCGGAGGTCTTCGAACGGGCGCGGGCGCCGGAGCGCTTCCGGCCCCCGACGCTCAGTTTCACCGTGCTCCTCCCGGCCCGGCACGAGGAGGGGGTGATTCACGAGACGATCCGGCGGGCGGTCCACCTGAACTACCCGCCCGCGCTGGTCGAGGTGGTGGTGATCTGCGAGGCCGGCGACCGCGGGACCATCGCCGAGGCCGAGGCCACCATCGCCGACCTGGCGGCCTCGGGCCACCGCCACGTCCGTCTGCTGGTCTTCGATGATGGCCCCATCAACAAGCCCCACGGCCTCAACAAAGGGCTGGCCGCCACGCGCAACGAGGTCGTCACCATCTTCGACGCCGAGGACGACATCCACCCCGATATTCTGAACGTCGTCAACACGATCATGGTCGAGGAGAACGTCGCCGTCGTCCAGTGCGGGGTCCAGCTGATGGACTACCACTCGCGGTGGTACTCGGCCCTCAATGTTCTGGAGTACTTCTTCTGGTTCAAGTCACGCCTGCACTTTCACGCCCGCGCCGGCATGATCCCGCTGGGCGGCAACACCGTCTTCTTCCGCCGCAGTCTGCTGGAGCGGCTGGGCGGCTGGGACGAGCACAACCTGACCGAGGACGCCGACATCGGCCTCCGGATCAGCGTCCTGGGCGAGCCGGTGCGGGTGATGTACGATGACCGCTACGTGACCCGCGAGGAGACACCGCCCACACTGGGGCATTTCATCCACCAGCGGACCCGCTGGTGCCAGGGGTTTCTGCAGACGCTCAAGAAGGGGGACTGGCGACGCCTGCCGACCTGGCGCCAGCGGCTCCTGGCCCTCTACACCCTGGGCTTCCCCTCGTTCCAATCGCTGCTCGCCCTCTACATCCCGGTCTCGGTCTACATGATGGTGGCCGTCAAGGTGCCGGAGGTCTGGGCCATGGTCCTGCTGATCCCCTTCTACTTCCTCCTGACCCATTACGTCCTGAGCGTCATCGGGCTCTTCGAGTTCGCCCACGCCCACGGGCTGCGGCCGCGCTGGTGGACACCGCTGCAGATGGCTCTGGCCTACATCCCCTACCAGTGGGTTCTGGCCTACGCCGCCCTGCGGGCCTTCGTCCGCGAGCTGCGGGGTGTCTCGAACTGGGAGAAGACCAAGCACACCGGTGCTCATCGGGCCAGCCGCGATGCCGCCTGCGTCGGCCCCCAGGGCCCGTCCTGAGAGGTGAGCGATGCTCTCCGCCCGGACCGTTGCGCTGCGCCTGCGCCCGCTGCCCCTGGCCGCTGTGCTCGCCCGCCTGGGCGAACGGTGGCTGCTGGCGGCGGTCCTGGTCGTGGGGCTGCTGGCCCACGGGGTGACCATGTTCCGTTACCCGCTCTACCTGGGCGACGAGGGAATCTATCTGCAGCAGGCCTGGGCCGTTCTCCGGCTGGGCCGGCTCTCGCCCTACACCTACTGGTACGACCACGCCCCGGCCGGCTGGTTGCTCCTGGCCTGGTGGGTCTTCCTGCTGCCGGGGCAGTTTCTGACGTTCGGCATGGCCCTCAACAGCGGGCGGGTCCTGATGCTCCTGCTCCACGGTCTCTCGACCGCTCTGCTCTGGCAGGTCGCCCGCCGGCTTTCGGCGACCCTTCTCTGTCCGCTGGTCACGGGCCTCCTCTTCTCGCTCTCGCCGCTGGCTCTCTACTACCACCGGATGGTCCTCCTGGACAACATTATGGTCTTCTGGCTGCTGCTCAGTCTCTATCTCCTGCTGTGGGACGACAACCGGATCCTGACGCTTGTCTGGAGCGGGCTGGCCTTCGGCCTGGCGGTTCTGACCAAAGAGAACGCCGTCTTCTTCCTGCCGGTCTGTCTGTATCTGCTTCACCGCCAGGTCCGCTCGACCTACCGCTGGCGGTTCGCCCTGGGGGGCTGGCTCTTCGCGGTGGTGATGCTGGTCTCGCTCTATCCTCTCTACGCCTTCCTGAAGACCGAGTTGTGGCCGGCGAACCTCCAGGTGCTCTGGAACGTCCAGGCCGGGCCGGGCGAGCGGGTCTCGCTCATCCACACGGTGCTCTGGCAGCTGCAGCGCCGGGGCGGCGGCATTCTCGACCCCCACAGCGAGTTCTGGTACTTCTTCTGGACCCGCTGGTGGTACCGTGATCCGCTCATCCTGGTCGTGGGCGCGCTCAGCGCCGGCGTCAACCTGGTCCAGGGCTGGCGGGGCGGGCCGGCGGCGCGGGGCCGGCTGGTGGCGGCGCTTCTGGCCCTGGCCTTCGGCTTCTATCTCACGCGGGGCAGCGTGATGCTGGAGTTCTATATCACCCCCCTTCTGCCTTTCCTGGCCCTGAACGGTGGGCTGCTGGCCGAGGAGCTTCTCGGCCTGCTCTCCCCGGCCCTCCAGACGCCGGTCGGGGTGGCCGGGCTGACCTTCCTGGTGGTTCTCTCCTTTCTGAACGCTCACGACGCCTACTTCCTCGATCTGACCCGGCTCCAGGCCCAGCAACTGCAGTGGATCCGCCGGAACATCCCGCCCTCTGCCCGTCTGATCATCGACGACGACCTGTGGGTGGACCTGCACGAGCCGAGCGGGCGCTGGCCGATCTTCCCCGGCGCCCATTCGCACTGGAAGGCGGCCAACGACCCGGAGGTGGCCAGCCGTTTCTTCCAGAACGACTGGCGCACCGTGGACTACATCGTGCTCTCCGACGACCTCACCCCCTATCTGCGTCAGGAGGGCGAGGACCGGATTCCCTGGCAGGCCTGTCGGAACGCTCGGGAGGTGGCCCGCTTCGCCTTCGGCGATGTCGAACTGCTCATCGGCCAGGTGGTCAAAGACGGCTCGCTGGCCGGCCGTGGGCTCTGCCAGCCGTAGAGGAGGTGATCGTCGGTGTCCACACGGACCGTCCAGATCGGCGTGATCGTCGTGGTGGTGCTCTCGCTCCTGGGCGTGCTGGCCCAGGTCGTGGGGCTGCGCCCGGACCTCTCCCTCTCGCGCTCGGAGGTGGTCGAGACCGGCCCGACGCCGACCGCCGGCCAGGGGCCGACCCGAACCCCGGCCGGGCCGACGCCCACGCCGGCGGGGCCGACGCCCACACCGGTCAGCGTCGGGGCCAATAAGGAGCGACGGCCGCTCGTCCTGCTCAACCCGGCGGTGGTCCGCCCCGGCGCCACCGTTGGCGTCAGCGGTTCCGGGTTCGACCCCGGCGCCACCGTCGATCTCAAATGGAAGCGCACCCGCTCCGACCGTGAGCAGGACCTGGGCTTTGTTCAGGCCGACCAGGGCGGGAACTTCGGGGGGTTCAGTTTCACCGTCCCGGCCGGCCTGACCAATACCACCTTCATCGTCGTCGCTCGCCAGCGCGGGGGGAGCAAACAGGCCGAGACCACCGGCCAAGTCGCCCTGCAGAGTCCGGTGGTCAAACTCGGCACCCAGGTCGGCCAGCCCGGCACGAGCGTCGCCTTCTCGGCCGAGGGGTTCCTCCCCAAAGAGGAGGTCGACATCTACTGGAACAGCGTCGGGGGGCAGCCCATCGCCACCGTCCGGATGGACGAGAGCGGTGGGCTCCGCCAGGGGACACTCCGTGTCCCCTTCGGCGCGGCCGGCAACAACGCCTTCATCTTCGTCGGCAAACAGAGCCAGAGTCCGGTGACGGCCTCCTTCCTGCTTCTCAATCTCTACCCGACCCTCACCCTTTCGACCTACGCCGCCCGGGCCGATACGACCGTGACCTTCACCGGTGAGGGGTTCGGGCCGCGCGAACGGGTGCGTATCCATCTGAACACGCCCGACAGTCCCCCGGTGACGGTCGTCGAAACCGATGAGAAGGGAGGATTCAGCAACGCCGGGGCTTTCACGCTGCCGTTCGAACTCAGCGGCAAGAACACCTTCATCGCCATTGGTGAGCAGAGCCAGGCGCCGGCCACCGTCAGTTTCGACGTTCTGCCCTACACCCCCAGCGTCGAGCCCAGCACCTACGGGGGGCGCCCGGGCACGGTGGTCACCTTCTACGGCAAGGGCTTCGCCCGCAACGAGATCGTTCACGTCTATCTGGGGCGCGGTCAGAACAGCCCGGGGCGTGAGGTGGCCTGCTTCCTGACCGATGGCCAGGGCGAGGTGCGGGCCGGCGGCGCCTTCACCATCCCGGCCGATGTCCAGGGCGGGAAACTGGTCTTCACCTTCGTCGGCGAAAAAAGCCGGGCCACGACGACCACGGCCATGGAGGTCATTCCGGCCGAGGGGCCGGTGCCCAACGCCCCGCCCAGCACGGCCGACTTCAAATGCTCGCTGTCGGCCGCCACCGCCGGCCCCACGCCCACCGCCCCGGCCGGGGCGACGCCGGCCCCGACGGCCACCCCCGCCCGGGCCACGGTCGGGGGAGCGCAGCCGGCGCCGGTCCGGCGCCAGCCAGGGAGCGGCGCCGAGACGGTGGCGGTGCTGGCGCCGGGCACGGTTGTTGAGACGCTGGCCGAACGGCGCGAGGCCGAGGGGCAGGTCTGGCAGCGAGTCCGGCTGGCTGACGGCCGGGAGGGCTGGCTGCCGCTGCCGGCGCTGGGCGGCGAGCCTGGTCGACGCTAGGAGGTGCGCGGTGAACCGACGACTGTTCTTGGGCCTGGCCAGTGGCCTCTTCATGCTGGGCCTGGCGCTGGTGGCCGGGCTGGCCGGACCCGCGCTTCGGAGCGGCCCCGCTCTTCCCTCAACGCCGGCCCTGACTCCGCCGGTGATGACCGGTGTTCCGGAGACGCCCACGCCGGCCCCGACACCCACCCCGGGGCCGGCGCTCCGGGCGACGCTCGAGACCGCCCAGGTGGACTCGCGCGCCAGCGGGGTGGAGATCGCCATCAGCCTGACCAGCGACCGGGCCCAGACGCTCACCTTCGACCCGCAGATCGATCTTTCGGTGACCGACAACCGGGGCAGCCGCTACAGCCTGGTCTGGGCCGACTACCGCCAGACGATCGCGCTTGAGCCCCGGCGCCCCACCCTGCTGGTCCGGGCCCTTTTCCGCGGACCGATCACCGACCCGACCACAACCGACGTCCGGATCGCTCTGCACCTGTCGGAGCCTGTCGAGCCGGCCCAGTGGACAGTGCCGGTCCAGCGTCCGCTGAGCGAGACGGCGGTCGCCGCCGACCAGCCGGTCGAGGGCGGTGGGATCCGGCTGACGCTCGGCCCGGTGCGACGGCTGCCGGACGAGAGTCTGGAGGTCCAGGTGACCATTACGAACACAGGCGCTCAGCCGCTGCGCTTCCCCTTCAGCCCGGCCCACGACCTGGTCCTGCTCGATGGGGGCGGGCAGCCTCAGCCGCTGCGCTGGGCCGAGTACGCTGGCGTTGTCGAACTGGCGCCTGGCCAGAGCCGGTCGCTGGTGCGGGCAGCCTACAGCCTCAGCCGGCCGGCGGTGACGACCTACACGCTCGGGGTCGGCAATCTGCCCGGCGTCGGTCGGGCCGCCTGGCGGCTGACCGTCGAACGGGAGCCGGCCGGCCGCTGAGCGGCGGGGAGCAGAGCGGTGGACCGTCGCGGGTGGGACGCGGGCCTCTGGCTCGCGCTGGGGATGCTCCTCGTTCTGGGGCTCGGGGCGGGCGTGGTTGGTTTCTCGCTCCTCCAGCGGGCGGACGGATGCCAGCGTGATCCGGCCGGTCTTCCCCCCCCGGACCGGGCCCGATGGCCGACCGGCTCTGACCCTCTACGCCTGTGGCGGGCGGCTCTACCGGGGCCAGGGCGAGCCGGTGCGGCTGACCGGCGTCAACTGGTTCGGCTTCGAGACCGAGACTCTGGCCCCGCACGGCCTCTGGTCGCGTCAGCTGGACACGCTTCTCGACCAGATCCAGGCTCTCGGCTACAACGCCATCCGCCTGCCCTACAGCGACGACCTCTTCGACCCGCAGCGCCACCCCAGCGGGATCAACACCGCTCTCAATCCCGATCTCCAGGGCCTCTCGGCTCTGGAGCTGCTGGACCGCGTCGTCGCCGGGGCGGCCGCCCGTGGTCTGGTGGTCGTCCTCGACCGCCACCGGCCCACCGTCGCCGGTCAGTCGCTGCTCTGGTATACCGACGCCGTCGACGAAGCCACCTGGATCGCCCATCTGGTGTATCTGGCTCGCCGGTACCGGGACCAGCCGGCCGTCATCGGCCTCGATCTCCACAACGAACCGGGCGGGCCGGCCACCTGGGGCAGCGGCGATCCGCAGACCGACTGGCGGCTGGCGGCCGAGCGGGCCGGGAACGCTGTCCTGGCGGCGCATCCGTATCTTCTCATCTTCGTGCAGGGCGTTGAGCGCGATGGCCCGACCTGGTACTGGCGCGGGGGCAATCTGCGTGGGGCCGGACGGGCGCCGGTTCGACTGAGCATTCCCGGTCGCCTCGTCTACAGCCCCCACGACTACGGGCCGGGCGTGTACCCTCAGCCCTGGTTCGACGACTGGCGCTTCCCGCTCAACCTCCCGCTCGTCTGGGACCACTTCTGGGGCTATCTGGCGCAGAGCGGGCAGGCCCCGGTGGTCATCGGCGAGTTCGGCGGGCGGTCCACCGGCCTCGACCGCGAGGGCCGCTGGCAGCGGGCCCTCCTGGCCTACAGCGCCCGCTACGGTCTGGGGTTCTTCGCCTGGTCGCTCAACCCCAACTCGGCCGACACCGGTGGGGTGCTCGGCGACGACTGGCTGAGCATCGTGGCCGGCCGGCAGGCGCTCTACCAGCCCTTCCTGGCCCCGCCGCTTCTCCCCGGCGTCCGGCCGGCGCCGCTCCAGGTCCTCACCCGGTCGCTGGACCCGCGGACCGAAGTGCCGGCCATCGCGGTCGCCTTCCGTCTGGTCAACCGGAGCCCGCAGGAGATCCCTCTTCAGGCGGTCGAGGTCCGCTACTGGTTCACCGCCGGTCAGGGGGCCGACCAGCTGGCGGTGGTCGACTGGGCGGCCATGGGCCGCGACGCTGTTCAGACAAGGGTGGAGCCGGCGCGGGCCGGCGGCCAGGACCATGTCCTGGTGCTGCGTTTCCGCGCCGGCATTTTGCGCCCGTTCGAGGCGACCGGCGAGGTTCTGGTCCGGGTCCACCGGCGCGACTGGGCCCCCTACTGGCAGCCCGACGACTACAGTTTCCTTCCGAGCACCGTCTCTCAGCCCAACCCGCGGGTGGTCGTTTCTGTCCATGGGCGCCGGCTCTGGGGGGAGACGCCGGCGCCCTGAGCTGGTCAGGGGGCGGTGCGGAAGAAGGCGGCGACGAAGACCAGCGGCGCGTTGTACTCGATGGAGTTCTCGTTGACCGAGTAGGCCTCGGTGGCGTCGATATAGCTGCGCGGCCCCAGGCCGGCCGGGGCGCGCCCATCCTGGGCATCCTTGTTGGGCCCGCCGACGATGACGCCGGGCACCAGCCGGTCGTGCAGGACCATGATCCGGTTGTGCGGGTGCCGGACGCTGTTGTGGCCGTAGCCGATGACGTAGGACTTGGCCAGCGGGTTCCGCCCCAGGACGTAGTGCAGCTGGTCGAGAGCGGCCTCGCGGTACGAACGCTGGGGGGTGACCGCGGAGGCCACCAGCAGCAGGACGGCATTGTCGAGGGCGGCCTTGTTCGAGGCCCAGCTGTAGACCGAGAGCGAGACGCGGTAGGGGTTGATCGGGCTGCTCACCCAGGCCACCATCTCGTCGGCCCAGGTGCGGAGGGCCTGCCGGATCGCGCTCTGGAGGGTCGGGTCGGCGTCGGGGGTGAAGAGGTAGGTGAGGAGGGCCATGGTGCGGGTGTCGGCCCAGGTGAGGGGACCGATGCTGGGGGTCGTGGCCCGCAGGGCCGCTTCGATCGCCGTCCGGTAGCGTGGCTGGCCGGTGGTGCGGAAGAGTTCGGCGGCCGCCCAGAGGCGCTGGCTGGCGTCGTCGGCGTAGAAGTAGCCGCCGGTCCCCCGGTCGGGGGGCAGGATCGGGCGGGGCTGCTGCTCCAGGTAGGTCCAGGCCCGTTCGGCGGCCGCCCGCAGACGGGCGGCGTACTCGGGCTGGTAGGGCTGGAAGACCCGGGCGGCGCGGGCCATCACGGCGGCGAAGAGGGCGGTATCGGGGGTCGAGACATCGTAGACGTAGAAC
This sequence comes from Chloroflexota bacterium, assembly GCA_034433795.1. Taxonomy (GTDB): domain Bacteria; phylum Chloroflexota; class UBA6077; order FW602-bin22; family DAOUAE01; genus DAOUAE01. Next base: position 161,291 of record DAOUAE010000008.1, read on the forward strand.
GTGCCTCCCAGGTCGGCCTCGCTCCGGGAGAACGGTCCGAACTGCTCGGGGGTGACCTTGTGGTAGACCGCGCCGTCGGCCCGCTGCATTTTGAGGAGCCAGTCCAGCTCCTCTTTCAGGACGCGCAGGTAGTCCGGGAGTCCGCCGCTCTCGCCGGGCAGATCGAGGGTGAGCGACCGGACCCGGTCGGGGAAGAGCTCCCAGAGAAGCAGGAGTTCCCCCAGGGTGATCCCGGCGGTGGGGACGTACTTGCCGTAGTCGCCGGCGTCGGGCCAGCCGCCGGAGACGTCGAGGGTGGTCTCGGGCTGGTGGCGGAGGGGGGCCCGGGCGGTCAGCCGCTCCCAGGCGGCCGGGGCCAGCCGGCGCAGGACGTCGTACGACCGGATGGCGTCGCGGGCCAGACTGTCGAAGACCTCCGGGCCGATACGGAAGGCCGGCGAGCGCCCGACCCCGGGAACGACCAGGACGTACTCGCCCGGGGTCTGGAGGGCGCTGAAGTCGGCTGGTCGCACCGTCTCCAGCGTCTCCTCGTCGACGATACCGGGTCCCAGGCGGTCGGCGTAGACGCTCCGGCCGGTGGCGGTGGCCACCACTTTGAACATCTCCCCCTGGGTGCCGGCGATGAGCGCGATCTTGGGATAGTCTGGCAGGTAGCCAACCTGATTCAGGTGGAAGAGCTCGGGACGGAGCGGCTCCTCCGGGACGCGGTCGCCCACCGGCAGCGGCGAGGTGGTGGGGGTGGGGGTCGGGCGGGCCGTCGCCGGCGTCGGCGCGGGCGTCGGTGACGGCCCCGGTGCGCAGGCGGTCAGCAGCAGGCTCAGGGTCAGCAGAAGGTGGACTCCACGCGGCAGTCGCACAGCCGGTGCCTCCTCGGTGGGTGCTAGTACCCGGCCAGCGCCCCGGCGGTCAGGCCGTCGATCAGCCGGCGGGCGCCCAGCACCGTGATAAGGAGCATCGGGACGGTGGCGATGGCGCTGCCGACAAGCAGCGCTCCCAGGTCGGTGCCGTGGACGCCCCGCAGGGTCGCCAGGGCCACGGCGTAGGTATAGTGCTCGGGCGATTGCATGATGACCAGGGGCCCCAGGAAGGCGTTCCAGCCGCCGATAAACGTGGTGATGGCCAGCGCGCCGGCGGCCGGGGCGGTCAGCGGCAGCACGATCCGCAGAAAGAGGCCGATCTCCGAGCAGCCGTCGAGGCGGGCGGCCTCGCAGAGATCGCGGGGGATAGCGCTGGCGATGTACTGGCGCATCCAGAAGACCCCGAAGGCGTTGCCGGCGGCCGGGACGATGAACGGCCAGAACGTGTCGATCCAGCCGAAGGCGCTCATCTGGATGTACCAGGGGATGAGGCCGAGCTGTCCGGGGACCATCATCGTCGCCAGGAGCAGCCAGAACAGGCGCTCCTTGGCCGGGAAGTCGTAGCGGGCGAAGGCGAACCCGCCCAGCGCGCTGAAGAAGATGGTCAACACGGTGCTGGGGGCGGCGATGATCAGGCTGTTGAGGAGCGAGCGCCAGAAGTAGGGGATGTAGCTGATCATCGCCTGGTAGTTGCTCACCAGCGCCTCCCCCGGCCAGATGGGGGGTGGACTCGTCAGAATCGCGTTGGTCTCGTGGGTGGCCAGCAGAAACTCCCAGAAGAACGGAAAGAGCATGGTCAGCCCGAGCAGACTGACGACCAGATAGGCTCCCAGGGTCATCAGCCGGCTGGGCCACCGGGATGGACGGTGGGTCCAGAGAAGAGCCATTTATCCCTCCGAATCGCGGAAGATGGTCTGGCGCAGGCCGGCGGTGACCAGGAGGATGGTGGCGAAGAGCAGAAGGGCGATGGCCCCGGCGTAGCCGAACTGCCCGTAGTTGAAGGCGGTATCGTAGAGGAGCATCGACAGGGTGAGACCGCCGGCCTCTGGACCGCCGAGGGTGCCGCTGCCGGCGCCGGCCAGGCCGCCGAGCAGCATGAGCGGGATATCGAAGATCTGCAGGCTGCCGATGACGGTGATCGCGACGACGAAGAAGGTGACCCGCCGCAGGAGCGGCCAGATCACCCAGCGCAGGAGAGCCCAGGGGCCGGCGCCGTCCAGGCGGGCCGCCTCGCAGAGTTCGGCCGGGATGGCGGTCAGCCCGGCCGAGAAGAGCAGGATGTTCCAGCCGACGTACTGCCAGACGGTCACAAAGGCTACTGCCGGCTTGATCCAGCGGCCGCTGCCGGTGACGTAGCCGAGCCAGTCCACCGGGGCGAGACCCAGGAGACCCAGAAGGTAGTTCAGGACGCCGCTGTAGGCGAAGAGGACCCCCCAGACCAGCCCCAGGACCACCGGCGCGGTGAGGTAGGGCAGAAAGAGGACGGTGCGGTAGAGGTCGCGCCCACGGACGACGCGCTGGTGGATGACCAGGGCCAGGAGCAGCGCCAGGCCGACCTGGACAACGGTCACCACCGCCATCAGCCAGAGCGAGTTGAGAAGGGCGGTGTGGACCAGCGGGTCGCTCAGCAACCGCCCGACGTTCTCCAGCCCCACCCACTCGACGTGGAACGGGGTCCAGCGGGTGAAGGCCAGGTAGAAGCTGTAGCCGATGGGGAAGAGGCCGAAGACGGCGAAGGTCAGGTAGAACGGGGCGACAAAGAGGTAGCCCCAGAGGGCCTGCCGGACCGTCGGCCGGGCGAGGAGACGGCGCGAAGCGCGGATTGAGGCGAGAGGGTAGGCCGGCATCAGCGCTCTCCCAGTGTCAGAGGGGCGGGCGGGAGCCCGCCCCTGGTAGGCTCAGGTGCCAAGGCGGAGTGTGAGGTTGGTGCGGGCGGCACGCTCCTGGAGCATCCGGGCGGCGGTCTCCAGAGCCTGCTCCGGCGGGACCTTGCCGGCGATGGCCAGGTCCACCTGGGCGTTCATCAGGTCGGTGCCCAGGGCGTCCACCGGGCTGTAGGCGAGCGGCTTGACCTGCTGGGCGAGGTCGACCAGCAGCCGCCAGACCCGCTGGCCGCCAAGGTACTCGACCGGCTGGTCGTAGAGCGGGCTGTTCCAGGCCGGCTTGTAGGCTGGCACGATGCCGGTCCGCTGGAAGACAGCGTTCTGGACCTCGGGAGTGGTGGTCAGGAACTTGATGAACTCCCAGGCGGCCGCCTTGTTTTTGGCCAGTTTGGGGATCTGGAGATAGGTGCCGCCGTTGTTGAAGGCGCCGCCGGGCGCCGGGGCGACCCGCCACCGGCCGGCCCCCTCTTTGTCGATCCAGGTCTGGAGATTCCCCAGCATCCAGGCGCCCGTGATGACCGTGGCGATCTTGCCGCTCTTGAGGGCCGGGGCCCAGCGCTCGCTCCAGGCCGGGATATTGGCGCTGATACCGGCCTCGCGCGCCTGGATGGCCAGGCGGAGCGGCTCGCGTCCCTCGCGGACGAAGGCGATCTCGTCGCCGACCACGATGTTGCCGCCATTCTGCCAGAAGGCGACGTTGTAGAGGTCGTGCGGGTGGCCGATCATGAACGACTCGCCGCCGGTCTTTTCGACCACCTGTCGACCGGCCCGGAGGAAGTCCTCCCAGGTGGCCAGGGCCTTCGCCACCTCCTCCGGCTCGGTCGGCAGCCCAGCCCGCTGGAAGACGTCAACCCGGTAGAACATCACCCCGGTGGCCACGTCCCAGGGGAAGGCGGTCATCTCGCCGTTGACGATGGGGGCGTTGAACTTCCACTCGACGAACTGGTCGCGAAACTGGCCGGCGTTGTAGGGCGGGGCCAGCAGATTCTCCCCCGCCTCCAGGAAGCGCCCGACCATGCTGGTGTCCAGGCCGATGACGTCGGGGACGTTCGACCGGGCCGCCAGCACCGCCTGATACTTCTTGGCCATGTCACCGAAGGGCTGGTGGACGAAGCGCACCTTGATGTGCGGGTAGCGCTGCTCGAAGAGCGGGATGACCGTCTCCATCGAGACCCGGTCGAAATACCAGACCGTGATTTCGGTCGGCTCGCCACCGGCGGACGTCGGCGCGGTGGACGCGGGGGGAGCGGTCGCCGGGCGCGGGGGGCTGCAGGCCCCGACGATGAGCCCGAGCAGGACGAGACCGGTGAGCAGCCGAGACAGCAGACGCGGACGTGACATCGTTCCTCCCGGAGTGTCAGACGTGGAAGCAGGCTGTTTGAACAACGCCTGGACTCTAGAGTCCTTCGGCCTCAGCATCTTACCATCCACCTTCGCTTATGTCAAGGCCTCTGACGATGGTCCTGCCGGGGCGCGCGGTCCCCGAAGGCGTCGGGAGAGCCTGGAGGATCCTCACGGCGGTCCCCCGCCCAGGGACCGTGGCCGAGACCTTCCGTCGGCGCGCGAAAATCGCTATGATGGAGAGGCCAGAGGAGGGAGGAGCGTGGTGCGCGCACCGATCGGGGTCGGTATCCTGGGGACGGGCCTGAGCGCCAGTATGCATGTCCAGGCCCTGCGGGCGGTGCCGGGCGTGCAGGTGGTGGCGGTGGCCGGCACCAGCCTGGAGAAAGCGGCCGCCTTCGCCCAAAAGTGGGAGGTGCCCCGGGCGGTGGTGGGCCTGGAGGGGCTGCTGGCCGAGCCGGGGGTCCAGGTCGTCCATCTCTGCACTCCACCCTATCTGCACCCGGCCGAGGTCCGGGCCTGCGCCGCCGCCGGACGGCACGTCCTGGTCGAGAAGCCGATGGCCCGGACGGTGGCCGAGGCCGATGGTCTCATCGAGACCTGTCAGCGGGCTGGCGTCACTTTAGGCTGCATGTTCCAGTACCGCTTCATGCCGCTCTCCCAGCGGGCCCGCGCCGGGCTGGCCGCGGGACGGCTGGGGCGACCGCTGGTGGCCGACGTCTTCGTCAAATGGTGGCGCGGGCCCGAATACTACCGGTCGAGCACCTGGCGGGCGACGCGGGAGAAAGAGGGAGGCGGCGTCCTCATCAACCAGGCCATCCACGCCCTCGACCTGGTCCAGTGGCTGGTCGGGCCGGTGGTCGCGGTCCAGGGGCTGGTGCGGACGGCTCTTCACGCCATCGAGACCGAGGACCTGGGACTGGCCCTGCTGCACTACACGGGGGGCGCGGTGGGGGTGCTGGCGGCCACCACCATCGCCTATCCGGGCTTTCCGGAGCGGATCGAGGTCCACGGCGAGCGGGGGACGATGCGGCTGAGCCCCGGCCAGGGACGGCTGGAGTGGTACCTCAAAGACCGGCCGGAGCCGCTGGTCGAGGGCGAGACCGCCCAGCAGCAGGCGGCGGCCCAGGACCCGGCCCGCGTCTCGCTGGTCGGCCATATCGCCCAGTTCACCGATTTCTACCAGGCCCTGCGGGAGGGCCGGGCCCCGGCCGTCGACGGCCGCGAGGGCCGGCGGGCGCTGGCCGTGGTCGAGGCGGTCTACCGGTCGAGCGCGGAGGGACGGCCGGTGGCCCTGGCCGATCTCGACCGGCCCGGTCGCCCCGAGGGCTGAGCACGGCCGGTGACCGAACCGGCCAGGCGGGAGGAGTGCGCCGGCATGTGGAAGCGCAGCGTCATCACCGACGAGATCTCTCAGGACCTGGAGCGGGCGCTGGCCCTGGCCCGCGAGTTCGGCCTGGAGGGGGTGGACATCCGCTCGGTCTGGGACCGGCGGATTCATGAGCTCACGGCGGCCGAGCTGGAGCGCCTGCGGGCGATGGTCGAGGGAGCCGGCCTGCAGGTGGCGGCGCTGGCGCCGCCGTTTCTCAAGTGCCCGATCGACAGTCTGGCCGACTGGGAGGCTCATCTGGCGATCCTGGAGCGGACCATCGCCGCCGCTCACCGGCTGGGGACGCGCCTTGTGCGGGGCTTCACCTTCTGGCGACAGGGCGACCTGGCCACCCACTGGCCGACCATCGTCGCCCGCTACCGGGAGATCGCCCCGCTGGTCGAGCGGGCGGGGATCGTTCTGGCGGTCGAGAACGAGCCGTCCTGCCAGATCGGGACGGTCGAGCCGCTGGTGCGGCTCCTCGAGGCGGTCGGCAGTCCCAACATCCGCGCCCTCTGGGATCCGGCCAACGGCTTGGTCGACGGGGAGCTCCCCACCCGGGCGGTCTACGAGCAGGTGCGGCCGTATCTGGTGCACATGCATCTCAAAGACGGCCGGCGGGGGCCGGATGGTCGCTACGAACACACGGTCGTCGGCGAGGGCCAGATCGACTACATCACCCTCTTCCGCTGGCTGGAGGCCGACGGCTACGAGGGCTTCGTCGCCCTGGAGACGCACTACCGGCCCCGGCCGGTGGACCCTGGCCTGGTGGCCCAGCCGGGCGGTCGGCGGTTCTCGGAACTGGGCGAGGAGGCGACCCGCGCCTGTCTGCTGGGCTGGCAGCGGGTGCTGGCGGCCGCCCGGGGGTCGGACCGTTGAGGCTCAGAACTCCTCCAGGTAGCGCTCCAGCTCCCAGGGGCTGACGTAGGTGCGGTAGGAGTCCCACTCCATGCGCTTGGCCTCCAGGAAGCGCTCGTAGACGTGGGGGCCGAGAGCCTCCTGGACCACCTCATCGCGCTCCAGCTCGGCCAGCGCCTCGCCCAGCGAGCCGGGGAGGGTGGCGATCTTGCGCTTGGCCAGGTCGTCGGCCTCGAAGGTGTAGAGGTTCTCCTCGACCGGCTCCGGAACGGGCAGCCGGCGTTTGATGCCGTCGAGCCCGCACTTGAGCATCACCGCGAAGGCCAGGTAGGGGTTGCAGGAGGGATCCGGGCAGCGCAGCTCCACGCGGGTGGCCTTGAGCTTCCCGGGGCTGACCCGGGGCACCCGGATCAGGGCCGAGCGGTTGACGCGGGCCCAGGAGATGTAGACCGGGGCCTCGTAGCCGGGCACCAGGCGTTTGTAGGAGTTCACAAGGGGGGCCAGGACGGCGCACATCCCGCGGGCGTGGTAGAGCTGGCCGGCGATGAAGTGCTTGGCGATGTCCGAGAGGCCGTACTCGTCGTTGGGGTCCACGAAGGCGTTCTCGCCGTCCAGGGTAAAGAGGCTCTGGTGGACGTGCATGCCCGAGCCGTTGATGCCGTAGATCGGCTTGGGCATGAACGTGGCGTGCAGGCCGTGCTGCTGGGCGATGGCCTTCAGGGTGTAGCGCAGGGTCACGGCCTGGTCGGCCGAGCGCAGGGCGTCGGCGTACTCGAAGTCGATCTCGTGCTGGCCGGCGGCCACCTCGTGGTGGGCGGTCTCGACCCGAATGCCCATCGCCTGGAGGGCGTTGATCATCTCCTTGCGCACGTGGGAGGCCAGGTCGGTCGAGAAATCGAAGTAGCCGGCCTGGTCGTGAGGCAGCGGGGCGATCCGGCCGCTGCCGTCGCGCTTGAAGAGGAAGAACTCAAGTTCCGGCCCGGTATTGTAGATGAAGCCCATCTCCCGGGCCTCGGCCATCACGCGGGCCAGGACCGCCCGCGGGTCGCCCTGGAACAGTTCGCCGTTGGGGTTGTACACCCAGCAGATGATCCGGGCGGTGGTGTTCGGTCCGCGCTCCCAGGGCAGAATGGCGAACGTGGTGAGATCCGGCATCAGGTACATGTCGCTCTCGGCGATCCGGGCGAAGCCCTCGATCGACGAGCCATCGAACCATTTGCCGTGCTCGATGCAGTCTTCCAGCTGCTCGACCGGGATGGTGACACTTTTCACCATCCCGACCACATCGGTGAACTGCAGGTTGATAAAGCGCACGCGCTCCTGCTCAACGCGCTTGAGAACATGGGCGACCAACGCCGGGTCGTGCGCGGTCATCGGCAGGGTCATCGGGGCTACGCCTCCTTTCCGGTCGGATCCGGCTGGCGCTGAAGGCCGAGTCAGCCGAATTCTACCGTCCGGGACCGGCCGTCGGCAACCCGCGGACATTTTCGGTCAACGACCGGGGGGCTGAGAGCGGGCGTCGCGGTAGCCCCAGCGGGTGACGTCGGGCCAGAAAGAGGCGGTGTCGAGCAGCGTTCCCCGGCAGAGGCGGTCGGCGGGCCCGGGGCCACTCAGCTCGGCCTGACACCGCTGGATCAGGTCGGTGATGACGGCCGGGGGGACGAGGTCGAGCGACGGGTAGACGAAGCGGACGAGGGTGAGGTGGGCCAGAAGCAGCAGGCGGTGCGCGCCGAAGCGGGCCAGAAGGTAGGGCCAGTCGAGCTGGCCGGCGGTCGCCCGGATCAGGTGGACGATGTCGGCTCCATCGAAGCGGTCGTGGCTGGCAAGGTAGGCCTTGCTCCAGATGAGGTCCTCGGGCGCCAGGACCCGGACCCGCCGTCCCCACAGGACCGCCGGCCGGGCGCGGGCCAGCCAGCGGTCGTCGACCGGCTGCAGGCCGTTGCCCTGGCCGAAGACCAGGTCGATGAGGTAGGGCCCGTGGCGGGCCTTGCCCAGCCAGTGCTCGGCCACCAGAGCCACCCGGAAGCCGGCCTGATCGAGAACCGTCAGCGCGCGTTCCACATCGGTCGGACGCAGGAAGAGATCGAGGTCGCGGGTGGTCCGGTTCAGGCCGGTGTACACCGCGACAGCGTAGGCGCCGCCGATGCAGAAGGGCACCCCGGCCGTGGTCAGACGGTCGAGAGCGATCCGATAGGCCCGGGGGGCGGCCACGGCTGACGGCACGGGATGGTCTCCATCGGCATCGGTGTGCTGGGGTGCCAGCAAGAGGTGTGCCAGAAACTCAGAACCAGCGCCAGAGCTGGCGGAGCGGGGTCTGACGCCAGGCGCCGCTCGGGCTGCCGGGCGGATCGAAGAGGGTCTGGGAGAAGCCCCGGCGCCAGCGAAAGAAGAGCGAGTAGGCGGCCGGATGGCTGATCTGGTTGGTGACCTGGTCGACCAGGAGGTGGGCCAGGTAGCCCAGGGTCAGTCCGTGGCCGGTGGCCGGCCGCCGGCGCTCCAGCCAGGCCAGGGGGAGGAGATACTCCCAGCCGTGGAGCGGCAGGATCAGGCGGTGACCGGCGCGGCGGCCCAGCCGGTGGTCCAGAAGATGGTCGAGGTCGATGAGAAAGCCGCTGATCAGCGGGGCCAGGGCGGCGGGCCAGCGGCGGTGCCGCCGCCACTGCCAGAGCCCCAGGCCCAGGGCGACGAGGAGATGGACGCGTGGTCGAGCCACCGAGACGCTCCCCGGTCGTGTTGGCCTTGCTCCCCACGATTATACAACCCCTGGCCGTCCTCCGGCTGCGGGCGACAAAAGGGGACGGGGGCCCAGTCGAAATTGGGCCCCCCACAGGCGGCCAGGCTAGGCCTAAAGGCCCTGGTACATCATGTTCTGTCTCGGTACACTCTGCCACAGCCTCAGCGCGAAGGGAGGAGGGCGATGCGTCCGACGGCACTGTCGATCCTGGGGCGGGTGCCCCTGCTGCAGCTGGTTCCCTTCGGTCAGTTAGAAGGACTGGGCCGGTACATTCACCTCCGGCGCCTGCCGCGGACCGAGATCCTCTACCGGACCGACGACCCGGCCACCAACCTCTATGTGCTGGCGAGCGGCTGCCTGAAGCTGTCCACTCCCGGGCCGGAGGGGGACGAGGTTCTGCTGGGACTGGTCCGGCCCTATGCGCTCCTCGGCGAAGCGGCGGTCTTCAACAGCCGTCGGCACACCGCCACCGCCATCGCCCTCGTTGAGAGCGAGGTCCTCGGAATCAACGCCAACGCCTTTGTCGATTTCGTCCGCCACCATCCCGAGGTCGCGCTGCGGCTGCTCGAATCGTTCAGCCACCAGCTCCAGCGGGCTCAGGAGCGGATGGAGGACATCGCCTTCCTCGATGTCCCGGCGCGGGTGGCCAAACGTCTGATCGAGCTGGCCCTCGAGTTCGGCGAGAAGACCGCCCAGGGCTATCTCATCACCCTGCGACTGACCCAATCCGAGCTGGCGGCCCTGGTCGGCGCCAGTCGGGAGAGCGTGAACAAGGCGCTGCGGCTCTTCGCCGAAAAAGGGCTTCTGCGTTCGGAGCGCCGGGGCCTTCTCATCACCGACCTAGCCGCCCTGCAGCGCCGTATCTACTGAAACCGCACCCGCCGTCCGGTCCGCGCCGACTCGTAGGCCCCCAGACACATCGCCACCGACCAGCGTCCGTGCCAGAGGGTGGGCCAGGCCTCGGCCCGGCCCTGGAGCATCGCGACGAACTGTCGGGCCACCTGGGCCAGCCGCTCGCGGTGGGGTGTCTGGGCCGGGATGCCCAGGTCGCGCCAGGCGGGCGGCTCCTGATCGACGGTGTAAAGCTTCAGGGCGCTGTCCTCCGCCCGTCGGGGGATAACAGTGGAGACCGCGTCGCCGTAGTTGTGGACCAGGGTCCCGCGCTCGCCGTAGACCTCGGTCGTGTTCTCGGCCGCGCGCGTGACCGAACTGTTCTCGATAACGCCGAAGGCCCCATCGCGGAAGCGGTAGATGGCCACGCCGGTGTCGTCGGTCCCCAGATCGGTGATCGTGCGGTCGATCTCGGCCACGACGCTGACCGGTTCGCCCAGCAGCCAGTGAAGAAAGAACGTCACGTGCGAGGCGTCGTCGAAGAACATCCCGACGTTCTGGGCCGGGTCCAGGTGCCAGCGGGTCTCGGGGTTGTTGACGAAGTCCGGGTTGAGCAGCGCCGAGATCGAGTGGCGGCGCCGGACCAGCGAGATCCGACCCAGGAGGCCGCTCTGCACCACCTCGACGATCTTCTGGTTGGCCGGGTCGAAGGCGGCCTGGAGCCCCATCATCGCCTGGACCCCGGCCGCCGCCACCGCCTGGATGATGGCGTCGCAGTCGGCTAAGGTCGTGGCCAGGGGTTTGTAGACGAGCAGATGCTTGCCGGCCCGGGCCGCCCGTTCGGCCAGCCAGCGGTGCCCGGCCGTCTCGTTGGTGATGGTGACGCCGGTCACCCGCGGGTCGCCCAGAAGGTCATCGAGGACCGGGACAAACGGGATCTCAAACGCGGCCGCCAGCCGCCGGCCGCGCTCCGGTCGGTCGTCCCAACAGCCGATCACCTGAACACCAGCCCCGGCCCGTTCGAGCTCCTTGAAGACCTGGGCGTGGAGGCGGCTGTGGCCGTGGGCGAAACTCAGGATCGCCACCCCGATGGTCATCGCTGTCTCCTCGTCGGTGGTGTCGGGCGCGGGAGAGAGGCCGGCTCCCCGGCCTCATCCTAGCCGAGAAGCGGGCGGCCGGCAAGGGAGAGCGGCCGGAGGATCCGCTGGAACCGCCGGTCCGGGCGGCACTGGCGGGGATCCGGCGCGAAAGGGCGAGGCGAGAGCGCCGTGGCCCCGGGCGGCCGGCAGCACCGGGGCGCCGGCGGCGTGGGTTGGCCAGGACCTCGTCCACCCACTGCCCCTCGCCCCCTCAGAGCAGGGTGAGGTCGCCCCGCCGGCAGCCGCCGGCCGAGTCAATGCGGGTCACCCGGTCAGCCGTGACGGTCAGGCTCTGGTCCGCCTCGGGGCCGGATGGTGAGGGTGAATGACGCCGGAGATCTCAGGCGGTCCGCAGCGCCCGCCGGCCTGGCAGGGGGAGTCGCAGTTCACCCTTCTCCCAGGCCACCAGCAGGGCGGCGGCGTTGAAGATCGAGGAGTAGGTGCCGCTGACGATGCCGATGAGCAGCGCCAGAGCGAACGGGCGGGTGGTCACCCCGCCAAAGAGCACGAGGGCCGCCAGGGTGAAGATCACGGTGAGCGAGGTGGCCAGCGACCGTCCCAGGGTCTGGAGGAGGCTGTGGTTGACCACAGCCTCGAACGGCTGGCCGGGGTAGCGCAGCAGGTTCTCCCGGATCCGGTCGAAGACGACGATGGTGTCGTGGACTGAGAAGCCGATGACGGTGAGGATGGCGGTGACAAAGAGAGCGTCGATCTCCAGGTGGAAGAGCCGGCCCAGGAGTGAGAAGATCCCCAGCACCACCAGCGCGTCGTGCAGCAGCGCGATGATGGCGCAGGTGCCATAGCGGTAGGCGGCCGGGACCCGCCGGAAGGCGAACCAGAGGTAGCCCAGAATGCCCAGGGAGGCCAGGGCGACGGCCGCCAGCGCTCGCTGGGCCACCTCGGTGCCGACGATCGGCCCGACCGACTCGAAGCGCTGCTCCTGCAGGTCGCCGAACCGGGCCCGCAGGGCGGCGACGATCTCTCCCTTAACCGGCGCGTCGGACGGGATCTCCTTGGTCCGGATGAGGATCGTGCCCTCGCCGGTGGTCTGGACGATGGCATCGGGGTAGCCCTTCTCGGCCAGGACCTCTTTGACCAGGGCCGGTGGCGGCGTCTGGCTGAAGCGCAGTTCCCAGAGCGTGCCGCCGGTGAAATCCACCGCCAGGCGCAGTCCGCCGGGGAGCAGGAGAGAGAGAAGGCCTGGCAGGATGATGAGCAGCGAGAAGAGGAAGTAGAAGCGGCGTTTGCCGATAAGGTCGATCATGCGCTCCTCCCGACCGGCTGGCTGGCGGGGATGGCCATCCCGTACCAGGCCGGTGTCTCCAGGATGTGCAGCTCGACCAGGGCGGTCATCAGCGTGCGGGTGACGATGATGGCCGTGAACATACTGACCAGGACACCGATGGCCAGAGTCAGGGCGAACCCCTGGATGATGCTGGCGCCGAAGTTCATGCCGAACCAGAAGAGAATGGCGCAGGTGATGAGGGTGGAGACGTTCGAGTCGCGGATCGAGGTCCAGGCCCGGCGGAAGCCGGCGTCTATCGCTGCCCGGAGCGTCCGGCCCTCACGCAGCTCTTCTTTCATACGCTCGAAGATCAGGATGTTGGCGTCGACGGCCATGCCGATGGAGAGGATAAAGCCGGCCACCCCGGCCAGGGTGAGGGTGACCGGGATGAGTTTGAAGAGCGTCAGGACCAGGGCGGCGTAGACCAGGAGGGCCAGAGTGGCCAGGAAGCCGGGCAGGCGGTAGTTGAGGATCATAAAGCCGGCCACCAGGCCCAGGCCGATGAGCCCGGCCACCAGGCTCCGCTGAAGCGAGTCCTGACCCAGAGTGGGGCCGACGGTGCGGGTCTGGATGACCTTGAGCGGCACCGGCAGGGCACCGTACTTCAGCTGAATCACCAGGCTGCGGGCCTCGTCGAGAGTGAAGTTGCCGGTGATCCGTCCCCGGCCCTCACGGATGGGGCTCTGGATGACCGGGGAGGAGATCACCCGTTTGTCCATCGTGATGGCCAGGTACTTGCCGACGTTGGCCGAGGTGAAGTCGCCGAAGATCCGGGCTCCCTCGTCGGTCAGGGTGAAAAGGATCTCCGGACGGCCCAGTTCGTCGAAGCCGACCTCGGCGCTGCGCAGGTGCTTGCCCTGGAGGACCGTGGGGAAGACCCGCTGCTGGATCTCCGGTGGGGTGGGGACGGTTCCCTGGGCGGTTGAGCTGGGCGGTCCCAGGGAGGTGGTCACCAACATCCCGGGGACCAGGGGGGTCGTGCCGGCGTCGATGAACTCCAGGAGGCCGGTTTCGCCGAAGGTTTTGATCGCCCGGTCGGGGTCCTTGAGACCGGGCAGTTCGACGAGGATGCGGTGGCCCTCGGCGATCTGGATGACCGGTTCGGTCACGCCCAGGGCGTTGACCCGGCTTTCGATGATATTACGGGCGGCCTTCAGCACATCGGGGTCGACAGTCTGGCCGGGTGGGACATCGGCCTGGAGGGTGACCTGCATCCCACCCTGGAGGTCGAGTCCTTCGCGGATGGAGATATCGCGGGAGAGGTGCAGGCCCAGGAGGGAGAGGTTGATCTCGCGGTGGCCGGGCCAGGCCAGCCAGCCGGCCACCAGAGCCAGGATCAGGATGGCGATCAGGCGGCGCAGGGTCGACGGACGCACAGGCTCTCCTCAAAGGCTAGTGGCTGCTCGTCACCAAAAAAGCCCCGTGGGGGCGGGGCCGGCGGGGAGCCGACGGAGGGATTCGAACCCTCGACCTAGTGTTTACGAAACACTTGCTCTACCGCTGAGCTACGTCGGCGCTGTTTCAATTATACGACCAGCCCGCTCAGCCCGTCAACAGACGATCAGAAAACCAGCCTTCCCCGAGACTGTCTGCCCCTCCACTGGGGGGAACGGCGGCGCCAGAGTTCGATCTGGCGGGCCGCCGTGACCGGCTACCCCCAGAATGTCCAGGTCTGAACGGTCTCCCGGCCGGGCCGGCTTTGTTTCCAGTCCACACCGTGGACCGGCCCCACGGCGGTGAGAAAGATGGGCCCGGTCCGACCGAGCTGCCGGCGGGCCCCGGTTGCGTCTCCTCTCCCCCCCGTGCTACACTCTAGGACGCGCGGCCGCTGGCCCTGTGAGAATACGGCCCCGCCGCCCCGCGCTGGTCCTGGGGCTGGTCTGAGATGTGCCCAGAGCCGGCGTGCGGGGCCGCCAGCCCGGACGGCCCGGCCAGTACCGAGGTGAGGCACGCCATGCATCTGGACCGCGCCCATGTCGAGCATATCGCCCTTCTGGCGCGCCTGGAACTGACCGCCGACGAGATCGCGCTCTTCCAGCAGCAGCTGTCGAGCATCCTGGGCCACGTCGCCGTCCTCCAGGAACTGGACACCCGCCAGATCCCGCCCACCGCCCAGGTGATCCCCCGGCAGACGGTGCTGCGGGAGGACGAGAGCCGTCCGTCGCTGGCCCCCGACCTGGCCCTGGCCAACGCCCCGGAGACCGAGGAGAATCTCTTCAAAGTGCCGCCAGTCTTCGAAGAGTTCCCGGTGACCCCATGACCTGGGCCGAACTGACCATCCACGAGGCAGTCGCCGCCCTGCGCCGGGGCGAGGTCTCGGCGGTCGAACTGACCGAAGCCGTCCTGCAGACGATTCAGGATCGCGACCCGGCGGTCCGGGCCTACCTCACAGTCGCCGCCGACAGCGCTCTGGAGGCGGCCCGGACCATCGACGCCGCCCGGGCGCGCGGCGAACCGCTGGGTCCCCTGGCCGGCGCTCCTCTCGCCGTCAAGGACAATATCCTGACCGCCGGCCTGCGCACCACCTGCGCCTCCCGCCTCCTGGAGAATTTCGTCCCGGTCGAGGACGCCACCGTCGTCCGCCGCCTGAAGGCGGCCGGCGCCATCATCATCGGCAAGACCAATCTGGACGAGTTCGCCATGGGCTCGTCCTGCGAGTACTCGGCCTTCTTTCCGACCCGCAACCCCTGGGCCCTGGACCGCGTGCCCGGCGGCTCCTCGGGCGGCTCGGCCGCAGCGGTGGCGGCCGATATGGCCCTGGGCGCTCTGGGCTCCGATACCGGCGGCTCGGTTCGCCTGCCGGCCAGCTTCTGCGGGATCGTCGGGCTGAAGCCGACCTACGGCCGCGTCTCGCGCTACGGGCTGGTGGCCTTCGCCTCGTCGCTCGATCAGATTGGACCGATGACCAAGGATGTCACCGACTGCGCGCTGCTGCTGAACGTCATCGCCGGCCACGACCCGCTGGATGCGACCTCGCTCGACTGGCCGGTGCCCGACTACACCCGGGCCCTGGTCCCCGAGGTCCGGGGCCTGCGGATCGGGCTGCCCCGCGAGTACCACGGAGAGGGGATCGAGCCGGGGGTGCGGGCGGCCATCACCCGGGCCCTCCAGCAGCTGGCGGCCATGGGGGCGATTATCGAGGAGACCAGCCTGCCGCACACCCGCTACGCCCTCGACGCCTACTACATCATCGCCCCGGCCGAGGCCAGCGCCAACTTGGCCCGCTACGACGGCGTGCGCTACGGTCTCTCGCTGCGCGATGGCGATGTCTGGACCATGGTCGCCCGCACCCGGGGGCGCGGCTTCGGCCCCGAGGTCAAGCGCCGGATCATGCTGGGCACCTACGTCCTCTCGGCCGGCTACTACGAGGCCTACTACCTCCAGGCCCAGAAGGTCCGGACCCTCATCAAACAGGACTTCGACCGGGCCTTCGCCGCCTTCGACCTCCTCCTGGCCCCCACCTGCCCGACGGTGGCCTTCCGCCTGGGCGAGCGCCTGGCCGATCCGCTGGCGATGTACCTCTCGGATGTCTTCACGGTGACGGTGAACATCGCCGGCATTCCGGCGCTGGTGGTCCCCTGCGGGCTGGCCGACGGGCTCCCGGTGGGGCTGCAGCTCCTGGGGCCGCCGGGGGGCGAGGAGCGGCTCCTGCACGTGGGCTACGCCCTGGAACAGGCCCTGGGACGTCTCCGGAGGCCCGCCGGATGAAAGTCGTGCTGCCGCTGGCCGGGCTGGGGACGCGCCTGCGCCCCCACACCTTCACCCAGCCCAAACCGCTTCTGCCGGTGGCCGGCAAACCGGTCATCGCCCACGTCCTGGACCGGCTGCAGGGGCTCCCGGTCAGCCAGTACATTTTCATCGTCGGCTGGCTGGGCGACCAGATCGCGGCCTACGTCCGTCAGCACTACCCGGTGCCGGCCGTCTTTCTGGAGCAGACCGAGCTCAAAGGCCAGGCCCACGCCGTCTGGCTGGCCCGCCCGTACATCGACGAGCCGGTGCTCATTCTCTTCGCCGCCGACACGATCATCGAGGCCGACTGGGGCCGGCTGGAGCGGACCGACGCCGATGGCGTTGTCTACGTCCAGCCGGTCGACGACCCCCGCCGGTTCGGGGTGGTGGTGGTCGAGAACGGCCTCATCCGCCGGCTGGTGGAGAAGCCGCAGGATCCCCTCTCCAACCTGGCGGTGGTCGGCGCCTACTACCTCCGCGACTGGCGACGGCTCTTCGCCGGGATCGAGGCGGTGATGGCCCAGGGGCTGGCCCGCGGCGGCGAGTACTACCTGGCCGATGTCCTGCAGTGGATGGTGGACCAGGGCGCCCGCCTGCGCGCCGAGCCGGTGGACCTCTGGGTGGACTGCGGCACGGTCGAGGCCCTGCTCCAGGCCAACCGGACGCTCCTGGAGCGCGGCGGAGGGGCGGTGGCCGGCGACCAGGAGCAGGCGGTCATCGTTCCGCCGGTCGCCATCGCCCCGGGCAGCCGGATCGTGCGGGCGGTCGTCGGCCCCTACGTGACCGTCGGCCCCGGCGCCACGATCCGGGAGGCGGTGGTGAGCGATAGCATCATCGGCGAGGCGGCCACTATCCAGTCGGCGCTGCTGCGCGGCAGCATCGTCGGCCCGCAGGCCACGGTCACGGGCGCGGGCGCCCGGCTGAACCTCGGCGAGGCCGCCTCGCTGCAGCTGCCTTAGGAGGGACCGGATGGAGGCGCTGCGGCGGCAGATCCTGGAGATCGTCGAGCGCGATGGCCGGGCTGACCCCGGTCAGATCGGCCGCATGCTGGGCGTGCCCCGGGAGACGGTCGAGGAGGTCCTGCGCCAGGCGGAGGAGAGCGGGCTGGTCGTCGGCTACAAGGCCGTCGTCCACTGGGAGAAGGCCGGCGAGGACCTCATCCTGGCGCTCATCGAGGTCAAGGTGAGCCCACAGCGCGACGTGGGCTTCGACGCTCTGGCCCAGCGCATCGCCCGTTTCCCCGAGACCCGGTCGGTCTACCTGGTCTCCGGGGCCTACGACCTGGCGGTGCAGGTGGTCGGCCGCTCGATGCGCGAGATCGCCAATTTTGTGGCCGAGAAGCTGGCGCCCCTGCCAGGGGTGCAGGGGACGGTGACCCACTTTATGCTCAAACGCTACAAAGAGGACGGGTTCCTCTTCCTGGAGCACGATGAGGCCACGCGATTGCCGATCACACCCTAGGGCCAATGACCCCCACACCGGGAGCGACCGATGACGACGAGGACCTCTGTCCCGCGCCCGGCGGCGCGTCGTTCCTCGTACCTGGCCCAGCGGGTCCAGGCCATCCCCCCTTCGGGGATCCGACGGTTCTTCGACCTCATCAGCCGCCTGGACAACGTGATCTCGCTGGGGGTGGGCGAGCCCGACTTCGCCACCCCCTGGCACATCCGCGAGGCGGCCATCGACGCCCTCGAGCGCGGCTACACGATGTACACCGCGAACGCCGGGCTGCCCGAGCTCCGCCAGGCCATCGCCGCCCACCTGGCCCGTCGCTACGGGGTCGTCTACGACCCGGAGAGCGAGATCGTCGTCACGGTCGGCGTCTCCGAGGGACTGGACCTGGCCCTGCGGGCGGTGCTCGACCCCGGCGATGAGGTGCTGGTCCTGGACCCCGGCTACGTCTCCTACGCCCCGTGCACGCTCCTGGCCGGCGGGGTGGTGGTCCCGGTCCCGACCACGGCCGCGACCGGCTTTCAGGTCCAGCCGGCCGATCTGGCCGCCCGCATCACCCCCCGGACCAAGGCGATCCTCCTGGGCAATCCCAACAATCCGACCGGCACGGTTCTGGGAGCGCCGGTTCTCCAGGAGATCGTCCGGCTGGCCGAGCAGCACGATCTCCTGCTCATCAGCGATGAGATCTACGACCGGCTGGTCTACGGGGTCGCCCACACCTGCCTGGCCGCGCTGCCGGGCGCGCGGGAGCGGACGATTCTGCTGGGCGGCTTCTCCAAGGCCTACGCCATGACCGGCTGGCGGATCGGTTATCTCTGCGCGCCCCGCGACCTCGTCGGCGGGATCGTGAAGATCCACCAGTACACCGCCCTCTGCGCGCCCATTATGGCCCAGAAGGCGGCGCTCGAGGCCCTCCGCCACGGCGAGGCGGCGGTCCAGGAGATGGTGGCCGAGTACGACCGGCGCCGGCGGCTGATGGTGAGCGGTCTCAACGAGATCGGCCTGCCCTGTCACGAGCCGCTGGGGGCTTTCTACGCCTTCCCGCGGGTGGACCACCTGGGCCTGAGCGATGAGGAGTTCGCCGAGCGGCTGCTGCGCGAGGAGCGGGTGGCGGTCGTTCCCGGCAGCGCCTTCGGGGCGGCGGGCCGGGGCCATGTCCGCTGCTGCTACGCGACCTCGGTGCGCAATCTCAGCGAGGCTCTCGACCGGATGGGGCGCTTTGTGGCCCGGCTGCGGGCGGCGACCTGAGGGGTGTGGAGGCATGGAGTACGAAGCGGTTATCGGTCTGGAGGTACACGCCCAGCTCCTCACCGAGAGCAAGATGTTCTGCGGCTGTCGGGCGCGGGACTACGCCAGCGCGCCTCCCAACACGCGGGTCTGCCCGATCTGTCTGGGGATGCCGGGCACCCTGCCGGTGCCCAACCGGCGGGCGGTCGAGTTCACGGTGATGACCGGTCTGGCCCTCAATTGCACGATCGCCGAGTTCAGCCGCTTCGACCGCAAAAACTACTTCTACCCCGATCTCCCCAAAGGCTACCAGATCTCGCAGTACGATCTGCCGCTCTGCCAGCACGGCTACCTGGAGATCGAGGTGGAGGGCCAGCGCCGGCGCATCGGCATCCGCCGGGTCCATCTGGAGGAGGACACCGGCAAGCTCAGCCACCACCTCGGCCCGGACGGCCGGGCCTATACCCTGGTGGACCTGAACCGGGCCGGGGTGCCGCTCATCGAGATCGTCACCGAGCCCGACCTCCGCTCGGCAACCGAGGCGGCGGTCTTCCTGCGGACGCTGCGGGCGGTCCTGCAGTATCTGGGTGTCTCCTCGGGCTCGATGGAGGAGGGCTCCTTCCGCTGCGACGCCAACGTCTCGGTCCGCCCGGTCGGGGCCGAGACCTTCGGCACCAAGGTCGAGGTCAAGAACATGAACTCCTTCCGGGCGGTTGAGCGGGCGCTCCAGTACGAGATCGAGCGGCAGATCCGGGTCCTGGCGAGCGGCGGCCAGGTCGAGCAGGAGACCCGCGGGTGGGACGAGACCCGGGGGGTGACGGTCGGCCAGCGGACCAAGGAGTTCGCCCACGACTACCGCTATTTCCCCGAGCCGGATATTCCGCCGCTGGTCCTCAGTCGAGCCTGGATCGAGGAGATCCGGACGCGGCTGCCGGAACTCCCGGCCGCCCGCCGGGAGCGCTTTATGACCCAGTACGGTCTCTCGGCCTACGACGCCAGCCTGCTCACCAGCAGCAAGGCGGTGGCCGACTTCTTCGAGGAGACGGTCCGGCTCTACCCGGTCCCCAAGACGGTGGCCAACTGGATCACCGGCGAGCTCTTCCGCCTGCTCAACGCCACCGGCCGGGAGCTGGAGCAGACGCCGCTGCGGCCCGCCCTCCTGGCCGACCTCCTGCGGCTGGTGGACCAGGGGACGATCAGCCTGACCGCCGCCAAGACGGTCTTTGAAGAGATGTTCCAGACCGGTCGCCCGCCGGCCGCGATCGTGGCCGAAAAGGGGCTGGCCCAGATCAGCGCCGAGGCCGAGCTCCGGCCGATCATCGAACGGGTCCTGGCCGAGAACCCCCAGGGCGTCCGGGACTACCTGGCCGGCAAGAAACAGGCCCTGGGCTTTCTGGTCGGTCAGGTGATGAAGGCCACCCGGGGCCGGGCCAACCCGGCGGTGGTCAACCGCCTCCTCGCCGAGCGCCTGGCCGAGATCGCCTCGGCTCAATCCTGAACGTCCGTCTGCCTCACCCCCCGTCCCAGCGGGACCGTGGCCAGACGGGTGTAGCGGGCGCCGGTCGGGTGCAGCTCGCTCTGCATCAGGTGGACGCTCTCGACAGCGAAGGGGAGCGCGGGCGGGGGCTTGGCCCGGCTCACCACCTCCCCCAGCAGCCGTTTATCCACCAGCCCGACCCGCTCGCCCACCCGGGCCAGCGTCAGATGCGGGACGTAGGGCCGCTCCTCCGACGGATAGCCGAGCGGGCGGAGCGCCGCCTCGACAGCCGCCTGACAGCTGAAGAGGGCGGCCCGGTCGCCGTCGACCTCGACGAAGAGGACGCGCGGCACATGGAGGCTGGGGAAAGCGTGAAACCCGCCCAGCCGGAGGGTGAACGGGGCGAGAGGGGCCAGTTCGGCCTGCAGTCGCTCGACGATGAGCGGCACCTGGCTGGCCGGGGTGGCGCCCAGGAACTTCAGGGTGAGGTGCATTCCCTCGGGGGCCACCCAGCGGATGGCGCTCAGGGCCCGGGGGAGAAGCCCCCGACGTTCGGCCGCCCGCTGCAGCCGCTGCTGGGTCTCGGTCAGAACGGCGATGATCTCCTCCGGCAGGCCGATGGCGACGAAGGTGCGCAGGGTGCTCTCGGGCGCTTCAGCCATGGTGCGTCTCCAACGGCGGATCGGTGGCGCCGTCCAGGCCGAACAGGCGGCGGGCGTTCTCGCCCAGGATCTGGTCCACCACCGTGGCCGGCAGCCCGGCCTGCCGGACCTCGGCCAGACAGCGGCGCTGCCGCAGCAGGGGGAAGTCGCTGCCGAAAAGGATCTTCCCGGCCCCCACCAGGTCCACGGCGATCCGGTAGATCCGCGGCTCGTAGAGGAAGGGCGAGGCGGCGGTGTCGTAGTAGACGTGGCGGGCGGCCGCCCGGACCTCGGGCATCAGTTCGTAGAAGGGCAGCCCTCCTCCCCAGTGGCCGCAGATGAGCACCAGATCGGGGAAGTGCTGGATCAGGTGGTAGACGGTCCGGACGGTGACCTCGCCCTTGCCGGGGTAGAGGTGGCCGACCGGCTCGCTGGTGTGGGTGAGGATGGGCATGCCCAGGGCGATGGCCGCCTCGGCCAGCGGCGCCAGCAGGTGACTGTCGTCCAGGTGGTAGCCCTGACCGTGGGGCATAAGCTCCCCGATGCCCCGCAGCCCCTGCCGCCGGCAGCGCTCGACCTCGGCCAGGGCGGCCGGTCCGGCCAGGGGCTGGATGGCGGCGAAGCCGATCAGGCGGTCGGGATAGCGGCGGACGCAGTCGATGAGGTAGTCGTTGTGGGCCTGGCAGAGACCGGGGTCGGCCCAGCCGAAGCCGCAGACCACGGCCACGGCGACCCCGGCCTGGTCCATCTCCTGGAGGAGATCCTCGACCGTGGCCAGGCGGGCCCGCGGGTTCCGGTAGAGGGTGTCAAAGAGAGCGTCCCTGGCCCGGAACGCCTCGCGGTTGGCGACCACCTCTGGCGGGAAGATGTGGGTGTGGGCGTCAATGATCATGGGACCGCGTGGCAGGCCACCCAGTGACCGTGGCCGACGTGACGGAACTCGGGCTCGACCTGCTGACAGCGGGCGGTGGCCAGAGGGCAGCGCGGGTGGAAGCGGCAGCCGCTGGGCGGACGGATCGGGCTCGGCAGTTCACCGGTCAGGACGAGCCGCTTCTGGCGGCGGGTCGGGTCGGGGACCGGGATGGCCGAGAGGAGGGCCTGGGTGTACGGGTGGAGCGGGTGGCGGAAGAGCTCGTCCGTCTCGGCCAGTTCGACGATCTTGCCGAGGTACATCACCGCGATCCGGTCGCTGATATAGCGGACCACCGCCAGATTGTGGGAGATGAAAAGATAGGTCAGCCCCAGGCGGGCCTGCAGGTCTTTGAGCAGGTTGAGAATCTGGGACTGGATCGAGACATCGAGGGCCGAGACCGGCTCGTCGCAGACGATGAACTTGGGCCGCAGGACCAGCGCCCGGGCGATGCCGATCCGCTGGCGCTGGCCGCCCGAGAACTCGTGCGGATAGCGACGGGCGTACTCGCCGCGCAGGCCGACCAGGGCCATGGTCTCCCGGACGATCTCCTCCCGCTCCTTCCTGGCGGCCAGACCGTGGATGATCAGGCCCTCGCCGATGATCTCGCCCACCGGCAGGCGCGGGTCGAGCGAGCCGTAGGGGTCCTGAAAGATGATCTGCATGTCACGGCGGAGCCGCTTGAGGTCGGCCGGCGGCAGCTGAAAAACGTCCCGCCCCTCGAAGAGCACCCGACCGCCGGTGGCCGGGACCAGCCGCAGGATCGTCCGGCCGACGGTGGTCTTGCCACAGCCGGACTCGCCGACCAGGCCGAAGGTCTCGCCCCGCCGGACCGTGAACGAGACCCGGTCCACCGCCCGGACGTGGGCGACGGTCCGCTGGAGCAGCCCCCCGCGGATCGGGTAGTACTTGACCAGGTCGGTGACGACCACGAGATCGTCAGCGGTTTGCGTGGCGGGCGGTCGGTCGTTCATCGGCCCCTTCCGTGTGTCCTCAGCCCGGCCAGCGTCGCCGCCGGGGATGGTCCGCAACACCCAGTTCGTTCTGGAACTGCAGAAAGCGCAGGAGGTCGGCCCGGTCGAGCAGCCCCAGCAGGCGGTCGTCGTCGACCACCAGCAGCTGGTGGATGTCGTGCTCGGCCAGCAGGCGCAGGGCCTCGGCCAGATCGTCCTGGGGACGGACCGTCCAGAGCGGGGCGCGGGTCATGACCTCCGCGACCCGCCGGCGAGCCCACTGACTGGGGGGAATGGGCTTGACATCGGTCAGGCTGATGATGCCCACCAGGCGGCCGTCCTGCAGGACCGGAAAGGCCCGCCGGCCCCGGCCGAGGAAGTACTCGAAGACCAGATCCTCCAGCGAGAGGTCGGGGCTGACCGTCTCCGGCTGCGGGTCCATCAGCCCCCGGACCGGCACCCCCCGGAGACCGGCCTCGACCGTCACCTGGCGCTTGGACTGGTCGGCCGCGCCGTAGAGGAACCAGCCGATGAAGGCGGTCCAGAGCCCGCCCAGGACATCGCCGCTCAGCACCCGCAGCACCCCCAGGCCGATGAGCAGAAAGGCCAGCCCCTGGCCGACCGTGGCCGCCGTCAGGGTCGCCCGGCGGAAACTGCCGGTGGCGCCCCAGAGGAGGGCCCGCAGCACCCGCCCGCCATCCAGCGGGAAACCCGGCAGGAGATTGAAGAGGGCCAGGGCGACGTTGATCAGGGCCAGGTAGGTCAGGATCGCCGCGCCCACCCCACCCTCGGCGACCGCCTGGCGGAGCAGCCAGCAGATCAGGGCCAGAACCAGGCTGGTGGCCGGGCCAACAATGGCGATGGCGAACTCGTCGGCGGCGCTGGCGGCCTCGGCGCGCAGCTGGGCGACGCCGCCGAAGATGAAGAGGGTGATGCCGTGGACCGGCAGCCCCCGGGCCCGGGCCACGGTGGCGTGGGCCAGTTCGTGGGCCAGGACCGACCCGAAGAGGAGCAGGGCCGCGAGCAGGCCGGCCAGCCAGTAGAGAGGGCGGTCCCAGTCCGGGTAGGCGGTCGGGAAGAAGCCCGCCGCCAGCGTCCAGGTGACCAGCGCCAGCGCCAGGAACCAGCTCGGGTCCAGACGGATCTCAAAACCGAGGAGGCGTCCGAGCCGCAGGCCCTGTCCCATCGTCTGTCTCCCTAGGTCGCCGGCGCGGGGCCGGTGGTCGCCGGGCTGGCCGGCGAGGCCGGGTAGAGATGGCAGCGGACCCAGCGTCCATCGGCCAGCCGTCCCAGGTCGGGGGGTGTGGTGTGGCAGACCGGCATGGCCTGCGGGCAGCGCGGTGCGAAGCGGCAGCCGGCCGGGAGCCGGCGCATGGTCGGCACCGTGCCGGGGATGATGGCCAGGCGCTGATGGCGCGGGGTCTCGAGGGTGGGGAGGCTGCGCAGCAGGCCCTGGGTGTAGGGGTGTTTGGGGGCGCGGAAAAGGCTGAGGACATCGGCCTGCTCGACGATCTGCCCGGCATACATCACCGCCACCTCTTCGGCCATCTCGGCGATGACGCCCAGATCGTGGGTGATCAGCAGCAGGGCCATCCGGCGCTCAGCCTGGAGGGCCTTGAGCAGCTCCAGAATCTGGGCCTGGATGGTGACGTCCAGGGCGGTGGTCGGCTCGTCGGCGATGAGGAGTTGGGGGCCACAGGCCAGCGCGATGGCGATCATCGCCCGCTGGCGCATTCCGCCGGAGAGCTCATGGGGGTAGGCGGCGTAGCGCTGTTCAGGGTGGGGGAGGCCCACGGTCCGCAGCATCGCTATCGCCCGATCCCGGGCCTCGGCCCGCGATACGTTCTCGTGGGCCAGGATGGTCTCCGCGATCTGCTCGCCGATGGTGAAGACCGGGTTCAGGGCGGTCATCGGCTCCTGGAAGATCATGGCGATCTCTTTGCCCCGGATCCGGGGGAGGTCACGCTCGGGCAGGGTCAGCAGGTCGCGTCCGTTCAGCCAGATCTCGCCGCCGACAATCCGGCCGGGGGGCGGGACGAGGCGCATGATCGAGAGGGCGGTCACGCTTTTGCCGCAGCCGGATTCCCCAACCAGTCCGACGGTCTGGCCCGGCGCGATCGTGAGGTCGACGCCGTCGACCGCCCGGACCACCCCGTCAGCGGTGAAGAAGTGGGTCTTGAGCTGGCGAACCGCGAGCAGCGGTGGCGACACCCTCTGTTCTCCTGAACGGCCGGCGCCCGGTGCGCCCACGGCCTCTTTCTGCCGGTCCATCATACCCAACCGTCCGGCCGGCCTGCAACCCCGCTCCTACCAGACAAACCACAGGAAAAGAAAGAGGCAGACCGCGCCGAGGGCCAGGAGCGGCGGGCCGGTGTGCAGCCAGACGAGGTCGGCGACGATGAGTCCCAGCCCCAGCCCCAGCAGCCCCCAGCCGATCGCGTTGCGGTAACGCCAGAGGAGCCGCCAGCCGCTCCGCTGGCGGGGCGAGCGGGAGAGGGTTGCCGTCGGCGAGGCCGGTGTCAGGGTCCGGCTGTGGCCGGAGAGAGCGGTTTTCAGACTCTGCAGGCGCCGTGGCCCGACCAGGACCAGGGCGACCAGAGCGATGAGCAGAAGTTCGCCGAAACTGATCGGCACCATAACGACTCCCGGACTGAGCGCTGGGAGAACAAGCGCGGTTGCATTCTAGCATACTTCATCCGGCCATGGTACAATCCCCCCATCCGGGTAGTCTGCCGCGGTGCTGCTGGAGGAGGATCGATGCCGTCGCTCGGGCCGGCCGAACTGGTTCTCATCCTGGTGATCGTGCTGCTGGTGTTCGGGGCGGGAAAGCTGCCCGAACTGGGGGCGGCGCTGGGCAAGGGGCTGCGGGAGTTCAAAAAGGCCCAGGCCGAGATCACCGATCTCAAGACCACGCTTCAGGAGAGCACCACGCTTGAACCCCCCTCGCCGAAGAGCCCCAGCTGATCGGCATTTAACAGGGAGTTTACAAACAGGCGAGCAGTGCGCCTTTACAGGGCGGGCTGGCTGGCGTATACTCCATACCAGAGAGGTCTGCTGAGACAGAGAGGGGTCTCTGTCGGGTGAGGCCTCGGCTGACACGAGGGCTGGGCGATGGGTCTCTGGCGGATTTTGCGGCGGGCGCTGGCTCTGCTTCTCCTTCTTGTCCTGCGCCACCGGCGGGCGATCGCCTTCGGGGTGGCCGTGGGGCTGGTGGGCTGGTATCTGGTGGCCAACGCCCGGGTCATCGCTCTGCCCGGGGGGCGGACGCTGGCCGATCTCCTGGGACGCCTGCCCGCCGCCCCCGGCGCGGTGGCGGTGCGCAGCGAGGTCCGCTACGAGACGGTCCCGGCGGTCGAGGACTATCTGAAAGGGCTGACCCAGTTCGACGCCCGCCTGATGTGGAATGCGCTGAGCGAGGAGGCGATCCTCAGCCTGCGCAGTCGGGGCGCCACCCTGGAGGCGCTCCAGCAGAGTCTGGATGAGCAGCGCCGGCGCGGGGTGCGCTACGAGGATATCACCTTCATCGGCAGTTTCGCCCTCCAGGACGGTCGCCGCTATCTCTTCTACGTCCTCTCCCGCCGTGGCTTCAGCGGTGGCCGTGACGACCTCGATCAGATCTATTATGTCTTCACCGTCGACCGCAACGGGAAGATCGTGAATATCGAGTAGCGGATCGCCCGGCGACGGCGCCGGGACGGGGGAGAGGAGACGATGAGCACAGCGGTTCAGAGCCCGCAGCGGCCGGACCAGGAACTGGAGCAGATCGAACGGGCGCTGGATACCCTTGTCGGGCGGCTGCTGGGCGCCTGGAAGAAGATTCTGGTTCTGCTGGTCCTGGGCTTTCTGCTCTGGGCGCTGGTTCTGCCCAACATCGGCGGCTGGTGGCAGTACATCCTCTACGGGGCCTTCCTGCTCTTCCAGTTGCTCTTCGCCATTCTCTTTATGATTGTGCAGTTTGTGGCCCTCTTCTGGTTCCTGGGCCGGCCCCGCATGTACTGGATTCTGCCGGGCGAGACCGGGGTGGGCTTCAAGGACTATAAGGGCAACCCGGAGGTCCTGGAGGTCGCCCGCCGGATCGTGACCCTCCTCAAGGGGGTCAAAGAGTTCAAACAGATGGGCGGTGAGGTCATCCGGGGGGTGCTGCTCATCGGCCCGCCAGGCACCGGTAAGTCCTACCTGGGCCAGTGCATCTCCACCGAGGCGGGAGTGCCCTTCGGCTACCTCTCGGCCCCCTCGATCCAGGGCATGTTCTGGGGCATGGATGTGCTCCGGATCTGGAGCCTGTACAACAAGGCCCGCAAGCTGGCCCGCAAGTACGGCGCCTGCATCGTCTTCATCGACGAGATCGACGCCATCGGCGCCCGGCGCGGGGCGGCGGCCACGCCGTTCGGGGTCGGCGCCCTGGGCGGCCTCTTCGGCGGCGGCTACGGCGCCCTCAACCAGCTCCTGACCGAGCTCGATCCCCTACCCCGCGACGACAGCCTCAAGGCCCGGCTGCTCCGCCGGCTGGGTCTCAAGACCGGCAAGGCGGTCCTGCCGCCGGTTCTGACCATGGCCGCCACCAACCTGCCGGAGGCGCTTGACCCGGCGCTCCTGCGCCCCGGGCGGTTCGACCGCAAGATCGTCATCGACCTGCCGGACTTCGACGGCCGCAAGGAGATCATCGAGTACTATCTCAGCAAGGTCGCCCACGAGCCGATGGATCTGGACCGCCTGGCCTACGACACCATCGGCTACTCGCCGGTGGCCATCAAGTACGTGATCAACGAGGCGGTGATCCAGGCCCATTTTGAGGGACGCAACAAGATCACCTACGAGGACTTCACCCGCGCCCGCGAGGTGTATGAATGGGGCCTGCGCCAGCCGATCAAGAGCATGTCCATGGAGGACCGGCGCCGGCTGGCCTACCATGAGGCCGGGCACGCCATCGCCATGCACTTCCTCTACCGGCGGGAGCGGCTGACCAAGGTGACGATCGTCCGCTACGGCGGCGCCCTCGGGCTGGCGGCCCCCAAGCCCAAAGAGGAGATCTATACCCGCGACAAGAACGAGATCCTGGCCGACATCAAGGTCTCGCTGGCCAGCCGGGCGGCCGAGGAGCTCTTCCTGGGCACGCAGCTGAGCGGGGTCTACTCGGATCTGCAGCACGCCACCCAGATGGCCATGGCCTACATCGGCCTCTGGGGCATGGGCGGCAGCCTGGTCTCGATCGCGGCCATGGGCGGGACGCCCAACGGGGCGCTGCACCAGCAGGTGGACCGCCTCCTCAAAGAGCAGTACCGCGAGGTCAAGCGGCTGCTGGACGAGAACCGCGAGGCGGTCATCGCCGTGGCCGAGACGCTCCTGGAGAAACTGGAGCTCAACGGCGACGAGGTGGCCGCGATCGTCCGCGAGGTCGAGCGGCGCAAGCGGCTGGGTCTGCCGCCCATCACCATGCCGGCTCTCGACGCCCCGGCCCAGCGCTTCCCGGTGGATGGTCAGGAGGAGCGACCGGCCGCTCCGCAGGGTGAACAGACGGCGGCCGCCTACCAGGAGGGGGCGGGCTGGCCGGCGGTTGAGAAACGCCCCGAGCGGACCTGAGGCCCCCTCTTCCGCCCCTGGTCAGGACTGGCCGGGACACTCCGGCCGGTCTTTGTGTGTCTCTCTGTAACGCGGGGCGAGCGTGCCTCGTTCTCTCTGGCGAGAGCACACCAAAAGCAGGAGGACCGCGATGCCCCGACTCTCCTTCCGCGTGCTGGCGCTGATGGCCGGGGGGCTGCTGGCGCTCACGGTCTCGGCCGGCCTGGCCGCCCCCGGCCCGCTCCGCGCCACCGTCCCCGGCGACGTGGGGGGCGCGCTGGGCGCGCTCCTGGGACAGGGACCGGAGACGGCCGCTCCCAAACACACCCCCACGCCGACGGTGACCGCCACCGGGACCCCGACCGCCACGGCGACACCGACGGCGACCGCCACCGCGACTCCGACCGTTACGGCGACGCCGACCGTCACCCCGACGGCCACCGCCGGGCCGGCCGTTCGGCCGTCGGCCACCCCGACTCTGCCGGCCGCCGCCGCCCACGGCCAGACGGTTTCCGAGACGGCGCGCGAGACCGCGCCCGGTCCCTGCCACGGCGTCATCGTCTCGGCCGTGGCCCGGGATCTGACCCCCCCGTCGTGCGCGACCAAGGAGGAGGCGAAAGAGGCCCGTGAGGCTCTGCGCGAACAGGCCCGGGAGGTCCGAGAATCGGCGCACGAGGACAACCCGGCCCGCCCGACGCCGGAGAGGGAGACCGAGCGAGAGCAGGGACGGCCCTCCGGGCCGTCCCACGGGCACGGCGCGGGAGGCTCGGTGTCAGGCCAGCCCGATCAGCCGGGGCGGGGCCGTGACGACCTCCCGGGGCCGGCCGTCGGACCGCGAGCCCGGCGGTAGCGGGGCCAGAGGAGCCGGTGGAGGGCCGGCTCGCGTTTTTCTGGGGTGGTGCGCCGGCGGCCAGAGGAAACGCCAGCGAGGGTGCGGCCACGGTGGTGACCCCGGTGACCTGGTCCGCGCTCTGCTCTCACCAGCGCCAGGGAGGGCTGTGTGCACGCTCTTCGAGGGGAGATGCCACCTGGCGATCTGGTACCCTCGCGTCCGGTGGTTCGTCCTGGCAGCCTGCTGGCCCGCCTGGGAGCGGCCCCGCGGATCGTGGTCCTGCGCGGAGGGCGGCTGGGCGATTTTCTGGTCGCCACACCGGCCCTCCGGGCGCTGCGGCTGGCGCGGCCAGAGGCGCAGATAACCCTGGTCACGGCGGCGGCGGTCGCCCCGCTGGCCGCGCGCTACCCCTGGTTTCAGGAGGTGCTGGCGGCGCCGCCGGCTCCCGGCATCGCCCCGGGTCCGGAGGATCCGGGGGCGCAGGAACGGTTCCTGGCCGCCCTGCGGGCCCGGGCCTTCGACCTGGCGGTCCAGCTCAACGGCGGTGGGACGACGGCCAATCGCTTCCTGCGGCAGATGGGGGCCCGCTGGACAGTCGGCTGTCAGGCGCCAGACGCCGAGCCGCTCGATCTGGGGCTGCCTTTCGTCCGGGAGGAGCACGAGGTGCTGCGCTACCTGGGGGTGGTCCGGGCGCTGGGGGTCGAAACCGGGGACGTGCGCCTGGCGCTGCCGGTCTTTCCCGAGGATGAGCAGGCCCTCCGGGCTCTTCCCGGTCTGGACCCGGCGCTGCTGGCGGAGCGCCGCTCTCTCGGCGTTCACCTCGGGTCGCTGAGTGGGGCCCGGCGCTGGCCCGTGGGGCACTTCGCCACCGTTCTGCGCGCTCTCCACCAGGACTGGCCCTGGCCGGTGGTGGTCCTGGGACGGGCGGAGGACCGGCCGCTGGCCCGGGCGCTGCGCGCCTGTCTCGACGATGCTCCCTGGCTGCTTGATCTCACGGGACAGACCACGCTCGGGGTGCTGGCCGCCCTGATCGGCCGGCTGCGGCTGCTTTTGACCACCGATAGCGCTCCGGCCCATATGGCCACGGCGCTGGGCACCCCCTCGGTGGTCATCTTCGGGTCGGGCAATCCGCACAACTGGGCGCCGCTGGAGCGTATGTGGCACCGACCGGTGGCCGACTGGCAGGCGCCCTGCCGCTGGGCGCCGGGCGCCTGCGGCTGTCCTGACGACGCCCGGGCGCGCTGCCTGGCCGCAGTCACGCCGGCGATGGTCCTGCAGGCGGCGCGCGATCTCCTGGCCACGCTGGAGCGGGTCCGCCCTCCGGCCTGGGAGGCCGGGGCGTCCTCGGCGTGGGCGTCTTGACAGGAGAGCCTGGGGGCTGCTATCGTCCCGGTGAGGGCATCGCCGGTGAACCTGTGGCGCCTCTCCGCCATTCAGCCGGTCTATCAGCACCTGTACGTCTCTCCGCATCTGGATGATGTGGCTCTCTCCTGCGCCGGGCGGATTCTGCGCGACCGGGCCCGGGGCGAACGGGTGCTCGTGGTCACGGTCTTCGCCGGCCTCCCCGCCCCGGACGCGGCGCTGACCGCGTTCGCGCGTTTTCAGCACCGGCGCTGGGGCGATGAGGTTCGTCCTTACCAGCGGCGGCGGCGCGAGGACGCGCGGGCTATGGGGCGTCTGGGAGTGGACTATCTCTGGCTGGACTTCCCCGACGCCATCTACCGCGATGCTCTGTACACCTCCGACGAGACGCTCTTCGGCGCCGTCGCCCCGGCCGATGCGCCCCTGGCCCGGCGGGTGGCGGAGACGCTCGCCGCCCTCTGGGCGCGGACTCCGGGGGCGCGGGTCTATCTGCCGCTGGCCGTGCGCCGGCACGTGGACCACCAGATCTGCTGGCAGGCGGCGGCCGGACTCCAGCAGGCCGGGGCCTGCGTGGTCTTCTATGAGGACTATCCCTACGCCGCCGAACCGGACCTTCTGGCCGCCCGGCTGGCCGAGGTCGGGCGGGCTCTCCAGCCCGAGGTGGTGGAGATCGGCCCGTATCTGGCCGAGAAGACGGCGATCATCGCTCTCTACCGCTCGCAGATACCGACGCTCTTTGGCACGGTGGAGCGGCTCCGGGGGCATCTCCAGGCTTACGCCCGGGCGGTCGGGGCGGCGATGGGCGGCCTGGGTGAGCGGTACTGGTGGCCGGAGGTCAGCGCCGGGCGAACTGCTGGTTGAGATACTCCTGGCTGAAATGGAGCATAATGGGGGCGCCGTGCGGGCAGATGCGGGGCGACGGGGTGGCCAGCAGCCGGTCCAGGAGCAGGCGCATCTCGCCCAGGTCCAGCGGGCGGCCGGCCTTGATGGCGGTCCGGCAGGCGACGGTGATGAGCAGGTGGTCGAGCCAGGCCGACAGCGGGTTCTCGGTCAGCGTCTCGAGGGCCGCGCAGAAGGCGGCCACCACGCCGTCGGGGTCGGCGCTCAGGGGGATGGCGCGCAGGAGGTAGGTCTGGCCGCCGAAGGGCTCGAGGGCGAACCCCAGGCGGTCGAGGTCGCCCAGGTGGGCGGCCAGGGCCGTGGCCTGGGCCGGCGTCAGCTGCAGGGGGACCGGCTCCAGGAGCAGCTGACCGCCGGCCGGGGCGCGCTGGCGCAGTTCTTCGTAGAGGACCCGTTCGTGGGCGCGATGCTGGTTGACCAGGTAGAGGCCCTCGGGCCCCTCGGCGATAATAAAGGTGGCGCCGACCTGGCCCAGAGGGCGCAGGCTGGGGCTCCGGTAGGTCACCGTCGGCTCGGCCAGCCGGCGGGCCCGGGGCGTCGGGAGCGGTGCCTGGCGGACCCGAAGGGGGTCGGCGAGGCTGGGGACCGGACTGACGACCCGGCTGGTCAGCGCCTCCTGAAGAACCTGGCGGAGCCGGGCGACGACCTCGGCCTCGCGCACCAGCCGGACCTCGGTCTTGGCCGGGTGGACGTTGGGATCGACCTCCTCCGGCGGCAGATCGAGGAGCAGGACGACGATCGGCGACCGCTGGCGTCCCAGGTGGGGACGGTAGACCTCCTCGATGACGCTGGTGAGCGGGCGCGACTGGACCCAGCGTCCGCGGACGAAGAGGCTGATGCCCTGGCGGCCACTGCGGCTGAGGCCCGGGGGACTGAGGAAGCCGCGCAGCCGCAGCCAGCCCCAGTCGGCTGCGACCGGCAGCAGGCGACCGGCGGTCGCGGGACCGTAGAGCCGCTCCAGGACGGCGCGGAGATCACCCTGGCCCGGACTCTGGAAGACCAGGCGGCCCTCGCTGGTGACGCTGAAGCGGCAGTCAGGATGGCCCAGGGCGTAATGGGTGGCGACGGCGAGCAGCGCCTGCTGCTCGTGGCGGGCATTGCTGAGGAAGCGCCGGCGGGCCGGGAGACGGCCGAAGAGGTTATGGACGCTCACGGTCGTCCCGACCGGGCAGCCGCGTCGCTCCTGGAGGAGGATCCGGCCGTCGCGCACCACCACCCAGGTGCCGGCCGGCTCGGTGGCCGGGCGGGTCAGGAGGGTGAGGTCGCTGACGGCGGCGATGCTGGCCAGCGCCTCGCCGCGGAAGCCCAGGGTGGTGATGCGGTTCAGATCGTCGAGCGTGCGCAGTTTGCTGGTGGCGTAGCGGGCCAGGGCCAGTGGGACCTCGGCGGCCGGGATGCCACAGCCATCGTCTGTGACCCGGATGAGGTCAAGGCCGGCCCCGCGCAGCTCGATCCGGATCTCGCGGGCGCCGGCGTCCAGACTGTTTTCGATGAGTTCTTTCAGGGCCGCCGCCGGCCGGTCGATGACCTCGCCGGCGGCGATCCGGGCCGCCACCTCAGGGGGCAGGAGGGTGATGGGCATCCCAGACCTCCGGGCGCATTTTACCATAAGGGGGTCAGGGCGAGCGACCGACGGAGGCGACGATGAGTGAGGCACCGCTGCGGGTCGGCGTGGTGGGGATCAACGAGCGGATCCGGCGGGTGATCATTCGGGGGCTTGTGGCCTCACCCCGGGCGCGGGTCACAGCGGTCTGCAGCCGCAGTCCAGAGAAGGCCCGGGAGACGGCGGCCGCCATTGGGGCCGAGCCTTTCACCGACTACGCGGCGATGTTGCGGAGCGGCAGCGTCGACGCGGTGTTCATCGCCACGCCCCCGGCGCTCCACCGGCCGATGGCGCTGGCGGCGGCGGCGGCCGGCTGCCATATCATCTGCGAGAAGCCGCTGGCCCTGACGCTGGCCGAGGCCCAGGAGATGCTCCAGGCGGCCCGGGCGGCCGGGGTCCGGACGGCCGTCAACTTCACCTACCGGTCGCTCGGCGGCCACCGCTTCTTCGCCGAACTGCTGGCCGGGGGGTTGATCGGTCAGCTGCACGACTTCAGTCTGGGGTTCTGGCAGGGGCGCTGGCTGCTCCAGCCCAGCGGGGTGGACGCGGCCATGGAGGTGGGCGTCCATCTGGTCGATCTTCTTCTCTGGTGGAGCGAGCTCGTGGCGGCGGGGCCGGTTGAGGCGGTGTGCGCCTGGGAGACGGCCCTGGACCCCACCGCTCCGCGGCCGATCTGGCACTGCCTGGTCCGTCTGGCCGGTGGGGCCAGTGGGGTGCTCCACTGTGACCGGGCGGCGGCGGGCTGGCGCAACGGCATGACGGTGCGCTTCTACGGCCGCGCCGGCGGGCTGGCCCTCGACTTCGACACCGACCGGGTGGTGGTTCAGCGGGCGGTGCCCGGCGGCCAGTGGCAGCCGCTGGACCTTCCGGCGCGTCTGGCGCTCGGCTACGAGGAGTTCCCGGCCTATCATCTCGACCGGCTGGTGCGGGCGATCCGGGGCGAGGAGGCGTTTCCCGATTTCGCGGTGGCGGTGCGCGGTCAGGCGGTCCTGGAGGCCGCCGCCCTCTCAGCCCGGGAGGGGCGGTGGGTGCCGGTTCCGGCGGTGGGTTAAGAGACCACCCGCCGCCAGCGGCGGCGCCGGCACATCGCCCGCTGGACGAGGAGGCAGACACCTAGCGCGATCAGCACATCGCCCAGGCTGAAGGCGAGCGGGCCGGTGGGCAGGGGCAGCAGGAGCACGTCGCCCAGGAACGGGAGAAGCGTCTGGTCGGTGATCGGAGCGGTGTTGCGGACGACGGCCCCGACGCCGGGCCCGGTCCCGGGCCGGAGCGTGGGCATCAGCCCGCCGTTGAGGGTGATCACCAGGAGATTGGAGCCGACGCCCAGGCAGAGGAGTCCCCAGGCGGGGAGCGACCGGTTCAGACCCAGGAAGAGAAGCACGGGCAGGTACGAGCCGAGGTAGAGCCAGCGGTAGCCATCGCCCAGGGCGGCCGCCACCGGGGGGAGCGAGAAGAGGGCCAGTTGCCCGAGCAGCGACAGGCCCAGCAGCCACGGCCAGCGCAGCTCCAGGGTTGCCAGGCGCAGCAGGCTTCCCCCGCGCGCCCAGCCGACCAGCAGACCTACCAGAATCGCCCCGAGGAGCAGCATCGAAGGGTGCCTCCGCCTAGCGTCTGGCCGTCTCCCGCGCGTCTATTTTCTCCTCCGGCGCCCGGAGAGGCAGTTTGAAGAAGAACGTGCTGCCTTTCCCTTCCGCGCTCTCCACCCAGATCCTCCCGCCGTGGGCTTCGACCAGCTGTTTGCAGATCGCCAGCCCCAGTCCCAGGCCGCGGGACTGTCGTCCGGCCGTGGGCAGCCGGTAGAACTTTTCGAAGATCCGTGACAGTTTGTCGGCCGGAATGCCGATCCCCTGGTCGCGGACCGCCACGACCACGCCGGGCTCACTGTCATCCGTGGACCGGGCGACCGAGACGGTGATCTGGCCGCCGTCGGGCGAGTACCGCACGGCGTTCGCCAGCAGGTTATACAGCACCTGACGGATGCGGCGGGGGTCGAGCCAGAGGGTGGGCAGGTCGGGGGCGATGACCGCCACGATGTCGTGCTGGGTGGCCGACAGGCGAAACTCCTCGACCACCGTGGTGACCAGGTCCTCCAGCCGCGTCTCGGTTCGCTCCAGGACCAGACGGCCCGACTCGATCCGCGAGATGTCCAGCAGGTCGTCGACGATCTTGCTGAGATGCAGACCGGCCTCCAGCACCCGCTCGGCCATCCAGCGGGTCTCCGCGGGGGAGGGAGCGGTTTTGGCCAGCAGTTCGCTGTACCCCACGACCAGGGTCAACGGGGTGCGGAGCTCGTGCGAGACCAGGGAGAGGAACTCGGTCTTCAGACGGTCGAGCTCCCGCAGCGCTTCGATCTGGCCGACCTCCTGAAAGAGGACGGCGTTCTCCAGGGCCGCTCCGGCCCGGTCGGCCAGGGCCTGGAGAAACTGCCGGTCGGCCTCGTCGGCGAAGCCGCCGGATGGCGGGGCCACGACCAGCAGGGCGGGCGCCCGCCCGCGCAGGCCGATCTCGACGACGGGGACGGCCGTCTCCCCGTACGGGAGGGTCCGCCGGCGGGGCTCGACGGGCCAGTCGCCGCTGCTCCAGCGGGTCAGCACCACCTCCGGGCGGTAGGCCGTCCGGAGCCAGGTCGCCAGGGGATGATCGGCGGGCGCCAGGTAGCAGCGGACGGCCTCGGGCTGGGGGGCGGTGAGCACGAGCAGGGCCAGTCCGCCGCTGGCCTCGGCCAGCGTGGCCGCGATCGCCGTTCCCACCGCCTCGATCTCGAGGCTGGCGGTGAAGCGCTGGCCAGCCAGGGCCAGCGAGGCCATCCGCTGGCGCTCGCGGACCTCGTGACTGTAGAGGCGGCTGTTCTCCAGGGCGGCGGCCACCTGGTGGGCGAAGATCGCGATGACCTGAGACTGGTCGGGGCTCAGGGTGGCACCGGGGCCGGCGATCAGGAGACCGCCCACGATCTTCTCCTTGACGACGAGCGGCAGCCCCAGCAGGGGCTGGCCGCGGAGGGCCGGGTCGAGGGGTGGGTCCACCGGCTGCCCCGCGCTGAGGGCGGTGAGGAGTGTCAGCGGGAGGGTGCGACCGGTGAGGGCGGGGGCGGCCGGTCCGCGGCTTTCCAGGAGCACCAGCCGGGGGCAGTCGCCCTCGACCACGCCGAGGGCCACGGTTGTGCCTTCAGGCAGACGGGTACTCAGCTGGTCGACGGCGATCCGGGCGACGGCGGCTGTCTCCAGGGTGGCGGTGAGGAGAGTGCTGGCGGTGTACAGGTGGGCCAGGTCGTCGGCCTTGCGGCGGGTCTCGGCCAGGAGGTGGGCGTTGTGAGCGGCGTGGTCCTCCAGGCTGCGGATGTAGCGGAAGCAGAGGTAGGTGATGGCGGCCGGCACCAGGGTCAGGGTGCTCCAGAAGGGGTTGGTGCGCCAGAGATAGGCCAGGAGGGCGCCGATGGTCGCCAGGCCCAGGTTGGGCAGAACGATGGCGTGGTGGTTCGCCCACCAGACCTGCCAGGGGGGACTGTGGCTGACCAGGGCCAGGACGGTGCTGGTCAGGCCGCTGTTCAGGATATAGTAGCCGGCGACGACCAGGACGACCAGCAACAGGCTCAGGCCGTCGTAGCCGGGCTGGAAGAGGAGCGCCTGATAACCACTGTGGGCCAGCGCCAGGCTGGGCAGACCCACCGCCAGGGCGATCTGGCCCATATTGAACAGGAGACGGTACCAGACCCGGCGGGCGATGACCTCAGCGACCAGGGTCCCGCCGACGGCGAGAACGACCGGCCAGGGCAGCGGCAGCACCAGGATCAGCGCCAGGTGCAGGATCGTCGAGGCGACGAGCTCGCCCCCGCGGGGCAGGGGGACGGCCAGGAGTTCGGTGAGCAGCGTGAGTCCCCAGAGGAGGGCCAGTTCCCCCCAGGCCGGCGGCCCGGCGGGGGCCGCCGAGAGGACCGCGGCCACCATCGTGGCGGTGCCCAGCGCCACGACCGCGCCGACATAGAGCCTGGCCAGAACGGGCAAGCCTCCCACCGCTCCCACGCTCCCACTGAAAAGGAAAAAGGGCGTCGAAGTGCGGGCGCACCTCGACGCCCAGGCTCAGCGCCGAGCCATCAGGTCCACTTGTCGCCCGCGCCGGCGGCCAGCACCAGCGAGGCCAGGGCGCCAAGAACCAGCAGAGCCCGGAACAGTAGAACGTGCCACCGCATAGCGAACAACCCCCTCCTTAACAACAGCGTGATGTGTGGTTCACCAGCCCGCCAGGGGCGCGCCAGCCTGGTGGGCTTTGGAACCCGCGGTCTGGGCCGGGGGCCGTTGGAACCGGCGGGCGCCAGACCCCCTGCCTGAGGCCAAGTCTAGCGGCGAGGGGGGGTGATCGCCATTACAGTTCCGTTACAGTTCCTCTGTGGCCTCCGCCGGGCGCCGGTCGCCGGGCGTCTGCCCCGGATCGACCAGGGCGTAGCCCTGCCCCCGGACGGTGATGAGGTACCGTGGGGCTTCGGGGTCCTCGCCGAGCTTCCAGCGCAGGCGCCGGACCTTGACCCGCACCAGGTTCGCCGCCTCGGCCGGGCTGTAGTCGTAGTTGTAGGCCTGGCGCAGCAGGGCCTGGGGCGAGTGGGGGCGGCCCGGGGCGGCGGCCAGGCAGCTCAGCAGCTGGAACTCGCTGGGGGTCAGCGTGACCGGCCGGCCGTCGACCTCGACGCGCCGGCGCTGGAAGTCGATCACCAGCCCGCCGATCACCACGCGGCTGGCGGGCGGCGCCGGCGCCAGCTGCTGACGCCGCAGGTGAGCGCGCACCCGCGCTAGAAGTTCCAGCGGGCTGAAGGGTTTGGTGATGTAGTCGTCGGCCCCCAGGTCCAGGCCCCGCACCTTGTCGAAGTCGGCCGCCTTGGCGGTCAGCATGAGGATCGGCATCGTACCCCAGTAGCGGAGGCGCCGGCAGACCTCGAACCCGTCGGTCCCGGGGAGCATGATATCCAGGATCACCAGGTGCGGACGATGCTGGCGGGCGAGGGTGAGCGCCTCCTCTCCAGTCTGGGCGATGATGACCTCGTACCCCTCGCGCCGCAGGATGAAGCCAACCAGTTCCAGAACCTGAGGGTCATCGTCCACCAGCAGGATCCGAATCATACCTCCCCCATCCCCACCGGCCATGAGGAACCCGTCCAGGGCCCTGCCCCGTCCGCTCCTTGTTTTAAACGATAAAGGCCGACCTGTCAATCATCCAGAGGTCCTGGCCGGACTTCGGCCGCTCAGGAGAGGGAGGCTCCCGGCGAGGTCCAGAGCTCGTTCACGACGTCGGTCACGCCCGGCGTCCAGCGGACCACCTCTTCGACCAGCCAGCGCATCATCTGCGACGGCACGGCCCCGCGCAGGAAGACCACGCCGTGACGGACCTCGACCTGGACCGCGTCGGGGTCCAGGCGCAGATGGGCCAGGATGTTCTCCCGGACCTCGCGGGCGATCTGGCTGTCGGGGCGACCGGGAGCCGGGGCGACCACCAGTTCGTTGACCACGTCCAGCACGCCGGGGATGGCCCGGGCGTCCATTTCGGCCGCGCGCCGGGCGGCGTAGGACGGGACGAGGCCGCGCAGGTAGACGATGCCGTCGACGGTGACCACCTCGATCGTCTCGGGATTGAGCAGGCGATCGCGGCTCAGGACGGCGACGATATCGGCGGTGATCTCGGCGTCGGGCCGGGCGTCCGGGGGAACGACCTCCAGGGCGTTGATGACCCGTTCGACGCCCTTGAGGCGCTCGACCACCACCCGGGCCAGCGCCTTCTGCTGGGCATCGGGCACCGTGCCGGTCAGGGTGACCACGCCGTTCTCGACCTGGACCCGGATATCGTGGGAGACCAGGCGGACGTCGGCGTACAGCGCGTCTTTGACCTGGGCCAGCACTTCGGCGTCAGTCGGCGACGACATACCCGGCACTCCGACGGAAGAATCGGCCTCACGCGCCATGGTCCCACCAGGCCGCCGGCGGTGGAGGGGCGCTCAAGTCTCGAAGATCGGTTTCCCTCTCTTCGCCAAGTCCTGCCGCATTATGCGCACTTTTTACGCCACCCCTACGCATGAATATGCACAAATTTGCCTCCATCGGCAACTGCCTCCCCACCGGCTGCGCTCTCTTTGGCAAAGCGCCCCCAGAATTTTCGCCCATCGCCGCGCCGCTGCCATCCGACGGCCGCCTCCACGACCGAAAACCGTCGCCGTGCGCACCGACGGTCGGGACAAGACTGACCTCGCCGGGTCGATCCCCCGAACTCGCTCTCAGATGTGGGGAACCAGAGCTATGAGGGGCCAGGGAACAAGGCACAGGCACGCCCACAGGGCCCTCCGTGAGAGGGGTCACACCTCCCTCTCTCACGGAACCTTCCGTGCCACCGCCGAACCGGTCGGCCGCGGCCGGAGCCACTCTCCGGGTATACTTCTCCCGAAGATAGAGGCAGGGAGGACGCCCTGCCCCGGCTCCTTGTGCCGCTGACCGCGGATCGGCGGCGGTTGCGCCGGGCGGCAGAGGCGACAGACACCGCGATGGCGGAGGTGATCCGCCGGACGGTGGAGCTGTCTCTGCGGCTGACCCCGAACCGGTTCGACCGGCGCTCCGGGGAGAACGGTCCGGTGGACTGTTCTCGGCCGCTGCGCGGGCGACGTGGCCGATGTCTTCGTCCACCACGACCGCTCCCTTGAGGACGTCGACCGCGCCTGCGCCCATCCTAGTCGACCCCTCGGCCTGGTCGGGGGGCGCTGCCAACCACAGGCGAGCGGTCTCGACACTCGCGCAGCGAGCGCAGGAAGAGGCGCGGCGTCTCCCCACCCATCTGGGGTGTCGAGACGGTCGCGCTGCTCCCGCGGCGGCAGGTTCTCCCCGGGAGCGCCCGGCGGTCGCTCCTGCGCGCTCCCTCTGAGGCTGCCGGCGGCGCTGGCGGATATATCACTCCCTGCCATGAAGGCCCTGCCTGATGATGCCGCTGGCCGACTTGTTTGTCCATGTCTTCGTCATCGTCGACGACGCTCTCCGGGCCAGCCGCGTCCCGATCCCGTCCCGCCCCGGCTGGCGCCTGTCTACTCCGATGCCGAGGTGCTCGCGATCGCTCTGGTCCGCCACCTGCTGGGGCGTCCCGGCGAACGGGGCTTTCTCGCCGAGGTCCGCTGCGACTTGAGCCACTCCTTCCCGCGCCTGTCGACCCAGAGTGCATTTAACCGCCGAGTGCACTGACTCTGGGGAGCCTTCGAGCACTAGCGGCCGCCCGTGGTGCGGCACCTTCCCAAGGATGCCTGGCGGCAGGTGGTCACCACTGCCCTGCCAGTCACGCACCCCCATCAGGTGCGGGGACCGGATGACTGACAGATGTCCGATGGGCTGTGCGCTAGCTTGGAGTAGGATGATGCCCAGGGCGAGTGGTTCTCTGGTTTTCGCCTGGCCCTGCGAACCGACCGGGCGCGATGGCCATTCCAACCGATCTCCGCGCAGTGACGGCGATCTACCGCCTGACCGGCTGGCAGCGCTGGCGCCGCCTGATCCTGCCCGGGATCTTCCCCTCGCTGGTCACCGGCATGGTAACGGCGGCCGGCGGGGCCTAGAATGCAAGTATTATCTCGGAGTACGTCACCTTCAACCGGCAGACCATCCAGACGGTAGGGCTGGGAGTGGTAATCGCCCAGAGCGCGGCGGCAGGCGATTTCGCTCTGCTGCTGGCCGGGACGCTGACCCTGGCCGCAGTGGTCGTGACGCTGAACCGTCTGGTCCGGCGGCGTCTCTACCGGCTGGCGGCTCAGCGCTACCGGCTGGACGTGTAGCCCACCGCCCTGGCCCCGGTCACGTCGGAGAGCACCCCTATGGAGGAACCGGATGCTGCTGGAGCAGCGCGTACCCCTTCCGGACGTTCTGCTGGCCGCCTGTGAGGTCAGCAAGTATTACGACAGTGAGCGCGGTCGCATCCTGGTGCTGGACCGCGTGAGCCTCGACCTTCACGCGGGGGAGTTCGTCGCCCTGCTCGGCCCCTCGGGGTCGGGCAAATCGACGCTGCTGCGCATCCTGGCCGGACTGGTTGCCCCGTCCGCAGGGACAGTGCTGGCCCGGGGCGCCCCTCTGCGGGGAGTTAATGCCCAGGTGGCGATGGTCTTCCAAAACTTCGCTCTCTATCCCTGGCTGACGGTCCTCGAAAACGTCGAACTGGGGCTGCTGGCCACGGGCCTCTCCCCCAAGGAGCGGCGCACTCGGGCTCTGCAGGCGATCGCTCTGATCGGCCTGGAGGGGTTTGCCGGCGCCTACCCGCGAGAGCTCTCCGGGGGAATGAAGCAGCGGGTCGGGTTCGCGCGTGCCCTGGTGGTCGAGCCGGAGGTGCGGCTGCTGGACGAGCCGTTCTCCGCCCTCGACGTGCTTGTCGCCGAGAACCTGCGACATGAGCTGTCAGGATCTCGGGCTGCGGCAGCGCATCCCCACCCGCGCCATTCTGATGGTCACCCACAACCTCGACGAGGCGGTGAGTCTGGCCGACCGGTTGCTTATCTTCAGCGCGAACCCAGGGCGCATTCGCGCCGAGCTGCCCGGTCTGCCGCTGGCCCAGCGGCACCGCCGGAGCCCGGCCCGTCTCCAGCTAGTTGACACAATCTACCGGATTATGACCACGCCGCACGCCGATGTGGCCCGGCTCCTGCCTGGGGCCCGTCCGGTCCAGGCGCCCGCGCCGCAGCCACCGTACCAGATGCTGCCCCACGTGAGCATCGGCGCGATCATCGGCCTCCTCGAGCATCTACAGGCGCGCGGCGGTCGGGGGAGGCTGGACGAGCTGGCCGCCGACCTCGCGATGGCCGTCGACGAGCTCCTCCCGCTGGTGGAGGCAGCCGATCTCCTGGACCTCGCCGAGGTGGCCGAAGGCGATGGGTGGCTGACGGCGGAAGGGCGCCGCTTCGCCACCACCGGCATGCTGGAGAGGGTTGTCGCGGGGGCCAGGCTTTGTATCATGGCCACGAATCACGTTTGCGGAGGG
This sequence comes from Chloroflexota bacterium, assembly GCA_034433795.1. Lineage (GTDB taxonomy): Bacteria > Chloroflexota > UBA6077 > FW602-bin22 > DAOUAE01 > DAOUAE01. The sequence continues at coordinate 203,209 of DAOUAE010000008.1, forward strand.
ACACGTGAGCGCCAGCGATGCTCCGGGGTGGCCTGGGCTGCCCCCCCGCTGGACCGCCGGCGCCAAGGAGGGTGTGGGCACGGCCCTGGGCCCGGCCAGCCGGGTCTGGTTCACCCTCCGGCGGGGCATTCTCACCGAGATCTACTATCCCCGGGTGGACCAGGCCAGCGTGCGCGATCTGGGGCTCATCGTCACCGACGGCCGAGCCTTCTTCTCGGAGGAGAAACGTCACACCCACCAGACCGTCACCGTGCTGGCCGAGGGGGTGCCGGCTTACCGCCTGATCAACACCTGCCAGCAGGGACGCTACCGCCTCGAGAAAGAGATCCTCACCGACCCTGCGCGGGATGTGGTCCTGCAGCAGATCCGGTTTCAGCCCCTGCAAGGAGCGTTCGCCGACTACCAGCTCTTCGCCCTGCTCTCCCCCCGCCTGGGCAACCGGGGCGGGGGCAACACCGCCTGGGTCGGTGACGTCAAAGGCGTCCCGATGCTTCTGGCCGAGGGCGGGGGAACGGCCCTGGCTCTCGCCTGCTCGGTGCCATGGCGGAGGGGCTCGGTCGGGTTCGTGGGAGTCTCCGACGGCTGGCAGGACCTGGTCCGCCATCGGACCCTGACCTGGACCTACACCCGGGCCGCGCATGGGCACGTCGCTCTCTGCGGCGAGGTGGACCTGCTGACCGCCCAGGGCCAGGTCGTCCTGGCCCTGGGCTTCGGGCGCACGGCGGCTGAGGCTGGCCAGCAGGCGCTGGCCAGCCTCTACGAGGGGTTCGCCTCGGCTCGGACAGCCTATCTGGCGGCCTGGCAGGCCTGGCAGGCCGGGCTGGCGCCGGCGGACCCCGCGCCGCCGGGGCACTCTGACCTCCGCCGACGCAGCGCCGCCATTATCCGCGCCCATGAGGATAAAAGCCTGCCGGGCGGCCTTATCGCCAGCCTGTCCATCCCCTGGGGCTGCGCTCGGGGAGACGAGGATCTTGGCGGGTACCATCTGGTCTGGCCACGCGACCTGGTCGAGGCCGCCGGGGGACTCCTGGCGGTGGGTGCCCATGACGACGTCCGCCGCATTCTCACCTACCTGGCGGCCACCCAGGAGGCCGACGGCCACTGGCCGCAGAACATGTGGCTGGATGGGACCCCCTACTGGTCGGGAATTCAGCTGGACGAGACGGCCCTCCCCATCTTGCTGGTGGATCTGGCGTGGCGGGAGGGGGCTCTGACGGCGGCCGATCTCGACCGTCTCTGGCCGATGGTGCGGCGGGCGGCCGGCTTTCTGGTGCGCGCCGGTCCGGCGACCCCCCAAGACCGTTGGGAGGAGGATCCAGGTTACTCGCCCTTCACCCTGGCGGTGGAGATCGCTGCGCTCCTGGCGGCCGCCGACCTGGCGCGGCGGCAGGGAGAACCGGCGGTGGCTAGGTATCTTCAGGAGACGGCCGATGCCTGGAACGCCGCTATCGAGCGCTGGACGTACGTGACCGATACCGACCTCGCCCGCCAGATCGGGGTGGAGGGCTATTACGTGCGGATCGCCCCACCGGAGGTGGCGGAGGGGGCGTCGCTGGCCCAGGGCTTTGTCCCCATCAAGAACCGGCCCCCCGGCGAGAGCCGGGCGCCCGCCGTCCAGATCGTCGGCCCGGATGCGCTGGCTCTGGTGCGCTTCGGTCTGCGGGCGCCCGATGACCTGCGCATCCGCAATACGATTCAGGTGATAGATGCCCTCCTGCGGGTGGAGACGCCGGTCGGACCGGCCTGGCGGCGTTACCCGGGCGACGGCTACGGGGAGCACGAGGACGGGTCTCCTTTCGATGGCACCGGCATCGGGCGCCCCTGGCCGCTTCTGACCGGCGAGCGGGCCCACTACGAACTGGCGGCGGGGCGCCGGGCGGAGGCGGAGCGGCTGTTGCGGGCTTTGGAAGGCTTTGCCACCCCGGCCGGGCTGCTGCCAG
>DAOUAE010000009.1:0-54598 GCA_034433795.1 Chloroflexota bacterium
GGGGCTGGGCGTGGTCATCAACTACAAACTCGGCGCCTTCCCCGAGCGGGCGGCCGTCCTCGATATCGAACGGGGCGCTCTGACTGATATCCGACCTCTGTTCTGGCAGACCGACACCTCAGTCTCCCACACCTCCTGGGGCTACGTCCGCGACCACGAGTACAAGACGCCGACCGCGATCATCCACGACCTGGCCGACATCGTCAGCAAAAACGGCGCCCTGCTCCTCAACGTCGGCCCCCGTCCGGACGGCACCATCCCCGAACCGGAGGTCCGGATCCTGCGCCAGATCGGCGCCTGGCTGCGGACCAACGGCGAGGCCATCTACGGCACCCGCCCCTGGAAGGTCTACGGCGAGGGCCCGACCGAGGTCACCGGCGGCCCCTTCGGGGAACGCGAGCGCCCGCCCTTCACCAGCCAGGACATCCGCTTCACCACCAAAGGCGATACGCTCTACGCCATCGTCCTGGGCCAGCCGACCGGGCCGGTGACCATCCGGTCACTGGGCTCTTATCTCAAGCTCTATCCGCAGCGGATCGGGACGGTCGAGGTCCTGGGCTGGCCGGGTCCGGTCACCTGGGTGCGTGAGCCCCAGGGGCTGGTGGTCACCCTCCCGCCGGACCTTCCACTCGCCCACGCGGTGGTGCTGAAGATCCGGCCCCAGTGACGGGCCCTAGTCGGGCACCTCGACCACCAGGTAGAGGCCCTCGACGCTGACCGGGTAGGTTTCGGCCACGTAGGGGCCGCGAACCCGGCTCGGCACGGGACTCTCGCCGGCCGCCAGCAGCCTCTGCCCGCTCTCGACGCTGACCGGGTAGCGGCGGGTGCGCAGCCGGACCGGGTCGCAGAGCGACTGGCCGGTGCGGATGTCGAACTCCCAGCCGTGCCAGGGACAGGCCAGGATGGCCCGGCGCGGCTCGTAGAAGAACTCGCCCGGTCGCCCGCCGTGCACGATCCCCAGGAGCAGCCCCTGACAGAGCGGTCCCCCCTGGTGGGGGCAGCGGTTGCGCAGGGCGTAGAACTCGCCGTCCAGGTTGAAGAGACCGATGGAGCGCCCGGCGACCTCGACGATCTTGCGGCCGCCGGGCGGGATCTCGTCGACGCGGGCGACGACGTATTTCATGGCAGGTTGTACAGACGACGGGCGTTCTCGAACAGAATGCCCCGCCGGATAGCCTCGGGAACCCGGGCCGGGAGAGCCGTGTCCGGCTCGTCGGCGTCCCAGTGGGGATAGTCGCTGGCGAAGAGGATGTGATCGACCATATCGCCGTACTGCTCGAGAAGGGTCAGGAAATGCCGCGGGTCGGGCGGCTCCTCCATCGGCTGGGTGGTCAGGTAGACATGCTCGCGGATGTACTCTGAAGGCGGCCGTTTGAGGTGGGGCACCTCGCTGCGCAGCAGCCGCCAGCTCCGGTCCAGCCGCCACATCAGCGAGGGAAGCCAGCCGAAGCCGTTCTCGACCGAGACGACCTTGATCGGAAAGTGATCGAAAACCCCCTCGGCGATCAGGCTGATGATATTGGCCTGCATGGCCTGGGCCGGGCCGATGTGCTCCTCCAGATAGTACGAGGGCCAGCCGCAGCCGGTGACCGGCTGACCGTAGGAGCCGAAGGCGTGCGAGACCACGTGCAGGCCGTGCCTGGCGCAGGCCTCGTAGATTGGCCAGTACTTGCGGCGGCCCATCGGCTCCTGAGGCCGGCCGGTGAACTCCACCTGAACGAAGCGCTTATCAGCCGCCCGCCGCTCGATCTCGGCCACCGCCCGGGGTGGGTCCTCGAAGGGGACGACGATCGAGGCCCGCAGCCGCGGGTCCTGGTCCAGCCACTCGGCCACCTGCCAGTCGTTGACGGCCGTGGCCAGGGCGGCGTCCAGCGCCTGGTTCGGCTGGCGCCCGACCGGGGTGAGCGGGATGAGGATGGCGTAGGCCACGTTGTAGGGGTCGAGGTAGTGCTGGCGGGTGAAGCCCACCTCCGAGCCGCTCTGCCGGCCCGACGGCGGCCGCGCGTCGGCCCGGTTGGGCCAGAAGCGGGGATAGTAACTGCCGGCGAAGGGGCGGACCCCGTAGGTCTCGATATGGTCGCGCCAGCGCTGGGAGAGATAGGGGTAGAGGTCCTTGATCGAGTCAAGTTCGTTGTGCAGGTCGCAGTCGATGATCGGCGGACGGGTCCGCGCCCGTGGCGGACGGGGCTGCGTCTGCGTGACGACCATCGGACGCTCCTCCTCATTCAGCGGGCGCCCGCGCTCACAGACGGCGGTAGAGCGCCCGCGCATTCTCGGTCCGGATCTTCTGCGCCAGCGCCTCCGGGAGAGCGGGGAAAAGCACCGTCTCCGGGTCCACCCCGTGCTCGTGCGGATAGTCGCTGGCGTAGAGCAGCATCTCCTCCGCCCCCAGCTGGGCCAGCACGGCCAGCAGCGCCTGAGGATCCGCCGGCGCGTCGAGCGGCTGCACCGTCAACCGGACGTGCTGGCGAACGTAGGCCGAAGGGGGCTGTTTGAGCCACGGCACCAGCCGGCGCAGGTTGCGCCACTCTTTGTCAAAGCGCCAGAGGTGCGGCGGCAGCCAGGTCACCCCCGACTCCAGCAGAACTACCTTGACAGTGGGGAAAAGATCGAAGACCCCTTCGCAGACGATGCTGGTCAGCTGTGAAGCGAAGACCTGGGCCATGCCGGCGTACTCTTCGAAATAGTACGAGGGCCAGCCCGAGGGGGTCGGCGGGGTGCCCGGCGCCCCGCCGAAGTGAATGGCCGCCACCAGGTCGTGCCGGGCGATGGCCTCCCACAGCGGCTGATAGATCCGGTTGCCGTAGGGGAAATACGAGCGAGCCGGCAGGAGGACCTGAACGAAGCCGGGATGCTGAGCCACCCGGTCGATCTCCTGGGCCGCCAGCTGCGGGATCTGGCAGGGAACAACGATCGAGGCCCGCAGGCGCGGCTCTTTCGCCAGCCACTCCTCGGCCAGCCAGTCGTTGACCGCCCGGGCCAGCGCCACCGCCGCGTCGGGGTTGTGCAGGCTGTCGATGGCGTAGGTGCAGACCAGGATACCCACCTCGACGTTCAGCGGATCGAGCACCTGGGCCCGGAGCAGCTCCAGACTCGACCCGGCCGGCCCCTGGGGCGGGAGGCTGCCGGGACGGGCGGCCACCGGCGACTGCGGGGGATAGTAGGTGTCGATGGGGCCTTTGAAGCGGGTGTGGGTGATGTGCTCGACCCAGTAGGGCGGAAGATAGGGGAAAAGGGCCTCGACCGTGGGCACCTCGGCGTGGATATCGCAGTCGATGACCGGAGGACGCTGACCTGTCCGGACCTCCGGTGTCGCCATCTCCGTCTGCACCGGGCCTCCCTCCTCCCGACGGCCGGGTCAGTAGACGATCACGCTCCGGGCGACCTCGCCGCGCCGCAAAAGCTCGAAGGCGGTGTTGATCTCGTCCAGGCCGAGCCGCCGGCTGATGAGCTCGCGCAGTTTGATCCGCCCCTCCATAAACAGGTCGACCAGCATGGGGAGGTCGACCCGCTGCCGGGCGCCGCCGAACGAACTGCCGGTCAGCACCCGCTCCTGGACCAGCAGTTGCGGATCGATGGCGATCCGTGTCCCATGGGGTGAGACGCCGATGACCACCGCCATGCCGCCGCGCCGGACCGAGGCCACCATCTGCTCGATGGTCTGGGCGCTGCCCACCGCCTCGAAGGCGTAGTCGGCCCCCCAGCCGTCGGTCAGGGCCAGAATGCGGGCCACCGGGTCCTCCCGCCGGGCGTCGATGACGTGGGTGGCGCCAAACTCCTGGGCCAGCGCCAGCTTCCGTTCGACGACGTCCACCGCGATGATCCGGCCGGCCCCGACCAGCCGGCAGGCCTGGATGACATTCAGGCCGACGCCACCGCAGCCGTAGACCGCCACCGTGCTCCCGGCCGCCACGTGGGCGCGGTTGAGCACGGCCCCCATGCCGGCCATCACCCCGCAGGCGATGAGGCAGACCACATCGAGCGGGGCGTCGCGCCGGATGGGGACCACCCCCTGTTCGAGCAGAACGGCGTAGGGGCTGAAGGCCGAGACCTGCAGGAAGTGGTAGACCTCCCGGCCGTGCCAGCGGAAACGGGTGGTGCCGTCGAGCATCAGGTGGCGCGGCCGGTCGCGCAGGACGCAGAGATTGGGACGGCCGATGGTGCAGAAGCGGCAGAGACCACAGCTGGGGATGTAGCTGGTCAGAACATGGTCGCCGGGCCGGACGCGTGTCACCCCCGGCCCGACCGCCTCGACGACCCCCGCCCCCTCGTGGCCCAGGACGACCGGCAGCGGATGGGGCAGGGCCCCGGTGATGACGTGCAGGTCGCTGTGACAGACGCCGGTGGCCGCGTAGCGGACCAGCACCTCCCCCGCACGTGGCTCCAGCACCTCCAGGTCCACCACCTCGAGGGGGGCTCCGACCGCCGTGAGGACCGCTGCCCGAACCACGCTCCGCCCCCGGCTCCGACTGTGACGGCCACCCGGCCCGGTCAGTCGAGACCGCGCCCGCCTGCTCTACCGCCAGCATAGCCGAAACGCGCCCGGCCGTCAAGGGGCCAGCGCGGTCGCTCAGGGAACGATGATGGCCCGCCCGACGATCTCCCCCCGCGCCAGGGCAGCGTAGGCGGTGTTGACGGCGGTCAGCGGGTAGCGCCGGCTGACGAGGCGCCGGAGATCGATCACGCCCCGGCGGGCCAGCTCCACCACCGCCGGGAGATCGGCCCGGGTCCGGGCGCCGTAGGAGCCGACGACCTGCAGCCCCCGCCGGACCAGACGGGTGATCGCCAGCGGAGCGGTGACCCCAACCGGCGCGATGCCGATGAGGACCGCCCGGCCCCCATCGCCGACCATCTCGACCGCCTGACCGACCGTCTCCGGCCGGCCCAGGGCCTCGAAAGCCACGTCCACGCCGCGTCCCCCGGTCAGCGCCCGGACCGCCGCCACCGGGTCCTCCCGGCCAGCGTCGACCAGATGGGTGGCCCCCAGGCTCCGGGCCAGGTCCAGCTTCTCCGACCGAACATCCACCGCCACCACCGGCCAAGCCCCAAACGCCCGCGCGATCGGAATCAGACTGGCGCCCACCCCGCCAACCGCCACCACCGCCACCGCCATCCCGGCCCGCAGATCGGCCGCGTGACGGACCGCCCCGTAGGCGGTCAGGACGGCGCAGCCCAGGACGGCCGCCTCCTCCAGCGGCAGATCGTCGGGGAGCGGCGCGAGCGCGGTGGCCGGCACCACCGCGTACTCGGCCAGCCCGCCCATCGAGTACATCCAGACCGGCTGGCCGTCCGGGCGCCGCAGCCGGGTCTGGCCGTCGTAGAGAACGCCACGCTGACGGTTACAGGTGAAGAAAAGTTCGCAGAGATCGTCGCGCCCCCGGACGCAGAAGCCGCAGCGGCCGCAGGGCATCAGAAACGCCCCCACCACCCGCTGACCGACCGCATACCCCTCGACGCCGGGTCCCACGGCGGCGACGACCCCGGCGACCTCGTGCCCCAGGACGCAGGGCCGGGGAAACGGCACCTCGTTCTTGAGGACGTGGAGATCAGTGTGGCAGACGCCACAGGCCCGCACCCGGATCAACACCTCGCCGGTCCGTGGCTCCGGCGTCGGCAGGTCCTCCAGGCTCATCGTCTCGGCCCCGGCCGCCAGAACCGCTGCTCTCATGGCGCCCCCCCTGGAAGCCAGACCCTCGGCCTCCCAGGCCGAGGATAGTCAGACCGGCCGCCGCCTGTCAACGGCCGCTCACCGGGGTCGCTCCTTACTGGCCCGGAGAGCCGCCGCCACGGCGCACCCGCGCTCCGTACCGCGAACGGTGCATTCACCGAGCGAACCGTCCGCCGGTGCTGGCGGCTGGCCTGGCGGATCGGCTATGATCCGGGAGAGAATACGCTTGCGGAGAGCGTTGGTGGAGCTCTGGCTGGTGAGCGGACTGGTTGTGCTGCTGGTTCTCGGACTACTGTTCTGGCGGGGACCGTTCCGACGGCCTCGCCCGGAGTCCGAGCGGCCGGCCGAGCCGCCACAGGCGCAGCCCGCACTGAGCGAGGCCAAGCCGGGCGATGTGGTCTTCGTCGCCGGCGGGCGCGACCATCTCGTCGAGGCCGTCCTGGACTGCCAGGAGGAGGTCGGGGGCCGGCTCACCCGCTGGCAGTGGCTGGTCCTCTCGGAGGGCTGGCTGATCGAACTGCTCCCCTACCACCGTTACCTGGGCCAGCAGTGGCAGGTGGTCTACCAGGGGACACCGCTCTTCGACGCCCTGGTCGGACCCGGTGGGGCCCTGCGGCGTTTTGAGGCCCACGTCCGCGAGGGGATCGCCGCCCAGGAGCCGGTTACCCTCACCATCGAGGGGACCTCCTGGCGGGTCAGCAGCACCGGCTCGTTCCAGGCGAGCGCTCGCGGCGAGGTCTGGCCGCAGGGGCCGGTCTGGGCCGCCCTCAGCCCCGACCCAGCCGACAACGTCTACTTCACGCTAAGCCGAACCGAGGGTGCCGAGGAACGGGTGCTGGGTCTCTGGACCGACCACATCCTGCTCTACCGCGAACGTCCGCTGGCCGAGGGCGACGCCACCCTCTACCCGAGGTGAGAGCCGATGGAGGCCTTCCTGGGCCCGGCAATCCTCATCTGGGCCCTCCTGGCCCTGGGCAGCGCGCTCCACGCCAGCAGCAAGCGCCGCCACTTCTGGCGCTGGTTCCTGGCCGGCCTGCTGGGCGGACCGGTGACCTTCCTCGTCACCTTTCTGGTCCCGGAGCACGTGCCGCCGGAGGAGGCGGTCCGCTGCCCGGCCTGCGGGGCGACCGTCCACCGCAGCCGGCTGCGCTGTCCCGCCTGCCGGACCTGGCTGCCCACCCCCGCCCGCCAGACAGCCGTCCGGCTGGGACGGGAGACGGCCGCCGCCCTTTTCCTTCTGCGCCGGGCCCTGCGTCCGCGCGCCCGGCCGACCGCCCGCCCGGGCCGGCCGCCCTCTCCCGGCCAGCCTGCCCCCTGATCAGCAGCCTGTCGTGCACGGACCGGTCTCTGTCCCGCCCCGGTCAGCCGGGTCCCTCCGCCCGATAGGGTCGGCCGGGATCGCCACCGACCAGCCCTGCCGGGTTTACGGCCGACCGTCAGCGGGACCGGAGGTCCGCTCCCCGCCAACCACCTGAGCGGCCAGCCGGGCCAGGATCTCCGGGCGGAAGCGGCGCTCCTCGGCGGCCAGGAGACGGTAGCGCTCCTCCGGATCGCGGGTGGCCAGCACCTGCCGGCGCCCGGCCAGGAAGTCGGCCAGCAGCGCCTGCACCGCCGGGTGCTCCCACAGGCGAGCCAGGAAAGCCAGGGCGCCGGGCGTGCGGGCCCAGAGGTCGGCGTACAGGCGCTGGTACTCTTCGGCGTAGGTCAGGTCCTGAGTACTGGCCGCCGGCCACCAGTCGGTCGGGGGGAGCGGCCGGGCCAGGAGCAGCGCCGGAATATAGGGGTTGGCCAGGAAAGCTCCCAGCAGGATGGTCGCAGCGGCCCGATGATCGCCCTGGGCGAAGAGAAGGAGCCCCAGATTATACCGGGCGTGGGGGTCGTCCTGGGTGCGCTCATACCAGGCCTGGGCCTCGGCCAGCCGCCCCAGGGCATGGTAGAGGCCGCCGATAAGATAACGCACTCCCTGATGATCCTCGGCGTCGAGCCGGAGCAGCCGCTCGAAGGCCGCCAGCGCCTCGGCCAGCCGACCGAGCCGCCAGCAGGCCAGGCCGTAGCCGTAGAGAGCCCGCAGAGCCGGCCGCAAAGCGACCACCGCCCAGGCCCGGCCCGGCGGCGCCTGCGCCAGGGCCTCGCCCGCCCGCGCCAGGGCCTGGGCGAAGGCCTCGGCCGCCTGGCCGTACTCACCACGGTCGTAGGCCAGCAGCCCCAGGTGGTTATAGGCGTCGAGGTAGTCCGGGTCTACCCCGGCCGCCGCCCGGAAGAGCGCGGCGGCCTCCTCCGGCCGCCCACGGTCCAGGGCGCCGATCCCCTCGTGGACCAGGCGCTCGGCCAGGGCGCGCCGCTCGGTCCCCGCCCGTGCCTGCTCGCCCATCGTCGCCTCTCTCCGCACAGCCCATCTCTCCCATGCTAAACTATACGGGGAGCCGGTGCACTCCGCCGGAGACCGAGAATGGCCGAAACACCGGAAGAGCAGCCGACCCGAACAGCCGAACAGACCTCCCCCTCGCCTGCGGCTCAGCGTCCGAGCGGCCTCCATCCGGACCTGGAGTGGCGCGAGGTTCGCCGGGGTCGGCGGCCCGGCGAACAGTACGTTCGCATCGTCCGTCCCTTCGCTCGCGGCTTCCAGCGGGCCCGGCCGGGCTACCTGGTGGCCCGCGAGGAGATCCTGGCCCCCAAGACGGGCTTCGCCCGTCTCTGGTACACGGTTCGGCGCCTTCTCATCGGCCCGCCGATCCCGACCGCCCACGAGGTCCACGAACGCCTGAGCAAGGTCAAGGCGCTGGCGGTCTTCTCCTCCGACGCCCTCTCCTCAGTGGCCTACGCCACTGAGGAGATCATGCGGGTGCTGATCCTGGCCGGGACCGCCGCCCTGGCCCTGACCCTCCCGATCTCGCTGGCCATCGTCGTCCTCATCGCTATCGTGGTCACCAGCTACCAGCAGACGATCCGGGCCTATCCTGGTGGCGGCGGGAGCTACACTGTCGCCTCGGACAACCTGGGCCGCCTGCCGGGGCTGGTGGCGGCCAGCGCCCTCCTTATCGACTACGTGCTGACAGTGGCCGTCTCCATCGCCGCCGCCATGACGGCGGTGACCTCGGCCCTCCCCTCTCTCTACCCCTACAAGGTCGACTTCGCGGTCTTCGCCGTCATCCTGGTGATGCTGGCCCACCTGCGCGGCATCCGCGAGTCGGGGAACATCTTCGCCGCTCCGACGTACCTCTTTATCGTCAGCATCCTGGGACTCATCGCCCTGGGTCTCTGGCGGGTGCTGACCGGGGCGCCGATCTTCTATACCCCTCCGCCGGAGGCGACGCCGGCCGAGCCCCACCCTCTTACCCTTTTCCTCATCCTGTCGGCCTTCGCTCAGGGGAGCACCGCCCTGACCGGGATCGAGGCCGTCTCCAACGGCGTCCCGGCCTTCAAGCCGCCGGAGTGGCGCAACGCCCGCATCACCCTCCTCTGGATGGGGGGTCTCCTGGCCACGATGTTTCTGGGGATCAGCTTCCTGGCCACCGTCATCGGCGTCATCCCCGATCCCCAGGAGCAGGAGAGCGTGGTCTCCCAGATCGCCCGGGCGCTGGTCGGGCCGACCTGGTTCTACTATGTTGTCCAGGCCGCCACGATGCTTATTCTGGTGCTGGCGGCCAACACCAGTTTCGCCGACTTCCCGCGCCTCTCCTCGGTGCTTGCGCGTGACGGCTTCCTGCCGCGCCAGTTCGCCTTCCGTGGCGAGCGGCTGGCCTTTTCGACCGGGATCATCGCTCTGGCGGTGGTGGCCATTCTCATGCTCGTCCTCTTCGAAGGCAGCGTCCACCGTCTGATCCCGCTCTACGCCGTCGGCGTGTTCACCGCCTTCACCCTCTCGCAGCTGGGGATGGTTCAGTACTGGCGGCGGCGGCGCGAGGCCGGCTGGCGCTGGCGGGCGGTCATCAACGGCTTCGGCTGTCTGGCCACCGGCATCGTGGTCGTGGTCATCGCCGTCACCAAGTTCGCCCACGGGGCCTGGATGGTGCTGGTGGCCGCGCCGCTCCTGATTCTCATGATGCTCGGCATCAACCGCCACTACCAGGCGCTGGCCCGGGCCCTGGCCACCCGTCCGGGCGAAAGGGTCCTGCCGGAGAACCTGCCGCCGGCCGTCATCGTCCCGGTCAGCCGGCTGGACCGTCCGGCCCTGGCGGCCCTGAGTTTCGCCCGCTCGATCTCGCCAGATGTGACGGCGGTCCACATCGCCTTCAGCCCGGAGGAGGCCGAGGCCTTCCGGGCTCAGTGGGAGCAGTACGGCCTGAACATCCCGCTGGTCATCGTCGAATCGCCCTACCGCGCGCTGGTCGAACCGCTCCTGGCCTACATCGACGCCATCGACAAACAGGATCCGCGCCGCCCGGTCACGGTCGTCCTGGCCGAGTTCGTCCCCCGCCACTGGTGGGAGTACCTGCTGCACAATCAGACGGCGCTGCGGCTCAAGTTCCATCTCTTCTTCCGGCCCAATACAATAGTGATCGACGTCCCCTACCACGTGGGGCGGGGCTTCGAGGGCGAACAGCTCGAACGCCCGGCCGAGACCACTACCCGGTGAGCCGATGGCCCAGGAGGAGTTCTACGCCTACTTCGAAATCCGGCCTGGCATGGACGTGTACACCGCCGATGGACAGCACCTGGGCACCATCGAGTCGCTCTGGCAGGTCGACGAGAACGGCCAGGCGCGGGAACTGGCGCTCCTGGCCGGGATCTGTCCGGCCGAGAGGCGCGACGGCGAGGTGGTCGCCCGTTTCTGCGTGGCCGAGAGCGGCTACATGGTGGTCAGCAGCGGCCTGATGCCCCGGCAGGAATGGCAGCTGCCCTTTGAGGCCATCGCCGAGGTCCGCGACGACCGGGTGGTGCTGGCCCGCACGCGGGCTGACCTGACGCCAGCCACCCCGCCCTCTCGCCCGGCAGGCCCCGGCCCGGCCCCTTGACACCTCGTCCCCGGCTCGCGTAATATAGGCTGCGGTTTGACCCTGCCCAGGCTGGTGCGGAGAGGGTATCGTCCGTGGACCTCTTTGAGAAGTGCCGCAAATTCACCAAGCCCAAGCAGGCTGAGGCTATCGGCATCTATCCCTACTTCATCCCCATCGAATCTCAGGCCGGCCCGGAGGTGGTGATCGGGGGCCGGCGTATCCTGATGTTCGGCTCCAACAACTACCTGGGCCTGACCCAGCATCCCTACGTCCGCGAGGCGGCCATCAAGGCCATCGAGAAGTACGGCACCAGCTGCACCGGCTCGCGGCTGCTCAACGGCACCCTGGACCTCCACCACGAACTCGAATACCGGCTGGCCCGCTTCGTCGGCAAGGAGGCCGCCCTGGTCTTCACCACCGGCTTCCAGGTCAACCTGGGGACCATCTCGGCCCTGGTCGGCCGCAACGATGTCGTCCTGGCCGACCGGGCCAACCACGCCTCGATCGTCGACGGCTGCCGGCTCGCCTTCGGCAAGACCTTCAAATACGCCCACAACGATATGACCGAACTGGAGGAACTGCTGGCCGCCCACGCCGGCAAGGCCGGCATCCTCATCGTAGTCGACGGCGTCTTCAGCATGGAGGGCGACCTGGCCAACCTCCCCGAGATCGTCCGTCTCAAGAAGAAGTACGGCGCCCGCCTGATGGTGGACGACGCTCACGGCATCGGGGTGATGGGGCCGCGCGGCCGGGGCACGGCCGAGCATTTCGGCCTGCTCGACGAGGTGGACCTCATTATGGGGACGTTCTCCAAGTCGTTCGCCTCGACCGGGGGGTTCATCGCCGGCGACGCCGACGTCATCTACTACATCAAGCACAACGCCCGTTCCTTCCTTTTCAGCGCCAGCATTCCCCCGGCCAGCGCCGCCGCCGCCCTGGCCGCCCTCGACATCATTGAGCGCGAGCCGGAGCGGCTCTGCCAGCTCTGGGCCAACGCGCATCGGATGAAGAGCCAGCTGGACGCGATGGGCTTCAACACCGGCCGCAGCCAGTCGCCGATCATCCCCATCATCATCGGCGAGGAGGTGCGGCTCGGCTTCTTCTGGCGCCGCCTCTTCGACAACGGGGTCTTTGTCAATGCCGCCGTTCCGCCGGCGGTCGAGCCCGGCCACGCCCTGCTGCGGACCAGCTGCATGGCCACTCACGAGCCCCGGCACGTGGACCAGGCCCTGGAGGCGATCTACCGCGTTGGCCGGGAGTTGCAGGTCGTCCCCTGACGATGGCCCCCACCGTCCAGCCCGTCACCACCCCGGCCGAGCGCGAGGTGTTCCTGCGCCTGCCCTGGCGTCTGTACAGGGGCGATCCGCGCTGGGTGCCCCCACTCCTTTTCCAGCAGCGGGCTCTGCTCGACCCGGCCCAGCACCCGTTCCACCAGCACGCCACCGTCCAGCTGTTCCTGGCCTACGAGGGACCCGACCCCCTGGGTCGGATCGCCGCCATCGTCAACCAGCAGCACATCGCCGTCCACCAGGAGGCGGTGGGCTTCTTCGGCTTCTTTGAGACAGTCCCCTCGGTCGCGGTGGCCCAGGCGCTGCTCCAGGCGGCGGCCGACTGGCTGCGGGCCCAGGGGATGGTGGCCATGCGCGGACCGGTCAACCCCTCGACCAACGATGAGTGCGGGCTGCTCGTCGAAGGGTTCGACCGGCCGCCGGTCTTCATGATGCCCTACAATCCTCCCTCCTACCCGGCGCTGCTGGAGGCCTGCGGGCTGCGCAAGGCCAAGGACCTCTACGCCTACTACATCCACCGCGACTGGGTGGACCTGCAGCGCTACCAGCGCCTGGCCGACCGCCTGCGCGAACGGGCCGGCGTGGTCGTCCGGCCCGGCCAGATGGCCCGGTTCGAGGCCGAACTGGCCCTCGTCAAACAGGTCTACAACCGGGCCTGGGAGCGCAACTGGGGTTTTGTGCCGATGACCGATGCCGAGTTCGCCTACCTGGCCCGGGCGCTCAAACCGCTGGTAGTGCCCGAGCTCGTCCAGATCGCGCTGGTGGGCGAGGAACCAGCCGGCTTCGCCCTGGTCCTGCCCGATTACAACCAGGTCCTCCGCCACCTGAACGGCCGGCTCGGCCTCCTGGGGCTGCTGAAGTTTCTCTGGTACCGACGTCGGATCAGCACGATCCGGGTCATGGCCCTGGGCGTGGTGCCGGAGCACCGCAAGAAGGGGATCGAGGCGCTGATGATCCTCCACGCCTGGGAGCGGGCCCACCGACGCGGCTATCAGGACGCCGAGGTCTCCTGGATCCTCGAAGACAACCACCTGATGAACAATACGATCCGGAACCTGGGCTGCCGCCACTACAAGACCTACCGGATCTACGAGCAGCCGCTGACCGCCTGATGGACAGAGCATGCGCGTGGCCATCCTGATGTCGGACACCGGCGGGGGGCACCGCCGCCTCTCCCAGGCCATCGCCACGGCCCTGGCGGATCTGACCGGGGCTCAGGTCCGGCCGGCCATCGTCGACCTCTTCGCCACCTCTCAGCCGACCCTCTTCGACCGCCTCACCCGCCTCTATTCGCCGGTCATCCGCCGGGCCCCCTGGCTCTACGGGCTGGCCTTTCACCTGACCGACCACGCCCTCCTCTACCGGCTGGTCGTCCGGTCGGCCTGGCCCCGGCTGGTCCCCCGCGCCACAGCCCTGCTGGCGAGCCTGCAGCCCGACGTGGTGGTCATCGCCCACCCCCTCTGCAGTCCATTCGCCCTGGCCGCCCGCGCCGCCCTTGGCCGGCGCCTGCCCTTTATCGCCACGGTGACCGAACTGGTGACGGTCCACCGGAGCTGGATCGAACCGGCCATCGACCGCTACACGGCGGCCACCCCCGAGGTTCAGGCCCGGCTGATCGCGGGGGGGATCCCACCGGAGCGGATCGTCCTGACCGGGCTCCCGGTCGGCCCGCGCTTCGGGGCCATCACCACCCCGCCGGCCGCGCTGCGCCTCCGGTGGGGGCTGGACCCTGACCGACCGACGGTGCTTCTCCTCGGGGGAGGCGAAGGAGCCGGCCGCCTGGAGCCCCTGGCCCGAGGGATCGCCGCCCTCGACCGCCGGCTGCAACTGCTCATCGTCTGCGGGCGCAACGAACGTCTGCGCCAGCGGCTGGCCGGTCTGGACTGGCCGGTGCCGGCCCGGGTGCTGGGGTTCACCGATGAGATGCCCGAGCTGATGCACCTGAGTGATATCATTGTGACCAAGGGCGGGCCGCAGACGATCGTCGAGGCGCTGGCCAGCGGACGGCCGCTCATCATCACCCATACCCTGCCGGGACAGGAGGAGGGCAACGCCGAGTGGGTCGAGCGGAACGGAGTGGGCTTCGCCGGCACCACTCCCCAGCGCTGCCTGGCCGCGCTCCGCCGCCTGCTCGACCAGCCGGCCCTGCGGGCGGAGATGGCCGCCCGCGCCCGCGCTCTCAGCCGGCCAGAGGCCGCCACGACGATCGCCCGCCTCATCCTGGCCACCGCCGACCTGTCCGACGCACCGAGAGACCGATGACCTGGCGCTGTCTGGTGACGGGGGCTTCTGGCTTCATCGGCGGCCACCTGGTGGCCGCTCTGAGCGCCCAGGGCGCCGAGGTTCACTGTTTAGTCCGCCCGACCAGCCGGCTGGATCGCCTGCGCCCCTACAGCCCCAAGCTTATCGCCGGCGATCTCGGCGACCCGACCACCCTGCGGAGCGCGGTCGCCGGGGTGGACTGTATTTTCCACCTGGCCGGCCGGGTTAAGGCCCTGGACCCGCAGGAGTTTCACCAGGCCAACTACCGGGGCACGCTCCATCTGCTCCAGGCCGTCCGGGCGGCTGGCCCCCCCTACCCACGGGTGGTCCTGGTGAGCAGCCTGGCCGCCTGCGGGCCGAGCCGGCCGGGAGCGCCCCGGGCCGAAGACGACCCGCCAGCCCCCTGCTCGCCCTATGGCCTGAGCAAGCTGCGGGCCGAGCTGGCTGCCCTGGCCTTCCCCGAGATCCCCTGGACGGTGGTCCGGCCCCCGGTGGTCTACGGACCGGCCGATACCGAGACGCTGGCCTTCTTCCGGACCGTCGCCCGTGGGCTCCTGCCACGGCTGAGCCCGGCGACCGAACTGAGTCTGGTCTACGTGACCGATCTGGTGGAGGGGCTTCTGCGGGCTGCCCAGGCCCCGCAGGCCGTCCACCGCCACTACTTCCTGGCCGATCCCCAGGTCTACCGGGTGGCCGAGGTGCTGACCGCCGTCGCCCGCGTCCTGGGGGTCCGGCCGGTGCCGGTGCCGGTCCCCTATCCCCTGGGCTGGCTGGCCGGGCTCGGGAGCGAACTCTGGGCCCGGCTACGCCGACAGCCCACCGCCTTCGACCGGGCCAAGGTCCGCGAGATGCACCAGCCGGCCTGGACCTGTCGGACCGAGCGGGCCGCCGCCGAGCTGGACTTTCGGGCTCAGGTCCCGCTGGTGGAGGGTCTGCGGCAGGCCGCCGAATGGTACCGCGCCCATGGCTGGTTGTAGACCATCTGTCCGCTTCCACTGCCTGGCCACCGACCCCACGACGCGGGCCCGGGCCGGCTGGCTGGAGACGCCTCACGGCCCCATCCCCACGCCGGTCTTTATGCCGGTCGGCACCCAGGGCACGGTCAAGGGCCTCACCCCGCGCGACCTTGCGGCCCACGGCGTGCAGATCGTTCTGGCCAACACCTACCACCTGCTCCTGCGCCCCGGCCCGGCGGTCGTCGCCGCCCTGGGGGGCCTGCACCGTTTTATGGGCTGGTCGGGGCCGATCCTGACCGACAGCGGCGGCTTCCAGGTCCTGAGCCTGGCCACGCGCTGCGCCCTGGACGACAATGGCGTAACCTTTCGCTCACACCTGGACGGGACACTCCATCGCCTCACCCCCGAAGGGGCCATGGCCATTCAGGCCGCCCTCGGCAGCGACATCGCCATGGCCCTGGACGAGTGCCCTCCCTACCCGGCCGACCGTCTGACCGTGGCCCGGGCCGTCGAGCGGACCCAGCGCTGGGCCGAGCGCTGCCGGGCGGCCTGGCGGCGGCCCGATCAGGCCCTCTTCGGCATCGTCCAGGGCGGGGTCTACCCGGACCTCCGTCGG
The DNA here is from genome assembly GCA_034433795.1 of Chloroflexota bacterium. Lineage (GTDB taxonomy): Bacteria > Chloroflexota > UBA6077 > FW602-bin22 > DAOUAE01 > DAOUAE01. The sequence goes on from DAOUAE010000009.1 coordinate 15,729, forward strand.
CAGAGCGTCCGGGGACTGGTGGCCCTCGATCTTCCCGGCTACGCCATCGGCGGGCTGAGCGTCGGCGAGCCCAAATCCCTCACCTACGCCGTCCTGGCCGACGTGACCGCCGAACTGCCGGCCGACCGGCCGCGCTATCTGATGGGCGTGGGGGCGCCGGAGGACCTGGTGGTGGGGGTGGCCCTGGGCGTGGACATGTTCGACTGCGTCCTGCCGACCCGGTTGGGGCGACACGGCACAGTGTTCACCCCCGAGGGCCGGCAGGACCTGCGCCGGGGCCGCTGGCGGAAGGTGGCCGATCCCATCGACCCGGCCTGCGACTGCCTGGCCTGCCGGCGGTTCAGCGCCGGCTACCTCCACCATCTCTTCCGCAGCCAGGAGCCGCTGGGGCCGGTGCTGGCCAGTCTGCACAACCTGCGCTTCCTGGTCCGCTGCCTGGCGGAGGCGCGGGCGGCGATCATCGCCGGCCGCTTCCGGACCTTCGCCCAAACCTTCCTGGAGCGGGCCGGCCAGAACGTGGCCGCCGCTCTCTTTTAGCCCAGCGGGATCTCCTGGCCGGTCTCCAGCGAGGCCTTGGCGGCCAGGCTCACCTGCAGCGCCAGGCGGGCCTCCTCCGGGGTCACGCGGCTGGGCTGTTCGCCCCGGCGGACACAGTCGACAAAGTAGGCGACCTCGGCGGCGTAGGCATCGTAGGTCTCGACCTCGACCCCCTCGGTCGGCCGGTCGCCGATGGTCACCGTCAGGCGGGTGCCGGCCTGGCGGCCCATCTCGACGCTGGGGCCCTCGGCCTTGAAGTGGTATTCGACCACGCCCTGCTCGCCGGCCACCCGCAGCCCCATGCTGAAGGGATAGCCCGGCGGCATAATCAGACTCCCTTCAGCGGTGGCCGCCGCCTCGGGGTAGGTGACGGTGGTCAGGATGTAGTCCCAGCCGCCATAGGGACCGCGCACCCCGCGGGCGACCACGCTCCGCGGCCGGCCCAGCAGCCAGTTGAACTGGTCCACATCGTGGATCTGCAGGTCCACCACCGCCCCGCCGGTTCGCTCCGGATGCTTGAAGAGCTCGCTCCAGGCCGGGAGCGGCGAGAGCCGGTAGGCCACAGCGATCCGGGGTCGGCCGATCTGGCCGGAGCGCACGATCTCGGCCAGTTTGACGTACTCCGGCCAGAACCGGAGCACGTGCCCGACCATCAGGATCCGGCCCGAGGCCCGCCAGGCCTCCAGGATGGCGTCGGCCTCGGCCAGCGTCAGGGCCAGCGGCTTCTCGACCAGGACGTGCTTCCCAGCCCGAAGGGCGGCGATGGTCCAGCGGGCGTGTTCGGTTGTGGGCAGCGAGACGTCGACGATGTCGATGGTCGGGTCGTCGATCACCCGTTGGGGGTCGGCCCACCAGGCCGCGCCCAGCTCCTGGGCCAGCGCCGGCCCGCGCCGCTCGCTCTGGGAGACGATGGCCACCACCCGGACGTCCGGGAGCTGAGCGTAGGCCCGCGCATGGGTCGAGCCCATAAAACCGGCCCCAAGCACTCCCACTCGCAGCATCAGCCGATCTCCGCGATGACCCGCTGAAGGTAGGCGTACGATGCCTGGACCGCCCGGTCGACCTCCGGGAGCGGCGGCCAGGGCTCGCCCTGAAATTCGATCTCGACGCTCAACGGACCGGTGTAGCCGCCGTCGCGCAGGGTGCGGAGGATCCGTGGGAAGTCGACCTCGCCCTGACCGAGCGGCGGGAAGTTCCAGACCCCCGGCCCGCCGATCTTGTCCTTCAGGTGAACATGGGCCAGGTAGGGAAGAGCGTGGACGATGTCCTCCTCCGGCCGGACGCCGGCGTAATAGATCACATTGGCGGTGTCGTAGTTGAGACGGAGGGAGGGATGGCCGATCCGGGCGAGCAGCGCCGCCCCCTGGGCGCCGGTGCCCAGGATCGAGCCGTGGGTCTCGAGAGCCACCACGATCCCCCGCGCCGCCGCCGCCTCGGCCACCCGCCCGATACGCGCCAGGAAAGCCTGTTCGTCCTCCCCGCCGCCGGCGTGGCCGCCAATGCCGGTGTTGACGATGGGAATGCCCAGGCGGGCGGCCGTCTCCAGGGCGTTCAAGAACTGGGCCACTCCGGCCTCCGTGGTGAGATCACTGTGGCCGCTCAGGCTGACCGCCCGGAGCCCGTGCTGGTCGAGCAGAGCCCGCAGACGGGCGATCTCGTCGGGCGAGGCGTCCGGCGCTAGGTGCTCGCTCCAGCCCCGGACGGCCGCGATCTCCACCGCCGTGAAGCCCGCCTGACGGATGCCGCGCAGCGCCGCCTCCAGGGGGTAGCCGTGGTAGGTGTTGGTGGTAACCGCCAGCGGATTGACAAGAGGCATCGCCGGTTTCCTCCAGCCAGCGCTCGTGGTCCGATCCTAGCATCCCCTCGACGCCCCGCGCAATAGGGCGTTTGGGAAGGAGCCCCGACGGGGTTGCCTTGCGACCCGCGCCGTGCTACTGTGGACCGGGCAGAGACTGCCCGGACTCCATTACAGGAGGAACACCATGGCGCGCGATCTCCGGATCACCCGGCTCCGCATCCATCAGTTCCGGTGGGAGATCCCCGATCTGGGGCTCGACTACAATGGCTTCAATCAGGTCTATCAGCCGGGCAACGTCCTGCGCACCACCGGCTACGTCTTCGTCATCGAGACGAACGCCGGGATCACCGGCGAATATGTCGGCGGCAACGCCGCCTCTTACGCCCAGGTCGGGATGGTGGCTCACTACCTTCTGGGCAAGAACCCGCTGGAGCGCGAGCGCATCTACAACGATGTCAAGCGGGCGCTGCGCAAGTTCGACCGCATGGGTCTGGGGCCCATCGACATCGCCCTCTGGGACATCGCCGGCAAACTCTATAACGCCCCGGTCTACGAACTCCTCGGCGGCTTTCGCCGGACGCTCCCCTGCTACGCCAGCACCTACCACGGTGATGAGAACGGCGGACTCGCCAGTCCCGAGGCCTTCGCCGACTTCGCCCAGCAGTGTCGGGAGATGGGCTACCCGGCCTTTAAGATCCACGGCTGGGGCAACGGGCCCATTGAGCGCGAGATCGCCACGGTCCTGGAGGTCCGCAAGCGGGTCGGGCCGACCATGGATCTGATGCTCGACCCGGCCTGCGAGTACAATACTTTTGCCGACGCCCTCAAGGTCGGGCGCGCCTGCGATGAGGCCAGCTTCTTCTGGTACGAAGACCCCTTCAAGGATGGGGGCATCTCGCAGCAGGCCCACCGGAAACTGCGCCAGCTGATCAAGACACCGCTCCTCATCGGCGAGCACGTGCGCACGCTGGAGCCGCATGTGGACCTCTGTGTGGCCGAGGCGACCGATTTTGTGCGGGCTGACGCCGACTACGACGGCGGGATCACCGGGGTAATGAAGATCGCGCACGCCGCCGAGGGCTTCGGGCTGGACGTCGAAATCCACGCGCCGGGCCCGGCTCACCGCCACTGTATGGCCGCCATCCGCAACACCAATTACTATGAACTCGGTCTGGTCCACCCCAAGATCCGACGCACCAAGCCGCCTATTTACAAGAACGGCTACTCCGACGAACTGGACGCCATCGACGCACGTGGCCACGTGCCGGTGCCCGATGGCCCGGGCCTGGGGGTCGAGATCGACTGGGACTGGGTGAAGAAACACGAGGTCGGCGTCAAGCTCTACGATTAACCGGGCCGGCTGGCACGCATCGTGCGACCACCGCCCGTCCTTAACACAAGGCGCCACCAGGCGGGCGGCGCCACAGGAGGAAGACAATGCGACCCGCCGTCGCCGGCCTCTCGATTGACACCGTTCTGGCCGTGGGAGCCCTGGTGCTGGCCGTCCTGGCCCTGGCCGGGCTCACACCGGCCATTCCCACCCTGGCGATCGCCGTGATCCTGCTCAGCCTGGCGCTGCTGTTCTAGCCAGCCGGGCGGCCTCTTCGGCCAGGGCGATGGCGCCGAGAACTCCGGCCCGGGCGCCGAGGGCCGGTGGCACCAGAAACTCCGCGACCGCCGTCTCCAGCTCCGGGCGGGGCAGATAGCCGTTCAGGTAGGCCCGGAGCGCCTGCCGGGCGCGGGCCAGCACGTGCGGCTGCTGGCCCACACCCCCACCCAGGATCACACGCCGGGGTGAAAGCGTGCAGACCAGGGCGGCGATCCCCAGGCCCAGGTACTGCCCGGCCAGATCCCACAGCGGATCCTCCGGCGGCACCTGCTCCAGCGGCCGCCCGACCCGCGCGGCCAGCGCCGGGCCAGCCGCCAGACCCTCCCAGCAGCGCCCGTGGAAGGGGCAGAGGCCAGGAAAGGTGTCACCGGGAAGGACGGGCAGCGGCAGATGGCCCATCTCCGGGTGCAGCAGCCCGTGCACCGGCCGGCCGTGGACCCAGGCCCCCCCGCCGATGCCGGTGCCCACCGTGAGATAGACGACCGGGTCGTATCCCCGGCCGGCGCCCCAGCGGCACTCGGCCCGCAGCGCGCCATTGACATCGGTGTCCACCCCGACCGGCAGACCCAGCGCCGCCTGCAGCCGCTGCACCACCGGCACCCCGGACCAGCCGGGCTTGGGGGTCGCCAGCAGACTGCCGTAGTTGGGCGCCGACGGATTCAGCTCGAGCGGCCCGAACATCGCCAGCCCCAGGGCAACCAGGCGCACCCCCGGTCGGGGCTGACGGAAGAAGGTGATGACCCGTTCCAGGGTCTCCTCCGGCGTGGTGGTTGGAATCACGGTCTCCGCCACCACCTGGTCGGGCGCCGCCGCGATGAGACAGACGAACTTGGTGCCACCACCCTCGATCCCACCGTAGAAAAGAGAGGTCATTCCCCACTCCCTCGCCCACCAGCGGCCGTCCCGGCATCTCCCCTCATCCCCGCCCCGAGGGCCACCGCCCTCCCCGTCCCGGCTCATCGGCCAGAGCGCTCACGGGGCGTGCCAGAGAGGTCGCCTCGTGCGGAAAAGAACACACGGCCGACTGGATCATGGCACACCCCGACCGTAGGGGCAAGAGCGGTCGGGGAGCCCGGTCCGTTCCCCGACCCGAACGGCCCTGGGGAGAAGCAGATCGCGGCGGGCGGCTATCCTGGGGCGCGCGGAGGGAGGCGACGCGCGGTCACACGCGGAGCGGAACGCGCGGCAGCCAGGGGAGGACGCCGTGCTGGAGCGCCTCTTCGAGGGAGACGAAGCGCTGAGCCTCGGAAGGGTGATCGGGACAGCAGTGATAGACCAGGTAGTGGCGCACGCAGTTGTTGTCCCAGGCGTACTCCTGAAGATAGATCGTGTGCCCGGGGAGGAGGATCTTGGCCCACCGACCAGAGGAGGATGCCTCGTACGGACAGCCCATCGTCCGGACCGCTTCGAGCAATCGGCTCATCGTCCACCTCCTGAGGATCGGCAGAACAGCGGGCGGCCAGAGCCCGGCTCCGTCGCCGGTACACTGCTAGCGTACTCCGCCGCCGTTTTCCTGTCAACAATGGGCCAGCCAGCCCCCTGGCCCAGCACCCGCGCCCACTCCAGCCCCCCCGGCTGCCGATCGGGGGAAACCGTGGTGTCGGAGACCGCCGGTGCGGCCAGGACCGGCGCATCTGTCCTGGCCAGCCCCTTCCCGGCGGGCGCCGGGGACGGTAGAATTGCAGCGTGCTCCAGCCCACCCACGCCCCAGGGGAGAGACGCGTATGGTCCGTGAGCAACCACCGATCGTGGTGGTCGGGAGCATCAACACCGACCTGACCGTCCAGACGCCGCATCTTCCGGCCCCCGGCGAGACCGTCCTGGGGGAGAATCTGGTCATCGCCGGCGGCGGTAAGGGAGCCAACCAGGCGGTGGCCGCCGCCCGCCTGGGGGCCCGGGTTGTTCTGGTCGGCTGTGTCGGGAACGACCCCTTCGGCCAGCAGGCGCGGGAGCGCCTGGCCCAGGAGGGGATCGTCACCGACTGGCTCCGCGTCGACCCCACGGCCCCGAGTGGCGTCGCCCTCATCATCGTCGACCCGCAGGGCCAGAATATGATCGCCGTGGCGCCCGGCGCCAACGCCCGGCTCACCCCCGACGATGTCGCCCGGGCCGAGCCGGTCATCGCTGCCAGCGCCGTCGTGGTCCTGCAGCTGGAGACACCGCTCCCGACTGTTGTCGCCGCCGCCCGGACCGCCCGCCGCCACGGCCGGCGGGTGATCCTGAACCCGGCGCCGGCCCAGCCGCTGCCGGCCGACCTCTACTCGCTGGTCGACGTTCTGGTGCCCAACGCCCGTGAGGCCGCCCAGCTGAGCGGCCAGGACACCGCCACTCTGGAGGGCGCCCTGGCCGCCGCCCGCTGGTTCCAGGCCCAGGGGGTGCGGGCGGTGGTGGTCACGCTGGGCGAGCAGGGGGCGCTGCTCGTCGAGGGACCCACCTGGCAGCACGTGCCGGCGGCGCCGGTCACCGCTGTCGATACGACGGCTGCCGGCGATGCCTTTGTCGGAGCGCTGGCCTGGGGGCTGGCCACGGGTCAGCCGCTCCCCACGGCCGTGACGTTCGCCAGCGCGGCTGCGGCGCTGGCCTGCACGCGGGTCGGGGCCCAGCCATCCCTCCCGGTTCTTGCCGAGGTAGAGGCCCTCTGGCGGAGGGCGTATAATCTCAGCGAGACCAGCCGTGGGTGAGGACCGGATGACCCAGGCCTACTACCGCAAGTGGCGCTCGCGGACGTTCGCCGAGATCGTGGGGCAGGCCCACGTCACCCGCACGCTCCAGAACGCGGTCCGCACCGGCCGGCTGAGCCACGCCTACCTTTTCTGCGGACCACGCGGGGTCGGCAAAACCTCGGCCGCCCGCGTCCTGGCCAAAGCGGTCAACTGTCTGGATCCGCGCGATGGTGAGCCCTGCGACCAGTGCCGGCTCTGCCAGGCCATCGCCGAGGGGCGGGCCATCGATGTCATCGAGATCGACGCCGCCTCCAACCGGGGAATCGACCAGATCCGGGAGCTGCGCGACCGGGTGGGCTTCGCCCCGACCGAGGCCCGCTACAAATTCTACATTCTCGACGAAGCCCACATGCTCACCCCGGAGGCGGCCAACGCCCTCCTCAAGACGCTCGAAGAGCCCCCGCCCCATACCATCTTTGTGCTGGTCACCACCGAGGCCCAGCGCCTGCTGCCCACCATCGTCTCGCGCTGCCAGCGCTTCGACTTCCGCCGGATCCCCCTCCGGCAGATGGTCGAGCGTCTGCAGCAGATCTGCCAGGCCGAGGGGATCGTCGCCGAGCCGGGAGTTCTCGACCTCATCGCCCGCAGCGCCACCGGCAGCCTGCGTGACGCCGAGGGGCTGCTCGACCAGCTGGCCAGCATGACCAGTGGCCAGATCGGCCGGGCCGACGTCGAGGCCCTCCTCGGCGCCCAGGCCAGCGCGACGGCCGCCCAGATCGCCCGCGACCTCCTGACCGCCGATCTGGCCGCCGGCCTGCGCCGGATCAACCAGGCTGTCCAGGAGGGGGTTGAGCCGCGCCAGCTGGCCCACGATCTGGTGACCTACCTGCGGGGGCTGCTGCTCCTCCGGACCAGCGAGGCGCTGGCCGACCTCATCGACGCGCCCGAGGAGACGCTGCGCGAGATGCAGGCCCTGGCCGCCAGCGCCCGGCCCGACCACCTCCTCCGGGCGCTCCGCCTCTTCAGCGAGGTCGAAGTCCGCCCCCGCCAGATCGGCCCTCCCACCCTCGCCCTGGAGCTGGCCTTCCTCGAAGCGGCCAGCCCCGGTCCGGAGAGCCGGGAGACGGCGCCTCCGCCTGCCGCTCGACCGCTCCCGCGTCCGTCCGCTCCGCCACGGCCGCCGGAGCCAGCCGGCCGTGGGCAGCCGGCCACCGTCAGCCCCGCATCGACCGCCCCGGCCGACGAGCGACCGGCCAGCCAGTCGGAGCCGCCGGCGGCCGCCGCTGAGCCCGCGACACCCGCGCCGGCGGCCGCAGCCTCCCCGAGCCCCGTTGCGCCGACGCTGCCGGAGATCGAGCGGCGCTGGCCGCAGATCCTGGCGGCCCTCAACCGGAGCACAGTCCAGGCGCTCTTACGGAGCTGCCGGCCCCACGCACTCCGGGATGGCACGCTGGTCCTGGCCACCCCCTACAGTTTCCACCAGGAGCGGCTCTCCGACCCGCGCAACCGGGCGGTGGTGGAACAGGCCGTGCAGAGCGCCCTGGGCGCCCCGCTGGCCGTCCAGGTGATCCTGGTGGGCCGGTCGGCCAGCGTCCCCGACGCCGACCCCGACAAAGACCCGGTCGTGCGGGCGGCCCTGGGGCTCGGTTTCCGGGTGAAGCGTGTGCGCCGGGCCACCGACGCGCCGCCAGAGACCGAGGAGTAAAGAATGCGCGATCTGAAATTGCTCCAGCAGATGCAGCAGCGCCTGCTCAAGGCCCAGGAGGAGATCGCCGCCAGCACCGTCGAGGGCAGCGCCGGTGGCGGCGCGGTCGTGGTGGTGATGAGCGGCACCTACGAGGTGCGTGAGGTCCGGCTGGATCCGGCCGCCGTCGACCCCGAGGACGTGGAGACCCTGGCCGAGATGATCCGGGCGGCGGTCAACGACGCGGTCCGGAAAGTCCAGGAACTCACCCAGAAGAAAATGGGCGAGATCACGGGTGGGCTGAAGATTCCGGGTCTCTTCTGAGCCCCGGCTCCGCCAGCCCCGGGCCCGGTCCCCACGCGCGCGTCCTCGGGAGGCAACCGGCCAGGTCGCCGCGTCGATGGCGGCCGTCGCCCACGCACCCATGGCCCGTCCGCCAGGCGGCCAGGCCACGGGCTGACCGCCTCCCTCAATGACCGCCCCCCGGGCGATCTGGCGGCTCAGTGCGGCGGGGTGACAGGCTGCTCGGTCGGTGCGCTCTCCTCGGCCGGAGACGGCCGGTGACGCAGGTGCCGGTAGAGGTACAGCCCCACCAGCACGGCCAGCACGGCCAGGATCGGGTAGTCGAATTTCTGAAGGAACCGGCGGATCTCCAGCCAGTTGTCGCCAGCCAGTTTGCCCACCCAGACCAGAGCCAGCGACCAGGGGAACGAACCCAGGGTGCTGTAGACCAGGAAGCGCCCGAACGGCATGCGGGCGACGCCGGCCGGGAACGAGATGAACGTCCGCACCACCGGGAGCAGCCGGGCGAAGAAGACGGTCGCCTCACCATAGCGGGCGAACCAGCGGTCGGCCACCGCCAGATCGTGCGCGGAGATGAGCACATAGCGGCCGTAGCGCTGGAGGAAGGGACGTCCGCCGCGCGCCCCGACCCAGTAGGCGAGGGCCGAGCCCAGGGTGCAGCCGAACGTCCCGGCCAGGACTGCCGGCCAGAAGGCGAACTCCCCCCGAGCCACCATCCACCCGGCCATCGGCAGGATGATCTCGCTGGGCAGAGGGATGCAGGCGCTCTCGATGGCCATGGCGATGAGCACGCCAACGTAGCCGAAGGTGCGGTAGAGGGCCTCCAGGAAAGGCAGAACCAGGTGCTCAAGGGCCTCAAGCACGGCCGCCTCCAGCCAGAACCTCCTGCTGAAGAGCCAGGAGCTGCCGGATCCCCCGGGCCGCCAGGTCGAGCAGCGTCTGCAGCTGGGCGTGCCCGAAGGGACGCCCCTCGGCCGTCCCCTGGACCTCCACAAACTCCCCCTGATCGGTCATCACCACGTTGAAGTCCACCTCGGCCCGCGAGTCCTCGGCGTAGCAGAGATCGAGAAGCGGCTGCCCTTCAACAAGACCCACGCTGACCGCGGCCACCGCCCCACGGACCGGCCAGGCGTTCAGCACCCCCTCCTCCTGGAGACGACGCAACGCCAGGACCAGCGCCACGAACCCCCCGGTGATCGCCGCCGTCCGGGTTCCCCCGTCCGCCTGCAGGACATCACAGTCGACGATCAACGTGCGCTCACCTAGCAGTGTCCGGTCCACCACCGCCCGCAGCGAGCGCCCGATGAGCCGCTGGATCTCCTGCGTCCGGCCGCTCACCCGGCCGCCGATCCCCTCGCGGGGCGTACGGGTCTGGGTCGAGCGCGGGAGCAGGGCGTACTCCGCCGTGATCCAGCCCTGGCCGCTTCCCTGCAGGAAGGGAGGCACCCGCTCCTCGACCGAGACCGTACAGAGCACGCGGGTCAGCCCGCACTCGATGAGGGCCGAGCCCTCGGGGAAGACCAGATAATGGGGTGTGATCCGAACCGGCCGCAGCTCATCCGGGCGGCGGCCGTCCGGCCGCACAAAGACCGCCTCCGACGCCATCGCTCCTCGTCAGGCAAATACCGGGCCACCGTCCAGCCCGGTGGCCGCAGCGGGCGCCAGTATACCCAGAGGACCCGCCCCTGTCAAGGCTGGGGGCCGACGCCGGCTACGGCGCCAGCAGCTCGCTCAGGCGGACCGGCTGGAGCCCCCGCGCTCGCAGCCGCTGAATCACCTCCGGGAGGACCGCCGCCGTCTTGGGGACGTAGGCGTGGAAGACCACGATATCCCCGGCCCGCGTCTGCTCGCCCACGCGCCGGGTGATCTCGGCCGGCGCAACGGCCGGCTGCCAGTCCCCGGCGTCGCGGCTCCAGTAGACGAGGTGATAGCCCATCTGCGCCACCAGCGCCAGGATCCGGGCGTCATAGGCGCCAAACGGCGGCCGGAAGTAGGGGCGGGTGGAACGACCGGTCAGGCGCTGCACGATCTCCTCGGTCCGCTCGATCTGGTCGCGGACCGCGGCCTCGGATAGTTTCGTCAGATCCGGATGGGAGTAGGTGTGGTTGGCCAGTTCGTGCCCCTCGTCCACCAGCCGCTGCAGCAGAGCGGGCTGCCGCTCGGCCCACTGACCGGTGATGAAGAACGTGGCCCGCACCTGCCGCTCCCGCAGGCGGTCCAGCACCTGGGGAATGACCTCGGCCGTCGGTATGCCGATATCAAAGGTCAGGGCCACCAGCGGCCGGTGGGGGTCGCCACGCTGGATGACCGCCGCGCGCTCGGCCATCGCCGGGCGGGTCACCGGGGATGGCGTCGGCGGAACTGTCGTCGGCCTGGCCGGGGGTGTCGGCGTGGCCGTCGCCCGGACCGGCGTGGCCGGGATCGGGGCAGCCCGCGCGGTCGGGCTGGGGTGCCGCTCCGGAGTTGGCGTCACCGTGACCGTCGGAGCGGCGGCTGTGGTGGGCGTCGGCGTCTCGGCCAGCAGCAGACCCGCCGTCCCCAGCGGCGCCGTGCTCGCCCGACAGGCCAGACTGCTGGCCAGGCCGACCACAAGGGCCAGCCCCAGGAGCCCGCCCAGCCGCATCTTCTCCCCCTTCGCCTCCAGCCTGGCCGCACCGGCGATCCTACACCACCATGGTCAGTCTGTCTACCGGGCGCTCCGGCGAGCTCGGTGTTTGACAGGCGCTCTGACCTGTGGTACACCCACCAGCGGGCCGGCGGGTTCGGAGCCGGCCCCATGGAGAGGGACAGGGGACATGGGCGGACGACTCCTCGTCGGCCAGTCCGGCGGGCCGACGGCGGTCATCAACAGTTCGCTGGCCGGCGTCGTTGAAGCGGCCCGGCGCTCCGGTCGCTTCACCGGTCTCTACGGCGCCCGCTACGGCATTGAGGGCGTGCTGGCCGAGGACTTCCTCGACCTCGAGGCCGAACCCCCGGCAATATGGGCCGCCCTGCGGCAGACGCCGGCCGCGGCCCTGGGCGCCTGCCGCTACAAACTGCGCCCCGAAGACCTCGACCGCATCCTGGCGGTCTTCCGCCGCCACGATATCCGCTGCTTCATCTACATTGGCGGCAACGACTCGGCCGACACCGCCCACCGGATCGCCCTGGCCAGCCGCCAGGCCGGCTACGACCTGACCGTTGTCCACGTGCCCAAGACCATCGATAACGACCTGCCCGAGACCGACCACTGCCCCGGCTACGGCAGCATCGCCCGCTTTCTGGCCGCCACCACCCGCGACGCCGGCCGCGACACCGAGGCCATGCACCGGCTGGATCCGGTCAAGCTGATCGAGGTGATGGGCCGCAATGCCGGCTGGGTGGCCGCGGCCACCGCTCTGGCCAAGGTCGAGGAGCGCGATGCTCCACACCTCATCTGCCCGCCAGAGCGGCCCCTCGACCTGGACTGGTTCCTCGGGCGGGTCGAGGCCATCGTCCGCCGCCTGGGCTTCGCGGTGGTCGTGGTCGCCGAGACGGTCCGCGATCCGACCGGCGCGCCACTGGGCGCGCGGCTGACTCCCGCCGACGAGCGCGACGCCTTCGGTCACCGCCGCCACCTGGGGCCCGCCGCCGTTCTGGCCGCCGCCATCCGCGCGCGGCTGGGGCTGAGCGCCCGCTGGGATCGTCCCGGCACCCTCCAGCGGTCCACCATGGCCCTGGCCTCGCCTGTGGACCTGGAGGAGGCCTATCTCGTCGGCCAGCAGGCGGTCACGGCCGCCCTTCAGGGGCAGACCGACTGCATGGTGACACTCGTTCGTCTGCCTGGTCCCACCTATGGCTGCACGACCGGGCTGGCCCCCCTGGCGCGCATCGCCAATCGCGAGAAACACCTGCCGCCGGAGTTCCTCGCCCCCGACGGCAGCGATGTCACCGCCGCCTTCCGAGCCTACGCCGGCCCGCTCATCGGGCCGCCGCTCACACCGTACCCCCGGCTGGGTGCCCGGCCGGTGCCCCGCCCGGGCGCATAAGAAAAACGCCGGTCGGCCGACCGGCGTCCCGTCCGCCGGGGTGGCTCGGTTTTATCCTCCGGACGCTGCGGGCACGATGGAGATCTCGTCCCCATCCTTGACGGGGGTCGCCAGGCCCTGAGCGAAGCGGATATCCTCGCCGTTGACAAAGATGTTGATAAAGCGGCGCAGGTCGCCCTCCTCATCGCAGAGGCGCTCCTTGAAGCCCGGATAGCGCCGCTCCAGATCCTCGATCACCTCGGCCACCGTCCGGCCCTCGGCTACCACATCGTGGGCTCCGCCGGCCAGCCGGCGAAGCGGCGTCGGCACGCGCACACGAATCGGCATACACTCCCTCCCGTCTGAGCCCTGTGCTTGGGGTCTCTCTGGCCGGCGCTCACCCGGCCAGGACATCACCCACGACCGGATCGACCCGGACGCCACGGGCCTGGGCCCAGGCCACCGCTCGCTCGATCTCCTCGGCGCTGCCTTCCAGCTCCAGGACCACCCAGCCGTGGGTCTCCTCGACATCGGCCCGCCGGATATTGGTCACCACCGCGAAGGTCCGCCCCAACTGCCAGATGATCGGTTCCTGGACCAGTTCCGGGGGAAAGGTGAAGAGATAGCGCTTTTTCATGCTGCCTCTCAACGCACCGGCTCGGCGATCAACCGGCTCCCGGCCAGCGCCGCCTCGAACGCCTGCAGCGAGGGGGCGATCCGCACCGGCTGGGCGATATGGTCGATGACGGCCTCCTGGGTCTTGAGGCCGTTGCCGGTGATGTAGGCCACGGTCACCTCATCCGGCCGGATGACCCCGGCCTCCACCAGGCGCTTCAGCGCGGCGATGGTCACCCCGCCGGCCGTCTCGGTGAAGATGCCCTCCGTCTCGGCCAGCAGTTTGATTCCCTCGACGATCTCGGCGTCGCTCACCGCCGCCGCTCCCCCGCCCGACCGGCGGATGATCTGCAGCGCGTAGGCCCCGTCCGCCGGATTGCCGATGGCCAGCGATTTGGCGATGGTGGCCGGTTTGACGGGCCGGACGTGGTTCTCCCCCGCCAGGTAGGCGGTGACCACCGGCGCGCAGCCGGCGGCCTGGGCGGCGCTCATCCGGGGAGGCGGGCTGTCGATCAGCCCGACCAGGCGCAGCTCATTATAGCCCTTCCAGATCTTGGTAAACAAGGAGCCGGAGGCGATGGGGACCACCACGTGGTCGGGCGCCCGCCAGCCAAGTTGCTCGGCCACCTCGTAGGCCAGCGTCTTGGAGCCCTCCGAGTAGAAGGGGCGGAGGTTGATGTTCACAAAGGCCCAGGGGTAGCGGTCGGCGATCTCGCTGCAGAGGCGGTTGACGTCGTCGTAGGTGCCGTCGATGGCGATGATCATCGGACCGTAGATCGCCGCCCCCAGGACCTTGCCGACCTCCAGGTTGGCCGGGATGAAGACGCAGGCCTGCAGGCCAGCCCGCGCGGCGTGGGCGGCGACCGCGCAGGCCAGATTGCCGGTTGAGGCGCAGGCCAGGACCGTGAAGCCGAACTCGACCGCCTTCGTCGTCGCCACCGAGACCACCCGGTCCTTAAACGAGTAACTGGGGTTGACGGCATCGTTTTTGATGTACAGGTGCATCAGGCCCAGGCGGCGTCCCAGGTTCTCGGCCCGGATTAACGGGGTGAAGCCGGCGCTGATATCCACGATGCGGTCGCCCTCCACGGGCAGGAGGTCGCGGTAGCGCCAGATCGTCCGGGGCCCCTGGGCGATCCGCTCGTGGCTGATGAGCCGACGGATGACGGCGTAGTCGTAGTCCACCTCGAGCGGTCCGAAACAGTAATCACAGACGTTGATCGGCTCGATGGGATAGAGGCGTCCGCACTCCCGGCACTTCAGCCCCTTAATCCGCTGCATCGCCCCTCCTTAAATGGTGATCTCGGTGATCGAAAAAAGCCTCTCATCCCCCTTGGGGACGAGAGGCTCTCCTCTCGTGGTACCACCCCACTTCGCCGGCCCCTCACGGGACCGACCTCAGCGGGTGCGGGCTCTGGGTGCCCGCACCCCAGCGCGCTAACGGGCGCTGTCTCTCCCCCCTGGGGGAGACCCGGCACAGCCTACTGGACCGCTGACAGCGGTCGTTGGGCTGGCAGCTCAGAGGCCATCTTCGCGCGGGAGCCCGGCACCGCTTCTCAGCGTCCGCGGCTCTCTGTAGCCGACCTCCCGCCTACTCCTCCTCGTCATCGCCGTTGACGGCTCTGCGATTGGCAAAAATTAACCCCTGCGGGGCAGGGGCTGATCCTGAAACACCCGCCCTTATCTTGCAGATCGCTCTGCCGGAATTGGCACCTGGCGACGAACGTCGCTGGTTGCCGGGCTTCGTCGGGCCGTCTCCCTCCACCTCTCTGGATAAGAGCGTGCGCTATTCACTTGTCAAATCGGGCGAAACTATACCAGAGAACGGCCGTGGTGTCAAGGCCCACCGACCGGCCTCTCAGAACTTCCAACCGGAGGCCACGGTGCGCGTTTCAGACCCTCCGCCGTCAGGAGGAAAAGCAGGCTGAGCCCGCCGATCATCAGCAGGTGCGCCGGCGCCAGCGGCACCAGGCCGAAGAGACGCCCCAGAGGAGGATAAGCGGCCACGCCCACCAAAACGCCCACTGCCAGGCCCATCGCCCCCAGCAGCGGTCCGCTCGGCGCCGGCGTCCGCCAGAGAGGCGCGCGGCTGCGAACCACCAGCAGCAGGAGCAGACCGGTCAGACCGAGAAAGAGAAACCAGGCGGTCTGAATAACCGGCGGTGGGGCACCACGCAGGAGGCGCAGCAGCGCCAGAGCCGCCACCGCGTTGAGAAGCCCGAGAGCCAGCCCCGGCTCGACCACCAGCCGCAGATGCCAGCGCAGCGGTCGGGTCACCTCGGCCGGATCGACCCGGTCGGTGGCCAGGGCCAGCATCGGCAGGTCGGTCAGCAGATTCAGGAGCAGCACCTGGGCGGGCAGCAGGGGCAGGAAGTCCAGCAGCAGCGAGGCCACCGCCACCACCAGCACGCTGGCCAGGTTGCCGGCCAGGGTGTACAGGAGATAGTGCTGAAGAACCCGGAACAGCCGTCGTCCCTCCCGAACTGCGGCCACAATTACCCCCAGATCATCGTCGAGCAGCACCAGATCAGCCGCCATCTTGGCGACATCGGTGCCGCCATACAGAGCGATCCCCACATCGGCCGCCTGGAGAGCAGGAGCATCGTTCACCCCATCGCCGGTCACCGCCACCTGATGGTCGGCCGCCTGGAGCAACCGGACGATCTGGTACTTGTCAGCCGGTGTGACCTCGGCGAAGATAATCCCCCGCTCGACGGCCGCCGGGTCGCCCCAGCCCCAGTCGGCCGGCGTCAGAACCTGCGCCGGCCCGACGGCCAGCCCCAGCCGACAGGCCAGGGCCAGGGCCGTCCGGGCGGCATCACCGGTCAGAATCTTGACGCTGAGCCCGAGGGCGGCGGCCTCGCGCAGAGCCCGGGCCGCGCCGGGCCGGGGCGGATCGCCCAGGGCCACCAGGCCGACCAGACTCAGGTCGGTATCCGCCGCCTCGTCCGGGGCCAGCGACCGGCGGGCCACCGCCAGGACGCGTCGGCCCTCAGCCTGCCAGGCCTCTACCCGGGCCTGGACCTCCCCCGCCACCGCAGCCAGAGGGCGCGGGCCCTCTGGCGTCAGCAGCTGGTGACAACGCTCCAGGATAACCCGGGCGGCGCCTTTGCAGACGATCTCGGGGGGGTCTTCCAGCCGGACGCACATGCGCTTCCGCTCGGCCGTAAAGGGCAGGATCACCCGGCGCGGCCGGGCGGCCAGACGCGCCAGATCCAGCCGATGGGCCCGGGCGGCGCTGATCAGCGCGTCGTCCACCGGGTCGCGGCCCTCCTCGGGGAACGAGGAGCAGAGGACAGCCAGTGCCAGCAGGGTCTCGGGGCCCAGGGGGCTCCAGACCTCCTCGACCACCGTTCGGTTCTGCGTGATCGTGCCGGTCTTATCGGTGCAGAGGACGTCGATGCCGCTCAGTTCCTCGATGGCCGCCAGCCGGCGGGTGAGGACCCGCTGACGGGCCAGGTGGGCGGCACCCAGGGCCAGGGCGGTGGCGGTGACCGCCGGCAGGGCCTCAGGGGCGGTGCCCAGGGCCACCGCCAGGGCCAGCGCCAGCGACTGGACCGGTGGCCGCCCCAGCGCGATGTTGGCCACCAGCACCACGCCCAGCAGCACCAGGGCCAGCCGCAGGAGAAAGGCGGCGAAGTGGTCGAGCTGCCGATGGAACTGGCCGGGCCGACGGATGTCGGCCAGGAGAGTGGCCGTCTGTCCGAAGAGGGTGGCGGCACCGGTGGCCACGACCACGCCCTCGCCCTCGCCGGCCAGGACCAGACTGCCGGCCAGGACGACATTGCGCAGATCGCGGAGCGTTCGGGGCGGGACGGGCAGGGGGTCGGCAGTCTTCTCCTGCCAGAGCGATTCCCCGGTCAGCGGAGCCTCGCTGACCTGAAGTCCGACAGCGCGCAGGAGGCGGATATCGGCCGGGACAAGCCGGCCGGCGGACAGGCGGACCAGGTCGCCCGGGACCAGGAGAGCGGCGGGGAGTGTCTGCCATCGTCCGTCGCGGCAAACCTGGGCCTGGACCGGCAGGAGGCGACGCAGACTTTCCAGCGCTCGCTCGGCCCGGTACTCCTGGAGGAACATCAGGCCGGTGTTGAGGGCCAGAAGCCCCAGGATGATGAGGCCATCGAGGAAGTCGTGGAGCGCCAGCGTCAAAAGGCCGGCGCCGGCCAGCAGCAGGACCAGGCCATTGCGGACGAGCTCGCCGAGGATGGCGAGCGGGGAGCGGACGCCGGTGGCCACCTCGTTGGGGCCGAAGCGGGCCAGCCGGGCCCGAGCCTCGGCACTGGTGAGGCCGGTGGGCTGCCCCCCGACCAGCGCCAGGCAGGCCTCCGCCTCCGCCTGGGCGCAACGGGCGATCAGGTCGGGCAAGACCGGCCGGGCAGTCGCTAAAGCCACATTCACACTCCACCCGCGAGTGTAGCAGGTTCCCGGCGACCACGGGAACTCCCCCAGCCGGTGTATACCCCACCCCGGAGCGGCGCTGCTCTGGACGCGTCTCAGGGAGAGAACTTTTGCCGCCCCTCCCCGGCTTCTGCTATACTTTAGCAGAGGCCCCCATCGTCTAGAGGCCTAGGACACCACCCTTTCAAGGTGGAGATCGCCGGTTCGAATCCGGCTGGGGGTACCACAGGATACCGCCCACAGCCAGGCAGAACTGCCTGGCCCTCTGTTTCTTCCCCACGACTGGCCCGCTCCCCGGGAGCAGGCCAGCCCCCGATCCTCACCGGAGGATCTCGCGGCACAGCCGCTCCCGAACCCTCACCCGAAGAGACCGACGCCCGCACTGGCCCCACCGTGCGGAGCGGCGATTGATCAGCCAGGCGGCCCGTGCTAGCATGGAGGCCGATCAGCCATCACCAGCGCCCGGCCTGGCCCTCGATACCACCCCCAGACCAGGCCCGCGCGCAGGAGGAGACCAGCATGGCCAGCCACACCGTGGTCGGCCGCCCTCAGCGGCGGATCGATGCTCTGGAACGTCTGACCGGGCGCCTGCAGTACGCCGGCGACCTGCGTCTCCCCGGCATGCTCCACGCCCGGCTGGTGGTGAGCCCCTATGCCCACGCCCGCATCCGTCACATCGATACCCAGGAGGCCCTGGCCGTCCCCGGCGTGGTCGCGGTCCTGACCGCGCGCGACCTGCCGATCGCCCACGATGACGGCACCCGTAAGGGCCAGCCCCTGGCCCGTGAGGAGGTCCTCTTCCACGGCCATCCGGTCGCCGTGGTTCTGGCCGAGAGCGAAGCGGCCGCCGAGGACGGAGCCGAGCGCGTTCGGGTGGACTACGAACCGCTGCCGGCTCTCCTCGACCCGCTGGAGGCCATGCGCCCCCAGGCCCCGCTGGTCCGCCACCAGCGGGCCGCTGTCTCCGAAGAGGTCCAGATGCACGCCACCGTCGGCGGTGAACAGGCGGCCGAAGAGGAGGCCCTCCCACCGAACGTCTCCAACCGGGTGCACTATCAGCGCGGCGATGTCGCCCAGGGCTTCCGCGAGGCCGACGTCATCGTCGAGGCCACCTATCGCACCCAGTGGGCCCACCAGACCTCCATCGAGCCTCAGGTGGCCGTCGCCTGGCTCGACCCCCTGGGCACCCTGACCATCTGGAGCAGCACCCAGACCCTCTTCTACGCCAAGCGCGAAGTCGCCAAAGTCCTGGGTCTGCCGGCCCACCGGGTCCGGATCGTCGGAATGCCGGTCGGCGGCGGCTTCGGCGGCAAGTTCGTCCTGATCGAGCCGCTGATCGGGGCGGTGGCCATGGCCATCAAGCGCCCGGTCCGCCTGGCCTTCACCCGGATGGAGGAGTTCCTGGCCGCCAACCCGGCCCCGCAGGCGATCATCGAGGTCAAGGCCGGGGCGAAGCGCGATGGACAGCTGACCGCCTTCCAGGCTCGCGTTATCTACGACACCGGGGCCTTCCCCGGCTCGCCGATGCAGATCTGCTGCCTGCTGATGGGCGGAGCCTACCGCTGGCCGAACCTGGATATCCGGGGCTACGAGGTGATGACCAACCGGGTGAGCCCCGGGGCCTATCGCGCGCCCGGCGCGCCCCAGGCCTTCTTCGCCCTCGAGTCCACGATGGACGAACTGGCCCGCCGCCTGGGGCTCGACCCGCTGGAGTTCCGCCTGCAGAACGCCTGCACCGAGGGCGATCCGATGCCCGATGGCACGCCACACCCGCGCCTGGGCCTGCGCGAGTGCCTGGAGACCCTGCGGGCCCACCCCGCCTGGCAGGAGCGGCACCAGAAAGCCCCCGATGAAGGCGTCGGCATCGCCATCGGCGGCTGGCCCGGCGGCCTGGAGCCGACCAGTATCCTCTGCAAACTGGAGCACGATGGAACGGTCAGCGTCGTCACCGGCACGGTCGATCTCACCGGCACCAACACCACTCTGGCCCTCATCGCCGCCGAGGTGCTGGGGCTCGCGCCCGAGAAGGTGAAGGTGGTGAACGGCGATACCGAGACCGCTCCCCCGGCCGGCGTGAGCGGCGGCAGCAAGATCACCTACACGCAGGGGATGGCTCTGCTCCGGGCCGCCCAGGACGCCCGCCGGCAGATTCTGGCCATCGCCGCCGACCAGCTCGAAGCCGCCCCCGAAGACCTGGAGATCGTCGACGGCACGGTCCGGGTCCGGGGCGTGCCCAGCCGCTCCATCACCTTCGAGCGGATCGCCGAACTGAGCGGCACCTTCGGTGGAAAGTACGAGCCGGTGGTGGGGCGCGGCGCCAGCGCTATCAGCCGCAACGCCCCCGGCTACGCCGCCCATCTGGCTCGGGTGCGGGTGGACCGCGAGACCGGCCAGGTCACGGTCGCCCGCTACGTGGCAGTGCAGGATGTGGGGTTCGCCATCGACCCGCCGCTGGTCCACGCCCAGATCCACGGCGGGGTGGCCCAGGGCCTTGGCTGGGCCCTGCGCGAGGCCCTGGTCTACAGCGCCGACGGCCAGCTCCTGACCGCCAGCCTGATGGACTACGCCGTGCCGGCGGCCATCGACCTGCCACCCATCGAATCGGTCCTGGTCGAAGTCCCAGCCCCCGACGGCCCCTTCGGCGCCAAAGGCGTCGGCGAGCCGCCGGTCGTGCCGGTCCCGGCGGCGGTGGCCAACGCCATCCGCGACGCCGTGGGCCTCCGCCTGACCGAACTGCCGATGACCGCCGAACGGGTGGCCCGAGCCCTGGGTTGCCTCGCCTCCTGAAGCCGTTCCCGCTGGCTTCGCGCCCCCGTTCTCTCCATCCGTAGAGCGGACGGGGGCGCCGCGCGGTCAGCCGGCGGAGATGGCGTCGGGAGCCCGCTGCCAGCGGGACCGGAACCGCTCCCAGAGCGCCCGGGCGGCGGCGGCGCTCCGAGCGATCAAGCGCTCGTCCACCAGATGCCAGTCCGGCCGCTCGTGGTAGTCGAGGTGGTAGATCGTGTTGTGGGTCTGGACGATACAGGGCCGGCCGAGCAGCTCGAAGAGGGTGCTCAGGGCGGCGATCTCCCAGACCTTCTCCGGCGTCCGCTGAGCGTCGAGAACGTCGGTCGTCGTTCGGTAGTAGGTCAGCAGGAGATCGCGGAGCAGCGCATCCTGGTAGAACACCGCTCCGGGGGTGTAGCGTACCCGGCTCGGCCAGGGACCCGCCACCAGCGGGCTGTTGCGGCAGACCGGGGCGATGAAGCCGTAGCCGGTCTGGAACTCGGGCTGGGCTACGATCTGGCGCAGCGCGGCCGAGGGGACGACGATATCATCGTCCATAAAACAGAGGTGTGGTCCGCGCAGCTCCTCCAGCAGCCGCAGGCGCCCCAGGCTGAACGCCCGCTCGCGCTCCCGCAGGTACTCGTAGGTGCAGCGGATACCCCGGTCGATAGCCAACCGCTGGGCGAAGACGACGTCGTCGCGCCGAACCGCCGGCGCCTCCCCCGTGTCCACGATGTGGATACGGATGGCCGTCCAGTCCTGGAGCAGCAGGCTCACCAGAGTCATCCCCAGCGTTGGCTTGCCGCGTGTCAGGACACCGATCTCAATGACGGGGTCAGAGCCGGTCATCGCTGCCTCTCAACCAGTCTGATGGCCACTGTGGCGGGCAGGCGGCTGGCACTGCGCCCGCCCCTGGCATTCTGCGGGCTTCCGGCCCGCCTGTCAAGGGCCTACGATACATCGACCGGCTGGCCGTGGAGCACGACCCGGACGAAGTTCTCAACCGATTGAGCGGTCTTGAACGGCGCCCGGAAGCCGGGATAGCGCGCGGCCTCCTGGACGTCCACCGGCAGGTTCAGGGCCTCCTGCTCCACCGAGTAGTAGGTGCCCAGAGCCCGGTGGTAGCGGCTGAGATACATCTGCTCGGTCTGCCCGGGAGTGGGAATGAGCAGCGCCCGCTGGTCGAGTTCGACCAGCTCCATCAGCGTGCTGTAGCCGGAGCGGGCGATGACCAGTCGGCTCCGGTTCATCATCAGCTCCTGCTGCTCACGGTCGAGGTAACCGTAGACCTCGACCCGTCCCTGCTGCAGACGACGCGGCTCCTCGGGACGCCCCAGGGCCACCACCACCCGGCCGGGCAACCGTTCGACCTGTGACAGAATGAGCCGCTCGAGCAACGTCCGTTGGGGCTCCGGCCCGGAGATGGTGATAAAGTAATCGAGGTCGCGCTCGACCGGCCGCTGGCGCAGGCGGGAGAGGATGCCGATGTACTCGACCCGCTCACGCTCAAAGAAGGTCAGGTTGTGGCTGAGTTCGCCGCTTAACGCCGGCTCGGCGAAGTCCGGCACCAGGATCTTCTTGACCCCGCTGAACCAGCGAGCGTTGAAGTACTCCATCGCCAGCTCCAGCGAGGGGTTGCGGTTGGGCAGAATCAGCCGCAGACCGTGGGAGAGAAAGTAACTTTCGACCTTGGGACTGTAGATCCCGTAGCGGCTGTCGGAGATAATGCAATCGAACTGGCGAACACGCAGGAGTTCTTTCAGCGCCCGGTGCTCGTCGAGGATCGAGCGGAAGAGCAGCGGAACGCTCAGGGCGAACTTGGCGTAGAAAAGCGGGGCGCTGCGGGCCAGCGGCTTGGGAATGTCCGGCCAGTCGAGGAACTCGCAGCGGTCGGCCAGCTCCTGGCGCAGAACCGCCAGCGCCCGCTCGGTCGAGATGACCGTCACCCGGCATTTTTCGGCCAGCAACCGCTCGATGAGGGGCAGCGAGCGGGTGGCGTGCCCCAGCCCCCAGGAACTGACCGCAAAGAGAACACGCACACCAACCCCCGTGCGCAGACACTCTCCACGAACACCGACCTGCGCCGACAGGTATCCTAGCAGCCCCGGCCCCCTTTCTGCAACCATCATGCCGCCTGGCCAGGCGTGGAACACGCCCTCACCTGCACCGACCGGCCGCCCCCGCCCGCCAGACAACGGCCGGCCCGCCGTTGCCAGGTCCCATCCGCCGGGGCCGAGAGTAGAACACTCCTCTTGACTCTGAAGCTAGCTCCAGAGTCTAAACTACTGGTGAAGCGCAGGAGGGACGATGCGCCATCCGCCCGACCATCATCTGTGGCGCATTGGCGAACTGGCGGCGCGCACCGGCGTGACTCCGGAGACGATCCGCTACTACGAACGGTGTGGCCTCCTCCAGCCAGCGCGGCGCACCGCGAGCGGCTATCGTCTGTACAGCGACAGCGAGCGTCGACGCCTGCTCTTCATCCGGCGGGCCCGACGGCTCGGCTGCTCGCTGGCAGAGATCCGCGATCTCCTTCGCCTGGCGGAGACCAGCGCCTGCCAGCCACTCCGCCAGCGCGTGGTCGAGATCCTCCAACGGCGGATCGCGGAGTGCCAGGCCAGGCTGGCCGAACTCCAGCAGCTCCACGCCGATCTGGAGCGACGCTACCACGCGGCCGTGCGGGCCCAGGAGGAGGCGGTCTGCCGCTGCCCGGATTTCCCCACCGACTGTGCCTGCTTACCAGTTGGCCTCGACGAACTGGCCCCCCAGCTTCCCGACGCTCCTGCGGGGCGCTGAGGAACTGCGCGGCCAGCCGCCGAGCCACCAGACCGGGCGGTCGGTAGACAGAGATCCCGGATTCGCTGCGCCTCGGGAGCGAGCCATGGACCGGCTCTGGGAGATTCCTGATCCTGTCCTCGTCATCTGCGCCCACCCTGATGACATCGAAGTCCACGCCGGCGGCACGATAGCCCGGCTGGTCCAGGCGGGGAGGAGCGTGGCCTATGTCCTCGCCACCCGGGGTGACCGGGGCACCGGCGACCCAACCAGGACACCGGCAGAGGTCGCGAGCATTCGCGAGGCCGAGCAGCGCGCGGCGGCCGCGATCCTGGGCATCGACGATCTGACTTTTCTGAACTTCCGGGACGGCGACCTCATGTACGCCGGATCCTCTCTTCGCGAGGCACTCGTCCGCTGCATCCGCCACAAGCGCCCACGGGCCATTATCACCCACGATCCGTTCCCGGGCAACGGGTCACCGGACGCCTGCGCGATCCACCCCGACCACCTCACCCTCGGCTATGCCGTCTTCCAGGCGGCCTTCATTGCGGCGCCAGCCCCGCTGTTCTATCCAGACCACCTGGCCGCAGGGTTACGGCCCTGGCGGCCAGAGGCGATCTACTGTGTGATGTCCAGCCAGCCTGACCTCTTCGTTGATATCACGCCCGTCTGGCCGCAGAAGTGGGAGGCGATCCGCCAGCACCGAAGTCAGGGTCGCCATCTCCCGGAGATGGAGCCGTTCTTTCGCGCGATCGCGCGACGCCTGGGAGAGCAGATCGGCTGTGATCTGGCCGAGGGATTCCGCCTCCTCCGCCCACCGTGACCTTCATCCCCGGACAGCGGCCGCCCGCGGTCCTGCCCGGGCGGTCCTCCTTCACCAGGAGCGACCGGCCCCTCGCGTCGGACCGTCGGACCGCCGTAAGACCGTCGTGCTACCGGCCCCTCCCGCGGTCGTTCGACGCCTGGCGGCGGTCCAGTCCATCTGGCCAGCCGCGTGACGGCCAACCGGTCGCGGTGTTATCCGTTGATGGAAACGTGTGGGGTCGCTGTCCTGCGGAGGAGCCCGATGCAAACCCTGGTCGAGATGCTGCGTTGCTCGGCAGAGCGCACACCGGCTGCCCCCTGCCTCATCCTGCGGACCGAGACCGACCGTCAGTGCTGGACCTACCGCGACCTGTGGGAGACCGCCCAGCGGGTCGCCGCCCACCTTCGAGCCGAGGGGATCGAACGGGGCGACCGCGTCGTTCTCTGGGGGGAAAACCGGCCGGAGTGGGTGGCCGCCTTCTACGGCTGCCTGCTGGCCGGGGTCATCGTCGTCCCCTTCGATGTGCGGGCCCATGAAGGATTCCTGCGCCGGATCGAAGAGCAGACCCAGCCGCGCCTTCTCTTCGCCGGCCGGTCTCAGATCGCGACGGCTGGTCCTGGTCACCCCCCGGCCCAGCCGCTGGAGGACCTGCGGGCGCTGGTCCAGTCCCGCGTCCCGGTGTCTCTCCCACCCCCCGCTCCCGACGACATCGTCGAACTCCTCTACACCTCCGGGACCACCGGCGACCCCAAAGGGGTCATTCTGCGCCACCGTAACATCATCGCCAATCTGCGCTCCATCGACCAGGTGGTGGCGGTCCAGCCCACCTGGCGGCTTCTCTCGATCCTGCCCCTCAGTCATGTCTTCGAGCAGACGGTGGGCCTGAACATGGTCTTGCGGGCCGGGGCCTCGGTGGTCTATGTTGAGACCCTCCAGCCGCGCCTGCTCTTTCAGGCCATGGCCGAAGAGCAGATCACGGCCATGGCCTGCGTCCCTCAGGTGCTGCAGCTCTTCCTGCGCGGCATCGAGCAGGAGGTCCGGCGTCAGGGGAAAGAGCGGGCCTGGCGTCTGCTCCACACCCTGGCTCCGTTCCTGCCCTTCTCCCTGCGCCGCCTCCTCTTCCGTCAGGTTCACCGGCGCCTGGGCGGACGCTTTGAGTTCTTCGCCTGCGGCGGCGCCTACCTCGACCCGGCTCTGGCCCAGCGCTGGGAGAACATGGGGATCAAGGTTGTCCAGGGCTACGGGATGACCGAGGCCGCCCCCATCGTCAGTCTGAACTCGCTGGCCGAGCGCAACCTCCGGTCGGTCGGCCGGGTGGCCCCTGGCGTCGAGGTGCGCATCGCCCCCGACGGGGAGATCCTGGTGCGCGGTGAGAACGTCTTCTCCGGCTACTGGCAGAACGAAGCCGCCACCGCCGCCGCTTTCACCCCCGACGGCTGGTATCGCACCGGCGACCTGGGCGAACTGGACCGCGCGGGCTGGCTCTACTTCCGGGGCCGCAAGAAGAACCTGATCGTCCTGCCCAACGGCCTGAACGTCTACCCCGAGGACGTCGAAAACGCCCTCACCCAGACCGGCCTGGTGCTCGACGCGGTCGTCTGCGGCCTCGACCGACCGGATGGCGGGGTCGAGATCCACGCCGTGCTGCTGATGGAGGACCCCGCTCAGGCCAGCGCCGCTGTCCGGGCGGCCAACCGCCTGCTCTCTCCTCATCAGGCCATCCGCAGCTACTCGGTCTGGCCGGAGAAAGACTTCCCCCGCACCCATACCCTCAAGGTCAAGCGGGCCGAGGTGCTGGCCTGGCTGCGGGCCCAGCGGGCCGGTGTGCCGACCGCCTGAGATAAACAGTCCCCCGGTCGTCTGACCGGGGGACTGTTGGCAGCTGTCATTCGGCCGGACTGGAGACCGTCGGCTCCGGCTCGTCCACGCCCGGCGCGCCGGCCGGGGCGCCGGCGGGACGCGGCACCCGCTCGCCGCCCCCCTCGGGCAGGCGCTCGCCGAAGCGCTCGCGGTCGAAGGGACGCCGGTCGTAGCGGCGGGTGTAGTAGGGACGGTCGACCTTCTGGATCTCGCCGACGATATCGGCCAGGTTGATGAACTCGTCGGCCGCCTCGATCAGCGCCGTCGAGGTGTTGCCCTCCAGTCCGATGACCTCGACCCGAACGCCCTTCAACTGCACCGTCTCGACCAGCCGGACAAAGTCGCCATCGCCGCTGACCAGGACAATGGTGTCGACGTAGTCGGCGATGGTCAGCATATCGATGGCCAGCTCGATATCGAGGTTGGCCTTGACCGTGCCGTCGTCATAACGCCGCAGCGGCTTGGTGACGACCTTGTAGCCGGCGTAGCGCTTGAGGAAGTTCACCAGCCCCTGAGCCTGGGTATCGTCGGGGTCCAGACCCATGTAGGCGAAGGCCCGGATGAGTTTCCGTCCACGGGCGACGAACTGTTTGAGTCGCTCGTAGTCGACCCGCACATTGATGTTGCGAGCGGCGTAATACAGATTGCTCATATCAACGAACAGAGCCACACGCTCAATCGGATACTGCGGAGGGAACTCACGCGACACTGCCAACTCTCCTTTGGGATTCTTGTCGTCGTTTCTCTGTCCACCAGAACCCTGCACGGAGAACCTCTTCCCGCCCGATCTTTCGGGCTACTGCTGGATTCAGTGGCTGCCCTCACACGGAGGTTCACCAAAAAGTATACCACACTGGCACCGTATAGCTCCGAACGCCCGGTTCCACCGCCAGTCTCCTCGCTTCTCAGCCCTGACGGTTACAGATCCTCGGGCAACCGTGCCCGCATTGTCGTCAACCAGGCTCGTCCGGCCGCCAGCCGCTCGGCGGCCGCCGCCAGGGCCTGTTCGACCTGGGCCGGGGCCGTCCCGCCGGGGACGGCGCGGGCGGCTACGGCGCTCTCCAGGGTGATCGCCCGCACGTCCTCGGCGAAGAGCGGCGAAAACTGTCGCAGCTCGTCGAGACTGAGGTCCTCCAGCCGACGGCCGTGCGCCAGACACCAGGCCACCAGCCGCCCGACAGTCTGGTGAGCGGCGCGGAAGGGGAGCCCTTTGCGGACCAGATAGTCGGCGTAGTCGGTGGCCAGGGCGAAGGTGTCGGCGGCGGCCGCCCGCATCCGGTCGGCCCGCACGGTGGCCGTCTGGAGCAGGGGCGCGGCGACCGTCAGGGCCAGGAGCAGGGTGTCCACCGTATCGAAGAAGCCCTCTTTGTCCTCCTGAAGGTCTTTGTTGTAGGCCAGCGGCAGGCCCTTGAGGACGGTCAGCAGCCCCACCAGGTGGCCGATGACCCGCCCGCTCTTGGCCCGCAGAAGTTCGGCCACGTCGGGATTCTTCTTCTGCGGCATGATGCTGGAGCCGGTGCAGAAGGCATCGTCCAGCTCCAGAAAGCCGAATTCGGCCGAGGTCCAGAGGACCAGCTCCTCAGCCAGCCGCGAGAGGTGGACCATAGTCAGGGCAGCCGCCGCCTCGTATTCGACGACAAAATCGCGGTCGCTGACCGCGTCCAGGCTGTTGCGGCTGATGGCCTCGAAGCCCAGGAGATCGGCCACGTACTGGCGGTCGATGGGATAGGGCACACCGGCCAGGGCCCCGCTGCCCAGCGGCAGGACGTTGGTCCGCCGGTAGGCGTCCTGGAAACGCTCGCGGTCGCGCTCGAACATCTCGACATAGGCCAGGAGATGGTGGGCGAAGAGGATCGGCTGGGCCCGCTGAAGATGGGTGTAGCCGGGCATAACGACCGCGCGGTGACGGCTGGCCAGGTCGAGCAGGGCGGCGCTCAGGTCGAGCAGCCGCTCCACCGTGAGCAGGATCGCCTCGCGGGCGTAGAGACGCAGGTCCAGGGCGACCTGGTCGTTGCGACTCCGGGCGGTGTGGAGTTTGCCGGCCACCTCGCCGATGAGATCGTGGAGCCGCCCCTCGATGTTCAGGTGGATGTCTTCGCGGTCGAGCGCGAAGGGGAAACGGCCCTCGGCGATCTCCTGACGGATCTGGCGCAGGCCGGCGATGATGGCCTCGGCCTCCTCCGGCCGGAGGATCCCCTGCCGGGCCAGCATGCGGCAGTGGGCGATGCTGCCCAGGATGTCCTGCCGGTAGAGGCGGCGGTCGAAGCCGATGGAGGCGGTGAACTCCTTGACCAGCCGGTCTGGCGCCCGCTCGAAGCGTCCACCCCAGAGGTCCATCGGCTACTCCGCCGTCCGGGCCTCGACCGGCGGGAGTTGCAGGAGCGGCTGCTCCTCGGGCCGGCCGAGGAGTTGCGTGCGGGCCTGGGTCTGGAGCGGCAGGCCCCAGATCTTGATGAAGCCGACCGCCGCGCTGTGGTCGAAGGCGTCGCCTTTGTCGTAGGTGGCCAGCGCCTGGCTGTAAAGCGAGAACGGCGAGCGCCGCCCGACCACCTGGCCGGTGCCCTTGAAGAGTTTGACCCGGACGGTGCCGGTGACGTACCGCTGGGTGCTGGCCACGTAGGCGGCCAGGTCCTGATGGAAGGCCGAGAACCACTGGCCGTTATAGATGAGCGCGGCGT
Source organism: Chloroflexota bacterium (assembly GCA_034433795.1). Taxonomy (GTDB): domain Bacteria; phylum Chloroflexota; class UBA6077; order FW602-bin22; family DAOUAE01; genus DAOUAE01. Next base: position 44,209 of record DAOUAE010000009.1, read on the forward strand.
ACTCCTGGGCCACCTGGCTCTTGAAGCGGAGCTGGTCTTTGGTCAGGACCATCTGTTCCAGCGCCTGGTGGGCCTTGTACAGAACGGTGGCCGCCGGCGCCTCGTAGACCTCGCGCGACTTGATGCCGACCAGCCGGTCCTCGATATGGTCGATCCGGCCCACCCCGTGGGCCCCAGCCAGCTGGTTGAGCCGGCGGATGAGTTCCTGGCCATCCAGGCGCTCACCGTCCAGCGCCACCGGGATGCCCTCTTCGAAATCGATCTCCACGTAGGCGGGCTGGTCCGGCGCCCGCTCCGGACTGACCGTCCAGGCGAAGACCTCCTCCGGCGGCTCCTGCCAGGGGTCCTCCAGCACGCCGCACTCGATGCTCCGGCCCCAGAGGTTCTGGTCCACACTGTAGGGGCTGTCGATGGTCACCGGGATGGGGATGCCGTGCTCACGGGCGTAGCGGATCTCCTCGTCGCGGGTCATCCGCCACTCGCGGACCGGGGCGATGATCTGAAGATCGGGCGCCAGGGCGCTGATCGAGACGTCAAACCGGACCTGGTCGTTGCCCTTGCCAGTGCAGCCGTGGGCCACCGCCGTCGCCCCCTCCTGCCGGGCCACGTCCACCAGCAGTTTGGCGATGAGCGGTCGGGCCAGCGCAGTGGCCAGCAGATAGTGCCCCTCGTAGATGGCCCCGGCCCGCAGGGCCGGCCAGACGAAGTAGCGGACGAACAGATCCTTACCGTCCACCACCAGCGCCTTGACCGCCCCGATCCGCAGCGCCTTCTCCTGAATCGCCCGGAGATCGCGCTCGTTGCCGACATCCACCGTCAGCGCAATAACGTCCAGATTGTATTTCTCTTTGATCCAGCGGATGGCGACCGAGGTGTCCAGGCCGCCCGAGTAGGCCAGCACGACTGCGCCCACGTCGCTCCCCCCTACAGGTTCTTGACGGCAGTTATCCTACCGGAAAGGACCGGACAATGCAACCTGCTCGCTCGCCTGGTCCTCAGGGGAGCAGCCGGACCTGACCCACCGTCCGGGCCAGGAAGAGGACCAGCCAGACCAGGGCCAGACCGCCCAGGATCACCAGCCAGCGTCGGACCGTTGGTTCCATTCAGGACCCTCCTGTGGGAATGCGACTGCCATACCAGGGGTTCAACTGGCCCAGCCAGCCCAGGGCCGCCAGCCCGCCGAGAAGCCCGGCCAGGGCCACCGTCAACCCGGCCAGGAAGAGGAGATCGGCCAGCTGGAAACGGAACTGGCGGTAGTAAGTGCGGGTGGGCAGAGCCCCAAAGGCCCGGGCTTCCATCGCCAGCGCCACCCGCTCGGCCCGTCGCACCGCCAGGGCCAGGAGCGGGATGGCGGTGCGCCAGACCTGACGGGCCCGGGCCAGCGGCCCCCGTCCCTCGCCGATGCCCCGCACCCGGTAGGCCGCCCGGAGATTTTGGAGTTCGCTCTCCAACAGCGGAATGAAACGGTAGCCCGCCAGGACCCCATAGCCCAGACGCGGGCTCAGCCGGCCCTGCTGGACCAGCGCCCGGACGAAGTCCACCGGGTCGGTGGTCAGGATGAAGACCTGGGAGAAGGTGTAGATCGCCAGGACCCGCAGGGCAATACTCACCGCGTACCAGAGGGCCGACACCGAGACCGTTGGCCCGACCAGCGGCAGGACCAGGGGCGTCTCGTGCGCCTGGCCCTGATAGAAGAGCGCGGTCGTCCAGAAGAGCCCGACGAGAACGATCCCCACCGGCTGCAGCGCCGCCCAGATCACCCGCCAGGGCAGCCGGCCGGCGCCCCACAGCAGCCCCAGCGCCAGGAGCGTGACCGCGGCCGGCGTCGCCGGGTCGGTCACCAGCGACAGCACCACCACCAGCGGCAGATTGGGCAGGAACTTGGTCAACGGGTTCAGCCGGTGCAGGAACGAGTCGCCCGGATGGTAGACAAACGCCCTCATGGCACGCGCTCGGAGAGGGCCGGCTCCAGCCAGGCCAGGAACTGGTCGATGGTGGCACACACCGGCGGCCAGGGCCCGGTGGCGGCCAGCCGCTGGCTGAGCTCGACCAGGGGCGGCGGCACCAGGGCCGCCTGGCGCAGCCGGTCCGGCTGGGCGAAGAGAGCGGCCGGCGGACCGTCGAAGAGAAGGCGTCCCCCGGCCAGGACCGCGACCCGGCGGGCGTACGCGGCCACGATCCCCATGTCGTGGGTGATGACGACGACCGTGCGCCCCTGCTGGTTGAGAGCCTGGAGCTCCCCGAGCAGGCGCTCACTCTGGCCGTAGTCCTGGCCAAAGGTCGGCTCATCCAGGATCAGCACCTCGGGCTCGAGGACCAGGGCGGTGGCCACGCTCAGCCGGCGCTTCTCGCCCTGGCTCAGCGCGAAGGGGTGGGCCCGGGCCAGCGGGGCCAGCCCCAGCCGCTCCAGCAGCGCCCAGGTCCGCCGCTCGACCTCGGCCCGGGGGAGCCGGAGCTGCCGCAGCCCGAAGGCCACCTCGTCGAAGACGGTGGCGGTCAGGAACTGGTGCTCCGGGTTCTGGAAAACATAGCCCACCCGCCGGGCGATCTGGCGCGGCGCGAGCCGGGCGAGGTCGTCTCCCCCGAGGAAGACCGTCCCCGGCGGCGGCACCAGCAGCCCGGCCATCAACCGAGCCAGCGTGCTCTTCCCCGCCCCGTTGGCCCCGACGATGGCCAGGAAATCGCCCGCGCGGACCGTGAGGTCGAGGGCGGAGAGGACCGGTGCGCCACCGGGATAGGCGTAGGTGAGCCGGCGGACGGTGATCACCGGCTCCCCCGCCGGGCGCAACGCCGGTGGTCGAGCCGGGCCGTCGGTCGGCGAGACCGGCCGTGCGCGGAGAAGCGGGGCCAGGGCCGCTTCGGCCTCGGCCACGGTCAGCGGGAAGGGCGTGAGCAGCCGTCCCCGCTCGGCCAGGGCCGCCCCCAGGGCGCTCACCTGGGGCAGCCAGAGGCCGAGCCGCTGCAGCGTCGACCAGTGGTCGCGGAAGACCGCCCGGGGCTCGCCCCAGGCCAGGACCTGACCAGTGGGCGCGAGGACCAGCACCCGGTCGACCAGCGGCATCAGCGCGTCGAGGCGGTGCTCGATGATCACCAGGGTCCGGCCCGTGGCCTTGAGGCGGGCCAGGTCGGCGAAGAGGGCCAGCGCCCCGGCCGGGTCCAGATGGGCGGTCGGTTCGTCGAAGACCAGGATCTCGGGCTCCATCGCCAGGACACAGGCCAGCGCCAGCCGCTGCTTCTGCCCACCGGAGAGACGGTCGAGGCGCGCCTGGCGGTAGGCCAGCAGCCCGACCTGCTGCAGGGCCCGGTCGATCCGCGCGTCCATCTCGGCCGGGGGCACGGCCAGATTCTCCAGCCCGAAGGCCACCTCATCGGCCACGGTCAGCAGGCAGAACTGGGCCTCGGGGTCCTGGAAGACCAGGCCCACCCGCTGGGTCAGACGGCTGAGCGGGGCCGTCCGGGTCTCCAGCCCGGCCACGGTCACCCGACCGGCAAAGTCGCCGGCGATGGCCTGGGGGATGAGCCCATTGAGAGCCAGGGCCAGCGTGCTCTTGCCGCTGCCGCTCGGCCCCAGGACGAGCAGCGTCTCGCCAGGCTCGACCGCAAACGACACCCCCTGCAGGGCCGGCCGGCGGCGGGTCGGATAGCGGAAGGTCAGGCCTTCAACGCGGAGAATCGGCGGCATCGCCTCAGACCGGCCAGTCCTCCTGACGGTAGGCCGCGTCCCAGAACAACCACTCGTAGCGGCTGCTGACGACGTAGTTCCAGACCGCTCGCTCGCGCTCGGCCGGCGTAGCCTGCTCGGCCAGGCGGTCGCAGAGCGCCTCCAGCGGCCGGATGCGTTCGGCCACCCGTCCGGGGCCGTAGAAGGCGATCCAGTCGGCGTAGAGCGGGTCGGCCGGGCGGGCCTCCATCAGAACGCTGCCCACGTGGGCGTAGACACAGGGACAGGGCAGCAGGGCCGCCAGGGCCTCCAGGCTCGACCCCAGGCTGGCGGCGGCCAGCATATGGCGGGTGTAGGCCCAGTTGGCGGCGTTCATCGTCCAGGTGATGTGATCGAAATCCAGGTCCAGGTCGCGGGCGTGCCGCTTGTGGAAATGGTACTCCATCGTCACCAGCGGCTCGACCCAGCCCAGCAGGAACTTCATCGCCTCGACCTCCGGACAGCGAGCGGCGATCAGGGCGGCGGTCCGGGTGAACTCCTGCAGGTACAGCCAGTCCTGCTGGACGTAGTACCGGAAGATGGGGCGGGGGAGCGTCCCGGCCGCCAGCTCTTTGAGGAACGGGTGCTCCAGAATGGCCGCCCAGACCGGCGCGGCCTGGGCCCGCAGATGGGCCGCAAAACTCATCGCTGCGCCTCCTCGCTGAGAGTTATGTCAATCAAACAGCCGGCCGGCGCTCACGGGCGATGGCGAAGCCCTCGAGGACACCGGTGGCGGCCAGGGCATCACCCAGCAGCTTGGCCCCCAGCCCGGCCAGCACCCCGCCGCCGAGCGTGCGCAGGGCGAAGTAGAGAGCCACCGCCCCCAGACCGAACCGACCATAGCCCTGGACCCAGTAGACATAGGTCACGAAGAAGACCGCTGCCCCGGAGCAGCCGGCCAGGAAGAGCACCAGCGTATTCCAGACACGGTAGCGGGTCAGGAAGAAGACCAGTTCGCTGCCCGCCCCCTCGATGAGGGCCGCCAGGAGCACGATGGCCCCGAAGGGGGTCAGGGGCAGTTCGACCAGGGCGGCGACGAACTCGCCGATGATCGCCGCTCCTGGCTTGCGGATAATGTAGGGCACCAGCACCCCGCCGATGATCCAGAATCCGCCCAGGAACTCCCGGGCCGGCTGGCCGAAGAGAGCCTGGGCCCAGTACCAGAGCCAGGTCCAGCCCACCCAGACCAGCCCAACTGCCACCGCCAGGGCGGCCGCCACCACGATATCGCGCGTCGTCCAGCGCTCGTTCACAGCGTATCCCCCTCTCCAGGCAGCAGGCGCGCCGCCTGCGCCAGTGTATCCCAGAACAACTGCTGATAGGCCATCGTCAGGCGGGCCGCTCGACGAATGAGAGCCGGATCCTCTCCCCGGTTCAGCCCCGCCTGGACCACCTCCAGCGCCCGCCCCTCGAACTCGGCTGGCGGGGTGGCCCCGAGATCGAAGAAAGCCACCGTGTCGGCCGAGAGCCCGTAGCGTTCGACCAGGGCCCGACTGAGCCGAGCGCAGAGAGCGCTCCAGACCGGCGTGATCACCACCTCGGCGGCCGCCACGGCGGCCGCCGTCCCGTAGAGGGCCAGCCAGGCAAAGTACGCCACCCCCGCCTGTGCCCCCGGCAGCGGCTCGTGGTGACGCAGATCGTCCTCGCGCTGGCCCAGCCCCAGGGCCAGCACCAGCAGCGCCTCGAAGGCGGCGTGCTCCCGCTGGATCTGGGTCAGGAAGAACTCCCGCGCCGGCGGCCGCTCGCCCCAGTGAGCGGCCATCAGAGCCAGGCTCCGGAGACGGCTGCTGGTGCTGGCGTACTGCTCCCCCGCCAGGCGGGCCAGCTCCTCGAGCGGCAGCCGCCCCTCCTCAATGGCCTGCACATACGGGTGACCGGCAAGATACTCTTCGACCGGACGCAGCGCGTGCCGGAGATCGGCGATCAGGCTGGTGGCGTCCATCGACAGTCTCCCTCCCCGCTGCCGGGTGCCCGGTCGGCCACCGCGCGGCCGGCGCACCCGGACCAGGGAGAGGGTACAGCACGAACGGCACCAGCACGGGGGAACCGGCCACCTTCCCTGCGAACGTGAGGGAAAAGACACCCCCTTCGCAGGCCCGCACCGATGAGCCGTAAAGCCCTCCTGGTGGCTGTCAGGCGGGGTGCACAGGAGACGGGGGCCTCGCGCCGGCGCCCGGCCGCTCACCCGCCGGATCAGGGCCGGCGACGGGGCAGTGAAAAAGGCCACCAGCGCGGTGGCCTGTGGGTAGACTCTTGCCATCAGCGCTCCCTTCGCTGGTATGACCCAGATCAGGTTCGAACGGTCGGCGGCGGGATACGGCCGCCCTCTCAGCCCGGCTCCCCCGGACTCCCGCGCGGGCACCTCGGCACGCCTAGGTGCCCAATCCATATGCACTTGTCGCCCATAAAAGTAGCAGAAACCCCTCTCCCTGTCAAGAGAGGCGGCGAGCCCAGGGAGACAGTCTGCCGGGCTCGCCTAACGGCCCGCCGGGATATAGATCAGCCCCAGCAGGGCCCCGAAGAGCAGATGGAGGCCCAGGCTGAAGAGAGCCGGACGGGCCGACCCGCTCAGTCGGCCAAAGACCCCCATGCCCAGCATCGGCATTGCCACCAGCATCGCCAGCCCCAGCCAGACCAGCACCCCAAAGAGCAGACCGCCCAGCACATCGCCCCAGACCGTCCGGGTCGGGATCCCCAGCCAGGGCAGCCCCGGCCAGACCCAGGCGGCGTAGGCCAGCCCCAACAGCGCGCTGTCCAGCAGATGAAAGATCAGCCCCACCACCCACCAGCCCGGCTTCTCGCCGCCGATGTACTGCAGGCCAGTGTGACCGAAATCCAGCCGCATCAGCCCGAAGACCGCCTCGACCCAGTAGGTCGCCAGCGCCATTACGTAGCCGGCCACCACCCCGGCCAGGACCGCCAGCCAGAACTCGACCCCCGCCCACATCTAGCCCCCCTCCAGCGGGTCCCAGGACTGGTCCGGCGGCCGCTGCTCCAGCCAGACATCGCCGGCGACCTCGACCCGGCTGGCCAGGCCCTCACCGACGGCCGACAGCCGCACCGTCCGGCCGAAGAGCGCCAGCCCCTCAAGAGTGAAGGCCGGCAGCCAGGCCGGCAGGGTGGGGGCGACCACCAGCGTCTGCCGCGCAGGGTCGGGCTCCAGCCCCAGGATCACCCGCAGCAAGAGGAGAATGCTCCCCGCCGCCCAGGCCTGGGGACGGTTGGCCTCGACATAGGGCACCGGTATCGCCCCCGGCTCCCGGGCCACGCCGGCGAAGAGCTCGGGCAGGGAGAACCGCTCGTAACACCAGGCGACGTCGAAGATCCCCTCCACGATCTGGAGGGCCTCGCGCCAGTATCCGTAGCGCTTGAGCCCCAGCGCGATGAGCGCGTTCTCGTGCGGCCAGACCGATCCCCGATGGTAGGAGACCGGCGAGTAGGCCGGATGCTGGCAGCTGAGGGTGCGCAGACCCCAGCCCGAGAAGAGGTCAGGCGCCAGCAGCCGGCGCGCCAGACGCGCCGCCCGCGCCGGCGGCACGATCCCCGACCAGAGCAGATGGCCGGCGTTGGAGACCACACTGGCGATCGGCCGCTTCTGAGCGTCGAGTCCGAAGGCGTAGGTCTCCTCGTCGGGCAGCCAGAAATGCTCGTTGACGTGCTCAGCCAGCGCCCGCGCCCGCTGCCGGTAGTCGTGGGCCTCGGCCGGCCGGCCGAGGAGATCGGCGATCTGGGCCAGCCGGCGCAGGGCGTCGTAGTAGTAGCCCTGAACCTCACAGAGGGCAATAGGGGGGTCCACCGGTCGACCGTCAGGATAGACCACCCCATCGCCGCTATCCTTCCAGCCCTGGTGGCGGTAGCCGCGGGGTGAGCGTGTCTGGTACTCGACCAGGCCATCGCCGTCGCGGTCGCCGTACTGCCGGGCCCAGGCCAGGCAGGCCGCCGCAGTCGGGTAGAAGCGCTCCAGCAGCGCGCGGTCGCCGGTGAAACGATAGGCCTCGTGGAGGAGGATCACGTACAGGAAAGGGGCGTCCACCGTGCCGTAGTACAGCGGCCGGTGGGGAATCCGTCCCAGGGTCGCCAGCTCACCCCGGCGCAGCTCGTGGGGGATCCGGCCGGGCTCCTCATCGGTCCAGTCGTCAACCCGGCGACCCTGCAGCGCGGCCAGGTGGGTCAGGACCGCCCGGGCGATCCGCGGGTCCAGCGTCAGACACTGGTAGGCGGTGATCAGGGCGTCGCGGCCGAAGAGGGTGGCGTACCAGGGGATCCCGGCGGAGGGGATCCACCCTTCGGGCCCCTCGATCAGGCGCAGCGACACAAGATCGGCGACGGCCTGCCGGTAGCAGGCGGCGACCGGCTGGACCGGGGTCTCCAGTCGGGTGCCAGAGGCCACGCCGGGCGACGAGAAGACCGCCCGGGGAGCTGGACGCTCGCTGGCGACGGTCAACGCCGTTGCGCAGCGCCAGACCGCGCCCGGCGTCAGGTCCAGCCGGAAGAGGAGGGTGCCCAGACCGTGGATCGGCCGGGTCGGGCACTCCTGGATCCGGTAGCAGACCCGCCGCTCGAAGGGGCCTCTGCGATAATGCAGGTGGAGGGTGGCCGTCTCCGGCTCCCAGCGGACCTGAGCCAGCCGTGGCGGGATGCGCTCCAGCCCCCGGACCTCGAAGATATCGGCGAAATCGCTGTCAAGCGTCAGGACCAGTGTCAGAGCCCGCGGATGGCCGCTGTGGTTGACGATGCGGAGCTCCTCACGGAGCTCCTCGGCGATCTCCCGATGGACCGTCAGCAGCAGACTGTTCTCCGGGATCGGGCGGGCCGGCGTGCCCAGACGTGGGTTGGTGTAGGTGAGGAGCAGCGTCGTCGCCGACGGCTGGTCGGCGCCCAGAAAGCGTGGCGACTGCCCGCCCAGCGTCAGCCGGTAGAGGGAGAGGCAGCGGGTATCCTGGACGAAGAGGCCGGTTCGCCCCTCGCCGATCCAGCCGTGCGGGTCGGTCACCATCACCGTGTCGCGGTCGTAGATCACCCGGTACCGCGGTGTCAGGAGCAGCGGCATCGCTCGCCTTCGTCCGCCTCCAGGCCAGCCCCTGTCGCCGGATCGGCGCACCCCCCCACTGTCAGCCAGCCGACAGCACCATCGCCGAGGGCGTTCGATTTTTTCCGCGGGTGGTGTTCACCGCTGCAAGATCAGGGCCCGGGGACCGGCGGGGGGGGGCGCGGCCAGCCCGCTTTTGACGCCCGGCTGGCCCTGTGGTATCATCGGCGGTGGCCGGCACCACGAATCGCCGCCATGGAGAGGAGCAGATGCGCCTCAGCGTTCCCGTTTCGGCCCCGCGCACCTCGGTCTGGTGGACCGGGCTGCTCATCGGGGTGGCGACTGGCGTCTTCTCCGGTCTGCTGGGCATCGGTGGCGCGGCCATCCTCATCCCCGGCATGGTCGAACTGCTGGGGCTGAGCCAGCATCGGGCCCATGGCACCTCGCTCCTGGTGATGATCCCGACCACCGCCCTGAGCGCGGTGGTCTACGCCCTCCATCATCCTCTGGAATGGCGGCTGGTGATCCTGTTCTCGATCGCCAGCATGATCGGGGCGGTCATCGGCGCCCGATTGATGGTGCGTGTCCCGGCGCCGACCCTCAAGCGGCTCTTCGGCCTCTTTCTCCTGCTCGTCGCGCTGCGTATGTTGATTGGCTAAGGAGACCGCGATGATCGACCTCCGCCTTGTCGGCGAGATCCTGCTGGGGCTGGTGGCCGGCCTGGCCAGCGGTCTTCTGGGGATCGGCGGCGGCCAGATCCTCATTCCCGGCATGGTCTTTCTCTTCGGCTACGACCAGAAGGTGGCCCAGGGAGTCTCCCTGGCTTTCATCGTGCCGACCGCTCTGGCCGGCGCCCTGACCCACTGGCGCAAGGGGAACGTCGCCCCGCGCGTGGCCCTGGCCATTATTCCCGGCGCTCTGGTCGGCGGCTTCGTCGGGGCGATCCTGGCGCAGGGACTGGACAGCACCACCCTCCGACGGCTCTTCGGTCTGTTCCTGCTGTATATGAGTCTACGGATGATCGCCCCGTCCTTCTGGACGCGCCTCTGGCACCGGCTCCGCCGGATCTGACCGCTCTTTCCGCGTCAAGAGTCCACCGCGAGGCTCGGCCTCGCCAGAACCATGTCCGCCGCTGGCCCGCGCCCGGTAGTTTCGTCGGGCGCGCCGGCCCGCACCGATGCCAGCGCTGGCCAACGGGCCCACGGATCTCCGGCCGGGAGTCCTCCGCCGATCACGGTCGCGCGAAAGGTCAGCCGCGAAGAGACCCCGCTGAAGGGGAGAGACCCGAGATCTTCTCTTCCGCACCGGACCGTGCTACAGTGAAGGCCGACCGTCGACGAACGGCTACCCCGTCCAGCGAAGCCCTCCCGGGGCCGGACGGGATGCTACAGCAGCCTGCCAGAGGAGGTGCGTGATGGGGATCCGGTTAGGGGTGCACAAGTGGACCTTTCCGGCGGCCAGTTGCCGGGAGGCGGCGCAGCTGGCCCGGGCCCTGGGCTTCCGCTATCTCGACCTGGGCAACGCTCCCGACCTCGACCCCCTGGTCATCGCCCAGGACCCGGAGCGGGCGGCTGAGCGCTTCCAGGCCATACGGGCCGAGACCGGCATCCAGTTTGTCGACTGCTTCCCCCAGTGGCCGGCCGACCCCTTCGCCACCACCC
>DAOUAE010000010.1:0-4149 GCA_034433795.1 Chloroflexota bacterium
CGGTCGCTACCTGCGCGGCCACGACCTCTTCACGGTCACACCCACAGGTGCCTCGCTCCACACGCATCACCTCCCACGCCCAGCATACCACGAAAGAAATATAAAGGGAACTGTAATACTACGAACCGCTGCTGGCCGCCGGCCTCTGGTGAGCGGCCGACCACCGGCCCGGAAGATTAAGAACGTTTAACCAAACCCACACCGTTTGCTGACCTTTCCACCCCCGCCCCCGCGCCGAGGGCTGAGGCGGCGTGGGACCGGCCCCGGCGGCCGGAGGAACGACCGTGCGGTTGGTGCTGGCCTGCCTGTCTCAGAGCGGCCTGCGGGGGGCCCTGGCCGGGCTGCTCGTCGGCGGGCTCCTGGGGATGGTCGGGGCGGCGGCCCTGGCCGGCCGGCCGACCCTGCGGCCCGCGGCCCCGATCCTCCTGGGGGCCGGCGGCGCGGTCGGGGGGGCTCTTTCTCAGCCTGGTCGGCGGCGGCCTGGGCGGTCTTATCGGCCTGGGGCTGGCCCTGCGGCGCCGCTGGGTCCCGCCGGCGCGGTTGTCGGGGCTGTTTCTGACGGCGGCGGTGGCAGTTCTCCCGCCGGGGGGCGTGCTCTCCGCCGGCTGGCTGCCCCTCACCCGGGGCTGGGGCCCGCCGCGGGTGGCGCCGCCGCGCTCCTCGCCGGCGGGCTGCTGGCGGTGCGTCTGCGCCGGCCGATCGACCGTCTCCTCGTCGCTCTCGGCCCCGGGGAGGGACGCCTGGTCTGGGGGGCGTGCCCGGGCTGGCCCTGGCCATGGCCGGGTCGCTCGGGCTGGCCGTCCTGGGGCCGCCGCTGGCCTCGACCGGGTCGCCCCCGGCCGCCGTCCGGCCGGTGGTGGCTGGCGAGCAGGGTCTGGCAGCGGCCCGGCCGGCCGTCGCGGCCGAACGGCCCCACGTCCTGCTGATCACGGTGGATGCCCGGGCCCGGTCGTCGGTGCCGCCGGGCGCGGCGAGAATTGTACAGGAAGGCTGGCCGCCTATCCGTGGGAGCGCCATACCGGTGGCCACTCCCAGGGCCCCTGCCATGCACTGGCCTAGGCCAGACTGACCGCCGTCTGGGTCTGAGCCGAACGGTAGGCCGCCTCGATGACCTGGGTCACCACCAGGGCGTCCCGCCCCGGCGTGTAGGGCTCGCGCCCGGCGATGATCCCCTCGACGAAGGGTCGGGTCACATCGGCGCCGCGCCCCAGAGCGCCGACATCGGCGTAGGGGAAGACCTGCTCTTCGACCGGCCGGTAGACCTCCTCGCCCAGGAAGGGCAGCGGCGGTCGGTCCTCGGGCGGGACCGGCTGGGCGGTGATCCGGGTCAGCGGCTCGAAGCGGAGACCCGCGCGGGTGCCGAAGATATAGAGGCCGTCGGCCTGCCGCATGTTGGCCACCCAGGCGGTCTCGACGATGGCCGACCGGCCACCGGCGCACTGGAGCATCAGCACCGCGTGGTCCTCCACGTCCTGCTGCATCCCTGGCGGCGGCGGCACCTCGGTGATCTGGCGGATCTGGGCGGTGACCGAAAGGACCTTCGGGTTGCCCAGCAGCCAGAGGACCGAGTCGATCATATAGACGGCGAAGTCCATGATCACCCCGCCGCCGGCCTGGGCCTTGGCGAGGAACCAGCGCGACTGGGGAAGCACGTGGTGGCCGGGCCGGCCCCGGAAGCGCCACTGGCTCCAGCGGACGTGGTAGACCTCGCCCAGGTCGCCCCGGTCGATCATGGCCCGGGCCTTCTGCTGGGCCGGGGTGTAGCGGTAGCGGGCCGAGGCGCAGGCCAGGAACCGTCCAGCCCGCTCGGCAGTGCGGACCATGCGCTCGGCCTCGCTCGTATCGAGGGCGAACGGCTTCTCGACCAGGACGTGCTTGCCGGCCTCCAGGGCGGCGATGGTCGGGGCGGCGTGCGCGGCCGGCGGGGTGCAGACGATCACCGCCTGCACCTCCGGATGCTCCAGGACCTCCGCCAGCGTCCGGGCGACATGGGGGACGCCAAACCGCTGGGCGGTGGCCTGGGCCCGCTCGGAGACGATGTCGTAGAGAGTGACGACGCGGGCCTTTTCGAAGCCCTGCAGCGACTGCAGGTGGGCCTGGGCGATGGTGCCGGTGCCGATGATGCCGATACCCACGGGCGCGGTCGTGGCCATAAGACTCCCTCCGAAGAAGCGTGCTGAACCGGCGACGGCCGCCGGCTGCCTCTGCAGTGTCGCAGCTTTTCGGGCCGGCGAAAAGAGGGGTTCAGAGGGCGAGGCGCGCCCCGACAGGACGTCTTGACCGCCGAATGGCCGCCGGCCGGGCTTTCCAGTTCTCCATCGGCCGCTGAGCTGGCCCAGGCCCTGGTCGGCCCGGGCGCTCGGGCCCGAAACCCATCGACCACACACTGGTACCCCCGCGTCCTTCAACCGGCGGAGCCATCAGCCCCGTATCCCCGGGCAAAAGCCTGCCCCCTGCTGGCCTCTCAAGGAGCGCACGGGCCGCCTCGGTCTTTTCCTGGTCTTCGGCCACGCGCTGGCCGAGAACCCGCCCACCCCGGTGGCCGTACGCGGCCACGACCCTCGCCGGCGCCGCGCCCTCCCGCGTGCGGCCCTGCAGGGCTGTCTCATCACGGCTTCTCTGGCCATCAGTCAGCCGGTGAGCGCCTCACGCCGTAAGGTCAGATCTCACCGCCAGAGGAGCGTCCGGACGGTTTCCGGGGCGGGGATTCTGGATGCGGTGAAAGGGGAGGCCCACCTCCTTTGCACTTCGCGCTCCGGAAGGAGCGGGCATGGCCCTTTCTGTGGATAATGGTCCGCGTGGAGCTCCCGTTATCCCGGCGGTGGACCATGCCCAAGCTCATGCTCTGCCTTTCCGAGGTGTTGCGCGACTTCCGGGGGTTGTTCCGCCCCTGCTTCCGCCGCCGCCAATGGCAGTCCTTCGTGACCGTACTTCGGGGGCTGCTGGAGCAGGCAGCAGCCCTAAAGGGATTGCGGACCTGTGTCTGGAAAACGGTAAGCCTTTTGGGGCGTGCGCGCTTCCGGGCTTTGTGGCCCTGGTCCCCCATCACGGTAGCCCGTACCGGGCAGGCCGATTTCCGGCCGGAGCGGTCCAGGCGGAACAGCCCTGGCGTCGGGGGCGACCCACGGCACCCGTCGTGACCGGGGTGACGCGGTGCCCTGCCGGCCCAAGGGACGGACGAGGGCGGGCCTGGGCCGGCACGACTCAGCCTCCGTTATCTGGCCATTAACCTGATGAGGACACGGGGCTACCGGTTCGTGGTCGACGGGTTCCGGGCCATAAGCGGCAGGGCCGACCGGGGCGTCAGCCTCCTCCTCAACCACCGGCTATGAAACAAACTGGAAAGCCCTGCCGTGGCTAGGAAGCACTCGGTGGCCGCGGCTGGAGTGTGTATACTATTGTGTAGTGCAGGCTAAGGAGGTAGCGATGAGGCGCCTTCATCGGGCCCAGGTGCTCCTGGACCCGGAACAGTATCGACACCTGCGCCACCTCGCTCACCGGCGCGCCCTGCAACAGGGCAGACGGGTGAGCATCAGCCAGCTCATTCGGGAACTATTGGGTCGGGCGCTGGCCGAGGAGCAGGCGCGAGAAGAGGAGGGCCGGGCAGCCCTGGAGACCCTTCTGGGCATCGGCGTGGCCGTGCAGGCCCGTCACCCTCAACTTCTGCGGGAAGAGTGGCTTTTCCGCGACCGGGAGGAACACGACGATGCCCGCTTCCCCGACCTCAGCACTGGTCGTTGACGCCGGGCTGGCCCTGGTGGTGGTCTTGCCTCACCCCTATCAGGAGCGCGGGCGGCATTTCTGGCAGCAGTGGCTGAGGTCGCCGCGTCCCCTGCTGGCTCCCTACCTCTGGGTATCCGAAGTGACCTCCGGCCTGCGGCGGGCGGTGTGGGAGAACATCTTGACCGCCGAGGAGGCCACGCAGGCCCTCACGGCTGCGCTGCGGCTGCCCCTGACCTTTGTCCCCGACGACCAGCTGGCACCAAACGCGCTGGCCTGGGCCCAGCGGCTGGAGCAGAAGCGGGCTTATGACGCCTTCTACGTGGCTTTGGCCGAGATGCGCGGCGCCGAGTTCTGGAGCGCCGATCGCCGGGTGGTGAACGCCCTGCGGCATCAGGGCATCACCTGGGCACACTGGATAGGGGATGC